>JBKBWD010000082.1:0-24199 GCA_046289265.1 Bryobacteraceae bacterium | reverse complement strand
GATGGTCGTGGAAAACCAATATCCTACGAGATCGGAAACGCCGTCAGTGTTTGGTTGCGGCTACGCCGCGCTGTGGTGCCTGGCCTGGTGCATCATTCCGATCGAGGCTCTCAGTACGCGAGCAACGACTACATCGGCCTGCTGAAGGAACACAACATCGAGCCCAGCATGTCGCGCAAGGGCAATCCTTGGGACAACGCGGCCTGCGAATCATTCATGAAGACGCTGAAGTACGAGGAGGTGCATCGCAACGAATACCGCGACCTGGAGCAGGCCCGGCGGGAGATTGGACGGTTCCTGAACAGCGTTTACAACCAAAGGCGATTGCACTCGGCGCTGGGCTATCGCCCTCCGGCCGAGTTCGAACGGTTATCTCCGGCAATGGAAAAAGTCGAGGGCCCTCGGAATGCGTTTTCTCAGGCATGACAGAATCTATCGGTCCGATGGTGCTGTTTTGCGCTCGGGCCGGAACACCGCCTCCCGTTGGTCGGGTCCGGGCCGAGCGATAAGACGCGACGGGAGGGGCACGCCTTTCCCATCGTTGTCGATGAGTTCTGACCGGCTATTCCTTGATCGGGTTGGTCGCCACCAGAGCCCGTCTCCGCTTCACCGGCACTCTCAGCATAAAAGGCTGGTGCTCGCGGGCGCCACGGATTATCATCGAATGGCAAACTGTGTCTTAACTGTTTGTATCGCGCGAGGGGGCAAGCGCAAACACTCTCAAACACACTTAGCCGGATTCCGCTTACAACCTCGCCAAGTCCAACCCCAACGACTGGAGAAGGCTCCCACGCACACCCCGTCAGGCCTTTGGACGCGGAGTCGTAGGCGCAGACCTTATAACGTCCGCTCGGAAGGCCGAGAATGCGGAATGTCCCGTCTTCGCTGGTCTTCACGCTGCCCTGGAATCCGACATCCGCGAGTCTGGCCTTGCCTTGATTGTCCCGCGAATACTCTGCCAGTTTGGCAAACCGAACGATGGCGCCGGCGACGGCCCGACCGTCGTCGTCGACAACCGTACCGACAATCATCCCTGCGGTTTGCTGTGAGCTGGCAACGCCACAAACAGTGATCAGCGAACAGAATGTCGTTATCAGCGTACGCATATCATTTTCCTCACAACCTCTACGGATTAAACGGATCATACGGCGGATTTAGGGTGTGCGGGCTATCCACACAAGCAAAGCCCGACTCCGTTCGATGCCAGGGACGCATCACCACCCGGGATGCTGCGTTCGCATACAACGTACTGGCTTTGTATCCGTTGAGCATGGCCGCCGCAGACTGGGCGGTGTAACCCTCGCAGGCCACCGGATTCGTCTCGCCGAACACTACATCGTTGCCGGTCAAGCCACGATATTGCAGGAACGACCACACGGACGAATAAAAGGAGTTTGCATACGCAGATGTGTCTGAGTCCGAAGCGTAATACTTTTGTGAGTGGATGTCGGTGACAGTTGGTTGTGAGTGCCACACTGGAAGGGAGATGAGAGGTTCTGGATAGGAATCGCCGGAAGAATAGCACCTCAACTGACCGAAATCTATGTGATGGGGTGGGACGCCGATGGCCGACCACGGCCCGGCAATCGCTGCGGTCTGCGCGGTCAGTGTAAGCAACAAAGCCGAATCTCCATAATAGGAGCCGCAATTGCCCCACGCCGGTGTCGGGGTCGGCGGAATGTTGGCCGAAGGCGCCACGTCCGTCGACTGGAAGTAGTTCCAACTCATCCTACTGCGCAGTTCGCTCAAGACGTCCACATTGGCTTTGTTGTCGTAGATGAAACGCGCCATCACAGTGAAGTCCGCCATATTGGTCTCCTGAAAATAGTCCATGTCGATTACGGACAACTGGGCCTGTGAAGCGCGGCTGAGGACGGTGTTAATCAGATTAAAGAACCTCGACCACCCCCAAAATAGAGGATTTGCTGCTGCGTTGAAATAGCTATTGTTTCCGCAAGTGCGGTCAGGAAAGTTGCTGTCGAGAGGATCAAGACCATATGGCAGCCAGGGGACGAAATTCATATTCTTCGAGACGCCACAGGTAATCACGTTGATCGTCTGCATCACCGACGGAGGACCGGACCACGTATCCAACACTGGTGTCGGCGTAACCTTCGTTATTCCGTAGGAGCGCAGGTCGTTGAAGAAGTCAAGCAGGTTCTGAGACCACGATGACTTCACGTTGCCATAAGCGTCAAAGGGATCGCTATAGTAGCCGTTGGCAAGGGTGAAGAAGAAGCGGACACCGGATACGCCCTGAGCCCGCCAATTGTTCGCTCGCGTTTGAAATAACTGTTGGACGCACTGCCGAACCGTGATGGATGAAGAGCAGCCCCGGATGAGCCCTCCCGAATTCGGGGTGTTATACATGTCGATCGGAAAGGCGCTCAAGTTCAATTCAACCGCAGTCGGAGAGATCCCGGCCCACCCGACGCCTGCCACAAGAAAGAAGCACAACCGCACGGCCAGGGTCAGGTGACGAGGATATTTGAAAGTGTAATGTTTCTGACTTTCCATCACAAACCTCCGCTATTTCGAAATTTTACCCCCCCCCGGGGGGGAACGTGTCAAGCCTCACATGCCTCCCATGATGCGTCTGTTGTTTTCTACACGCCACATCAGACGGGGTTGCCGTCGATCAGGTATGCCCCGGGGGCACGGTCCATTCAGTCAGTGTGGATGGTGACCGACTTTGAGACGAATCGAGCGCGCGACGTGACGATGAGGCGAGCGTGAGGCAGGGATGGCTGGGACGGCGCGGGTGTCCCCGCTCGGCGGCCATTGTGCTGCAGTGGCGATGACTCGGGTCTGGACGCTCCCAATTACCAACGGCTCGGTTTCGGAACGTCCGGCCTGGGGTTGGACAACCCCGCGATGGTGTTAACCAATTCCAGGTTTGGGCCGGAGAACGGGAGAAAAGGGCTTTCGGGGGGCGTTTCCGGGCGCAGGGTTGGCGCTCCAAGCGGGAAACG
The DNA here is from genome assembly GCA_046289265.1 of Bryobacteraceae bacterium. Classification (GTDB taxonomy): domain Bacteria; phylum Acidobacteriota; class Terriglobia; order Bryobacterales; family Bryobacteraceae; genus JBKBWD01. Next base: position 21,227 of record JBKBWD010000082.1, on the reverse strand, counting down.
GGAGACAAACGGAGAGACCCGGAACGCGCGAAACCACGGCCCAATGGGGACTTGGAGACGGAGCCACGCCGTCAACAAACTGCGGGGGAAACGTTGCGGGGGGAAGGTTTGGCTCCTCAGGTAGGATTCGAACCTACAACCCTTCGGTTAACAGCCGAATGCTCTACCGTTGAGCTACTGAGGAGCAACGCGCAGGTGATCTGAGATTCATTACAACAAACCCGCGTCTCTCTGTCAACCAAACGCGTCGGGAACTCCAAACCCTGTGATATCATCCCGGTACGATGCCCAGACCACTGCAATTCCGCGCCGCCGCGCTTCTGGCCGCCGCCTCATTCGCGCTCGCGGGCGCCGAACCTCAAACCGTCCTGCTGTGGCCTGGTGGGGCGCCCGGATCCGAGGGGAAAAGCGGTGAAGAGTCGGTCCGAATCGCGCCCGCTGGCGACCGCGTCATCTCGAACGTCCAAAAACCCTCCCTCACCGTCTATCTGCCCGAAAAGAGCGCCGCGACCGGCGCAGCAGTCGTCATCGCTCCCGGCGGCGGACACCGTGAACTCTGGAGCGACCACGAAGGCCACAACGTCGCCAGATGGCTCAGTGCCCGGGGCGTCGCCGGCCTCGTCCTGAAATATCGGCTCGCGCGCGAAAAGGAATCCACCTACACCATCGAGGGCCACTCGCTCGCCGACACCCTCCGCGCCATCCGCCTGGTCCGGAGCCGCGCCTCCGAGTGGGGCATCCATCCCGACCGCATCGGCGTCATGGGCTTCTCCGCGGGCGGGGAACTCGCCGCGCTCGCCGCTGTCCGGCATGATCCGGGCAACCCCGCCGCGGCCGACCCCATCGACCGGCTCAGCTCCCGCCCGGCCTTTCAGGTGCTCGTCTATCCGGCCATTCCGCGCGACATGGAACTCTCCAAGGAGACGCCACCGGCCTTCCTGGTCTGCGGCGAAAACGACCGCCAGAATATCTCGCAGGGATTGCCCGAACTCTACCTCGCACTGAAGCGCGCCGGCGCCTCGGCGGAACTGCATGTATACGCCGGCGTCGGCCACGGATTCGGCTACCGCGAAGCCACCTCCGGCCCGGTCCGCAGCTGGCTGGCCCGGTTCGACGACTGGTTGACCGCCATGAAATTCGCCGTAAGAGAATAGATGCCGTGAACCGAAGAGACTTTCTTGCCCTCACCGCCGGCGCGGCCCTGGCCGGCCAGACGAACTGCTCGCAGACTCCCGCGCCAATTCCGATCATCGACACGCACGTCCACCTGTTTGATCCGACACGCCCCCAAGGCGTGCCCTGGCCGCCGCCGACCAATACGGTTCTCTACAAGCCGGCGCTGCCGGAACGCCTCCGCGCCATCGCCGAGCCGCTCGGGGTCGTCGGTGCGATCAAGGTCGAAGCCAGCCCGTGGATCGAGGATAACCAATGGGTTCTGAACGTCGCCGAAAAGGATCCGTTCATGGTCGGGGTGGTCGGCTTCCTCGAATTAGGCAAGCCGGAATTCGGCGAGCAGCTCGACCGCTTCCGTAAACACCCGCTCTTTCTCGGAATCCGATACGGACTGCTCTGGGGGCGGAACCTCGCGGAAGAGTACGGAAGCCCGGTTTTCCTTGCCAACTTGAAGCTACTCGCCAACGCCGGAATGAGCCTCGATACGGCGAACCAGAGCCTTCCGCTGCTCGACGCCGTCGTGCGCATTACGGATCACGTGCCCGAACTCCGGGTCATCATCGACCACCTCCCACAGTTTGAGCCGCCCGCCGCCGACGCCGGCCGCCAGACCTATCTCTCTACCCTGCGTGAGCTCGCCGGCCGCAAGCACGTTTATGTGAAGGTCTCGGAGGTCTTCCGCCGGGTCGACGGCCACATTCCCGAGGATCTCGACTTCTACCGTCCCAGGCTCGACGAGATCTGGGAGATCTTCGGAGAAGACCAACTGCTGTTCGGCAGCGACTGGCCAAACAGCGACAACTGGAAGCCCTATCCGCAGGTCCTCAATCTGGTGCGGGAATACGTTACGGAGAAGGGCCGGACGGTCTCCGAGAAGTTCTTCTGGAGAAACGCCGCCGCAGCCTATCGCTTCCCAAGCCGTGATCGACTGGGATAGAATCGCCCTTCAGAGGTGGAAATGAAACCAGGTCGTCTAGCAATCACTCTCGCGATTTGCACCCTCCCGCTCATCGCGCAAACCAAGAAGATCGTCACCGTGAATATGGATCCGGCTGTGTTGAAGGATCTGCAGAGCGCTTCCTCGAAGGTCCGGATCGTTTCTGTTCCGGCCACCGAGGTGAATAAGGAACTGGCGGACGCCGATGCCTTCATCGGCGAGATCAAGCCTGACCAGGTGCGGCTCGCTAAGAACCTGAAGTGGGTCCAGACCATGAGCGCGGGCGTCGAGCGGGTGCTGCACCGTTCCGGCGGGAATGATTTGCGCGACAGCAACATCATCCTTACCAATAACCAGATTGTCCAAGGGCCTGAGATCGCCGACCACGCCATGGCGATGCTGCTGACGCTCTCGCGCGGCCTCCACATCTTCATGGAGCATCGCCAGAAGGAGCTCTGGCAACCGCGCCCCTACGGCGGCATCGAACTGAACGGCCGCACGGCCGTGGTGGTCGGTGTCGGCGGGATCGGGACGCAGATCGCGGTGCGGGCCTGGGCGCACGGCATGGAGGTGATCGGCGTCGATCCGGAAGACATTCCCTACATGCCGTTCCTGAAGCGAGTGGTGAAACCGGATCAGCTGGACGAAGTCCTGCCGCAGGCCGATGTCGTCTTCGTTTCGGCGCCCCATACGCCGGAAAGCGACAAGATGATGGGGCCCCGGCAGTTCGACCTGATGAAGAAAGACTCGTACTTCGTCGCCGTGAGCCGCGGCGGACTCTACGATATGAATGCCCTGGTGAAGGCGCTCGACGAACGGCGCCTCGCCGGCGCGGGCGTGGACGTCACCGATCCGGAGCCCTTGCCCCAGGGGCACCCGCTCTGGAAGTTCAATAACGCGATCATCACGCCGCACATCGCCGGACGCTCGGACAAAGATCGGGCCCGAATGTTCGGAACGATCAAAGAGAACATCCGGCGCTTCGCCGACGGCCAGCCCCTGCTAAACGTCGTTGACAAGCAGAAGGGATACTGAGCGGGGAGCACGGGCGTGGTGAAGGCCGCCGCTACGCCCGCTTCAGAAGCCAGTCCGTAAACTCGCCTTCGCCGTGAACGTCGGTCAGCCGCTGGTCCCGGCTCTGGTAGCGGTAGGTCAGCTTGGTGTGATCGATTCCCATCAGGCGCAGCGTGGTCGCATGGATGTCGTAAATCGTCTTGGGCTGCTCGACGGCACGCAGGCCGAATTCGTCGGTGGCGCCCAGGGCGCGACCTCCCTGAATGCCTGCGCCCGCCATCCACATCGAGAATCCATACGGATGGTGGTCGCGTCCGTTCTTGCCCTCGGCGAGCGGCGTGCGGCCGAACTCGCTGTTCCAGATCACCAGCGTCGAATCGAGCAGGCCGCGCGCCTTCAGATCCTGTAGCAGGGCCGCGATCGGCTGCTCGGACTTCTTCGCCATTTTGATGTGTGAGCCGAGCAGGTCGTTGTGCGCGTCATCCCAATCGTCGCCGAGGTTGGTTCCGAAGAACAGCTCGACGAAGCGGACGCCGCGCTCGACCAGCCGCCGTGCCAGCAGACACTTGCGGCCGAAATCGTCCGTCATAGGCTCGCCAATGCCATAGAGCTTCTTCGTCGCTTCGGACTCCATGTTGAGATCGACGACATCCGGCGCCTCGGCCTGCATGCGGAAGGCGAGCTCATAGGACTTGATCCGCGCCTCCAGCGTCGAGTCCTCCTCGCGGCGCGCGAAGTGCCGCCGGTTCAGGTCGTCGATGAAATCGAGCGTCGTCTTCTGCGCTTCGGGCGTGACGCCCTCGGGCGTTTTCAGATTGAGAACCGGGCTCTGGCCGGCCCGGAAGACCGTTCCCTGGTACATGGCCGGAAGATAGCCGGAACCGTAGGCACCAGCACCGGACTTCATCGCGCCATCGGACATCACGACGAAGGCTGGAAGATTCTTGTTCTCGCTTCCGAGCCCGTATACAACCCACGCCCCCAGCGACGGGCGTCCGGGGAACTGCGATCCGGTACAGCGCAGAAACATCGCCGGCGCGTGATCGAAAGCGTCGCCGTGGCAGGAACGGATGACCGCGAGGTCATCGGCGTGGCGGCTCAGATGCGGAAACAGCTCCGAGATTTCCAGTCCCGATTGTCCGCAGTGGTTGAACTTCCACGGCGAGCCGAGCATCAGGGCCTTCCGGAAATCGATGCGCGACGTCTTCAGTCCTTCGGCGAAGCTCGCCGGCACGGTGTCGCCGCTGAGGCGCTTCAGCGTGGGCTTGGGGTCGAACGTATCGACGTGGCTCACGCCGCCGTGATTGAAGATGTGGATTACGCTTTTGGCGCGGCCGGTCGGCTCGGCGCCGCGGAGCAGGGAAGAGAGGGCCAGGGCTCCGAATCCCTTGCCGGCCTGGAGTATCGCGTCGCGGCGGGTAATCATGATGCTCTCCTCTATTCGACGTACAGGAATTCGTTGATGTTGAACAAGCTCCGCGCCAACTCGGCCAAGGCAGCCGTGCGCGAGCTCAATTGTGCGGTCTGCTTCTCGACGAACTGCCGCGCCGCCTGCGATTCGGATTCGGCCGGCTCCCTGCCGAGCACGCTCCGCCAGGCGGCGGCCACCGGGTCCGATGCGCTCTCGATCTTAGCGGCCAGACGCTGCGCCTGGGTCATCGTGAATGCACCGTTCAGCAGCGACAGTGACTGCGGCGCGGTCGTCGAGGACTCCCTGCGCGGGCAGGGCAGTACGCCCTCCGGCCGGTCGAAGGCTTCGAGAAGCGGAATGCGGAAGTTGCGGCGTGAGATCATATAGATCGAGCGGCGGTCATGCTCGCGCGTATCCGCCGTCACGATCCAGGCGCTCGAGAGCGGCTGGCTCATTCCGTACAGCTCCTCGGTCTCAAGCGCGGGCACCACGGGGCGGCCGCCCATCTTGAGATTCAGCGATCCGGCGGCTTGCAGCACGGCGTCGCGAACCTCCTCGGCCTCCAGCCGCCGCCGGGTGAAGTGCGAAAGCCAGGCATTCTCGGGATCGGATTCGAGCGCCTTGGGTGACGGCCGCGTCGCCTGCCGGAATGCCGCCGAGGTCAGCATCAGACGGTGCATCTCCTTCAGCGACCAGTTGCGCGCGACGAACTCGGTCGCCAGCCAGTCGAGCAATTCCGGATGGGAGGGCGCCGAGGAACGCGTGCCGAAATCGTTCGGCGTATCGACAAGTCCCCGTCCAAAGTGAAACTGCCAGATGCGATTCACCATTACGCGGGCGGTGAGGGGATTGTCGCTCGTGGCAATCCATTCGGCAAGTGCCTTGCGCCGGTAGCTTGTTTCGGCGCTCAACGGCGGGTCCGGAATTTCACCGCCGCCGAGCGCGGTCAAGAAGCCGGGCTTCACCTCGACGTCGCCGCCCTTGGCCGGCAGGAATGTCCGGGGAGCATCGCGTCCCGCATCGATGACGCCGGGTGCAAAGGGTCCGGGCGCGTAGGTCTTATACATCCCGACGAGGCGCCGCTCGATCTGGTGCAGCTTTTCGAGTTCGTCCTTCGAGAGGCGTGCGATGACCTCGTCGTCCGAGGGCTCCACCTCGCGCCTGTGCCGCTCGAAGATCGCCTTCTGCTCGGGTGTCTTCCTGTCGTCGGGAGTCGCGAAGGCCTCGACGACCGTTGGTCCGAGTTTTTCGAGCCGGGCGTTTCGAATCGTATCGCGGTGCGGCCCGAGCAGATCGCTTAACTGCGCTCCGATCTCGAAGAGCCGGAAGGTCCTGGTGTTCTCCTGCAAGTCGTAGCCGCGCGCGTTGTTGTAGTGGAGGAAGACGCGGCTCTTTGAGGTGTGGGCGAAAATCGCCTGCATGCGGTAGTAGTCGCGCTGCGGAATCGGATCGAACTTGTGGTCGTGGCAGCGGGCGCACCCCGCGCTGAGGCCGAGGAAGACGGACGACGTTGTATCCACCCAGTCGGTGAGGGTTTCGATCTTGTTGATGTCCTCCACCTTGTAGAGCATGTCGCGGTTGGTGCCGACGGTGTAATAGCCGGTTCCCTGCTGCGATTCCGGCTCCTCGGGGTAGATCTCGTCGCCGGCGATCTGCTCTTTGATGAAGCGGTCGTACGGCTTATCGGAGTTGAACGCTTCGATGACGTAGTCGCGGTAGCGCCACGCGTACAGCATGTAGGGGTCCTGCTCGAACCCCGAAGTGTCGCCGTATCGCACCAGGTCGAGCCAGTGCTTGGCCCACTTCTCGCCATAGCGCTCCGAGGCCAGCAGGCGCTCGATCAGCCGGTCGTAGGCATTCGGCCGCGAGTCGTTCACGAATTCCTGAATCTCCTCATAGGTTGGCGGCAGGCCGTGGAGCGTGTAGGTCACACGGCGGATCAGGGTCGCGCGGTCGGCTTCGGGCGCCGGTGCAAGCCCTTTCTGCCGGAGCGTCGCCAGGACAAACCGGTCGATGTCGTTCCGAATCCAGGCATCCTCGATGTTGGGAACCGCCGGGCGTTCGGGCTTCCGGAAAGCCCACCAGGTCGGCGCCTCGGCCGGCTGCGCGGTCCCGCCCCAGTGCGCGCCCGCCGAAATCCAGTCGCGTAGTGCCGCTGACTCATCGGAGGTCAGCCGACCGGTAGGCGGCATCTTCACCTTGCCGTCGTAAGCGATTGCAGCGAGGATGCGGTCCCGGTTCTGCAGAACCTCCTGAGAGGAGGTCAGCCGGACGCCGCCCATCTGGACCTTTGCACCATGGCAGCCCTGGCACTTGGTGGCGATCACATCGACGCCCTCGGCGGCCCAGGCTGTGAACACAAGCAGCGGTAGGAACAGCGCTCGAACGATCATAGACTTGCTGCCATTAAACCATACTGATACAGTGCCGAATAGCGCCTCCCTTTACTGCCGTGGCGTGGACAGGGGCGCCATCTTCCACTTGGCGCGGACCTTATCCAATGCTTCGCCCGTCGGAGGGGACCATGCTTGCGGCTTGGCTTCGGCCGCCCGCAAAGGAAGTGCATCCCCGAACTGCCGCTGCAAGGATTCGAGGCGGCCCATCATCGACTCGATGCGTCCGGACTGGCGCGGGTTGGTTGCGAGGTCCCGTATCTCGTCCGGGTCCGAGGCCAGGTCGAAGAGCTGGTGCCGGTGAATGTCCGGATAGACGATCAGCTTGTAGCGCTCATCGCGCACAGCCCGCTGCACGGCGCGATAGGCCAGGTAGAGCTCCGGACGTGCGCGACGGGAGCGGCCTTCGAGCGCGGCCCGGAAGCTCACCCCGTCGAGTCCTTCGGGTATGGGCGCGCCGATTCGGTCGAGGATCGTCGGGTAGATGTCCATCAGATAGACCAGTGCGTCGGTTCTGCCGGGCCGGATGCCGGGACCGGAAACCAGCAGTGGCGCTTTCATGCTGTGGTCGTAGAGGCTCTGCTTGCCCATCAGTCCATGGCTGCCTACGGCGAGTCCCTGGTCCGAAGAGAAAACCACGATGGTGTTCTCATACTCCGGCCTCGTCCTGAGTGTTTCCAGGAGCCTGCCGATCTGGGCATCAAGCCCTGTGATCACCGCGTAGTACTCGCGCAGGTGGCGTCGGATCTCGTCTGGCGTTCGCGGCCATGGGGCGAGCAACTCATCCCGCACCTCCATCTCGCCGTTGTCGAACGGGTGGAGCGGAAGGAAATTACGCGGCAGAGGAAGGTCGCGATTGGCATAGAGTGCCGCGTCTTCGGGGCGTGGGACTCGCGGATCATGCGGGGTCTCGAAGGCGAGGTACATGAAGAAGGGCCGGTCGGTGTTGCGCTCGCGAAGAAATCGGATGGCATTCTCGGTAATCTCATGACCCGGCGCGCCCGCTGTCCGCGAAGCACCATCGTCTGACAGGTAGCTATTCACTTCGAATCTCGCCTGAATCTGGACTGCCGAGTTACCTCGCTTGCCCTGATGATACGTTTCGTAGCCGGCTTCGCGCATCGAGTCTGGGAAGTTGGGATCGTCACCCGACGCTTGGCCGTCATAGCGCGTGAAAACCCGTCCGCTCAGAATCATGTTCCGGCTCGGTGTGCAGACGGCCGCCGAGTTGCCGCCGAGACAGTAGGCGTTGCGGAAGACCATTGACCGTTTCGCGAGGGCGTCGAGGTGCGGCGTCACGATTGCCGGGTTTCCCAGCGCGTTGATTGTGTCGGCCCGCTGATCATCGGTGAGGAGAAAGAGAACATTGGGCCGGCGGGATTGGCCGCGCAGAATCGCCGGAGCCATTCCGGCGGCGGTAAGGAATGTGCGACGGGCAATACGTGTGGGATTCATGTGCGTTTTTCGCAGTATACTGGGAAGACCTCGCTTGTAACCAGTCCGAGATCGTCATTGAAGGGCAAACCCGCTGCGGTTTGCGGTGGATTTGTGAAAATTTTCTCATTTGTCCTATTCGTGTTTGCGCTGTTGTATGTCTCGATCGACGAGCTTGCTGCTCAACCTCGTAACGCGCCGCCGCCTCCGGTTCGATTCGCGCTGGCCCGAAGTCATACCGTGAAGTCGAGCCTTCGGCTTCCGGGCACCGTTGAGTCGGCCCGGCTCAGCCAGGTTGCTGCGGCGTATCCCGGCGTGGTGCTAAAGGTGCCAGTCGAGGAGGGCGATCTCGTGGAGCAGGGCCAGGTGCTGGCTGAACTCGACCGGCGAACAATCGAGTTACGCATCGACGCCGTTCGCGCGCAACGCAGGGAGGCGGAGGTTCGGCTTCGGGCGGCCAACCGCAAACTGGAACGCGCGCGGGAGCTTGCCGCATCCGGAGTCATCAGTCGTCAGGATCTGGACACCGCGCTGGAAGAATCCGAAGCATCGGAAGCGCGAATCGAAACGCTCGATGCGGAACTGCTCTCCTACGAGCGCGACCTGGAGCTTTGCACGATCATCTCGCCGTTTCGAGGCGTCATCGCGAAACGCCGCACCGAAATCGGGCAGTGGCTCAAGGTAGGCGACCCGGTTGCCGACCTCATCTCTCTCGACGAGCTGCACGTCGCAGTGTATGTTCCCGAGTCGGAGCTGCCGAAGTTCCGCATCGGCTCGGTCGCGCGGGTCGGCTTCGATGCGCTCCCAGGTGTGGAGTTGAAGGCGGCGATCACCGCAATTATCCCGAACGCGGATCTGGATACGCGCAGCTTCCCCGTGCGAATCGCGCTGCCCAAAGGCGATCGGCGCTTCGGTGCCGGCATGACCGCGGCAGTCACGCTCGGGGCCGCGCAGTCTCGCACGGCCGTGATCGTCCCGAAAGACGCGGTGGTTGTCGACGGCGAGCGCAAGACCGTCTTCGTGATCGACGAGAACAATGCGGTGACGCCGCATTCGGTTCGGGTTGGAGAGGGATCCGGAGACTGGATCGAGGTGCTCGGCGCGATCCGCCCTGGAGATCGCGTCGTGACGCGCGGCAATGAGCGGTTGCGCACCGGCCAGACAGTGCGGCCCGAAGCGAGCGAGTGAGGAAGTCATGAAGATGATCGACTCCTCAATCCGCTTCCCGGTCACTACGGCTGTCGCGGTCATTCTACTTGTGCTCTTCGGCGCACTGGCGCTGTTTCGAATTCCCGTGCAGTTGACTCCCACGGTCGACCGCGGCGTCATCTCAGTCACAACCATGTGGCCGGGAGCGAGCCCGCAGGAGGTCGAGCGCCAGATCGTACAGGAGCAGGAGGAGCAACTCAAGAGCATCGAGAACCTGGACGAGATGGAAAGCGTCAGCAGTCAGGGACAGGGGCAGATTAGCCTGATGTTCCAGGTCGGCACCGACATGCAGGAGGCGATGCTGGCCGTAGCGAACCGCCTCGAGCAGGTGCCTCGCTATCCTGACGATGCACTGAAGCCGGTGATCCGGACGGCCGGCTCGGAGATGACAGCGATCGCATGGTTCCACCTCCGCGCAGGCGGAGCCAAGCCGTATGAGGGCCGAATCGATGGACTGTTAGATTTCGCCGATGACTTCATCCGTCCCGAGTTCGAACGTGTCGCCGGCGTCGGCCAGGCACGGCTTTTCGGAGGACGGGCGCACGAGATGCACTTTGTCGTCGATCCGGCGAAGCTGGCGGCGAGGCGTATCTCGATCACGCAACTCGCCGCCTCACTGCAGCGAGAGAACAGCAACTTCAGCGGCGGCGATTTCATCGAGGGCAAGAATCGTTACGTGGTCCGAACGGTCTCGGAGTACTCTTCGCCCGAGGAGATTGAGAACATCGTTATCGGCATCCGCGATGGCATCCCCGTCTACGCGCGCGACGTAGGCCACGCCACACTGGCGCTCCGGAAAGCTACCGGCGCCGCCAGGATGGACGACGAACCCGGATTGGCCGTGAACATCTCGAAGACCACCGGCGCCAACACTCTGGTCGTGATGGAAGGGCTGAAAGAAGCGGCGGCGCGCTTGAATCGCGATCTGCTGGCGCCGCACGGCCTCGAACTGGTGCAGTTCTACGACGAGACCGACTACATCGTCAGCGCCATCGATCTGGTGCGGGAGAGCCTGGTGTACGGAGGCATGCTGGCAGGACTGGTGCTGTTCCTGTTCCTCCGCAGCCTGCCGAGCACACTGATCGTCGCGGTGGCGATGCCGATCTCCGTGATGGGCGCGTTCCTGATGATGTTCTGGCTTGACCGTTCGCTCAACGTGATCAGCCTGGCCGGCCTGGCTTTCGCGGTCGGCATGGTGGTGGACAACTGCATCGTCACGCTGGAGAACATTTACCGGCACCGCCAGCTTGGAAAAAAGGCATTCCAGGCCGCTTACGACGGTGTCTCCGAGGTCTGGGGCGCGGTGCTGGCGAGCACCCTGACGACGGTCGCGGTCTTCGTCCCGATCGTCTTTGTTCAGGAAGAGGCGGGCCAACTCTTCCGTGACATCGCCATCGCGATCAGTTGTGCGGTGGGACTGAGTCTGCTGGTCTCCATCACGGTCATACCGTCGCTCTCGGCCCGCTACATGCGCGTCGAAGACCCGAGCCGGCCGGGACTGTTCACCCGATTGACCGCGCCGATGGCGGCCGTGGGTGGGTACTTCGGTAAGTTTATTGCGGCAGCGGTCTATTGGATTTGCGGGCGCGCATGGCGCTCTCTCGCGGTGGCTGCTCTGTTGGCGACGGTCTCGATCGGGTTGAGCCTCTCGCTGATGCCGAAGGTGGAGTATCTTCCCACGGGCAATCGCAACTTCGTCTTCGGGCAATTGATCGCGCCGCCGGGCTACCACTACGAGGAGGTCATGGCGCTCAAAGGAGTTTTCGACCGGGAGATCGGACATCTGTGGAATACGCCGCCCGACGCCTCGGCGCATCTGCCCGGCGGCGGCGTCAACTTTCCTTTCTTCGTCGCCAACAACGGAAGCGCCTTCCTCGGCGGCAGGGCGCGCGATCCGGTCCGCGCCGGCGAATTGGTGCCTGAGTTCCAGAAGCCGGTCCGCGAGATGCCCGGCGCCATCGGCGCCTTTCGACAGGCGAGCATTTTCCAGGTCGGCCCGACGGGCGGCGACATTCAGGTGAATATTGCGGGACCGGATTTCGACCGGCTGCGGAGCATCGGCGCCGAGGTGATGGCGCGCATCGGCCAGGCGATACCCGGCGCCCAGGCAGCGCCGGCGGGCAGCATCGATGCGGGCGTGCCGGAAGTCCAGGTGATTCCGGACCGCAAGCGCGCCGCCGAAGCCGGAGTCTCTTCGCGCGACCTCGGCTTCATGGTCAGCGCCCTGATCGATGGTGTCAAGGCAACCGACTACCAATGGGAGGGAAAACGCATCGATCTCAAAATCGTCGGCAACGGCGAGTATTCGCATCGCACCCACCTGATCAGGGAACTTCCGGTCGTCACCTCCACCGGCCGTATTGTGCCGGTCGGCTCGGTCGCGGACATTCGGCTCGCGAGCGGACCGGTGCAGATTTCGCACCGCGAACGCCAGCGGGTCGTCGGGATTCGCGTCGTGCCGCCGCAGCAGATGCCGCTGGAGGCCGTTATGGATGGGATCCGCGACAAGGTGATCCAGCCGCTCCAGCAGGAGGGAATCATCTCAGGTGTCTATCGCGTCACCCTGAGCGGGTCGGCCGACAAGCTGACGCAGACGTGGGAGGCGCTGCGCTCGAACTTCCTGCTGGCCCTGGTGATTACGTACCTGCTGATGTCGGCGCTGTTCGAGAGCTTTGTCTATCCCTTCGTCATTCTCTTCAGCGTTCCACTGGCGACGCTTGGGGGATTCCTGGGTCTGGCCGTAGTGAACCGTTACTCCTACCAGCCGTTGGATGTCCTCACGATGCTCGGGTTCTTCATCCTGGTGGGGACTGTGGTGAACAACGCGATCCTGATCGTTCACCAGGCGCTCATACACATCCGCCAGGAGGGCCTGTCCGCTCGTGAGGCTACGCGCGAGGCGACCTCGACGCGTGTCCGCCCGATCTTCATGAGCGTCTTGACGAGCGTCTTTGGTATGCTGCCGTTGGTGCTGTTCCCCGGTCCCGGATCGGAGCTTTACCGGGGCGTGGGCAGCGTGGTGGTCGGCGGCCTGATCCTTTCGACAGTCTTCACCCTGTTCGTCGTGCCGGCGGTTTTCAACCTCACGATGCAGGTACAGTCGATGTTCGGTCGATGGTTCGGGAGAGCACCGGAAGCGAGCGGCGCCGCCAGCGCCGCGGACTGACACACGGGAGAGAGCAGAGTGAGCACTACACGCCGCGCGTTCGTGCGGACGACGTTGGGGGCGGCCGCCGGTGTGGGCCCGGCGTTGTGGTCCTTGGGCGCCGTCGCCGCCACACAGCCGAACATCGTCCTCATCATGGCCGACGATCTCGGCTATTCCGATCTCGGCTGTTACGGTTCGGAGATCGCCACCCCGAACCTCGATCGCCTTGCCGCCGGTGGACTCCGATTTATGCAGTTCTACAACGCCGCCAGATGCTGCCCTTCGCGCGCGGCCCTGATGACCGGGCTCTATCCGCACCAGACCGGTATCGGTCACATGTCGCGCGATTTCGGGCTCCCTTCGTATAAGGGCCATATTGGAGGGCAATGCGTGACCATCGCTGAGGCGCTGCGCGCGGGCGGCTACACCACGCTGATGTCGGGCAAGTGGCACCTCGGCGGCGCGGCCGGACAGTTGCCCGTGGATCGCGGTTTCGACGATTCCTTCGTGAGCCTTGAAGGTGGCCGGAACTACTTCCACCCTCCAGACCTCGTCGTCAACGACAAGCGGCTTCCCACGCCGGAATGGGACTTCTACATGACGGATGCGATCACCGATCACTCCGTCGGACTGCTCGACCGCCATGCAGCCAAAGCAAAACCCTTCTTCCTCTATGCTGCCTACACCGCACCGTACTTCCCGCTGCACGCGCTTCCCGAGGACATCGAGAAATACAAGGGCCGCTACGCTGTCGGCGGGGACGAGATCCGGCAGCGCCGCCACGGCCGCATGGTCGAGATGGGCCTCGTCCAGAGACGATGGAGCCTCAGTCCGCGCCATCCCGACGCCCCTGCATGGCAGGACGCCGGCGACAAGGAGCTTTGGGACCTTAAAATGGCGGTCTACGCGGCGCAAGTCGATCGGATGGACCAGGGGATCGGACGGATTTTAGAGAAGCTGCGTGTGCTCGGTTGCGAATCGAACACTCTGGTGCTGTTCGTCTCAGACAACGGCGGCTGCGCTGAGCATAAAGACCCCGGACCCGCCGGCGACGCCCCGGGCCGGCCGCGCTACTTTGGAACCTACGGACTCCCGTGGGCGAACGCCAGCAACACCCCCTTCCGGCTCTTCAAACACTGGGCGCACGAGGGTGGCATAGCGACGCCGCTGATCGCGCACTGGCCGGACCGCATCCGCAAAGGAGGCGGCATCACGCACTCGGTCGGGCACTTCATCGATGTTATGGCGACCTGCCTCGACGTTGCGGGGATCCGCTACCCCGCCGAACATCGCGGCGAGCGGATCGTTCCGCTCGAAGGCAGGAGCCTGCTCCCTGTGTTGGAAGGCCGCAAACGGCAGGGCCAGGAGGCGCTGTTTTGGGAGCACGAAGGGAACCGCGCGATCCGGCAAGGCGAATGGAAGCTGGTGGCCGGGCATGGCGAATCGTGGTCGCTCTATGACCTGGAGGCTGACCGGTGTGAAACCACGGACGCCGCGTCGCGGAATCCAGCCGTGGTCGCGCGGCTTGATCGGCTCTATCGGGCCTGGGCCGAGCGCTGCGGTGTCGTCCCTTGGACGGACGAGTGGGAGAAGAGCTACGGCATCCCGGTGTAATGCACCGGCGGAGTCCGGTCCGGCTCTCCGAGTCTCTGCCGGAACACTCTGCCTCCCGATGTGAACTGCTTCTGCTCGCTCACGGGTGTCCGCCATTCTCTTTGATCGTACTGGCGCGGTGCTGACAAGCGCCTCGCTTCACTACTGTGGCGTGGGCGGCGGCGGCATCTTCCACCCGCCGCGGATCCGGTGCGCCGTCCATGAGGTTGCGGGTGCAGCACGCTTGGCGTCGCACAGCGCGGGAGAAAAGCCGGTGGCGTTCCGGCTCCTCTCCCGACAGAGTTCTGGGGCGGAATGGTCGGTCGCTAAAAGGTCAGCCTCATGCCGAGCTGAATGATGCGCGCGTCGCTCGCATTGAGAATTTCACCGACCCGCGCTGCGCTGATATTCGCGGACGGGTTGAAGAGATTCGCATGGTTCAAAGTGTTGAAAGTCTCGGCTCGAAATGAGAGCTTGATGGATTCCGTAAAGTTGAAGTTCTTGAACAGCGCGGAATCAACGTTCCAGAATGACGGGCCGATCATTGCGTTTCGTCCTACGTTGCCGACTGATCCGGCAGGTGGCAGGGCGAAGGCGGCCGGATTGAAGTACCTCTGGATAATCTCGCCCCGGCTTCTTCCCCCGGGCAGATGTGGATCCCCGACCAGATTGGGGCGCTGGGTTCCGCACCCGCACAATGCGATGTCCCGCCCGTTGACGATGTCAAAGGGACTGCCGCTCTGTATCGTCACGATGCCGTTGAATTGCCAGCCTCCCAGAATGTGCTTCCCGAACCCGTTTCGGATCGGCGACGGCAACTCCCAGAGAAACGATGACACGAACCGGTGCTTCAGGTGAAAGTCAGCCAGTCCTCTGGCATCCCGCGGATTGAGAGGGTTCTGCGACGGGACCTGGCCGTCACTGGACGAATTGTCTATCGTCCTCCCGAAGGTGTAGTGGGCAAGCAGCGTGTACCCTTTGGCGAACTGCTTGTTGACAGTGAACTGAACCGAGTTGTGGTTCGAGAACCCGATCGTGTTGAAGCTGTTAATCGATTGAAAATCTGTGTAAATTCTCCTCGAGTCAATGTTCGCTAGCGTCGCGCCGGGTCGGTAGATCGCCGGATTGAGTTGCTGCTGGGTTGGCAGCTTCGTCGCCTTGGCGCCGACGTAGGCCAACGTGAACAGAATGTTCCGGAACTCGCGCTGGATATTGAAGTTCCACTGCTGGTTATACCCGGCGACGAAGTTGTCTTCGATGGATAGCCCGAACCCCAGCGGCCTGAGGAACTGGAAGTTGCGCAGTTCCTCCTTTGACATGTTCGCGGCTCCGGGAAATGGGAACGGGTTGATTCTGCCGGCGTAGGGATTGCTGAACTGGACGTCGTTCAGCGTGTTCTCCATTGCAAATGGCGGAGAGTTAACGAAGTTGCTTAGCGTGAAGAACCGCGGCGTTTCGTAGAAAATTCCGTATCCGGCGCGAATGCTCGTCCTGGCGAACGGCCTCCACGCCACGGAGACGCGCGGAGCGAAGTTGTTCCAGTCCGATGGCGTACCGCCGAGCGGAATCTGCCCGTTCAGGTCGCCTCCGAAGAGCAGACCAGGAGGCGCCGTCGGGAACAGTGTCGACTGCAGGCCCGGACGGAAGACCGAGATCTGGCTCGGCTCGAAGTTGACGTCGTTGAACGGAATGAACGGCTCATATCGGAGGCCGAGCGAAATGGTCAGCTTCTGTGTTGCCTGCCACTTGTCCTGCAGGTACATGGCAAAGGCGTGCCCGCGAAGGGCATTGATTCGGAGCGAGGTCTGCAACATCCGCGCGGCGCGCCCGATGAGAAAATCAGCCATCGCGTTATCCGTAAACTGCCCGGTGAAGTTGAATTGAGGGTCGACGCCGTTAGCCGTAACACGATCGTTCCGTGTTCCGCGATACTCGCCACCGAATTTCAGAGTGTGTCCGCCGAGGATCAGGCTCGCGTCCTGCTTGTACTGGAACGTCTTTCGGTCGATCTCGACGAGATTGTCCTGGTTCAGGTTCCAGAAGCCCGTGACTTGGCCGCGGTAATGCGGAATCAGTTTGTATTGCTGGATCTGGGACTCCGGAGCGGCGCGGGGCGTGTTTACGCCGAGGTCGCGATAGCTGATGCCCTCGCCGCCGCCGAGCGGCACGGGCCCGCGATCCACCAGGGATCTGCCGAAGGTAAACTGCGAAGACACCATGAAGTTCGCGCCCGGGGTGAACGTATGGTTCACGGCGGCGTTCATGGTTTGGAAGTCTACCTTGGAAAGCAGGTTCGGAATCTGCGCGATCCGCTCTCCTTCCTGGAGACTGGTATCGCGAAACGCGCGGACGAGCAGCCGGTGTTTTTCGGAAAGCACGTGGTCCACGCGCCCGATCAATTGACTGCCATCCGTGTTGTCCACCCGGTTGAAGATGTGCAGCTGATTGGGCGCGTTGGCGAGCGGGATGAATGTCGTAAGGAAATTCTGTGAGGCGGGATCCAGCCTGGAGGCAGGAATCCGCGCGTCCGGAAAGAGCTGACCGGTCGAGGGATCCCGCGGTTTGCGCGCTGTCGCCGAAAAGTCTCCGCCGCGCTCGGCTTCGGTCGGGACCGTGAGCCCGGAAAATGTTGCGCCCCGCCTTTCGCGGAGCACCTGGTTTGAGAAGAAAAAGAAGGTCCGGTTCTTGGCGATCGGTCCGCCGACGGATCCACCGAACTGGTTGCGGATGAGCTTGCCCTGCTGCGTCGCAAAGAACTGCCGGGCATCGAAGATGTTGTTGCGGTGGAACTCGAAGAGGCTGCCGTGAAACTCGTTCGTGCCCGACTTGGTTGCGACGTTGATCACGGCGCCGGTGTTCCTCCCGTATTCGGCGTCGTAGTTGTTGGTCATGATCGTAAATTCGGCAACGGCATCGGGATTGGGAACCACGGCAGCCGAGTTGCTGAGCGGATCGTTGTTGTCGCCTCCGTCCAACATGTAATTGTTCGAAATGGCGCGGGCGCCGTTCACCGAGACTCCTTGGTTCTCCGAAAGATTCGGCACTCCGGGACCGAGGTTGGTTCCCGGAATCAGCAATTGCAGTTGGAGCGGGTTCCTGCCGTTCAGCGGCAGCTCCTCCACTCGTCGGACGTCGACAGTCTCCTGGAGCGTGCTGCCCTCCGTATCGACGCGAAGCACCGATCCCTCTACGGTCACCGACTCTGTCACATCGCCGACGCGCAGCTCGACGTTGACGCGACGGGTCGTATCGACGTCGAGCTTGAAATTCTCCGACACGAACCGGTTGAAACCGGACAATTCCGCAGTGAGCCGGTAGTTGCCGACGGCGACCCGCGGGAATTGGAATCGTCCTTGCTCATCCGAGCTTGCGCTCTGCACCACGCCGGTATCGAGGTTCACCAGCGTTATGCCAACGGAAGGCGCGACTGCGCCCGTGGCGTCCTGTACGAAGCCAATGACCGTCCCTGTTCCCTGGCCATAGGCCAATCCACAGAGGAGAATGCTCAAAACGAAAAGTGCTGCGGATTTCGTTGCCATACTCGTCTCTCTTTCTTTGCGCACTCACAGCCTGGCGCGCGTGCTCCGGAATCTCTTGCCGCCGAATGTGAGCTGCTTCTGCTCGCGGGTTTTCAAATCAATTCGCCAGATCTCCCATTGGCCGGTACGGTCCGATTCAAAAACCAGCCAGTTCCCATCGCGCGAAAACCATGGGTGTCCGTCATTTCCTTTAGCGTTTGTCAGGTTGCGGGCCTCCGAGCCGTCGATCTTGGCCAGGAAGATCTCATCCTCGCGCCCCGCTGCATTGGTCTGCCAAGCCAGCCATTTACCTTCCCGCGTAACCGCGGGCCGGCGGTGCAGGTGGTTTTCGTCGGTCAGGAACACTGCCCGGGCACCCGGGCCGAAGCCGTACATCCGCACCAGAGAGACTTCGCGTGGCGAGTGCGTCCGGTTCTTCTCGTGCATGAAGATGAGGCTGTCGGGAAGAGCCACGGCGTTAATGGCGAGCATCGTCACCTCCTGGCTTTCAGGTCCCACGCCGACTCTCTGCGATAACCGCTCGCCGCAGTCGCGGTGGTACACCAGGCGGTCGTTCATTGGCGACAGCGATGCGTGGTGCAGTGCGCAGCCGCTCTCTTCGGCGATGATCTCCCGCTTGCCTGTGTAGAAATTCAGCTTGACCAGACGTGCGCCCTTTGATCGGTCGAAGGCGTTGCCGGCGAACTCCGAGTACAGGACATGCTCCTGGTCCGAATACATCGAAGGATGCTCGTCGTAGGTCATCCCGGAGGTGATTTGCTTCAGCTTTGAGCCGTCCTCCTCCATGACCCAGAGTTTGCCGAGGAGCTCGACCTTTCCGGTGCTCTCGTTGAGGTGAGCGCGTTGGAAGACGATCGGAGTCCGGTAGCGTTCGCCGATCTGGCCGCTCGCCGCATCCGTTCCGACCAGCAGGAACGCCGCGAGACCGGTGAGCGCGATGACAGTAAGGATACCAGGCCAGGCGTAGCGGATCTTCAGAGTATGCATGGTTACTTCTCCGTCACCTGCCGGAAGACTCGCATGAGGTTTTCCCCCAGAAACTTGCGGATTCGCTGCTCGGACCAACCACGCCGAAGCATCCCTTCTGTCAGCGCCGGATAGTCGCGCACGTCGCGTATCTCGCGCGGGGGCGCCACCCTGCCGTCGAAGTCCGAGCCGAGCGCCACGTGATCCTCGCCCACCAGTGCGATCGCGCGCTCCACCACCTTCAGGTAGTCATCTACCGACATCCAGAGCTCATCCGGCGGCTGAGGGCCTACCGACGGGAGCGCTTTGGCCGAAACACGGTCGAGCTCGGCAATCGACATCCGCGCCTCCTTCTGTCCGATCTCCGAGGTATCGAAGAACACCTTCCCGCGCCGCCTCGTCTCCCAGTCGTAGAAGGCTTTCGAATGGAACGAGTGCCCGATGTGAAACGCGATCACGCCTCCCTTGGATGCCAGCTTCTTCAGCACGTGGTCCGGCATGTTCCTCGGTATGTCATTGAAGCTCCGGAGCCCATGGTGACTGGCTATCACCGGATGGGAGCTTACTTCGACGGTCTGCTCGACGGTCTGGTCCGAGGCGTGCGAGATGTTGATCACCATGCCCAGGCGGTTCATCTCACGCACCACCTTGCGGCCTTGCTCGTTGATGCCGCCCCACTTCGGAGGGGCGCAGCAGGAGTCGGCGAACTCGTTCGCCCAGTTATGAGCGGGAAGCATCGCGGCCCGCAGACCCAGCCGGTAGAGACTTCGCAGAACGCCGAGGTCGCCGTCCAGGTCGAAACAGCCCTCAAGATCGAGAATCGCGGCGATCTTTCTCTGTTTGACGATCCGGTCGACGTCGGAGGCGTTCAACGCGACTTCGATTTTGTCCGAATTGCGCTCGATCTGAATCAGCGCCGAATCGAGCAGGCGCAAAGTCTGTTTCGTTTCGTGGCGGGCGGGATAGTACCTCTCGCCGACTGAGAGACTGAAGAGCATCACGTCCAGCCCCCCTTCCTTCAGCCTGGGAAGATCGACGTGGCCGTCCGGATACCTCTGGCTCAGATCCGTGCCGGTGTAGAATTGCCGATTGCCGATATGTACGTGAGCGTCGAAGACGAGGGCGTCCTGATGAAGTTTGCGGGCGCGCTCGGAAACCTGACCGTTCAGCAGAGCGGCCGACGCACTCACCAGCAATACCCAGTGCAGTATAAACATCCCGGTTCAGTGTCCTTTCCTATGTGTCTACGCTCGACCGGGCAGAGATCGCTTGGTTGCGCGCCGCTGCTCGCCGTCGCGACATGCTCCTTAGACTGTCACGTCGTTGATGGCTCGAATAGAACGATTCTGCGGATTAGGAAAAAACTGGTGGGAGGGATCGGGCGCTTTCCGGCGCCCGCTCAGTTGCATGCGAAACTCGCGAGGGGTTTTGCCGAAAAAACTGCGGAACTTCCTGTCAAAGTAACTCTGGTCGGAGAATCCGACGTCGTGGGCGATCCTGGCCACGGAAAGGTCTGACTCCATGAGCATTCTGGCCGCGCTCCTGAGTCTTGCCTTGGTCAGATATTGAATAAAAGTGTCACCGGTTATCTTCTTGAAATATTTCATGAAGTTCGTCGGAGCCATCCCGATGATCCCGGCGGCTGTGGATACGTCGATCTTCTCGCCGTAGTTTACTCTCAGGTACTCGTGTAGGATGCCAAGACGCTGTGCCTCGCTGCGTTTGTGTTGGAAAGCTCCGGGTGTGACCTGCCAGTAGCCGAAATATTTCGTCATCACGTGGAGAAGCTCGATGAGGTGCGTCTTGCAGCCCACTTGAAAGCCTAAACCTTCCGTGGAGTTGAAGTAGCAGCTCAGCAGCCGGCAAAAGGCGCCGCGCAGCGCCGGGGCGAGACGGTGAGCCGTCGGAATGATCGGCGGCGTGGATTCCTCCCTGCAGTAGAACGGCGTGAGGTAGAGGTAGTCGCAAAGTGGCGAGTTGAATTGATAAATTAACTCGGGCGCGAAGCGGATGACGATGGCCCGTCTACGAGGTCCGTCGAAGCGGTGCAGGCCGTGGAGCTTGAGATTGTCGACAACAAGCATGTCGCCCGGCGTGAACGGAATCAGTCCGGCTCCTACCCGGAACACGCCGCTTCCGGAGATCGGTACGAAGATCTCCAGGTGCTCGTGCCAGTTCAGAGGCGTTGCCTCCAAGGGTGCATCGTAGGAGCACGACTGGATGATCAGTGGGAACTCCGGATCGAGGTTCAGGACGTAATGGCCCGACGGATCAAGCAGATGCGTGATGTTCAAGGGCTTGAACGGAAGCTGTTCGATCAGCGGGCCTAACATCCCGTGGCAGAAGTCTGTCTTTTAGATCTCTTAGCGTGCCATCGCCGAAGGGGCGCTGGGAGTGAAGTCGAAGCCAT
>JBKBWD010000081.1:0-24626 GCA_046289265.1 Bryobacteraceae bacterium | reverse complement strand
CCCCATCACTTTAAACGGTCTTTCACATCAGCGACTTGCCTGTGTGTCGTCCGGCCTTCGAGTAAACTCCCGCTAGGCCCGCAAGGGCCAGCGCGCTGCCCGCGCCCGAGTTCAGGTTCGCGTGATTCGCGTGAAACAGCGTCACACCGTCGCCCATCGCCGGGTTCAAGGTGATGATGCCCCACACCGTGTCGCTTTCAAGCGTCGCCGCCGCCACGCCAAACCCGGCGGGGATGCGCGTGAAGGCGCTCAAGTCGTCGTTGATGATCGTCTGCCGGGTGATCGACACGATGCGGCCATAGGTGGCGAGTTTGTAGGTCTCCTTCGATTCGGCGATCGAGCCGTGGGTGAACTCGCCCTTCTCGTTGACCTTCATCAGGCTCGGCGCTTCGCCAAGTTGCACGGCGTTGATGTTCTTGAAGTCGACCGCCGAGCGCCGCCGCGAGAACGGCAGGAACGTGCGCGGATAGGCCTCGTAGGCCTGCCGCAGGGTCTTGTTGGCGACGTCGGCTAGGATCGCGGGGAAGTCGGAGGTTGACAGCGCGAGCTTCGCGATCTCATGGCGCGGCAACCGTCTGGTGCGCGTGCCCGCGGTTTCGAGGCACTCCTTCGCCAGATCGAGCAGCGTCTGCCCGGCCCAGTCGCGGCCGAGATCGTCCTTCAAAGGGAAGACCGCCGGATCGTAGCGGTGCAGAAGCGCCGCCATGATCCCGGCGCGGCGGGTCTCAGTCTCGTCGCGCGTGACCACGGCGGCCGCGCTGCGGATCTCGGGCTCAGCCGTCCGGTGTGCCGCATCGTCGAGCGCCAGCTTGCGGAACTCCTCAACCGAGGTGCCTGCCTCGACATGCTGCGCGATGAACCGCGCATCGACGTTTAGCGTGCGGCCGACCTTCTCGATTTCGCGGATGCGCGTGCGTTCGGCCAGTGCGGCGGCCTGGCGCTCGGCATCGAGGTTGATGGTGGGTTCGTCACGGGCCTCTTCGCCCGTGGCGTCCATGATGGTCTCGTCCATCTTCTGCTCCTGTGGGCCAGTTGCCCGTTCAAACTTGAATCCCGCGCCCGGATCGGCGCCGACGGGGACGAGCGAAACCTCCTCGGGCTCCCAATCGGTCACCAGCACCTGGCGCATCGCCGCACCTTGCGGCGTCGCGTCCTCGATGGCGTGAATGGCGACGCCCATCGAGGCGTTGCGCAGGATGCCGTCCTGGACGTCCTGCCAGATGGGGTCCACGTCGGCGCGCTTCGAAAACCGCACCGTAGCTTTGCCCTGGCCGTTCTCAATCCACGCCCGAGCGATGACGCCGATGACATCATCGACAGTGAAGTCGCGATGCCCGTTCAGCAGCGGCGCCGCGCCGTTTGCGAGTCGCTCCATGCGGATCGCGCCGGGCTCCATCGAGAAGCGCATCTCAAACGGGCCGCGCGCGTCATAGCGGCGGACCGATGCGCCCGTATACCAGGTCAGCGTCGCCGTGCGTTCATCGCGGTCCGCGGGAGCGAGCGCCTCAAACTGGGCTTCCAGCCGTTCTCTCGTTGGGGTCATTCTGAAGCTCCTTCTGTTGCGCGCCGGATTGCGTGACGCGGCGCGGATCGCAGTCGAGCACGATCCCGCGCTCGTCGAGCATCCGGTTGATTTCGGCGATCTGTTCGAGCTGCGCGTCGGGATCGTAACCCTGCTCGGCGATTGCCTGCCGTAAGGTGAGCGTGCCTGTGCGCAGGCGGTTGAGCGTGGCCACCGAGTCCTTGTACGGATCGACGCTACCGAAGCCCGGCGGCGTCCACTCGGCGCGGAACGGTCCAGGCTCGGGGATCGCGCCGGCTGCGTAGGCCACCGCGAGAAACCGTTCCCAAACCGGCGTGCACAGCATCGGTATGAAGGTCAGCCAGCGAAAACCCTCGATTCCGTTGCGGAAGCTCAAGAGCCCCGCGCGGTAGCTCGAGTAGTTCACGCGCGAGAGGTCACCGGTCAGCTGCTCGTAGGTGAGCTGCAAGCCGGTGGCAATTTGCGCCTGCTTGGCGGCGACGTAATCGCGGTAGCCATCCGATGCCGACGGCGATGCAAATGTGATCTCCTCGCCCGGTTTCAGGTACTCGATCATGCCCGGCTCGAAGCTCTCGACACGCTTCCCGGTCACTGAATCGGGGACACTGGGCGCAATCGGCGACCCGTCCGGGCCATGCGGCTGCGTCACGAACGCCGCGAAGCAGGCCTCGATCTTCTTGCGGACCAGTTCGGCTTCCTCGTACTCATCGAGATCGCGCAGCGTGACCACAACGGGCGCAAGCCACGGCACGCCGCGCACCTGCCCGGGGCGATCCTTGCGGTAGATGTGCAGGACCTCGCTTGCCGGGACGCGCATCGATTCGAGCGACGCCCCGCCGCGCACACCGGTCTGGACGACATCGCCCGGATGCTGGCCGTGGAGCCAGTAGAAGACCCGCCGGCCCACCAGATCGAATTCGACACCCTGGATGATGTAGCCGGTCTCGGTCTTCCGCGTCTTCGTGTGATCAAGGTAGTCGGGCTCAAGCACCTGGAGTTGCAACGGAACCGTGAGTCCATCGCTGTCGCGCCGCTGCCGGAAGCGCACCAGGCACTCACCGCTCTCAAACGCCGTGCGCGCGATCAGCGCCTGAAGTCCGTAGAAATCAAGCTGCCCGTCGGCGTCGCACTCCTCGATCCAGTCCGCCCAGGCCGCATTGATCATGCGGTCCAGGTCCTGCTCGCCGCTCCGCGCCTGTGCCGTGATGCCCGTGCCGATGGCATTGCCCACCACCTCGGCCACCGCCCGAGCCGCGTAAGCGTTATTGCGGATCAGGTCCCGCGAACGTTCGCGCAGTTTCGACAGCGCCACGGAGATCTCAGCGTTGGCTGAGTTGCCCGTCGTGATCCATCCGCCGGTGCGGCGGTCGGTCCGGGCGCCCTCGTAGGCCAGCCGGATCAGTTCGCCCGCGCGGCGGGCGCGCATCCGGCGCAGACCCGCTTCGGGCGACACCCAGGCGATCGCTTTGTCGAGCCAGTTCATCCTTTTGAGGTCTGGGCGAACGAGAAGCGATCCGTCGCTGTGCCCGACTCCGCTGCCAGTGATTCCTTGATCACCGCACGCGCCTGGAGCAGTTCGTCCATCGAGCGGTAGGTCACCGTGCGATCACCGAAGCGGACGGTCAGTTCGCCGCTGGCGATGGCCGCTTCGATGGCGTCGAGTTGCTGTTGCGTCCACGCCATTTACTGCCGCCTTCGCTTGAAGTAAAACGTGGCGCGCGTGCCGAACTCACGCACGACGGCCACGAGTTCCCACCCTTGCGCGCCATGTTCGGCGAGCACGTCCGGCGATTCGGCGTCGCCCGTCACCACAAGGTACTCCCAAGCGCCAGGCGTCCCCTGCGCGCTGGGCTGGCTTCTCACCTTCATCGCTTGAGCCACTTCCTTCCTCGCCCACCCAGCCAGCGCTCGCAATCCCGCTCCTCCTCGGGCACGGGCCGCGGACGGTTCGCGGCCAGGATCCGGTCGGCCTCGTTGTCGAGCGAGAGACCCATCGAGATCAACGCTCGCAGCGCGGCGTAGGCGTAGACGCGCGCGTCGAGCGCCTCCTGCCGGACGCCCGGTTTCGGCCGCCACTCACGCTTCGGCTGGCCCTTGGCATAGATGGTCACCAGGACCTCGCCCAAGAGCTGCTCGAAGTAGCCTTCCCCGCGGTCGGCTGGAAAGTGCGAATAGCCGGGCGTGCCCGGCGTCGGATTCTTCAGCCGCCCGTAGATCGTTTCCTTCGCTGTGTCCGTACCCACGATCCACGGCTTCTCACCGCGAATGTTCTTCGCCGTCGGCTTACGCTGCCAGACGGGCAACGGCCCACCCTTGCCCTTTACGGCGAAGATGCGCCGGTGATAGCGGGTCCGGCAGAACTCATAAACCGCCTGCGATTCGTAGCCCGAGTCAATCGAGCACGCCGCCACGGGCAGCGAGATTCCCGCCTCGTGCGGCCAGCGGCGCTCGAGATAGGTGTCGAGCTCCTGCCAGACCAGCACGCCCGACGGATCACCCGGCAGCACTCGGTACTCGATGGACCACGACTCCTCGCCCCGTCCCCAGCCCACGAGTTCCAGTTCCAGCCGGTCCTTCTGCACATCGACGCCCGCTGTCAGCACCACCGCGCCGAAGGGCACTGCCGCCCGGTAATGCTCGCGCCGCGCCATCACCGTCGCTTGATCGACAGTGGTTTCTGCCGCATCGTCCCAAGGCTCGGCGAGCACCGTGTTCACAAACTCGCGCAACGTTTCGATCGACTTCTTGTCGGCGAGAAACTTCTTCGCCAGCGCGCCCCACTTGCGCCACGGCGAATAGAGACCGTTGATCCAGAAGCCGGCAACATCGCTCACCTTCGGCCGCGCCGCACGCCACTCGCCGGCTTTGAGCATCTGATGCTTCTGCCAGTCGGCGATCAGCTTCGCGCAGTGCTCGCAGCGGTACTGCGCCTTCTCTGGCGCCTCCTTCGGCCAGACCAGGTTGCTCCACGAAAGAACCTGAAACGCGCCGCAGTGCGGGCACGGCAACCAGAAGCTCTGCTGGTTCGAGTTGAGCCAGGCCTGCTCGATGCGCGAGGCGCCCTTGGTCGTCGGCGTCGAGCACAGCACGATCTTCCGGTTCCAGAAGTTTGCCGTGCGCGTGATGGCGAGGTTCACCGGATCGCCTTCACTGCCCGCGCTCGCCGGATAGCGGTCCACCTCGTCCAGCAGACCGTAGCGGATCGAGCGCATCGCGAGGCCCGCGGGCGAGTTCGCCGCCGCCAGCGTAATCGAGCCGCCCAGAAACTTCTTGTGCAGGATCGTGTTGTTCGAATCCCGCGAGCGCGCGTCGGCCACCTTGCCGCGCAGGCACGGCGTGTCGCGCAGCATCGGCGCCAGACGGTCCTTCGAGAAGGCCTCGGCATCCACCTCGCGCGGTTCGACCAGCAACACCGGGCCTGGATCGAGGTCGATGATGTAGCCGAGGAAGTGGCCGAGCAAACTGGTCTTGCCGCTCTGCGCCGCCCACATCATGACCACCGTCTCGTACGGACTCGACGGCCCCATGGCGTCCATCACCGCGCGCTGATACGGCGCCCGGTCCGTGCGCCACTCGCCCTTTTCGGCAGCAAACTCCGAACTCAGCCGCGCATTCTGATCCGCCCATTGCGAAACGGTCAGATCGGGCGGCGGCAACAGCACATCGGACGCCAGGATCTGGATCTCGTCAACGCGCATGCTGGACGGCGCTCCGGGTATCGTGGAGCAGGACGCGCGCCTCGCGCATCAGCACCTCCCACACCTCGCGCTCATCGGTGAGCGGCGCGACCTCCGGCGCGACGCGGTTGGGCCAGGCCATCACGGTTTCCTTGATCACCACGAGAATCGCCTCGACGCGCTGGCGAAACAGATCCGTCTCCATGAGCTTGCCCATCCGCTGGTCGTACTCGATCTTCCGGAGCCGGGCCCGGAAAACCATGTCGGCGGTCTTGGCCTGGGCAAAGGTCGTCCCCGTGGGCGCGCTCTCAACCGGCGCGGCGGCCACGCGTTCGGACACCGGCTCGGGCCGGTCGTCGAGCACGGCGTCCGAGGCCGGCGCGTCCACCTTGCCGCCGCGCATCACCAGGACGCCGGCCTTGGCCAGCCGGCTGATGTACTGGCGGCTCTTGCCGCGATGCCGCGCGTACTCGGCCTGGGTCATCAGCCTGTCCGACATGTTGAACCCTATCTGTTTGAAACGTCGCGAGATTCAGTTGTTCGATTCTGCTTGATTGTTCTACGCCCCCGAGCGATGAATGGAGTCGCAATGAGGAACACCAAAGCGCAATCGACCACGCAACAAACCGCCGCCGCCTGCTACGCCGAGCGGTACGCCGAAGCCCAGGACCTGCTCAAGCACATCGCCACGCGCCTCGCCGAGCACAAGAAGCGGCAGGCCGCGCGGAGCGCCGACTGGGGCTACGCGGGCGACCTCGGCCGCATCACCGAGCAGCTCGCCTACGTGCTGGCCGATCTGGGCGACCGCGGCGCGGTCGACGCCAAGGGCCTCGAGTACTGACCAGCAAGGAGACTCACCATGACCGGACAACCCTACATCGAATGCTCGCTTTGTGATGAGGCGAAGCCGATCCACCGCGAGTTGGTATTGACCAACCGCGAGGGACTTCTCCTCGACAAGGTCCAATTCTGCCGCGACTGCTGGAATGACATCCGGCAGTCGGTCGAAGACGCGAGCGGCCTCATCGACCGCCGCCAGGAGGACTGACCGCATGGCCGTCACGCGCGAAGAACTGATCATCTGGGCCACCCGCAACGGCTGGAAGCTCGACCGCTGGGGCCACCTCAAGAAGGAGTTCTCGAACGGCACGCACCGTTTGAAACTCAGCCGCATTGCCGCCCGGCATGAATTGCACACGCCTTTCGGGTGGAGCAGGCTTGCGAGCGGCTACTACAAGAACTTGCACCTAACCGCCGACGATCAACTCGCCGGCATGACCCGATAGAAAGGACGCCTGCTATGACGACGTTTGCCATCGACAACGACAATACGATCACCGCCTACCTCGCCGGGGAACCCATCCCCGAGGACCAGGAGCGGTTCAGCACCGAGAAGGAACTCGCCAAGATCGCCGCCCACTGGCCGGCCGAGCGGCTGGTCGAGATCTGGAACGGCTTCGCCGGCGTGCCGCCGTTCGGCGGCCTGAAGCCGGTGAAGAAGTTCACCGACCGAAAGACCGCCGTCGCGCGGATCTGGCGCGCCATCCAAGCCCTGACGCCCACCCCCGCGCCCCAGGCGGCCAAGGGCGCGCCGAAGAAGACCAAGGCGACCAAGGAGGCCACGCAGCCCAAAAACGCGCGCGACGGCTCGAAGAAGGCCATCGTCCTCGAACTCCTGCGCCGGCCCGAGGGCGCCACATTGCAGGAAATCATGTCCGTAACTGGCTGGATGGCGCATTCGGTGCGCGGCTTCCTCTCCGGCGCGCTCGGCAAGAAGATGGGCCTCACGGTTGAATCTCTCAAAACCGCGGAAGGCGCGCGGTCGTGCCGAATCAAACCTCAATAGCACCAGCGCCACGCCTCCGCCGCCAGCCTCAGTCGCTGGCGGTTTCTCTCTTCTGCCGTACGATCCCCTCGATCCGCTCCTCCAGCAAGGCCTCCCGCAGGTCAGCTTCGGCCCTCCGAGGGTACAGGCCGTTCAGGCGCAAAATAATGCGGCTTTCGAATTCGGCCAGCTCCCGCCGTACCTCGGCCAGCAGCGCCCGGTTCTGGAGGCTCACATAAGTCGCAATCAACCCTGAGACCAAACCGATGGCCGGCACGATGGCTGTCAGGAGCCGCTCATCCATTGCTCACACTCGCGGTTGACAGCCTCGCGTCCCTGACTTCATCGAAAGTCTGCCCGGTCGCTTCCAGCGTGGCCGGTTTGCCAGAGTACTCCATGAACCGCCGGCAGATGACATCGCAATACGGCGGGTCGATCTCCATCAGCCGCGCCCGCCGCCCCATCTTCTCCGCCGCGATCAGCGTCGAGCCCGAGCCGCCGAACAGATCCAGCACCGTCTGGCCTGCCTTCGAGGAATAGGTCAGCGCCCGAACGGCCAACTCGACCGGCTTCTCGGTCAGGTGAATCATCGACTGCGGAGGCACTTTCGCCACTTCCCAGACGTCCCGCACGTTGTTGTAGTCCGGGTTGAACCAGTGCGCCGCCCCTTCGCGCCATCCATAGAATGCCCACTCATGCGCCCCCATGAAGTCCTTCCGCGTCAGCACGGGCATATTCTTGACCCAGATAATTGCCTGCGAGAAGTACAGCCCGCATTCGGCCAGCGCCGGCGGATAGTTGGCGCAGTTGGCATAACCGCCCCAGATGTAGAAGCTGCCACCCGGCTTGAGCGCCTCGGCGAGATTGCCGAACCACTTTCTCAGAAGGACGTCGTAATCGCCATCCTTCATGAAGTCGTTGGCGAGCGCGCGGTCCTTGGGCCGCATCTTCTTCGTGGTGGCCTTGGCCTTGGATGCGCCCCGGTGCACGTCGAAGCTCTGATGGTGCTGCAAGCCCGCAAACGACGAAAGCCCGGCGGCGATGGCGTTGTTCGAGCGCGGCTCGACGCGCACATTGTAAGGTGGATCGAGGTTCGCGAGATCCACCGTTTCGCCCGCCACCAGGCGATCAACGTCTTCTCGATTGGCTGAATCACCACAGAGCAGCCGATGCTCGCCCAGCACCCACAGATCGCCGCGCCGCGACACCGGCTCCTCGAGCGGCTCGGGAACAGCATCTTCCTCGGTGAGGCCTTCCTGCGGCGCATCGGGATCCTGTGTCAGCCAACCCGCGATCTCGTCGTCGGAGAACCCCAGCACATCCAGATTGAAACCGTCCTGCCGCAGATCGACGAGCAACCCGCGCAACAGCTCTTCATCCCATCCCGTGCCTGCGAGGGCCAGCTGGTTGTCGGCGATCACCAGCGCGCGGCGCTGCGCCTCGGTCAGGTGATCGAGCACGATCACCGGCACTTCCCTCAATCCCAGTTTGCGCGCCGCCATCACGCGCGCGTGGCCCGCGATAACGCCCGCGTGTTTGTCCACCAGAATTGGGGAGGTCCACCCAAATTCCACAATGCTGGCCGCAATTCGAGAAACCTGTTCCTCTGAATGGGTACGCGGGTTTCTCGCGTAGGGAATCAACTTGTCGATCGGCCAGTGCTCAACCTTGGAGGCTAACCAAATCGGGTCGCGCATTCAGATGTGGCTCCACGTCTTGCCAGTGACAGCGTCGTACACCGTGAGCTTCGGGAATCCGAACTCGTCGGCAATCTCCCGGTAGAGCGCGCCTGCTCGTCGCCGGCTTCTCAATGCCAGTACAAGATCGTTGGTGAGGCGGGCCATGGGATGTTTTTCACCCCTGGTATCCGGCAACCTTCCATGTCTGCGGCGGTCCAGTGCATTCTCGGAAGGCGTAGCCCAGCGGAGATTCGCCCAGTGATTGTTGTCCCGGCTGCCATCGCCATGTGCGACCTCATGCTGCGGAGTCGGTTGAGGGCCGATGAAAGCGAGCGCGACCAGACGATGGACGAAGACATCACGAGCGATGCCGCGCTCCGAAAGTCTGACAGTCATATAGCCGAAGCGATTCCTTCGTTGCCGTAGGACCATCCCAGCCGGGTAATGACGGAACGAAACCGCGCGCCGGATGTCGCCGCGCTCAGACGCCTCGTAGGATGGGAATCCTGGAATTGGGCGCCACTCGATAGGGTCTTGTGGGGTCGAATGATTCACTTCTTGATGTAGGGCGCTTGCGCTGGAGTGCCGTCGGGGTTGGCGAAGTGCGCGAGCACGGCAGTGAGACCTTGCACCGCCGACAACCCGACCATGGCCCAGAACTTGCCACGCCCGGGCAACAGGTCGATCGAGGCGTTCAAGCCCTGCGCCACGAGCGCCAGCATTTGAACCGCAACGTTGACCGAGAACTTCATCGTCGTTAGCTCCTGGAATTGATGGGCGAGCGGCCGCAGCCACCACCACAGGCGCAGTTCGCGCATCATCACTTCCTCAAAAAGGAGGGCGGCCCCGCGGAGGAATGCGGAGCCGCCCCTTCATGCGCCTGGAGGAGAAAGACTACTTGCGGTTGGCGAGCGCGTCGGCCACGGCGGCGGCGACCACCGCGCCGATAGCCTTCAGCGAGACATCGTCGATCGAGACCGCCCGCGCGGTCAGCGTGTCGCCCGCGCCGGCCTGGATGGGATTCCACTGCCCATCGATGGCGATGTCGCCGTGACGCACGGCCTGCTTCGACACCAGGTTGGCCGTTTCGACCGCGTTCTGGAGCGCCTGCGAGGCGATCTGGTTCACGCGCGTCTGCTCGACAAGCGCCTGCCGCGCGGCCTGGATGTCGAGGTCCTGGTAGACGTCGTAGGTCCGCTTGATGTTGGCGAACGTCACGCGCTGGTTCTCGCTGTGCGCGGCTCCGGCCGTGGCGCTCGTGTTCTTGAACGATTCGTCCGTTCCGGTCTCGAACTCGCGTTCGGCCTGGTTCGGCGTGGCAACTTCCGGCATGGTTGTTGGTTCTCCCTTCGAAGGTTGGTTTTGAATCAGAACGGTTTGCCCGTCATGGCGTTAACGGGCTGAGACCTCTGGGCGTGTCAACCACGGCGAGCGACTCGGGTGACAGCGCAACGGGTTCCGTAGCAACCACTTGCATCAAGCCGCGTCAACCCGTGTCAGCCGAGTTTTTGACCCTGGCGCTGCCAAAAGCGTGCCATCCACCCACCCGCGAAAAATCAACGACTTCCGAGGACCCAGCGCTCGATCGCATCTTCGGAATTTCCGAAGATGGCCGGGCCGGCAGCGGGCAACCGTGCGCACTCGCCGTGCCTCGCGCTGCTGTCAACATCCCTTCGCAACTTGAACCGCTTGCGCCGCCAACTTCGGCAGCCGCGGCAACTTCACTTTGAAAAACGCGCCGCGCACCCGTGCCACGTACCGTGCCCCGATCTGCTTCTTGCGCTGCTTCATCTCGTCACCAGACAGTCGGCCACGACCTGGAGGAAAACGCCTCGAGCCGAGAATCGAACGCCGTCCTCGTCCCGGCCATCCAAGCGCCGCAGCTTCCAGCAACGCCCGTGTTCCAGATTCTCGATGAAGCTATAGCGAGTCCCCACCCTGGCACGGGCCTCGACCGGGCTGCTGCCGTCTTCCCGCCTTAGCCAGATCGCCTTCAGATGCCCCTTGCGCCCATACGACGGCTTCACGAAGCCGCCCTCGATCAGGCGCTTGGCCGCATCCAGCGCGCGGAAGCCGAGCGCTCTGCCATCGGGGGCATACAACGGGATCTGTTGGTTCCTGGAAGACACTTCGGGTGTGAGAGGCGTAAGGGAAGGAGTTTCGCGAGAGTCCCGTCTCTCGTTATTCGCTTACTATGTACGCCGCACCGTCGCCAAGTGTCCGGCCGAGAAGCTGATTTTCTTCGAGCACCGTCCGCACCTCGGCGACGCCGTGAACCACCGCCGCAACCGCGCCCGCCTGCCGCCACTCTTCGAGCCGCTTCAGCTGCAACGGCGTCGGCCTTTCGCCCGGGCGCTTCACCTCGAGCTGCACGCTGCGCCCGCGCATGCAGGCGTCGATGTCCGGATCGCCGGCCACGCCCATGCCGCCGCCCCAACGCTTGCGCGCCAGGCAGCCTGGGAGACTGTTCAAGTACGCCAGGATCGCCTTCACGATCGCACGCTCGGTCGTCATGCCCGCCGCCTCCGAGGCATCGGCTGCTCCGCGGCTTCCGCCGCTGCTTTCCTCAGCCGCTCGCGCCGATGCTCTTCGCAGATCCGGGCGACCTGCCGCCGCCGCCACTCCTCGGGACTGATCCACTCGAGCCCCTCGTCGTTGATGACCAGCGGCATCGAGTCCATCTTCAACACGCGCGCCGCCCATCGGAGTTCGTCCATGTCGGTGCGCGGCGGGTAGGCCAGGGCGAGCTCGCCGAGCGGAAGACGGATAATGCGAATGCCCGCCCGGTTCATGAAGTCCTGCGCCCGGCGCACGTCGATCAGCTCCTGCTTGTGCTCGCGCACGAGGTGCTTGATCTCCTCCGGCGCGCCCTTGTCGATGCGCAGCTTGCCCTCATCGTCCAGCCAGACGGAGACTCCAGCTTCCATCAGGCGGTCCAGCACGGCTTCAACGTCCATGGCAAGCCCTCAATGACGTGGGGCATGACAGATGCCGGGTTATGACGGGTTTTCCTATATAAGCTCTATACGTGTATAGGGACATGGGTTCTTTATTTGCGTAAGGCGGATAATAGGGTCTATCTGTCATAACCCGGCATCTGTGGAAGGTGTGTTGAAAACAAAGGGCTTGCCTGACCAAGGCATGACGGATCCGTCATCAGACTTCCTCGCCTTCCTCGTCGTGGACCAAGTGAGTCTGCCGTGGCGGCGCTGAACCGCGCGGCCTATCGTAATGGTCCTCGGTGCGCAAACCCACGCCGGAGTACAGCGCGCCTTTCATGGTCTTGGTCTTCTCGAACCCCCGTTCGCTCATGAACGAGGCGAACATCTTGTGGCTGACCGGCGACTCGCCGTACTGCTCGGCCCAGGACTTGTACTCGCGGTACAGGGCCAGCGACAGCACGCGCGCGCTGGGCGCCCGGACACACTTTTCTTCGAGGAACATCGCGAAGGTGTCCTGCTCGGCCTCGTACTCGCGCGTGGCCGCCACCACCTCCTCAGGCACGCCCAGGCCGTCGCGCTGCCATTCGAGACACCCCTCCAGCGCCCAGTTCAAGATCCCCGGGAACTCCCGGCGAAACATCGCCATCACCTCATGGCGCGGCTTCTGCCGTTCCTTGGGGATCGTGACGTGGAAGGGGATCAGTTTCAGCCGGTTCCACAGAGCGCGGTCGCCGCGCACCTGTGGCTTGTGATTAGTGGCCAGCCACGGCTTGAACTCCGGATAGAACTCGAAGAACTCGCCCCGCATGAAGCGCGCCGAGAGCTTGTCGCCACCGGTCATCTCCTTGATCAACGACTCCGACAGCCGCGAGCCGCGCTCGTTCTCGGAAGCCCACACGAACCGCGCGCCCTTGAGCTTGGCGACGTCGTTCGGGATCGCTCCATCCTTCTTGCGCAGGAAGGTTTCGGTGGGCGTGCGCACGGCGTAGTCGCCGAGCAGGAGTTGGATGACGTCAACCATGGTGGACTTGCCGTTGTCGCCGCTCGCCCCATAGAGAATGAACATGGCCTTGTCCGAAGTGATCCCGGTGAGGCAGCAGCCGAAGGCGCGCTGGAGAAAGGAGACCAGCCGCTGATTGCCGCCCATCACCATGTCGAGGAACTCGATCCAGTTGGGGCAGGGTGCCGTAGGGTCATAGCGGACCGGCGCCAGCTTGGTGATACGGTCCCGCTGGTCGTGCGGGCGCAGTGTGCCGGTGCGCAGGTCGAGCGTGCCATTCTCGACGGTCAGCAGCCACGGATCACGGTCCAGGTCGCCGGGCCGGACGGCGAAGGCCGGATCGGCTTTGGCGAGGTTGATGAGGGCCGTCTGGGCCCGGAAGGACTCGGACCGCGCCAGGTGTTTGAGGAAGGCCTGCCGCTCTTCGTCGTCGCGGATTCGCTTGGCGAGCGGGTACAGGCTCCGGATCAGGAGGCCGGCCAGGCGGTAGACCTCCAGCGTCTCGTCGTCACGCCAGCGCATGTTGTCCCAGTCGAACCAGCGGGTCCACTTCTCGCAGTACAGGAGCCGGCCGCGGTAGCGGGCGGCGAAGCGCTTGGCGTTACCGAGGTCCGTAAAGTGCTCAATTTGGGAGGCGGCCGTGACCGCTGGCGGCGGTTCATCGGGCGCATCGCTTTCCAGTGGTTCCTCTGGCCCCGCTTCCGGGTCCTCGCCCGCCTCCATCCGCCCGATGGCGATGGGCGAGTTCACGTTGCCCCGGAACAAGCACGCATCACAAAACTGCGAGCCGCCGAGATCGGATTCGACATAGGCGCAGGTCACGGGAGCCACTTGCTCGCCGGAGGCCTGCTTCAGCTTGCGTTGCGTCTCGCGCCGTGAGTATTTCGGGTACGCCTGGCTTAGCTCATGCGCCCAGCGCTCGGCATCCTCGCAGCGGGCGACAACGGTGAGCATGCGGTACCACTCGGGCTCTGGCAGTGTCGCTGCATCGTCCCGGCAGTGGCGCATCCAGGCGCACCCTTCGAGGATGGGCGGCAACTTCGCTGGCGGCAGGTCCGGCGGCGGCTGGCTGGGCGCGGGCTCGCCGGGATCATCGAGCCCGCAGAGGATCTCGCCGAAGTCGTCGATCGAGTAGGCCCGGTCGAAGTACTCGGCGGTCACCGGGCGCACGTCATCCGGGAGTTTGCGGTTGAAGGTGCCCGGCACACGGAGGACGCGGCAGAGATCGGCAGTCGGGTCGATGGTCCAGCCCCGCGCACGCGCCTGTAACCGGAGCATCTGCTGGAAGCGCCGCGATAATGATTTCAGATCCTGCCGCTCGGCCTCCGTTTCGATGACGAACGGCTCCCGGAAGAGCCAGTACACTTGAAGTCCGAAGCCGCTGCGCACGATCACCGACGGCGCGAGTCCGGCGGCCTCAATGAGAGACAGCGCCTCTTCCTCGCTGGCGGGAAGCTCCTTCGACTTGTGCGCCGCCCCGCCGATGTCGATGTCGGCCCACACGCCGGGTACGGAGATGACGCCAGCTTCCTTGCCGCGGCTCCCGTTTTCGGGTTCCTGGCCCTGCAATCCAACGGCTGCGTAGACGTCATGCCTTGTGGCACGTTCCGCACAGTAAGCAACAGCGGCATCGAGGGCGCCCTCTTGCGCGAGAGGAAACGCCCTCGACGCCTTGTCCTGGCGGGTCCACACCACGAGCCATCCTTGTGGCTCGGGACCGTGGACCCGCTCGATGAATCGCCGGATAGCCAGTTCGCCGACCTCCATGCTTCCTCCCCGCGCCGGCCCGTGTCAGATGATTTCGCCTTCACCGTGCTGAACATCTTTCGCCGTTGGGGCCGAGGGCGCCGATTCGAGGAACGGCTTGAGCATCGCGGCGTACTCCTTGATGCGCGCGGCCTGCTCGGGCGTCAAGCGGCCGCCCGAGGTGAACGTCGCCCGCGAGTACACGATGCCCTGCGCGTTCTTCGTCTTCTCGAGGCCGATCTTCGTGATCAGGCTGTAGCAGGGCACGGCCTTCGATGCGAGGCGCATGAAATACTGCCGCGCCGGCTTGACCGAGCTCGCGGGCAGGCTCACGATCTCGGGCAGCAGGTTTTCCTCCCGCACGAAGAACAACTGGCGCACCAGCTTGCAGGCCTGGCCCTCACCCTTCGGGTCGCTGCCGAATTGCGCGAAGGGGCACTTGTGGCAGTCGCCGCCCGGCTTGCCCGTGCCCGTGCGCGCGTCAAGCGAGTAGCAGTCCGGCGGCATGTTGCCTTCCGACTGCTCGAGCGGCACGCTCCAGTAGGCGCGCGTGTCGCGCCAGGCGACGATGATGCCGGCGAGCTCCTTGACCATCTCTTCGCCGTCGAGGGTTTGCAACGTCCAGGCCGTGCCGCCGCCCGCCGGGATCTTGATGCGCTCGAAGTCGGTGGCGCTCATGCCGCTGTCTCCGAGGTTGGCCGCCACCGCGTCGCGGATCTCCGCGACCGGCGTCTGGAAGACGACGAAGGGACTGATCGCCGCTTCCTGGTTCTTCTTGATGACTTCCTTGCTTGCCATGGTCAGCTTCTCCTTGTTCTGAGTTTGAAAACCTCGCTCACGTCCAGCACCGCGGCCAGAGAGGGCGGCAGAGGCCGCCCTTCGCGGTCGAGCTCCCGGACGTAAGCGCTGAGGGAATTGGTGTTGAAGGTCTCCTCGACGTAGTCGCCGAGGCGGCAGCGCTTCAGGGCCTTGCACACGGCGGGTTTATCGCCGTCCTTGGCCTTGGCCCATAGCTTGCGCTCGACATACACGGTGCGCCCGTCGATGGCCACCCGTTCCATGCCGCTCTGCTCGAACTGCGGCAGCAGGCGTTCCTCGAGTTCGGCGGCCTCGGCCTTGATGGTGTCGACTTCGGTCTCGAGTTGCCGGCGGCGCTCTTCAAGCGCGACGAAGCGTTTCAATTCATCGGTGTTCATGGGAGTCCTTTCATCTGCTGGAGAACGGTGTTGACGACGTCGGAGCGGCGCGCCAGGGCCGCCATGACCTTCTCGTCGACGGTGCCTTCGGCGAGCAGGTGGATGTACTCGACCGGCCGCGTCTGGCCGGGCCGGTGGATGCGCGCCAGGCTCTGCTCGTAGGAGCCGAGCGAAAAGCCGAGGGAGTAGTAGATGGCGTAGCGCGCCCGGGTTAAATCGACGCCCACGCCGCCCGAGTCGATCTGCACGGCCAGCACGGGCGCCTCGCCCGCCTGCCAGCGCTTCAGCTCGTCGATGCGGCCGGAGAGCTCGAGCGACCGCCGGCCCGTTTCATCGGCGACGCGGTTCACCGTTTCGAGATCCTTATGGAAGCGGCAGAAGACGACGACTGGCTCATCGGGCGCGATGTCTTCGAGCACGTCGCGCAGGAGGTTCATCTTGGCCGAGTCGATCTGCACGTCGTGGCCGTCATCGGTGCGGATGTAGCCGCCGGTGATTTGTTGGAGACGCAGCAGCTTCACGAGTGCGTTCGCCGCGGTGACCTCGCCAGCCTGGACCTCGGCGATCAGGTCGCGTTCGAGCGACCGGTAAACCTTCCGCGCCTCCGCGCCGAGCTGGCATGTATAGGTGATGTGGACCTCGGCGGGCAGATCGAGCACGTCCTTGCCGCAGGCGAAGGTGACGGAGTAGAACCTCCGGTTCAGCTCGTCGAGATTGCGGTAGCCGACGACCTGGTAATTCTGGTAGCCGCCCATGACGGCGTAATGCTGCCGGAACTTATGGAAGCTCCAGCCGAAGATTGAAGGGTCGATGAAACGGAAGTAGGCGTAGACGTCGAGCGGCGAGTGCGGCATCGGCGTGCCGGAGAGGCCCAGCCGGAAGCGCGCCGCTTGGCCGAGCCGCGCGACGTAGCGACTCGCTTTGCCCCCAGGGCACTTCAGGCGGTGCGCTTCGTCTGTGACAATGAGATCCCACTTCTGCTTGAGTGCCCACTCGGCGAACGGCGAGCGCCAGGCGCTGTCGTAATTGATGACAACCACCACCGGCACGCCGCGCGCCTTGGCCAGCGCCATCTGCCGCTCGGCTTCCGCGCGCTTGCAGCGCACACTGCCGAAGGCGTCATCGAGAGGCACAACGAGGAACGGCACGTCCGAGTGCATCTCGAACTGCGGCCGCCACACCTGCACCACACGCAGCGGGCAAAGGATGAGGATCAATTGAAACCCCTCCTCGACGCACAGGTACACGGTCATTGCCGACTTGCCCGTGCCCATGACGGCGGCGATCATGGCGCCGCGCTTGCCGCGCCGGTAGAGACCGCGGACGAATGCGACCGCTTCGCGCTGATGCCGCCACGGCGTGGTGCGGAGCCTGGCGGGCGTGTTCAGTTCGGCTTGCGGTAGGCCCATGGCCGCCACTCCTTATGCCGCCTGCCCTTCCGGGGCGAGCAGTGCGATCGCCTCGGCCGTGGTGATGCCCGGATGCGCGGTGAAGACCGGTTCGAGCCAGGCGTAGAACCACTCGGCCACCTTGAGCCGCGCCGTGTCGGCCTCGATCTGCTCCCGCAGCAGCGCCATGTAGCGCCGGTGATGTTCCTCGGTGGCCCGCGCCGTGGCCACGTAGCGGATGGCTCCACGGTCGTCGCGGAACGTGAGGGCCGACTCCGGCTCTAGACCTCCAAAGCGCATGTCCAGCCGCAGTTGCAGCGCGCGCCCCTTTCGCGTCGCCAGCGTCTTCTTCATGCGGTCGCTGACGATGGACCTCACCTGCGCCACCGCGAGTTCGCGGCCGTACTCATCCACCAGGTCCCCGTAACGCTCCAGCACCTCCGCGCTGACTTCCTCAGCCGTGGGCTCGCGCGTCTCCAGGTGCGCCAGAATCACCTCGTCGATCCGGCGCGACAGTTCCGAATCATGAAATCTGGGTGTTTTCACGTATTGCCTCCTCAAAGCGATGGAGCCAGTCCAGGGCGGCTGGCGATTTGGCCCGGATGCCCGGGCAGTGCCAGTATTCGAGCCGCGAGGCCAGTTCGACAGGATCGAGTTGCGTATCGGCCAGAGCCAATACGGCGCGCGTCACCGCCCAGATCGAGTCAAGATCTTCCTTGAGCGCCTTACGTTCCTCGTCCGAGAGACCCGAGCGGTACCGGCCCGTACGGTCGGCCACGAGCATGCCGGTCTCGCGCGCGATGCGCCGCGCCTCGGCGGTGGAGGGGAGTTCGGTAGCCTCGCGCAGTTGGCGCACGATCTGGCGGCGCACGGCGGCGGGCATCTGGACGATGGTGCGCTGGGTGTCGGCTGGTTGTTGAGCAAGGACGGCAGCGGCGTGGATTGAGAGTTCGCCGGAGTCCATGGCTTCGACCAGTTCCGGTGTGCCACGCTCGACGACGTTCTTGGCTCGCTCGTAACTCTTGTAGTTGTTGAACCCGGCCTTCCGTGCGGCGATCTCCCGAGTCTGGACTCCTGGTGGAACTTCAGGACAATTGTCCTGAGGTTGCCGGTCTGTTCTCTGGCCCTGCCGGTTGCCGATTTCCTGCTCCAGGGCTGAGGCAATCGCCGTCCGCTCGGAGGCAGTGAAACTTTTGCGAACCTCGTTTTCATCGTGCTCGGCGGCCAGCAAGCTGGAGACTCGGACAACCCGAGTGGGAATCCGCGGCCACTTCAGGTGGTCGCGTACAGCGAGGAAGCGCCGTTGCCCGAAGACCAACCGGAAGTCTTCCGTGATCCCGATGGGTTGCAGCAGCCCTTCACGGGCGATACTCGCGGCCAGACCCTCCAGATCGCCCATTTCTTTGCGGTGGCGTTCGCCGATGTGGATCTGGTCGCAGGGGATCTCGATGATCTTCAGGGAGTGCTTCACCGCGAGCCTCCCTTCGAATCAGCCGGACCGTAGCCAGCCTCGCGGAACGCCTGGCGCAGCCGTGCGATGCGGGCGTACACGGTGGACCGGGCTACGCCGAGCATCCGGCTGATCTCGGTGGGCCCGTGGTCGACGAGCAGCAGCGCCAGCGCGCGGTCGGGATCGCCCAGAGGCGCGAGGACGCGCTTGATGTCGACATGGAACTGGATAGCGGGAATTCCGTCGGCGGTAGCGAACCGATGACCGTCAAGACGTTCGATCACAATCGGCTTCCGGCGGCGCCGCAGCAGAGAGGCGAAGCGCTTGTCCGCCACGCGCTCAAGGAAGGTCCGGAGGCTAGGAGCCCGTCCGAGTATTGGCCGGCGAGACGACTGATCCGGTTATGTGGGGTAGCACGATTTTTCGTCTGACCGGGCCAGCGGAAGCCCTTGTCTTTCCGTTTTTCGATTTTAAGCCCTCAACGGGCCATTTTTGACCAAAAATCATGCCTTACGCCTCTGCCGCGCGTCCAGCCGGCCGCGTACAGCCTCAAAACGTTGTGCGTCAGGCACACCAGCGCCCACTCCCCTTTCACTTTCCCGATTCCGCGTAGCAGGAATTGCCGAAAACCGCGCCCTTGCTTGATCTGTCCGAACACCGGTTCCACCACGCACTTCCGCGCCGCGTACACCACCCGCCCGGCCTTGGTCTGCAGCTTCCGCGTCATTCGGTCCACCCGCGTGGCGCCCTTCGGCAACGGCCCCCGCTTGCACGGCTGCCGGGACTCCCCATGTTTCTGCTTCCCCGTCGCGACGTAGCCTTCGATCTTCTTCTCCGGTTGCTCGGCCGATTCCAGGTACCGCAGATTCTCTTCCGAGCAGTAACCACTGTCGGCCAGCACCGCCTCTGGCCGCTGGCCGGACTGCGCCTCGATCGCCTCCACCATCGGCTTCAACTGTTCCTTGTCGTTGGCCGCCTGCGTCACCATCTGCCCCACAATCAAGCCCATCTCAGGCTCCACCGCAGCCTGCGCGTTGTAGGCCTGCACAAAGCCGTCGCCGCTCTTCATGATCCGCGACTCCGGATCGGTGAAGTTGTATTGATCCTTATCTGCCGGCTTGGCCTGTTTGGCCTCCTCCTCGCTCTTCCCCTCCGCCTCCGCCTTCTGCTTGGCCCGCTCCTCCAGCGCCTTCTTCGCTTGCTTGATCTTGGCCAGCCGTGTCTCGCGCCGCTGCAACTCCTCCGGCAACTCGTCGCCCCGCTTGTTGCCGTACAGCCGGTCCTCTTCCTCGTCCACCGCCTCCGCTTCGGCCAGAATCCGCTTTACTTCTTCCCGGATCTGCTTCTGCTTCTCCTTCATCCGCCCGTAGCTCATCGCCTTGTGCTTGCTCGCGTTGGCCTTCACCTTCGTGCCGTCCAGCGACACCCGCCCCACCTTCATCGCCCCGCTTTCCAACGCCAGTTCCAAAACCTGTTCAAACAGCCCCTCCAGCGCCTCCAGGTGAATCTTCCGGAAATCCGAAATCGTCCGGAAATCCGGTTCGTTGCCCGCCGCCAGCACTTTGAACCCGATGTCCTCCTGCAACCGTTTCTGGATCCTTCGTGAACTGCACATCCCCACGCAATAGCCGTACACCAGCACCTTCGTCATCATCCGCGGGTCGTAGGGGGGCTGCCCACGCAGTTCCTTCTCGTACACCGCGTGGATGGCGCTGAGGTCCAATTGGTCCACCAGGTCGCTCACGTAGTAGGCCAGGTGTCCTTCTGGCAGCCACTCACGCAGACTCGGCGGCAGAAGAAAATCCTGCTCCGGCAGGTAGGGTCGGTAGCCCTTCGGCATAAATCATTATGTCCCGGTTTTGTTCAATTTCGACCCGCCGGTTGTGGAATACTCGGACGGGCTCCTAGCTCGCGACGGGTCATACTGCCGCAGGGCCATCCAGAGCCCCAAGAGCGCTTCCTGTTCGAGGTCCTCGCGATCCGCGGCTGCCACCCGGCCAGTGCCCACCGCCGCCGCACCGCGCACTTGAACCGCCCGCACGGCAAGATGCAAGGCTTGGTCGAATACGGGTTCAGGCATGGCGGCGCCCTCCGGCCATGTCGATCTCCATCGAGAACGGCAGCCCGTGCTTGACCTCGAGCGTCCGGATTTCGCCGGCGTCCACTGCTCGGATGTAGGCGAACAGCTCCGCCACTTGAGGCTTCAGTTCGAATTCGGCCGAAGGGATCTTCGCAGCCCCCGGGTCCTGCGAGCCGAACTTCACGTCCCGCACAACGATCGGCCACGGATCAAGGACCAGTTCGCCGCGCTCGATGCGGAGGTACTCGAAGCGTCCAAAGCTGAGATCCGACATCGCCGCCAGGAAAACGCGCTCGGAGGGCCGGAGGTCGCGGGTTGACGTGGGGCGGCTCATCGCTCCACCTCCACGCACGCGGCGCGTTGCGTCTCATGGCTCTGAATCCATGCATCAACGTCTTCGGGCCGATACCGGACCAGCGTGCCGATCTTGACGTATCGCGGACCGCGCCCCTCGCCTCGCCATTTGCGCAGCGTCAGTACGCTGATGGCGCACGAATCCGCCACCTGGTGTTCATTCAGGAGTCGTTGGGGGGTGCTCTGTTTCATCTCGATGCTTGCTGCGGGTTGTTTCCCGCAACCTCTGCATCGAGATTGCCCGACCTGGCGCTTTTCCGAAATACACGGAACCGGAAGAAATCCGGAAGAAATCCGGAAAATTCAGCGGCGGGCGCCCCACTTAAATGAAGTGGGCAATTCGCCTCGGAGGAGTTGGTCGGCAGTCACGCCCATGCTTTCAGCCATCGCCTCGAAGTTGGCGCGCCGCATCTTGCCCGACTGCAAGAAACGTCGGACAGTGCGGTCGGTCGTTTGAAATTGATTGCCGAACTGCGTCAGCGTCAAGGCCTTGGCTGTGATGTAGTCGTGCACTGCATCAACCGCAGCCTGGGTCCCTACTGACCGCGCAACTGATCTCTGTGTGGCCACAGGCGTCTCTGCCCGTGGCGAAGACTCCCGCTGGACGCCTGAGACGGACTGCCAGTTGAGCACGAGCGCATCTCCCTGGGCCACGCTCAGGAGTGAGGCGTGCACGATCCCAGCGTCCGTCAGGATCCGACGAAGTTCGGTAACGTGAGGAATCGGTCCGGGCGTGAGGAGTACGACCCTGCGGCCACGCGGGTTCTCCAGTCGCTTCAGCCGGCCGAGAACCACATCTGGATGCTCGTTGGGAAACGACAAATAGACATCCACAACGCCAATTCCGTCCAGAGACTTCTCGCCTACGCTGACCAATCCGTCGTCGTTGAGAAATCCCTCTCCGGTGATCCCGTTCTCTCGGCGCAACTTCTCCACGAGCCCCGCGGCCCAAACCGCATACTGCCGCACATCATCTTCCTCGAGCGGAACAGGCTGACAGAAGTCGTCACCGTCGGCGACGCCGAAAAGTCCCCGAGAGGTTCTCCGCACAACGAGATCCTCTCCAGGTCCGTAGCGTCGGGGCCGGGGAATCTCGGTTGCGGCCGTCGTCTCTTTGAGCACTCCATCGGCCACGAGCCGCATGGCAACCACAGGCTCGGCATCCAGGTCAGCGCAGTGCAACACCGGCGATTCGACCAGGTTCAGCAACCGCAGAACCGCCTGTAGGATGCTCTCAGCCACTGAGGATCTTCCAGTTACTCAGGTACCGAAATACGTCTTCCGCGTGGGTGGCGCGCTTGAACGAGATCCTGTTTGTCCCGCTCACCTCCACGCGCTTCCCGCGCCGGTCGTCGGGGAACCCGATCTTGAAGACGGCCTTCTGGATGGTCGCGCCAGCAAGCCGCTTGCGCAGGTAGTTCAACTCCAGGGTTTCCAGAACGTTCTTGGATCGGATGACAAATGCCGGACCATGCTTCTGCTTGAGCTTGAAATGAAGCTCAACCAGCGCGGCCGAATCGCCGTCGTCCACGTCCAGTCCAAAATCCTCGCAGGCGATTACGCCGAGCGTGAACTTCTGGGCCGCTTCGGGCTTCTCCAACAGCTCCGCATCGCCGAAGCAGCACTCCGCGAAACTCTTCCGGAGGGCGCTCTCTTCCTTCTTAAATCGTGCCTCGATTTCGACCTGGCCGGTCTCGCTGTTGTAGCTGACGAAGTCTTGCTGGGC
Source organism: Bryobacteraceae bacterium (assembly GCA_046289265.1). Taxonomy (GTDB): domain Bacteria; phylum Acidobacteriota; class Terriglobia; order Bryobacterales; family Bryobacteraceae; genus JBKBWD01. Next base: position 2,020 of record JBKBWD010000081.1, on the reverse strand, counting down.
GGGGCGGAAAACGGTCGGCGACACCTTGGGCTTGATCCGGGAGCCCTTGAAAACCAGCATCGCCTGTGTACGCTTCTCGTGATAGACGATGAAGTTCGTGTAGGCGCCCTCCTGATACTGGCGCACCAGGACGCGGTCACTGTTCTTGTCGCCTTTGAAGACCGCCGACAGCTTCCCCTGCAACTGCTCCGTGGCGGCTTTCACATCCGGGATGGTCCGGCCGGCCTCGCCCTGGAATACGGAAAAGCGCTCGGCCTGATGCATCGCGCAGCGGTCATATGCCAGGTTGAAGGCTTCCTCATTCTCGGTGCGGACCTTCAGGCTGAGGCACTCGACCGGAAGCACGCCGGCAGGATCGGGATCATAGCTGAGATCCAGGCACGAGGCGGCCAGGTCCTCATGGCCGCGCTCGTTGCTGAGGTCATACGCCCGGTAAAGGCCCTCCATGAACTCGTCTTTCCGGTCGCCGTCACCGCTGACGATGAATTCCTTGAAGCTTTCAACGTCCAGTGAATCGGCGTCGACCAGAAGGCCGTCATCCCAGATGCCCGCGTAGGAACGGAGGATGCCTTCCTGGCCCTCGAATTTGTCAAGAAATCGGTCGGCGTTGAACGCCCGGTGCTTTGCCATCGCCGAAGTCAGCCTCGCTTTGCTTGCTGGTCGCGCCCCGCCGATGGCCAAAGCTTGACTCCCGCTTGGGCGATGGAAAAAGCGAGACCACTTTTCATCCTAATTCACGCGCCCGGCGTAAACGCAATCGGTAGAACCGGTTGACTCATCTCGGGAGAACGTCCTATAAATCAATCGATTGGAGCGTATAACAACATGGTTTTGAGGAATATTGCGCCCCGGCGTCAATGTGACGGGACTTTGATGATCCACCGGTGAAGAATTCGATGCCAGGGGGCAGCGTTTTGCCCGGTCAGCGATCGTTCGGGTCCGTTTCGTGTCCGAGCTTCGCACCGATCAACGCGCCGCCTATGGCGCCCCAGGGCCCGCCCAGCGCCCCAACCGCCGCGCCCAGAATCGCCCCTGCCGCGGCCGCGGACCTCTTGGCTTCAATCCGACGGTTCCGAGAGAGCGGGGCTTCCCGCCTGCCATGCCAGCCCCGAGCTGTGTGCGTGCTCAAGGCCGATTTTTCGATGTTGCAGTCAATGCAGGCGGCATAGGGGTTGTTCCCATGGTCCGTGCCACCTCTTGCGCGTGGCCGCGAACGCTCCACATGCCACGTCCCTCTCTCGCCGTACCGGCCGTAGTTCTTGAAAGAGGGCTTCTTGCAGCAGATGTGGCAGTATCCTGATGTCCGGTCGTAAATTCTGTTCAGCTGATCGTCCGTGTATTGCATCGGTCGGGTGCCACCGCCTTGGCGGGCTTTCAAATCGCCGTTGATACTACCTTCAACTGTTATGCCGGAAATGCGCGAAATCAGGTGAAACTCCTCCGCGCTCCGCCGAGTTTCACCGATAGACCGCAAGCACAATTCCGCGTATTCTTTCGGTATCTGGCCTTGCCGGCCGCTACCCACGGTCGCAACCAGTTTCCCACAGGCCACCCCGGTTGCGCTCCCAATGCCACCGCAAGCGCCGAATCCAGATCCCGTGGAACTTCTTGAGGCGGATATCTGCGCACTGCCCTCTCTCCTTCAGCAGATCGTGGAACTGGCACAACTGCGGGATCCGTTCACTGGAGCCTATGCCCACCCCAGCGTCCCCAGCCGGTCCCGAGCGGAAGCGGTCCACGACAAGTTGCGCCGGTTACACGAGCGCGCCTTCCGGCATTGGCTCCAGATGGGGCTGGAGGAACAAATGGCCGATTTCGACATCTATCTGTCCAGTCTCAGCGTCTCTCGGACGAAAGTCGTCGAAACCTGGCGTAGCCTAGAATCGTATCGCTGCTTCGCTCCCGCGTCGGCCAGACCCGCCGAGCGGGAATTGTTCATTAGCAATCACTCTTGTCCAAATTAGTTTCCGCACCAAACGGCTGGGACAGCATCTGAGGATCTCGCCGCCGCTGCTGATCC
>JBKBWD010000080.1:0-24701 GCA_046289265.1 Bryobacteraceae bacterium | reverse complement strand
TAGAAGCGGTTCAACAGCAATGGGTTAGCGACTGCGGCCTCGTGGGGATGCCTCCACTACGAGTAAACTCCCGCTAGCTAATGATAATCTGGAATTACACGCGTGTTCGCCTGGTTCAGCAAGATCGGGAGGCGCAGGGCGCCGCTCGCGGGCGTGCCTGCGATACGCCGGCAGAAGAGCTACCCGGCGCAGAGCGGTTATGTCTACCGATATTTCTACGAGGGAATGCGGCCGGTTGCAGGAGGCCACGAGTATGTCTTTTCAGTCTCGGCGGACCGGAGCGAGACGTTTTCCGTCTCCGTGTATCTGCCGGAGGCGGCGCTCGAGGGATGGATGCGCCAGCAGAATCGGGAGTTGAGCCGGACCGAGCGATACGCGATCGCGAAACTCACATTGTTTCAGGCCTTCGACGAACGGGAGGATCCGGCGCGGATGCGGCAGCCTGTGCGACTGGAGGCGGATCGGGTGGATGCAATCGCCGCGGCGTTGGACCTGTAGCATGGGCTTTGCACTCTGGATCGACGGCGATGTGGCATGCGCGCAGGGAACGCATGAGTATCGTCCGATGGGTGTGGCGTTCGTGGGGGTGCGGACCCGGTTCACGGCGCGTGACTTCCGGCCGCTACGGCTGGCACGGTCCCGAGATCCCCGCACCTTTGAAGGCTTCTTCGCCTCGATCGGACACTTGAACGAATACCTGGAAAAGCGGATGTGGTCGGGCAGGCGTTCACAGGTTTTGAAAAAAAAGTTGCGGACGCGGAAAAGCCCTTCGCTTCCCTGCGTTTAGACGGACTCTACTCGCCCGGCAGACGGCGCCTCCGATCCGAATTTCGAATTTCCGTAAGTACAATCAGGCAGCAAATTCCACTTCGAGGAGTTCCCATGTCCGATACACTTACGTCCATTCGTCTACGGGCGGTACACAGTCCCGAACTGTACATGCATTGGCAGCGCGAGGCCGTGCCGGGACAGTGGCTTGACCCGTGCAGATTTGTGTCGCGGGGCGGCGTAGAGGTCGCGATTGCGGCATCCGGCGAGTTCACGGTCAGGACGCAGCAGGATGGCGACGGCTGGACGAGGGTCCAGGTCTTTGCGAATCCGGACTCGCCGCCGAGAATTCGGGTATCCGCGGCGGACGAGGCCGAGCCCTCCGGCGGAGGAGACGAACTGGTCTCGGCGCTGCTGGGAATTCACCCGAATCAGTGGGCCTCGTCGGGACCGCAAGCACCAGATGCGAGGCTGGCGCTGAATCCTGAAAATCTGCGGACCGGCTTCCCGGAAGGCGAGGAGTACGGGGAGATCCGCGAATGGGTACGGCAGCGGACGCGCGCTTTGCTGGGCGATCCCGAGGACGCAGAAAGCCCGGAGGAGTGGCTGGCGCCGGTCGAACGGCTGCGCGATGCGATTTTAGCCAGGCTGCCGGAGGCGGCAGCCGTTACGCTGCAGTACGCGATCCATTGGCAGTTACTCCGAGGGAGCGAACCCCAACCGCTGATCGACTGCTCCTTCCGCTTCACCGGAGATGAACGATCGTTATATCGGCGTGCGCTTCGCGGGGACTTCGAGGAGATCTTCCATGCAGGGGACGAGTTGGTACGGCTGCATCCGGCACTGCTGACGACGGACCCACCGGAGATCGGGCTGCACCTGCCGGTGATGGACCGGAGGTCACCGGATATCTTGCTGGATGCGAAGGGTGAAGTACGGGAAGACGGCGCCATCGTGATCGACGTGCCAGCGCGAAAGAAAGCAAGAGGGGCGCCCACGGGGCAATGGGAGGCGGCCCGGCGACTAGCGACGGCGGCGGCAATCGAGGATGGAGCGTCGGTGGCTCCGTCGCACGCGAGTTCGGTCCGGCTGGATGCGGCGCTCCTCGGGATCGCGCTACGCCCCCTGGTGCAGACGTACATGCTCGCGCGCAATGTTTCTGCCGGGGTTCCGGGGAGGCCGGTGGAGGTGGGATACAGCATGAGGCTGAATCCGGGGACGCTGCGTGCGTGGCGGCAGATTCCGGCGGTGTCGGACCCGCGGGTCTTCCGGATGTGGGCCCGGGTTTCGAAGGCGCTGCAGAGGGCGATGCGGCAGTGGATTCCGTTACTGTACTTCCGCGATCTGGAGCAGTTTCGCGGCAGGACGGCTCAACCGCTGCTGGTGTACCGTTGCACGAAGCCGTTCACGCCAAAGGATGGGGAGTTCACCTGGGATGTACTGGACGACCGGCACATGGACCTGGTCTGCGCCAGCGCGCGAGCGCGGCTGTTCGAGCAGTGCTGGCAGATCCACCGAGCGCTGACGGCGGCCGGTTCGGCAAACGCGTCGCAGTATGACGACAGGAAAGCGCCGCGGGTGTTGGAGTGGGTCCGGCATGAGCGGCGGACGCTCGGATCGCTTCTGGTCGCCGAGAGGGCGATCATGGAAGCGTTCATCAAGTTCGGGCGCCGGTTGGGCAGCGGCGGCGACCCGATGCGGGCGGTTTCGGACCTGGGGACAGCGCTCACTCGACAACTGCGAAAGCTCTATAACGGCGAGGACTTCTCCGAGTTGGCGCCGCTGCTGCTGATAGAGGCGACAGCAGCGCTTGCGGGAGCCGAGCCGCAGGTCCGCCTGCGCTTGGACTTCGGCGGGGAGCTCACGTACGATTGCAACTGGGCCTGGGATCGCGCGGCTTGATCCCGGTGCTTCGGGGAATACGATGCCTGTACCTGATTTTCAGTCCCTGTGCCTGCCGATGCTCCGCGTGATGTCTGACGGCAAGGAGTATCCGATGACCGAACTCCGCGCGCGAGTCGCGGAGTGCCTGAAGCTGTCGCCAGAGGATCTGGCCGAGAGGCTGCCGAGCGGCGTCCAGACTGTCTTTGCCAACCGGATCGCCTGGAGTTCGGTCTACCTCCACAAAGCCGGTGCGCTTTCGCGTCCGAGGCGAGGGGTCTTTCAGATCACCGAGCGCGGGCGTGAATTGCTCGCGCTCAATCTTCCGCGGCTCACCATCCGGGAGCTGTCACGCTACCCCGAGTTTGTGAGTTTCCACAAGGGCGATAACGGCGCCAGGCAGGAATCCAGTCCAGCCGGGGAGGCGACCCTGACGCCCGAAGAGCAACTCGAGAGCGCATACCGTGTGCTTCGCGACAACCTCGCGGCCGAGTTGTTGGAAACCGTCAAAAAGTCTCCTCCAGGATTTTTCGAACGACTGGTCATCGAGCTGCTTGTGAGCATGGGGTACGGAGGGTCCGAGGAGGACGCGGCCAAGGTGGTCGGCGGACCGAGAGATGAGGGGATCGATGGCGTCATCAAAGAGGACAAGCTGGGCCTGGACGCAGCCTATGTGCAGGCGAAGCGCTGGAAGGAAGGCCACCGGGCGAGGAAAGGCGCACTGATCTCCACTTCGCACTTTACTCCCGATGCCCATGCCTATCTCGAAAAGATTGGGAAGCGCATTGTGCTGATTGACGGGAAGCGGCTGGCGGACTTGATGATCGAGCATGACGTCGGCGTGAAAACGAAGCGTGCATACGTCCTTAAAAAGCTCGACAGCGACTTCTTCGAAAGCGCGGGCGAGTGAGCGAACCAGCGGCGTAGCGGTCTGCTAAACTGATCGGTGTCCGGTCGCATCCCATGCGCGCCCGTAGCTCAGCCGGATAGAGCAACTGGCTTCGAACCAGTAGGTCGGGAGTTCGAATCTCTCCGGGCGCGCCAGTTTCCTACTGCGTCACCTCGTATTCCTTTAGGAACTCCGGGGGCAGGTCGATGCCCAGGCCCGGACTCTCCGGAATCGTCCAATACGCGAGGTTCTGCTTCCATCCGTCCTTGAACAGTGCATCGTACTGCTGCGTGCGCGTATTGCCCTCTTCCATGATCAGGAAGTTGGGAATCGACGCCGCCACGTGGATGCTCGCCGCCGTGCAGACCGGGCCATTCGGGTTGTGCGGCGCGATCGTCACGTAATGCGGATCAGCCATCGCGGCGATCTTCTTCATCGCCGTGATCCCGCCCGTTCGCGCGACATCGGGCTGGAGGATCCGGGCGGAGCGCTTCTCCAGCGTTTCGCGAAATGCGAAATGCGATTGCAGCCCCTCGCCCGTGGCGATCGGAATGTTCGTCGAACGCTGCAGCTCGGCCATGGCGTCCACGTTCTCCGGCGGAACAGGCTCTTCCAGGAAGAACGGATCGAACGGTTCAAGCATCTTGATGATGCGTCCGGCCGAAGCGACATTGAACTTGGCGTGCGCCTCGACGCAGATATCGAAATCGGGCCCGGCCTCCCGGATCCCGCGGATCATTTCGCGAACCTCATTCAGAGTGGAGGTCGGCAACTGCCGGTCAAACTCCGGATACTCTCCGAACGGATCGTACTTCCCCGCCGTGGCGCCCTGAGCGATCAACTCCTTCGTCCGCGCGCGGTACGCTTCGGCGGTCCGCGGGATGTTGCCCCAGCGGTAGCTGGTGTAGATCCGGAGCCGGTCGAAAACCTTCCCGCCCAGGATCTGATACACCGGTACGTTCAGGTGCTTGCCGACGATGTCCCACAACGCGATATCGATCGCCGAGATGGCCGCGTAGAGCGTACCGCCGAGCGTGTTCTCTTCGACGATATACATCTTCCGCCAAAGCCGTTCGATCTCCCAGGCGCTCGCTCCCGTCAGAAGCTCCCGGAAGGAACGGATAGTGGCCACCACCGGCTCCACCGTGGGCGGCGTCGTGCCTTCGCCCCAGCCATGAATGCCCTCTTCGGTCTCGATCCGCACGCAGACGATATCGCGCCGGCTGCCGATCCGGATTATATAAGGATCGACCCTCCGGATCTTCAATCGCGACGGATTCGCGGCCGCGCGCAGGAGAGGCGCGAAGGGCATGGATGAAGCGGCGGCAAGCCGGAGGAGTTGGCGGCGCGTCACGAGGAGTCCTCCTTCTCTGCGGAATTCGAAAACCGGGGTGGATGATATCACAGCGCATGGCTCCGTTTGCGATTGATCCGGGGGGCTCCCTCTCGAACGCCGCCGCTGATATACTAGCCGTGGCTCATGGCACGCTGCTCGTTCCCGATTGTTCGACGCGCCCAGGCCAGCATCCTGTTGGCCGCCGCCGGCCTCTTCGCGATTTCCGGCATCCGGTCTACGGGCGCGGAGCGAACGGACCTTGAACGCGGCTTCAACGAACAGGTTCGTCCCTTCCTCGCCACATACTGCGCCGGATGTCATACCGGCTCCAGCCCCGCGGCCCAGTTTGATTTATCTCCTTATACGAGCGTAGCGGCGGTCGTCGAGGGCTACGGCCACTGGAATCATGTCCTCGACAGGCTGCGCGCGAGCGATATGCCGCCGAAACCGGCGAGACAGCCTCGGCAGGATGAGCGCCAGGCGGTCATTCGCTGGATCGAAGAGATGCGAACCAGCGAGGCGAAGCGGAACACAGGCGATCCGGGCCTTGTGCTCGCCCGGCGGCTGAGCAATGCCGAGTATGATTACACGATCCGCGACCTGACCGGAGTGGACCTGCGTCCCGCGCGGCAGTTCCCGGTCGATCCGGCGAACCAGGCGGGCTTCGATAACTCGGGCGAGTCCTTGACGATGTCGCCGGGGCTCATGTCGAAATACCTGCAGGCCGCGCGGCAGGTGGCCGATCACATGGTGCTTAAGCCCGACGGTTTCGCCTTCGCGGGGCATCCGATGCTGGTGGAGACGGACCGGGAGAAGTACGCCGTCCAGCGGATCGTCGATTTCTACGACCGGCAGCCCACCGATTTCGCCGGCTACTTCCACGCCGCCTGGCGATACAAGCACCGGGCTGTTTTCGGCAAGCCCGCAGCGACGCTGAACGACATCGCGGCGGAGATGAAGGTGAGTCCGAAGTATCTGCCGCTGGTCTGGCGGACGCTGGAAGAGACACAAGAGGAGGTCGGGCCGCTGGTGAAGCTCCAGGCGATGTGGCGCGAGCTGCCCGTGCCGAAGTCCAACCAGCCGGACCTTGCGCGCGAAGGGTGCGTGCGGATGCGGGACTTCGTGGTCCGAATCCGCCGGCACACGCAGAAGCTGATTGTTACGCCGTCGGCCGAGGGGATCAGCGCCAACTCCCAGCCTCTGGTGACGTGGAGGAACCGGCAGGTCGCCGCCACGCATCGCGACATCGATCCCGTTGCCCTGCGCGTCGAGGGCGAGCCACCGGCCCCGGAGATGATCGTGACGCAAGGGCCAACCTTCGGCCGCAAAGAGGCGGAAGACCTGAAAGTGGCGATCGCGATCTATAAGCAGGAACGGCTGGAGGACCCGGACCTGGTGGTCCCGGCCGGCGAGAGGGCACGCTATGAAGCCGCCTTCGCCCGATTCAGTTCCGTTTTCCCCGATAAGTTCTGCCTGCGGGAGCGCGGCAGATTCTACCCCATCGATGCCCTGGACGAAGGGCGCTACCTGAGCGCCGGCCTGCATAACGTCATGGGATACTTCCGCGACGATACCCCGCTCATCGAGATGATTCTGGATGAGAAGGGCAAGCAGGAGATCGACAGGCTTTGGGAAGAGTTCGAGTTTATCGCGGATTTCACGGCGCGGACCTATCTTCAGTTCGTCTTCAATTGGGGCCTCCGCCTGGTTGAGGAGCGGCCCACCTTTGACGAGGCGTTGACCGAGCGCTCCATTCTGACGATGCGGGACCTTTCGCTGGCCCGCGCTCGGGAGACGAACAACCCGGTGATCGTGCAAGCGGTCAAGGGCCATTTCGAGAGTGTGAACGCGGCGGTCCGTTGGGCCGAACGCGCGCGGGCCGAAGCCGAGCCCCGCCATCTGGAGGCGCTGCTGGAATTCGCCTCGCGGGCCTATCGGCGACCGCTGGAGCGCGCCGAGCGCGATGAGATCCTCGCCTACTATCGCGAACTGCGCGAGAAAAGCGATCTGACGCACGAGGAAGCGATGCGGGCCTCGATCGTGAGCCTGCTTGTCTCGCCGGACTTCTGCTATCGGATCGACTTGACGGTCGGGGCCTCGGACGGCTCGGGCGAGATCCGTCCGCTTTCGAACTACGCGCTGGCTTCGCGGCTCAGCTACTTTCTGTGGTCGAGCATGCCCGATGACGAACTGCGGGCGCGCGCCGAAGCGGGCGATCTGCGGAAGCCGGAGGTGCTGGCTGCCCAGGTCCGCCGGATGATGAAGGATCCCCGTGCGCGCGGGCTTGCCGTCGAGTTCGCGGGCAACTGGCTCGACTTCCGGCGCTTTGAAGAGCACAACGCGGTAGACAGGGAGCGATTCCCCAGCTTCGACAACGATCTGCGGCAGGCGATGTTCGAGGAGCCGGTGCGGTTCGTTGAGGACGCGATTCGGAACGATCGTCCGGTGCTCGAGATGCTGTACGGCAGGCACACGTTCGTGAATCCCGTTCTCGCCCGCCACTACGGCATTCCGGAGATAACCGGAGCGAACGAGTCCTGGATTCGCGTCGACGATGCGAGCCGGTACGGGCGCGGCGGACTGCTGCCGATGTCGGTATTCCTCACGCACAATTCGCCCGGTCTGCGGACCAGCCCGGTGAAGCGCGGGTACTGGGTTGTGAAGCGCGTCCTGGGCGAGGAGATCCCGCCTCCGCCGCCCTCGGTGCCGGAACTTCCGCAGGATGAGGCGAAGCTCGATTTTCCGCTCCGCGAGATGCTGGCCCGCCACCGGGAGCACGCAAGTTGCGCGGGCTGCCATGCGCGCTTCGACTCCTTCGGCCTGGCCTTCGAGGCGTACGGTCCGGTGGGCGAGAGGCGGTTCAGGGACCTGGCCGGGCGGGTGGTGGACGCCGAAGCGGTTTTCCCGGACGGTTCGGAAGGCTCCGGGTACGAGGCCGTGCTGGCCTACATCCGCAAGCATCGCGAGAAGGATTTTTTGAGTAACCTCAGCCGCAAGCTGCTCAGCTATGCTCTTGGAAGGTCGCTGATGCTCTCCGATGAGCTTTTGGTGGAGCAGATGTGCAAGGCGGCGGCCGCGAACGGATATCGCTTCGGGCCACTGCTGGAAACGATCGTCACCAGTCCCCAGTTCATGAATCGGAGGGTTACGGCTCTCCGGCCAGAGAAAGGTGAATAAGATGCCGAATCGCACAAATTCCTCCGCCCGCTCTATTTCCCGCCGCGCCGTGTTGCGGGGCGCCGGCGTGACAATGGCTCTGCCCTGGCTCGAATCGTTCGCGGCGAAGGCCGGGACGGCAGGTACGGAGTTTCCGAAGCGCTTCGGCGTGGTCTTCCTGGGGAACGGCATCAATGAGGACCACTGGTGGTCGGAGGGCTCCGGCGCCGGGATGAAGCTTGGTCCGACGCTGATGCCTCTCGATCCGCTGAAGCACAAAATCAACGTAATCCACGGGCTGTTCAATAAGACGGCGATTGGGATGGGAATCCATCCTCCGCAAACCGGCAGCCTCCTGACGGGCGCGAAGATTCAGAGGGGCGCGATCGTGCGGTCGGGCATCTCGGTCGACCAGATGATCGCTAGCCGGGTGGGCCAGGATACGCTGCAGCCCAGCCTTGTGCTGGCGTGCGAGCAGCCGATCACGGGATACCACGAGTCGAATTTTTCGCTGGCCTACAGTTCGCATATTTCGTGGCAGAGCGAGGACTCGCCGGTTCCGAACGAAGTCTACCCGTCGCTGGCGTTCGACACTCTCTTTGACAACCGCGGCAGCCTGCTGAATGTGAGCATTCTGGACCGGGTCAAGGAGCGGGCGGACCGGTTGAGCCAGAAGATCAGCGCCACCGACAAAGCCAAGCTGGACGAGTATATGACCAGCGTGCGCGAGGTGGAGAAGCGCGTTGAGGGGATGCGAAGGGCGAAGGAGCAGGCCGACGACTTGGCCAAGCACAGGAACCGGCCCGCCCTGAGCATGGAGCGACCGGCGAACGGGCTGCCGGAGGATCTGCGGGAGCATGCCAGGCTGATGCTCGACCTGATCGCGATCGCGTTTCAGACCGACAAGACGCGCGTGGCGACGCTATTGATTTCGCGGGACCTGTCGTCGATGTACTATCCCTTCCTCGACGTGAAACTCGCGCATCACGGCGCTTCGCACGAGAACAACAACGACGCCTACGAGCGGATCTCGCGGTGGCACGTGAGCCAGTTCGCCTATCTGGCGGAGAAGCTTGATTCGATGCAGGAAGGCAACGGGACGGTGCTGGACAACACCTGCCTGATGTTCCTGTCGAACCTGTGGATCGGCCGGACGCACGACAATTCAAGGCTGCCGGTGGTGCTTGCGGGCGGGCTCGGCGGGACGCTGGAGACCGGCCGCACGCTGGATTATCTGAAGGCCGGCGAGGAAAACCGGAAGATGTGCAGCCTGTACCTTTCGCTGATGGACCGGATGGGCATCAAGCTCGAACGTTTCGGCGACTCCGATACGAGGCTGGAGAAGCTGTAGAGGGCAAGCGGCCGAGGGGCCCAGAGGGCGCCAGGCGCCTACTGGCCTCATTTTGGCGGCGATATGGCTGGGCCAGAAGAAATCCCGAGACGCTTGCATTCGAGAGGGCTTTCCCGGGCATAATCGGGTAGAGTCCGCCGCTCTGGCGGGGGAGCTGTGTCATCCCGCCTCGCTTTCGGCGTGCCGGAAATGTCTGTCGTCCTTCCGGCAGGCGGCGTGACTCTGCCTACCGCAGCGGGATTACCGGGTCGGGCCCCAAACCGCGCGGGATTTGGATGACGCGGAGGAGTTTGCGGTCGGGCACGGAAATCTCGAAGATCTTGTCCTGGTCCTGGACGGCGGCGTAGGCGAGCTTGCCGTCGCGGGAGGTCGTGAGCGAGAGAGGGCGGCCCGTTAGGGCGACCTGGTGGACCTCCTTGCGCGTGGCGATGTCGGCGAAGCCCACCGCCTCGCCGTCCTGCAACGCGTAGACCAGCGTCTTGCCGTCCGGCGTGAGGGCGATCCGGACCGGCGTCTTGCCCGTCGGGATCTCACCGATACGCTCCTTCTTCGCCGTGTCGACGATCGCGATGGAGGAGCCGCGGCCGTTGGTGACGTACAGGAGTTTGCCGTCATGCGAGAAGACGCAGCCCTGCGGGCCCGGACCGGTCGGAATCACCTTGGCCTCACCCGTCTTCATCTGAATAGCGGCGATGGCGTTCGAGTTGGTGTTGCTGACGTAGGCCCACTCGGCTCCAGCATCGAGAATCGCCATGTGCGGGGCGCTGCCGCGGACATCATACTTTCGGAGGATCTTGCGCGCTACCGGATCGATGAGTAAGAGGCCGTCGGGATTCTCGGTCGTGACGATCAGGTGGCCGGTCTTTTTGTCGACATCGATGCCGTGCGGGCGGCGGTTATCGCCAAGGTCGATGACGCCGGCCTTCTCACGCGCGGCGATGTCGATGATCGAGACTGTGTTGCCGCCGGGTCCGGCGTAGGTCATCCACAGGATTCCGTTGTCGGTGATGTAGGCGTGCTTGCCGTCGGGAGAGAGGATCAGTTCGTGAGGATGCTCGCCGACGCGAACTCCGCCAAGGCGCTTGCCGTCGGCGGCATAGAAGCCGACCGAGCCGTTGATCTTCTCCCCGACCAGGAAGGCCGCCTCCTGCGCGCCCGCCAGGGCCGTGAACAGTGCACCAAAAGCAAGAAGTCCGCGGATTGAAATCCTCATCCCGATACAGTATCAGGAAGCCTACCAGGCCGTCATCGCATCCTCGAAGAGCCTGGCGAGTTCCTCCGGTCCGGCCGGACGCGGCGAGAGCTTGGTGACGCGATGCTGCGGCAGCGTGCCTTCGACCAGCGCCGGGATGTCGCCCGCGCCGTAGCCGAGCGCCTTCAATCCGTATGGCGCGCGCAGGCGCTGCAGGAAGACAGTGATGCGGTCGGCAAGGATGCGGCCGGCGTCCTGCGGGTTGGCGCGGGAGACATCCGCGCCGAGAACGCGCGCGGCGTCGAGGTGGCGCTCCGGGCAGGCCGGCGCCGTGAAGCGGAAGACGGCCGGAGCGTTGAGGGCCACCGAGATGCCGTGGGGCACCAGGGCGTGGTCGACGTCGTAACCGGGAGGCCGGTAGTCGCGTACCATGCCGGAGACCGGGTACGACATACCGTGGGGCAGGTGGACACCGGCGTTGCCGAAACCGATGCCGGCGTAGGAGGCCGCCAGCAACATGCGGCCGCGGGCCTCGTCATCGCCGGGGTCCTGGAAGGCGCGCGGCAGATATTCGGCGACGATGCGGAGCGCTTCCAGGGACCAGACATCGCTGATCGGATTCGAGCCCTGATAGGCGGGCCGGAGCGCCGGACGTTCCGGCAGCGGGCGCGCACAATACGGGATGGCCGTGTAGGACTCGATCGCATGGCTCAGAACGTCGAGGCCAGTCGCTGCGGCAACTTCGGGCGGCATGGTTCGGGTGTTCTCGGGATCGAGATATCCGAGGACGGGCTTCAGGCGGCGGTTGGCGATGCCGGTTTTAGCGTGCAGCGGCGTGTAGTCGAAAATGGCGACCCCGGTGGTTTCGCTGCCGGTGCCCGCAGTGGTCGGAATGGCGAAAAGCGGCTTGACCGGGCCGGGCGGCGGGAGGCCGCGGCCGATCGGCGGATTGACGTAGTCGAGGAAGTCCTCGAGCGGATGGGTCGAGTAGAGATTCGCGGCCTTAGCGGTGTCGATCGTGGAGCCGCCGCCAACGGCGATGAAGCCGTCGAAACCGCCGTCGCGCGCGAAATCGGCTGCTTCGAGGAAGGACCGGTCGGTCGGCTCAACCCGGACGCGATCGAATAGGACATACTCGACGCCGCTGCTCTCCAGCGACTCGAGCGTCACGGCTACGGGCGCAAGGTCGCGCAGCTTGGGGTCCGTCAGGACCATCACTCGCCGAAGCCCCATTTCGGCCACGTCCATGCCGACCTCGCGGGTGACATGGTGGCCGAATCGGATGCCGGAACTGGCCATTTCAAAGGCGTATTCGTTTGGCATTTTTCTTTCCCGGACTCAGAAGCGGCGAGACCACTCTCTGGGCCAGCGCTCGACTACGACCTTCTCCTGGGTGTAGAACTGGACGGCGTCGCGGCCTTGCCCGTGGAGGTCGCCGAAGAAGCTTTCCTTGGCGCCGCTGAAGGGGAATGACGCGATGGGGGCGGCGACGCCGACGTTGATGCCGACATTGCCGACTTCGGCCTCATAGCGGAACTTACGTGCCGCGGCGCCGCTCGAAGTGAACAGGCACGCCATGTTGCCGTAAGTTCCACTGTTGATCAGCGCGATCGCCTCATCGACGGTTGCGGCGTGGAGGAGGCCGAGCACGGGGCCGAAGACCTCGGTGCGGGCGATCTCGGAATCCGGCGCGACCTCATCGAGAACGGTCGGCCGGACGAAGTTGCCCTTCTCGTAGCCGGGGATCACGGCCGCGCGGCCGTCGGTGAGCGGCCTTGCGCCATGCTCGATGCCGAGGCCGATCAGTCCCTCGATGCGGCACCTGCTCTCGGGCGTGATCACCGGGCCCATGTCGACGTCTTCAAGCAGTCCGAAGCCGACCTTGCGGCCCTCGGCCTGGGTGACGATGGCGTCGGTGAACTGCGGGCGCGCTTCGCCGACCGTGATCGCGAGCGACGCGGCCAGGCAGCGCTGTCCCGCGCAGCCGAATGCGCTGTCGGCCGCAATCCTGGCGGTCATCTCCATGTCGGCATCCGGGAGCACGACGATGGCGTTTTTGGCTCCGCCCTGGCACTGGACGCGCTTCCCGTTGGCAGCCGCGCGGGCGTAGATGTACTTGGCGACTCCGGTGGAGCCGACGAAGCTGACGGCGCGGATAGCGGGGTGGTCCAGGATCGCGTCGACGACTCGCTTCCCTCCGTTGACCAGATTGGCGACACCTTTAGGGAAGCCAGAGCGCTCGAGCAGATCGAAGATCTTCTGCATGGTCAGGGGCACTCGCTCGGAGGGCTTGACGACGCAGGTGTTGCCGCAGGCGAGCGCGTAGGGTAGAAACCAGAACGGGATCATGCCGGGAAAGTTGAACGGGCAGATGATGGCGCAGACACCCACGGGCTGGCGGATCATCATTTCATCGATACCGGAGGCGATGTCCTCGGAGTTGTAGCCCTGCATGAGGACAGGGATTCCGCATGCGACCTCGACGTTCTCGATGGCGCGCCGCATCTCGCCGCGCGCCTCAACGAGCGTCTTGCCGCATTCGAGCGTGATGGTGCGGGAGAGATCCTCGAAGTTCTCCTCAAGCAGCGTCTTGAGGCGGAACAGGTGCTGAACGCGCTCGCCGGCGGGAGTGCGGCGCCAGTCCGGGAGGGCGCGGACCGCAGCTTCGGCCGCGGCGTTCAGGTCCTGTTCGGCCGAGAGCGGGACGCGCGCAAGCGGCTCCGCGGTCGCGGGGTTGAGAACATCGAGTAGCTCAGAAGTTGACGGCGTCTGCCAGAGTCCGCCGATGTAGTTCGGCAGCGAATGAGGACGAATCGACATACAGTCCCAATATACAACCGGAGCGGCCGGACTACTTAAAGACGGAGATGTCGAGGGCGCCGTCGCGGCGGGTCATATCGATGCCGACGACGTGCTCGTAGCGGATGAGCGTGAGGTCGACAGCGGAGGCGCCGATCCGCAGATTACGGATGCGCATTTCGCGGAGGGACTCGGGCAAGACGGGGCGCCGGAAGCAAAGGCTCCGGCTGGGTGCATCGATTTCGAGGCCGAGGCAGGCTTGCAGGAGTAGAAAGACGGCGCCGGCGGCCCAGGCCTGTGGCGAGCAGGCGACCGGGTATTCCGTTGGTCCGCTGCCGGCGCGGCGCGGGAAGCCGCAGAAGAGTTCGGGAAGGCGATGCAGTTCAAAGAAAGTAGTCGCTTCGAAGAGGCCGGTGAGGATGCTGGCGGCGGCATCGGGATAGCCGGCGCGCGCGAGTCCGGCTGCGAGGATGGCGTTATCGTGCGGCCAGATCGAGCCGTTGTGGTAGGACATCGGGTTGTAGCGGACCTCACGGTTGGAGACGGTGCGGACACCCCAGCCGGAGAAGAACTCGGAGCCCGAGAGCGTTTCGGCCGTAGTGCGCGCGTGCTCTCCCATTGCGATGCCGGTGTAGAGGCAATGGCCGGCGTTGGAGGCGCGGACGCGGCACTGGCGCTTCTCGCCGTCGAGCGCGAGGGCGTACATGCCGAGTTCTTCGCACCAGAAGGCCTGGTCGAAGCGCTCCTGCAGGATTTCGGACTGCCGCAGCAGTTCGTCGGCGAGGTCGTGGTTGCCGAGTTCGCCGGCGATGCGCGCGAGGCCGCGCTTGGCGGCGTAGACATAACCCTGCACCTCGCAGAGCGCGATGGGTCCCTCCGCCATGGCGCCGTCGGCGTGGAAGACCGAGTTATGCGAGTCCTTCCAGCCCTGCTGTACGAGTCCGTTGGGAGAGTGGCGGAAGTACTCGACGAAGCCGTCGCCGTCGCGGTCTCCGAAGTTGTCGATCCATTCGAGCGCGGCGAGAACGTTGGGCCAGATCGACTCGAGAAGAGCGAGATCGCCGGTGCGCGCGTAGTACGCGGCGGCGAGCATGATGAACAGCGGCGTGGAATCGATGCTGCCGTAGTAGCGGCGGAATGGCACTTCTCCGAGAATCGCCATCTCGCCTTTGCGGGTTTCGTGGAGGATCTTGCCGGGCTCGGAGTCCATTTCGTCGGAGAGCTCTTCGGCCTGCGTGGCGGCGAGAAAGGAGAGGACTCCGCGAGCGAGATCGGGATCGACCCAGAGGTACTCGAGCGCGGTGATGATTCCGTCGCGGCCGAAGGGGGTGCTGAACCAGGGCACGCCGGCGTATGGGTAGGAGCCGAAAGGCGTGGGGCTGATCATCATCTGGAGGTCGGCCGCGGAGCGGTGGATCCAGCGATTGAACTGCGTGTTGGAGGTCTCGATCAGGCAGCGCTCGCGCGATTCGGGGTGGGCGTTGCGGCTCGCCTCGGCGAGGGCCCACTCATAAGGCAGGATTTCTCCCACCGCTGCACTGCCTTCACAGACGACGGTGAGCGAGAGCGTGGTGTTCTCCTTGGGCCCAAGCCTAAGCCGGAAGCGCATCTCTCCCTTGACGATGTCCCTGGGCTCGGGCGAGCATTCGATGCGTGCGCGGCGTGTCACACCATCGAGGCCGTCGTAAGCGAGGATGAGGCGGCGGTCTTCGAAGGACTCCGGGAACAGGGTTCCGCGTTGCTTGCGCTTTTCGCCCCGGACCTCGAAGATGTCGGCGAAATCGGCGCCGAAGCGGAAGGTGAGTGGAATTTCGACGGGCTCCAGGCTGTAGTTATGGATTTCGACACGCTCGTAGCAGATGCCGTTCCAGAGGAACTTGGAGCGGCAGACGTGCAAGCTGCCGTGCGGCACGGCGGTGTGGCCGTTGGAGTGGATATCGGGATTGGTGAAGTCGACGGTGAGCACGACGTTGTCTTCGCGGAGACTGGAGCTGAGCAGGAGCGGGCGCTTGCCGCAGAGGTGGAAAATCCACTTGTTCAGGAAGCGCATCTCCTCGTGGTAGAGTCCCTGTTCGCCGAGCCCGATGGGCTGGATGTCGCCGTAATGGTCGAAGACGGCGAAGGTGTCGCCCTGCTTCAGCACGCGCGGACGATCGTCGCCGTGCGCGGACCGGGCGGCGATATAATGCTGCTCCTCAACCTCGATCAAGGTTTTCTCCCCTCCAGGCATACGCGCCGGCCGGAATCGCGGCGGCAATGCTGGCGAACACGGCGGCGTAGTCGCGCGCCATGCGTGTGACGCTGAATCGCTCTTCGAAGCGGCGGCGGCATTCGCGGCGGCTGATCCGCTGAATGCGGCCGACGGAAGCGACCGCCTCTTCGACGTTGTCGACGATGATGCCGGTCACGCCTTCGTCGACGATTTCAGGAACAGAACCACGCCGAAAGGCGAGCACAGGCGTTCCGCAAGCCATCGCTTCGATCATGGCGAGTCCGAAGGGCTCGGGCCAGTCGATCGGGAAAATCATGGCGATGGCGTTGCCCAGGAATGCATCCTTTTCGCGGTCGCCGATCTCGCCGATGAATTCGGTGAGGGTAGAGGCTTTGAGCATCGGCTCAATCACCTCGCGGAAGTAGTCCCAGTCGGCGGGATCGACTTTGGCAGCAACGCGCAGAGGCATTCCGACGCGTTCGGCGATCTCGATGGCGCGGTCGAGGCGCTTCTCGGGCGAGATGCGGCCGAGAAACGCGAGATACTCGCCGGGCTGCACACTAGGACGGTAGAGTTCAAGTGGGAGGCCGTGGTAAACGGTCGCCTGCCAGTTGGCCCACCACAAGGGTGCGCGCTGGGCGTCGGAGATGGAGACAACCGGCATATCGCGGAACTCGCGGTAGAGCGGATCGAGATCGGAGATGTCCAACCGTCCGTGCAGGGTTGTCAGATTCGGAACAGCAATGCGTCGAAGCAGAGGGAAGTGAATGTAGTCGAGATGGAAATGGATGACGTCATAGGAGCGGGCCTGCTGGAAGACCAGTTCGATCATACGGACGTGATGCGAAAGCGGATCGGTAGCGGCGGACAGCCTCAGCGCTCGATCGCAGATCGGAACGAGAGCCGCCGAGGTTTGCGAATCGCCGCTGGCGAAGAGGGTTACATCATGTCCCTGCCGGACAAGCTCCTCGGTGAGATACGAAACGACGCGTTCGGTGCCTCCGTAAAGCTTGGGCGGCACGCTCTCGTACAAAGGCGCGACTTCCGCGATTCTCATACAGGTGGCACCTCCCGAAGCGTGGCGTCTGCTGTATTTTTGACCTTCGGGAAGCGCGACTTGTTTCTCGATTCGTCCTACTCGCCCTCGCGGCCGGAATCGGAGAGGACCAGGTTGCCGCGGAGGGCCTGCTCGCGTTCGATCGCTTCAAACAGGGCGCGGAAATTGCCCTTGCCGAAGCTGCGGCTCCCCCTTCTCTGGATGATTTCAAAAAACAGCGTGGGCCGGTCCGAGACGGGCTTGGTGAAGATCTGGAGCATATAGCCCTCCTCGTCGCGATCGACCAGAATGCCGAGCTCGGCGATGCGATCGAGCGGCTCTTTGATGGCGCCGACGCGGGTGGGCAGCGCCTCATAGTAGGTGTTCGGGACACGGAGGAACTCGACGCCCTGATCCCTCAGGCGCGAGACGGTCTCGACGATGTCGCCGGTCCCGAGAGCGATGTGCTGGACACCGGGACCGTGGTAGAACTCGAGGTACTCCTCAATTTGACTCTTTCGCCGGCCGTGAGCAGGCTCGTTGATGGGGAATTTGAGGCGTCCGTTGCCGCTGGCCATCACCTTCGACATCAGGGCGGAGTATTCGGTGCTGATGTCCTTGTCGTCGAAGCTCTGGTAGAGCCGGAAGCCCATGACGTCCTGGTAGAAACGCACCCATGCGTTCATCTGGCCCCAGCCGACGTTGCCGACCATGTGGTCGACATAGCGCAGGCCGACCGGGCGGCAGACGGGGTCCTCTCCGACAGGCGAGTAGCCGGGAAGGAAGGCTCCCGCGTAATTCTTCCGTTCGACAAAAGTATGGATCGTGTCGCCGTAAACGGCAATTGCCGAGAGCTTCACTTCCCCGTTCGCGTCGTTTGAAGACTGCGGCTCGAAAACGCCCTGCGCGCCTCGCCGCGTGGTTTCCGTGTAGGCGCGGGCAGCGTCGTCGATGGTCAGAGCGATCGAGCGGACGCCGTCGCCGTGCTTGCGGACGTGATCGGCGATGGGAGTATCGGGCGACATCGGCGCGGTGAGGACGAAGCGCACCTGGTCCTGCTCGACGACGTAGGAGGCGCGATCGCGCACGCCCGTTTCGGGGCCGGCATACGCGGTCAGTTTCATACCGAAGGCGGTCCGGTAAAAGTAGGCGGCCTGCTTTGCGTTACCGACGTAAAATTCGACGTGATCCACCCCGTGCAATGGCAGGAAGTCCTGCGCGGGTGTCGATAGGAGCTCTTCCGCTTGCGACATAGTCGATCACCTTTCAGATGCGGATTGCAGGGTTCGGGTTGCCGTGAACGCCTTCCGCAGAGCGTCCACGCAGAGTTGGTTCTCCTCGTCGGTCCCGACCGTGATGCGAAGGCAGTTCGGCAGGCCAAAGGCCCCAAGCGGGCGGATGATGACGCCCTGGTGGAGCATCTGTTCGGCCACGGACGCAGCCTGCGCCTCCGAAGCCATCGGCACCATGACGAAGTTTGCCTCCGACGGGACCACCTCCAGGCCGAACTCGCGGAAGGAGTCGGTGAGGAAGCGGAGGCCGCGGGCGTTCAGCTCGAGCGAGCGATGCAGGAACTCCTTGTCTGCCAGCGCCGCCATGCCGGCCGCCTGCGCGGGGGTGCTCGGCTCGAACGGGAGCTTCACTTTGAGCAGATTGGCAATGAGGTCCTGGTGCGCGAAACCGTAGCCGATGCGCGCGCCCGCCAGTCCGTAGATTTTTGAGAACGTCCGGAGCGTTATGACGTTGTCATAGCGGTAGTGCATCGAATCGGGATAGCGGGGATTGTCCTTGGCGTACTCGAAATAGGCCTCGTCAAGAATGATAAGGACGCGCTCGGGGACGTGGCGATAGAAGCGGTCGAACTCCTGGCGCGTGAAAATCGTCCCGGTCGGGTTGTTGGGGTTGGCCAAATAGATGATTTTGGTCCGCTCGGTGATGGCTGCCGCGAGGGCCGCGAGGTCGTAATGCCAGTCGCGGTAGGGTACTGTCCGGTACGCGACGCCGCGGGAGCGCGCCAGCACCTGAAAGCCGATGAAGGCGGATTCGGTGGTGAGGACCTCGTCGTCATCGCAGAGGAAGGTCCGGATGATGTTGGACATGATCCCCTCGGAGCCGCTGCCGACAATGACATTTTCGACCCGGACATCGTAGACTTCGCTGAGCACGCGGCGGAGGTCGAGCCCGCCGTTCGGGTAGCGATGGAGGTCATGGATCGAGTTGCGGAGACCTTCGAGGGCGAGCGGGGAGGAGCCGAGCGGATTCTCGTTCGAAGCGAGCTTGATGACGCGTTCAAGGTTGTACTCCCGGCACACCTCTTCGATGCCGCGGCCCGCCTGGTAGGGCCGTAGGGACTCGATGTAGGGCGGCACCAGTGGCATTTTCGGCTCCCGAACGACTCTATTCGCAGGATACCGCAGGGGATTGCCCGAATGGTACAAAGAGGGGCTCCGCACTAAGGCGACGGGGAACTTACTTAGAGGCAAACGCCTGATTGCCGTGTCATACGACAGCAAACAAACTGGGACTTGAAACCGTTGGCAAAAATCCGCTCCCTCAGGCAACCGCTTGGCGGCACGCGCGGATCGGCAGCACGTGAGCAAGCGGCCTTCCCGGAGTCGAACCTATGAGCGCTTTTACAACCGATATCGAATCTCAAGAACCCCAGCAGCAGATTGCACCCCCGGTTCCGGCCTCCATTGAGGACACGGGGCTGCCGGCATCGACGATTGAGCAACTGATGCTCAAGGTCCTTTACTTCCGCGGCGAGACGGCCGGTTCGGAGATTTCACGCTCGATGGGCCTGAACTTCAGCCTGATCGATCCTATCGTCGAGTTTCTGAAGCGGCAGCGCATGGTGGAGGTGAAGCGCTCGCTCGGCTTGGGCAACGCCTCCTCGATGTTCTCTCTGACCGAGACGGGACGGCACCATGCGCGCGAGTATCTGGATACGAACAGTTATGTCGGTCCGGCGCCGGTCCCGCTCGAACAGTACACGGACATGGTCCGGGCACAACGGTTCCAAGCAAACTGGCTGACCAAAGAAGCTCTGGCGGCGGCGTACCGGCATATGGTGATGAGTTCCCGCGTGTTCTCGCAACTCGGGCCGGCTGTGAACGCGGGCAAGTCGTTCCTGATCTATGGGCAGCCGGGAAACGGGAAGACCTACCTTGCCGAGGCGCTGTTCGAGATCGAGTGCGCTCCGATCTTCATCCCGTACGCGATCGAATGCCAGGGCAGCATCGTGCAGCTTTACGATCCGCTCTATCATCAGCGGATCGACGAAGACGAGAGCGTTTCGGTTCTCTCCTTCGACCGGCAGTACGACGGGCGCTGGCTGCGGTGCCGCCGTCCGTTTATCGTGACCGGCGGCGAGTTGACGCTGGAAATGCTGGACCTGAGCTACAACCCCAGCTCCAAGGTCTATGACGCCCCGTTCCAGCTCAAGGCGAACAACGGCATTTACCTGATCGACGACTTCGGCCGCCAGAAGGTCACGCCCGCCGAGGTGCTGAACCGCTGGATTGTGCCGATGGAGAGGCGAATCGACTACCTGACGTTCAAGACCGGCGGCAAGATGGCGGTGCCGTTCGAGGCGTTTCTGGTCTTTTCGACCAACCTGAAGCCCGACCAACTGGGCGATGAAGCATTTCTGCGGCGGATCCAGTACAAGATGCTGGTGCGGAGTCCGGAGCCGCAGGAATTCGCCGAGATCTTCCATCGCTTCTGCCTGTCAAAGAATTTGCCGTATGCGGATGGCCTGATCCAGCGGTTTATCGAGAAGCACTACCGGCGGACCGGCAAGCCCATGCGGCGCTGCCATCCGCGCGACGTGATTACGCATGCGATCGACCTGCTCCATTTCGAGCGCCTGCCATATCAGT
Source organism: Bryobacteraceae bacterium (assembly GCA_046289265.1). Taxonomy (GTDB): domain Bacteria; phylum Acidobacteriota; class Terriglobia; order Bryobacterales; family Bryobacteraceae; genus JBKBWD01. The sequence continues at coordinate 4,200 of JBKBWD010000080.1, read as the reverse complement.
TAACCGACGAGGTCTTGGACCACGCCTTCGAGAGCTGCTTCATCAAAGAGACGGAGGAGTGAGATGATAGCGGATAGCCCTTAGCGATCCGCGCATGAACGTACTGCTCATTTCGACCTACGATCTCGGACACCAACCATTCGGTCTGGCTTCGCCGGCAGCATGGCTGCGTGCGCGGGGACATCAGGTCTCGCTGGCCGATCTGGCGGTGGGCTCGCTCCCGGCCCTGGCGGTGCGCGAGGCCGAGTTTGTCGGGTTCTACCTTCCGATGCACACGGCGACGCGGCTGGCGGCCGAGGCGATCGGGCGTGTGCGCCTGCTCAATCCTCATGCGGCGCTCTGCGCGTTCGGGCTCTATGCCGCGGTGAACGAGGAGTATTTGCGGGCGCTTGGGGTCGGGACAGTTCTCGGCGGAGAGTTCGAAGCCGGGCTTTTGCGTGCGGTTGAGCGGGTTGCAAGCGGAGATCGACAGCAGGCAGAGGAGCTGATCTCGCTGGAGCGGCTGCACTTCCCTGCTCCGGACCGGACCGGGCTTCCTCCCCTGGCGCGCTATGCTGCGCTTCATGTGAACGGTGGGCGGCGGCGGGCCGGCTATACGGAGGCGAGCCGGGGGTGCCTGCATCGGTGCCGGCACTGCCCCGTGGTCCCGGTCTACAACGGCGTCTTCCGCATCGTACAACGCGAGGCGGTACTCGAAGATATCCGGCGGCTTGCGGCGGCCGGCGCCGAGCACATCACATTTGGCGACCCCGATTTCTTCAATGGACCCGCGCACGCGGCCCGAATCGTCGAGCAATTACACACCGAGTTTCCATCCTTCACCTACGACGTCACGATCAAGGTTGAACACCTGCTTCGACACCGGCGGCTGCTGCCAGTGCTTCGGCGGACCGGGTGCCTGTTTGTAACGAGCGCGGTAGAGAGCCTCGACGACGATGTGCTCGCGCGGCTCGAGAAAGGCCATACGCGGCAAGACTTCTTCGAAGCGGTGCGGATCTCGCGTGCGGAGGGCGTGGCGCTGAGCCCGACCTTCATTCCGTTCACGCCCTGGACGACGATGGCGGGGTATCGGGAGCTGCTGGAGACGATCGCCGGACTGGAGCTGGTCGAAAACGTCTCACCGGTTCAGCTTGCGCTGCGCCTGCTGATTCCGAACGGCTCGCGGCTGCTCGAACTGGAGGACGTACGGACGAGGATTACGGGCTTCGACGCCAAGGCGCTGGTCCATCGCTGGAGGCACGACGACACGGCGGTGGACGAGCTGGCACGGCGGCTGCTGGGGCTGATTCACGATGCCCAAAAGCAGCGGCGGACGCGGAGCGAGATCTTCCGGATCGTGGCCGCGGAGGCCGGCGCGGCGGCGCTTCCGGAGAACTACGACCTGATGCCTCGCGCGACGGTCCCGTACCTGGACGAACCCTGGTATTGTTGAGCGGAGCCGACCGAAGAGCAGGTCGCTCTTGTGTGAGTTGCAATTCTGGTAGTCTCGTGGTCGTGCGGTTACTCGTCTCGATTGCACTGATCACAGCAGCCCTGCCGTTGGTGAGTTCCGGTCAGACGACTGCGCGTCAGCCGCAGCGTGCGAACTTGTCCCGGCAAGAGCTCACGGAAATTATCCGGGACCGCTACGGGAAGAAGCTCGGCGAGATTCGAGCGGCAGCGGGAGGACGCCGCGAGGCGCGGGATCGCTTCGGCCGGCTGCTCGGCAGTTATGACCCGAGGACGAATGAGACCCGCGAATGCTACGGACGTCTGATAACCAAGGGCAACACGCTTGCAGCACTTATTATGCAGGCGGAATCCAAGTGAAGCAGGATGGCCCACGTCTCCTCCTTGTCGCAGCGACCACCGGATACCAGACGCGCGCCTTTGCGGAGGCGTCAGAGCGGATCGGGGTGGAAGCAGTGCTGGCGACCGACCGGTGCCACATCCTTGAAGATCCGTGGGCCGATCGTGCAATCGCGGTGCGGTTTGAGGATCCGGAGCGCTCGGCCGCGAAGATCGAGGGCGCCTATGACGGGGTGATCGCGGTGGGCGACGGGCCGACGGTGCTGGCTGCGCTGGCAGCCGAGAGGCTGGGGTTGCGTTACGGGCCTCGGGCCGCCGTCGAAGCGTGCAGGAACAAGTTCACCGCCCGGAGCCTCTATCGTGACGCCGGGATGCGTGTGCCCGAGTACTTTCGCGCCGCGGTCGAAGCCGGGCCGGCACCCGCTGCCGCGAGGGCTGCTTATCCGTGCGTACTGAAGCCGCTTGGGCTTTCGGGCAGCCGGGGCGTCATACGGGCTAACGACCGGGAGGAGTTCGAGGCTGCGTTCCGGCGCATCGCAGCTCTGCTGGAGCGGCCCGAGGTGCGCCGGACCCTGGGCGAGCGCGGCCGCGAGCTGCTGGTGGAAAGTTATATCGAGGGCCACGAGTTTGCGCTCGAAGGACTGGTGGCGGACGGCCGACTGCAAGTGCTCGCGCTGTTCGATAAGCCCGATCCGCTCGAAGGACCGTACTTCGAAGAGACCATCTACGTTACACCGTCGCGGATGGAGGCGCGAGCGCAGGCCGAGATGGCGCGGGCGGCGCAGGAGGCAGTTCGGGCGCTGGGACTGCGGCATGGGCCCGTGCACATTGAGATGCGCTACAACGGCGCGGGTGCATGGATTCTCGAAGTCGCGGCGCGGCCGATCGGAGGCCTTTGCGCGCGGGTGCTGCGGTTTGAGGGCGGGATCACGCTGGAGGAGGTTCTGATCCGGCACGCGGTGGGGCAGGCGGTCGGGGAGGTCCAGTTGGCAGGGCCCGCGGCGGGAGTCATGATGATCCCGGCACCCGGCGAAGGGATCTACTCAGGCGTCGACGGCGAAGATGAGGCGCGCGCAATCGCGGGGATCGAGCAGGTCGCGATTACGGCGAAAGCCGGACAGAAGATCGTACCGCTGCCGGATGGGAATAGCTATACGGGATTCCTGTTTGCGCGGGGCGGAACGCCGGAGGAGGTGGAGCAGGCGCTGCGAGAGGCCTACGGGCGCCTGCGATTCCGGATCGCGGCCACGCTGCCTGTCGTCAGCGGGCCAGTGGACTAGCTAGCAGCCCGCGACAGAAGTCGCGCGGCCGCGTTCGGAGCGCCGCTGGCGCTGATGGCGAGGCATGGCGACGAGGGCGATGCGAGCCATCGGAGAGGAGCCGCGACGAAGCCAGCGGCCCGGCGTCGCCCGAACCCGCTAGGTCTTGGACTGAGGCGGCACATAGCCCTCGGGCAGCGCGGACCCTTCTCCGAAGAAAAACTCCTCCATCTGCTTGAGGAGGAACTCCTGGGCCTCCGGGTTGCCGAGGTTGAGCCGGTACTCGTTCATGAGCATCTTCATGTGCTCGACCCACAGCTTCCAGGCCTCCTTCGAGACGTTCTCGAAGATGCGCTGGCCGAGCGGGTGGCCTTCAAAGGGTGCCTCGTCGAGGCCGGTCATCTCGCGGCGGAACTTCACGCAGAAGACCTTGCGCGCACCGGGCGCGTCTTGTTCCGGCATCGTCGGAAACCCGCTGTTACAACCCATGGCGACTCTCCTCTACCTTAATGACTGTAATGATTGCTTCGTTTTCAGGATAGCGCAGATGGTCCGCGCCGGATGGGAGAAACCGAAGCTACGGTTCGGCCGAAATTTCGAGTGGGGTTTCCTGCCGCTTGCGGTGGGAATCGAGGTATTCGGAGAGCTTGATGGGCGCCGGCGCGCCTTTCTCCATCTGGCGCTGCACGGCTTTTTGATAACGCCGGAGAACCGTGCGTTTGCCGGAGTCGCGCAACTGGCAGGTCTCGATATCCAGAAGGAGCTCAATCTCCCAGGCCCGGAAGGTGTTCCGATTGATCGTTCCGCGCAGAAGCTCATTAATCAGCCGGTTGAACTGGCTTAGGATGATTTCGGGGTCGTCCAACGGTTCAGACATACACTATCTACCTATTCGTCGAACCTGCAGAAAATCTTAGAGCGATGTGTGACTTCGAGGTGCAGCCACGCCGGTTTCCCCCCGACTCGCTCGGGAACAGAGCGCAACCACTCTGAATCGATGCCCCCATTCCGAGGCAAGTACGATTTAAACAAGCATACAGCAAAATGATCTGAGACGAAAGGTGTGTAAACCGGCGCCCAGCGATTCCGTAAACCAGCGGATAGCGGAGCGGAAGAGTGCTGATTCGGTGTGGGTTGATCGCAGCGGCAGCTA
>JBKBWD010000007.1:0-126169 GCA_046289265.1 Bryobacteraceae bacterium | reverse complement strand
GAGTTCGGTCTCGTCTGCCGAGTCCAACCGCAACACCTCGCCGAGGCTGTGGTGGAGAGTGTCGGCGTGCAGTCCGCGAGCGGTCGCCAGCTTGGAAGCCGGCTCGATGATGCGCGCCACGATCATGGCGATCACCAGATCCCGCTGCCGGCCAGGTAGCGGATCGAGAATCGAGTCGAGTTGCAGATTGCGCAAGCAGCCGAGAACGGCAGCGACATGGCCGTGCGGCAGCGAGCGGGCGATAGCGAAGGACTCTGTCAAAGGCACACCAGCGGTGGGCAGCGAACCCGATAACGCGCGGCGCAGGGCTTCAACTTTGTGGGCGCCGAGATGGGTGATGTTGGCGAGGGTACGGGTCTTGACTTTGCCGTTTTCGCGATAGGATTCGCGGAGCAGGATGGCGGGTGGGGAATTGCGATTGGGGACGGTGGCCACGTACATGCTTACAGTATTGAGCAAGACAATCTCAAAACACAAGCCCAAAATGCGCCATATACATGCCTACATAAAAATGCCGAAATCTCACCAGCCACATCAAAACAAATGACTTCCACTGCTTACGAGCTAGAACTTCGGTCTAGAGCGGCTTCTTCAACTGGCTGACCTCGGCCGCCAGGCGGCTCGCCAGCGGCTGGGTCTGGCCGGCGTACTTGTTGCCGGGTTTCTTGTTGTAGGGCATCGAGACGGGCGAGGAGAGCTGCTCGAAGGTGAACGAACAGATCCTCATGCCGGGATAGAGCGCCACGGGCATGCGGCCGAGGTTGCTTAGCTCCAGCGTGGCGCGGCCGATCCATCCTGGTTCGAACAGTCCCGCGGTGCCATGGACGATGATGCCGATCCTTCCGAGGCTCGATCGGCCTTCAAGGCGGCCGAGCACGTCGGCGTCCAGTTCCAGGCACTCCTCGGTGATTGCCAGGACAAATTCGCGCGGCTGTAGGATGAAGGGTTCCTCGCCCTTGACCGTGATCTCGGTCATCAGCTCCTGGATGCCGGTCTTGTCGCGGAGGTCGATGAAGGGATGGCGACTATGCTCGAAAATGCTGAACTGGTTGCCGAGCCGGAAATCAACTGAGCAGCTTCCAATCTGCTCGGGCGGAAGCTCCGGGGAAATGCGAATTTTCCCCTGCTCGATATACCGCTTGATATCGACATCCGACAGAACCATGCTGAACCTCCGGAAACAGTCATGGTAGCGCAGTTTGCAGGGGAGAAGGGGGAAATGGTGGACGGCATGGGATTCGAACCCACGACCCCGGCGTTGCGAACGCCGTGCTCTCCCAGCTGAGCTAGCCGCCCACGAGTTAACGAATCTATTCCAGTGTAACACGTCCTCCGGCGGCCGGGTTAGAGCCGAAAAAGCTACAATGAAGAACGCGAATGACCGAGCAGGAACAACTCGAAAAGATGCAGCGGGAGTGGGACGAGCGCGCCCGCGAAAACGCCCGCTACTATGTCGCCACCGGCCGTACAGACTGGACCGAAGAGGAGTTTTACCATTCCGGCGAGCAGACTGTCGCCGAGCAGATCCTCAACGACATGATCAACATCTGCCAGGGCCGGGATCCCGGCCGGATGAGGGTGCTCGAGATCGGATGCGGCGTCGGACGCGTCACCCGCGCGCTCTCGAAAGTCTTCGGCGAAGTCTACGGCGTGGACGTCAGCGGCGAGATGATCCGGCGGGCCCGGCAGGCGCTCGCCGACCGTCCCAACATCAGGCTGTTCCAGAACAACGGGAAGGACCTTTCCGTGCTGCCCGAGGCGCCTTTCGATTTCGCCTTCTCGACGATCGTCTTCCAGCACATCCCCAGCCGCGAGATCATCGAAAACTACGTCAAGGAAGTGTGGCGGCTGCTGCGTCCGGGCGCGCTGTTCAAGTTCCAGGTGCAGGGAGACCACTCGATGGAGACCTCGCCGGACGATACCTGGCTCGGGGTGCCGTTTTCCGACGAGCAGGTGGTGGAGATGGCCGAGCGCTGCGGCTTTGAGCCCCGGTACCGGCACGGCGCCGGCACGCAGTATTTCTGGCTCTGGTTCTTCCGGAAGCCCGCGGCCTGAGCACGCAGGCTGCCGGCGGGGCCGGGGACGGTAGGAGCGACCGGAATGAGAGACCGACGCAGACAGGACGACCATCGAGTCAAACAGCGAGCAGTGCGGCTGCTCCGGCGATGGCGGCGGTTTCTGCCTGCCGCGGAGATTACAGCCCGGGAGATCGGATTGATCGCTTCCACTCACGGGCGACCCTGCTCGTGCCGGTTGTGCTCCGGCCGCGATACACTGCCGAGGCGGGCAGCGAGCCGTTACCTCTCGAATTGGGAATCCGGCGCTGAGGATTAGACCGCTCTTCGATGAGCGCCCGTCACGGCCACGACTCCGTAACCCGTTGAATCCACGGAGCTGCGCGTCAGCCTGCGGTCATTTCGGCAAAAACCGCAGGGTTTTTAACCACCCCCGGCGGCATCGGTCTGCCCCTTTTCGGAAGCACGGCGCTTTTCCCAGTACTTCCGCATCCGTTCAGAGACGGCTTCGCGCTCCTCTCGCGTCATGGTTTTGCGTCCGCGCCGCTTTTTGGGCTGCTTCTTGACTTCGATGAGGTCTTTGCCCTCGAGCATCGCCTCGAGGGAAGCGATGGCGGTTTCTATCCGCTGCTTTTCCTCATACAAATCGCGTATGGCTTTATACAAGTCCATCGCACATACTCCCCCCGGGGCAGGTTTAAGACGAATTACAGTCGTTCTTTGCCATCGTATACCGAAAACGAGGTCCGCACCAGTGCAAGACCTCTAGTTAACGAATGAAAAATGGCCAGGAAAGAACTAACTTATACCCGTACTTGGTAATGGCTAAGGTGACGGCGACGGCTGCCATGGCGGCCACGACCAGCACGAAATAGCCGAATTTCTTCCACGGAAACGCCTGATTTTCCCGATGGAGGAAAAGAACATAGCTCGCGAAGACCCCGACGAAGTACAGCAGGATCATGGGCGCCGCGAAAATGGAGAGATTGATTACATCCGGCGTCGGCGTGATGATCGCGGCCAGAATGACAATCACCAGAATCGCGTAGCGCGAGTTGCTCAATAGGAATCTCGGCGTCACGATGCGTAGCAGCGTCAGGAAGAAGATCAGGACCGGGAGTTCGAATACGAGTGCGATGCCCAGCGTGACGTTGACGAACAGATCGAAGTACTCGGTGATGGAGACCATCGGCACGACGCCTACGCCGCGGCCGATCCCCAAAAGAAACGTGAGTCCGAACCGGAAGGCAACGAAATAGGCAAACAATCCGCCGCCGATGAACAGACTGGCCGAGATGAGGACAAAGGGAGCGGCCCAGCGGCGCTCCTTTTTGTAGAGTCCCGGCGCGATGAAGGCCCAGGCCTGGTACAGCACCCAGGGCGAGGCGAGAAAGATGGACGTGAGAATGGGCAGCTTCACCCAGATGGTATTGAACTGCTCCATCGGGGTGATGGCCACCAGGTTGGGCGGCAGCCCGAGCGACTCCAGGGCCGCCGCGGCCGGCGCCGAAACCACCAGCCACAGGTTTTCCGCAAACACCAGGCTTACGACGAAGGCGACGCCGATGCCGTAAAGGCATCGGATGAGGCGCACGCGCAGCTCTTCGAGGTGTTCGAGGAAGGACATCCGGAGCATGCCCTCCTCGTCGGGATCGATCTCTTCGTCTTCGTCCGGCTCGGGCGGTTTGGCGGGAGGCGCGGCCCCCGCGGCAGCGGTTGCTACAGCGGTCTCCGGGCGAGGCTCCTCATAGGAGGGGTAGTCCTCGTTGTAGTTGTAGGAGTCATCCCGGTAGGGATCCGGATCCTCGCTCGCCGATTCGGCCGGTTCGGAGACCTCGGGCGCCGGTGCGGCGGCCGCGGCTGAGTCCGTTCCGTTGTCGGTGGTCTCGCGTGCGGGCGCGCCCTCGCGAGTTTCCTGTTCGCCGGCTTCCGGCGGACTCCCGCCCTCCGGAGCCTGGGCTCCCTTGTTCTCTTCTGAAGACGACATGCTGCCTGGTGTGTGAGCCTTCTCGCCGCAGCCGGTGGATTAGGCCGGCGCCGACGATTCGTGAGCCGTTGTTCCGTTGGACGGCGTTGCGGCCGTCTGAGCCAGTTTCGGATCGGATACTCCGTCGGCTGCCCCGGTTTCGGCCGGTGCGGCCTCCGTGCCCGTCGCTCTTGCAACGGCGCCTTCCGGCGCGACCTTGCTTTGCGCCTCGGCGTTGGCTGTCGATTCAGCGCCCTGAGTTGCGGATGCGCTTACGTTGGACGGATTGGTTGCGGTGGAGTCGTACGAGTCGGAACCGTACGCCCCTTCATCGTAGTAGGAAGAATCGTTGTAGCTGTTGTAGATGTCGTTCGTATAGCTCTGCGTGACTTCCTTGATCGACTCGCTTTCCCGCTCCAGGGTACTCATCTCGCGATCGAACTGCGCTTTCAGCTCGCTCGATGCGCGACGGAATTCGGAGATCGCCTTTGCCACGTTCCTGCCAAGTTCCGGTAGCTTCTTCGGACCGAAAATCAGCAGGGCCAGGACAAAGATGAACACCGTTTCCTGCCAGCCCAGCGGACCCATCTCTATCCTCCTGAGAAAATAAGACTACTTCATGATAGCGAGCGCTCGTCGAGGGCGTCAAATCGGCTGGGGATCGCTGGCGCGCGCGGCGGTCCCCGGTTTATGATACATTTCGCAGGTTGCCATGACACGAATCCTTCTGCTCGCCCTGTTAACCATTTTGCCGGCGACGGCCCAGGTGAAGCTCACCCAGGGTACCGACCGGATCCTCATCGACATCGACGGCAAGCCGTTCAGCGCCTTGTTCATCGGCGCCGACACCAGGAAGCCCTACCTGCACCCGCTCCGCGCCGCCTCCGGCACCGTGGTCACCCGCGCGTTCCCCATGGATCTTGTCGAGGGGGAAAGCCGCGACCATCCGCACCACCGCGGGCTCTGGTTCACGCACGGCGATGTAAACGGCTACGACTTCTGGGCCAACGAGAGCGGCCAGAAGAAGGGTAAGGTCGTCTTAAAAAAGATCCACGACCTGAAAAGCGGCAAGAAGGCCGGTTCGCTGACGGCGTCCTTCCAGTGGGAAATCGCCGAGGGAAAGCCGCTGCTTGAAGAGGTCCGGACCATGACCTTCCACTCGGACCCGGCCCTGCGGATCATCGACTTCGATATCAAGCTCACGGCCATCGAGCAGGTAAAGTTCGGTGACACCAAGGAGGGGGTTTTCGCCATCCGTCTCGTAGACCGCCTCAACGAGAAGGTCGGGACGGGGCGCATGGTCGCCTCCGACGGCCAGTCCGGCGAGAAGGCCGTCTGGGGGAAGCGGTTCCCGTGGGTGGATTATTCGGGCGAGTTGGACGGCGAGAAGGTCGGGGTCGCGATCTTCGATCACCCTTCGAATCCCAAGCACCCTACCTACTGGCACTCGCGCGCCTACGGACTCTTTGCCGCCAATATCTTCGGCGAGCATGATTTCATCGACAAGTCGCACGACGGCAGCATTACGCTCGATCCCGGCGGCAGCCTGCAGTTCCGCTACCGGGTGATCGTGCATCCCGGCGACGCCGACACGGTCAACCTCGGAGAGCACTACCGGAAGTACGCCTCCGGGAAAAAGAGATAGCCTGCCGCTGCCCCGGCGGCGTCCTCAGTTCAGCGGGACGCCGGAGCCGGCCGGCGGGTCGGGTTTTCGTACCAGATGACCCCGAGGCCGGTGGTTTCCTCGCAGGTCAGGATGTCGAGGTCGCCGTCGCCGTCCATGTCGATCAGCTCGATCAGGTCGTACTTGACGCCTTCCGGGCCGCTGACGTCGTGCGCCCGCCACTGTCCGCCTGTAACCGACCCTTCGTAGGATAGCCACATGACGCCGGATTTCGGCGCCTGAGCGTGCTCACAACTGAAGACCAGATCGAGCTTGCCGTCCAGATTGATGTCGCCGGCCCGAACGGCCTTGGCGGTGCCGGCCGAGTCGGGGATCGGGATGGAGAACTCCTCCCACTGGCGGCCGTCGGCGCTCTTGCGGCGGTGGAAGAGGATTTCGCGGGTCTTGGCCGCGGTCAGGACGTCGAGCAGCCCGTCGCCGTCCAGGTCCACCGGGTCTAGGAACATCACCTCCCGCCCGGTTCCGCCGATGCGGTGGACGGGCCAGGGCTTCTTCTGCGCTTCGCCTGGTCCTGGATTTTCCAGCCAGAGCGCGCCAGGCCTGGGACCTTTCCGGTCCGAAACGAGCAGATCCAGGTCGCCGTCACCGTCCATGTCGAGCCCGACGATCGACATGATCCAACCTGCTTCGTAGATCGGGTGGTAGCGCCAGGCCTTCAAGTCGCGCGGCCGGGCCGGCGCCTCGAACCAGCCGATCTGCGCTCCGTCGCCCTTCGCGCCGGAAACCAAGTCGATCCCGTGCGTGCCATCGACCTGCATGGGCAGGGTGAACATCCACTGCATGGCATTGCGCGCGGCCGGGATCGGCTCGGTGCGCCAGGCCGCGGCTTCGAGGTAGGCGACCGGCTCTTTCGGGGCCCAATGGACGTAGAGGCTCCGCTCCCTGCCCTCGCAGGAGCTGACCACGTCAATCGCGCCGTCTCCGTCCAGGTCCACGAAAACGGCGTCTTCCGGGGATTTGACCTCTCCCACGGTGGCGGCAGGCCAAGGCTCGCGAGCTTTGGCGGGACCGGGGTTGAGATAAACGCGGATCACGCCGCCCTCCTCCCAGCCGGTTGTGATATCGAGGAGGCCATCCCCGTTGACGTCGATGAGGCGCACTCCGTCGGCGCCCTCGGACGAGGCGTCGATGACGTGCCGCTTCCAGGGGCCAGCTAGAGGATCGGTCTCCGGCTCGTTCGGGGCGGAGCAGCCGGCCAGCAGGAGGGCGGTTGTCAGCAGAAGCGAGAGCCTGTCCGGGCGCATTCGGACTTTATATCAGTTCGACAAACAGCTCCGCATCTCAGTAACTTTTCCGGCCTGGATCAGATTGCAACGAATCAGGATTTATGTGATACCTGAGTAGCTGGAAGAACTTTCATCCGGCCCGTGTGTTTGTGTGGACAGGTGTAACGGAGGGTGAGTTCAAGATGTCGCGGTACTACCTGCTGAGCCTGAAGTCGCTTTGCGGCGCTGGACTTTTATTAGCGCTTGGGATGCAACTGACCCCGCCCCGGTCACGGGCGGACGAGACGGAGTTGGGCGTTCAGCACGCCGAATGTGCGATCTTCGGTAGCGAGCGTGAACGTTCGCGCGCCTGGGCGGAGCGGCGGCGCCGCTCCGCCGCAAGCCGCTTGACAACCGACGTCGTCAGCCTGCTGCCTCCGGCTTCTAAGAGCGCCGCCCGGTCCGCCGGCGTTTCGGCGGCCGACGCCGGCTCGAATCTGATCGACCAGCACATCTACGGGACGCTGAAGGAGGCGGGCGTATGGCCGGCGGGTCAGTCGAATGACTTCGAATTCCTGCGGCGTGTCAGCCTCGACCTTACCGGCCGCATCCCGACAGCCATGGGCGTACACGCGTTCGCCTCCGATCCGGCGGCCGACAAGCGCGCCCGCATCGTTGAAGAGCTGCTGGCGACCGAGGAGTGGGCCGACAAGTGGACGATGTTTTTCGGCGACCTCTACAGAAACACTTCCTTTACGGCGCAGGTAAACCGATTTGTCGAGGGACGCAACGCGTTCCGGGACTTCATTCGGCAATCGCTGGCCGACAACAAGCCCTATAACCGGATGGTCGCCGAAATGATCGGGGCGAGCGGCACGAACAGCTTCGAACAGGGCGAAATCAACTGGCTCGTCGGGGGCCGCGTCACCGGCGGGCCGATCCAGGATACCTTCGACCAGCAGGCGGCGGACGTCGCCGAGACCTTCCTCGGGATCGGCCACATGAACTGCATTGTCTGCCACAGCGGACGCCGTAAGCTCGACGAGCTGAGCCTCTGGGGGAAGTCGGCCTCCCGCGACGAGGCCTGGCAGATGGCGTCGTTCTTCTCGCGGACGCAGATGGTGCAAGTGCGGCCCGATCCGGTGGAGCGCCCCAATTTCTACTACTGGTCGCTGGTAGAGAACGGCCCCCGCACGCGGACCGATTATGCGCTCAACACGACGACGGGGAATCGCCCGCCTCGATGCGCCGCCGGAACGGTTCCCGTCGGCGGCCGCTGCGTAGCGACCGGAACCGTCGCTCCCGAGTATCCGTTCAGCGGCGGCAAACCGGAGTCCGGCGAGCCGTATCGCATTGCGCTGGCCCGCGAGGTCACATCGGACTTCCAGTTCGCGCGCGCGACCGTAAATTACATCTGGGCGCATTTCTTCAACAAGGGTTTGGTCGAACCGCTGAACCAGTTCGACCCGGCACGGCTCGATCCGGATAACCCTCCCCCGTCGCCGTGGACACTCCAACCGGTCAACGCATATCTGCTGAATGATCTCGCCAAATTCTTTGTCGCCAGCGGCTACGATCTGAAGGCGCTCATGCGCCTGATCGTGAACTCGGAGGCCTACCAGATGTCGGCCCGCTATGACGGCGAGTGGAACCCGGCCTGGGAGAATCTCTTCGCCCGGCGTCTGGTCCGGAGGCTGTGGGCCGAGGAGATTCACGACGCCATCGCGCTGGCGAGCAATCGAATCCCCACCTACCAGCAGCGGGGCCAGGGTCCGGTCCGCTGGGCGATGCAGTTCCCCGAACCACGAGGGGTGCCCGATGGCGCCAACGGAGCGGTCGCCCAATTCCTGGATGCGTTCGGGCGCGGCAACCGAGAGGAGACCGAGCGCCGGTCAGATGGCTCCATTCTGCAGGCCCTGAACCTCATGAATGATCCAATCGTGATGAACCGTATCCGCGCGGCGGGAGTCGACGAGAACGCCAGCCTGCTGGCGAAGGTGCTGCCGGAACCGAACGATACCCTGGTGAACCTGCTCTATCTTTCGGTGCTGAGCCGTTATCCGAGCGAACAGGAACGCAGTGCGGCGCTCGCCACGCTCGACGGCACGGCGGGGGCGACGCGGCGGCAGAGGGCCGAGAACGTCCTTTGGGCGCTGTTCAACAAGGTCGATTTCATCTACAACTACTGATTCGGGGAGATCGCGACAGCCATGAAATCCAACGACAAGCTCCAGCGCTTCCTGGCGCGACATCCGCACGATCACACGTTCTTCCTGCGGCGCCCCCATTGGACCCGGCGGCGCTTCTTCGAGGTCCTGGGGGCGGGCATCACCGGCTCTTTCCTCGTTTCGCGCGCGCCGGCGCACGTTGTCGAAACTCGGGCGAATGTCAGGACCATTAACAAGGCCCGCAGCGTGATCTTCATCCTGCTGGCCGGCGCACCGAGCCATATCGACACGTTCGATTTCAAAGAGACGCCGGACACGCCGATGGACCGGCTCACGCCGCAGCAAATCAACGGCCTCGTCTGGCCCACCGGCCTGCTCCCGAAGCTGGGCGAGTCGCTGGCGGATTTGGCGATCATCCGGTCGATGCGCGCCTGGGCGCTGGTTCACGGCCTGGCGCAGACGTGGACACAGATCGGGCGCAACCCGGCGGCGGCGTTGGGTGACATCGCGCCCAACATCGGGAGCATCGTCGCGATCGAGAAGGAGCGGGAGCGCAAGGCCACCGACGTCTTCCCGTCCTTCCTCGCTCTCAACGCGGGCAACGCCGTGGGCTCGGGCTATCTGCCGGCAACCTATGCGCCCTTGAAAGTGCAGCCAAACGCGGGCGGCCTGCGGAATACCTCCAATCCCGACGGACAGGGCAGAATGGACGAGCGCATCAAGCTGCTCGAAACCCTTGATGCGCCCTTGCGCAACGACACGCTGTACGGCAACGCCGGGGCGGAGTTTGACCCGTTTTACAAAGCGGCGCTCGGCCTCATGTATAACAGCGTGGTCGAGCAGGCGTTCCGGTATTCGGCCGAAGACAGCCAGCGCTACGGCGGAGGGACTCCGAATGCTTTCGGCAACGCGTGCCTGATTGCCCGCCAGGTCCTGCAAGCGAACGCCGGAACCCGCTTCATCCAGATCAATCTCGGCGGCTGGGACCATCATGCCGATATTTACGCCAACAACAACCTGCCGCGCCTGAGCACCATTCTGGACGAAGGCGTCTCCGCGCTGCTGGCGGACCTGAAGAAGACGGGCCTGCTGGATGAGACGCTGGTCATCATGGCGGGCGAGTTCGGCCGCACGGTCGGAAGGCTCTCGGCACAGAACGGGCGGGACCACTACCTCCAGCAATCCTGCGTCTTCGCCGGCGCCGGCGTGCGCGGGGGACGGGCCATCGGATCGACGAACGAACTCGGGTCAGCGAGCGTCGAGTACGGATGGGTCCGCGAACGCGACATCCGCACCGAGGATATCGAAGCCACGATTTACTCGGCCCTGGGCATTAACTGGACAACCGTGCGGTACGACGATCCCTTCGGCCGCGGCTTCGAGTACGTGCCCTATTCCGGAGCGGACATCTACGGGCCGGTCCACGAACTCTGGTCGTAGTCCCCAAGGAGACGGTCGATCACGTCGGCGGCGCGGTAGGTGAAGCCCTCGGGCGGCAGGAATTGCGCCAGGGCATTGAGGTCGCTGCCCGCGGTGATTAAACCCCTTTCGACGTAGGCGCCCCGGACCTGCGGGTGTCCGATATTGGCGAGCAGCGCATTGCAAAGGCAGCGCCGGCCGGCCGTGTTCTCGGCCGGACCGCCCTTGGCGATATAGGTTGTCACCGGCTCGGCCGAGCACCGGTAGCCAATGCCGCCCTCGGGGGTCCGGTAGATCTCGCGCAGAAAACCCAGATCGCAGACCCGAGGACGGGCGGCATAGACTTGGGCCTCGGAGACCGACCCAGGCAGCCGCACCATCTTAAAAGGGAAACCCGTCGGGGATGCGAAGGGGTCCGTGATGACGTGAGCCTCTCCGGCTGCGATCCGCTCGAGGACCGCGCGCTTGTACTCGCCGGTAAATCCGGACTCCGCGCTGAACGCAAAGGCGCTTCCCACTTGAATTCCCGCGGCGCCTTCGGCCAGCGCTTCCCGCAGCTTCTCCGGACTCCCGTATCCGCCGGCGAGCCAGAAGGGCACGCCCAGTTCGCGGAGCTTCGCCAGATCGACGCGGTCCCGCTCCCCGTAGACCGGCTCGCCGGCCGCGCTGAGCTGCGGTTTGCCGCGAGGCGGGGCATTGTGGCCGCCTGCCGACGGCCCTTCGACGACGAAGCCGTCCACGTGGCCATTCGCTCTCCTGAGCATCGTCACGGCCAGAGCGTTCGACGCGATGATCGGGAGGAGCTTCGGTCGGTGCAGCGGCGGCAGGGCGCCCTGGATAAATTGCCGGGGGTTGAAGGTGAGGGCAGTATCGTCGCCCTCCTGCGCCCCGGTAATGTGCACGGGGTAAGACGCGGTCTCGTGACGCGCAAGGGCATCCAGGACACCGGGAATCCTCAAGGGTATCCCCGCCCCCATCAGGACGTAGCCGACTCCCGCCAGCATCGCCCCGTAGATCGAAGGCAGGTGCGGAAGCTGGACCTTCTCCAGATAGTTGATGCCGACCGGCCGGTCATGGCCTTCGCGGGCGAGTGTAACTTCAACGAAGTTCGCCACAATGCACAGCTCTTGCAGCTCGCGCGGGCTGTCGACGGTGTGCATCGCCGGCCGGTAGTAGGGTGCGCCGGCTGCCTTTCCTCCGGGGATGAACCAGGCGCGCCAGACGCGTTCCGCCATGGCCGTCGAAGGGAAGCGGTCGAGGGCGCGGCGCATGTGGCCGCCGGGATCGCCGTCCTGGAGACGCCGGGCGAAGACCTGGTCCAGCGCCGTCCCGGAGACCACGCCAAGCTGCCCGTGCATCGAAACCGCGCGGGCAAGCCTCCAGTGGGAGACGGCGGCGCCCATGCCGCCCTGGATGATAGTAGGGAGATGGTCCGACACGGATCATTATTTCATCCGGGCCATGCTCCTGAATGTCAGAGTTTGGTAATACTTATCCGGCCGCGGGCTCGGTGACGGACTTGCGCTTGGCCGGGATTCCCAGCCGGTGGAGCGTCGCCTCGACATCGAGTTCATTCAGGCGGGAGGCGTCGTACTCGACGGTCAGGAAATCCATCGACGGCGCAAGCCGCACCAAATGAATTCCATAGACCGAATGAGCCTTCGCGATGGCATTCATGAGGTCTTCGTCGATCGGACTCGTCAGTACGAACTGCGCTTGCACCTTGGTCATTTCGCTCTCAGGATACCATTCCGAAGGGCTTATTTTTCCAGGCCCGCGCGCAGCTTCCAGAGGATCTGCCGGAGCATTCCCTGCCACGTCTCAATATCGCGGGCCGGGATGTCGAGACGCCGCACCATCCGGCGGACTTTCTGCTCGGTGGAGGCCGCGATCCGCTCGTTGACGTAGCCGGATTCGCGCAGCGCCTCGATCAGCAGGTTCGTGAAGCGCTCTACCGCTTCGGCTCCGGCCGGCTGGACCGGCGCCGGCTGGAAGTTCTCTTCTTCGCGCTCGCGGATCAGCTCATAGAGGCAGACCGCCACCGCCTGGCCGAGGTTCATCGAGCCGTGCTCGTCGCGGGTGGGAACGCGAGTGAGCCAGTGGCAGTAACTTAACTCTTCGTTTGAGAGCCCGAACTTCTCCGAGCCGAACAGGAGTGCGACCGGGCCGGTCTCGGCCTGTTCGCGGATCAGGCGGCCGGCGGCCTCGAGCCGGTGGATCGAGTGCTGGAGCTGGCGATGCCCGATCGAGGTCGTCCCGACGACCAGGGTGACGTCGGCCACGGCTTCGGCAATCGAGGGGAACTGCTGCGCGCTCTGCAACAATTCCGCCGCGCCCACCGCGCTTCGCGCCTCCTGGAAAGCGACCTCGTAGGGATTGACCACCCGCAGATGCGGAAACCCGAAGTTGCTCATCGCGCGCGCCGCCGCCCCGATGTTCAGCGGATTCCTGGGGGCAGCCAGCACCACCCGGACCTGTTCGAGAACTCGGGGTTTCGGCGGACGCGTCAGCGCAGCTCTTCCATGATCCGGTCCAGCGCCTCTTTCGGAGGCCGGACCCTGCTCTCCGGGAGCGTCGCCAGTGGCTCGTCCAGGATGTTCAACTGCTCGACCAAATTGCGGCGGCCGCTGTCGACGTAGAGCACGCCGGTGAGCACGTCGCCCGAGTCGGCATTTTCGTGAATCAGGCGCAGCGCCGCGAACTTGTCAGTCGGGTCATAGTCGCGGTCGAGTTTCTTCAGGCGCAGGCGGCTGCCGTCGTGCATCCGGACCTCGCGCGTGTCGCCCGGCTCCATCTCGACCGAAATCTCGTCGTAGGCCGGCACGAAGTTCAGTTCGTGGAGGAGCCGGTCGTGCTCCTTGGTGTAGGCGTAGCTCTTGGTGGAGCCTTCATGATCATTGAAGGTGGTGCAGGGCGAGATCACGTCCACCACGGCAAGGCCCTTGTGCGCAATGCACGCCTTAATAATATTCTGGAGCTGCCGCTTGTCGCCGGAGAAGGAGCGCGCCACGAAAGTAGCGCCCATCTCGATGGCCGCCAGGCAGATGTCGATGGCCGGCAGCTCATTGATGATGCCGGACTTCAGCTTTGCACCCGGATCGGCGGTGGCCGAGAACTGGCCCTTGGTCAGGCCGTAAACGCCGTTGTTCTCAACGATGTAGATCAGCGGGACGTTCCGGCGCAGCATGTGCATGAACTGGCCGAGCCCGATGGAGGCGGTGTCGCCGTCTCCCGAAACCACCAGCCCGATCAGACTGCGGTTGGCGATCATAGCACCCGTCGCCACGGCAGGAGCGCGGCCATGCACCGAATTGAAGCCGTGGGCCTGGTTCAGGAAGTAGGCCGGCGACTTCGACGAGCAGCCGATCCCGGAGAGTTTCGCCACCTGCCATGGCGCCACGTTCATCTCAAAGAAGCATTCGATGATGCGTTCGGAGATGGAGTTGTGGCCGCAGCCGGCGCACAGGGTGGTCTTTCCGCCTTTGTATCCCAGGATCTCGAAGCCGGCGCGATTGACCTTGGCCGCCGGCGGCGTGGTGGTGGCACTCATATCTTCTCCTGCCGGACGATCTCGTCCGTTACTGTGCGCGCGTCGAGCGGCATTCCTCCGTAATAGCGCACGCTGCGCAGCCTGGCGATCTCTTCGGCCGTGAACTCAAGCCGCATCAGCGCCAGAAGCTGCGCGTCGCGGTTCTGGTCAATGATGTAGACGCGCTGGTGCCGCGCCAGAAAGTCGTGAATCTCATCTGTGAACGGATAGGCCTTCAGCCGCAGCAGACTGGCTTCGATGCCGTATTCGTTCCGCAACTGGTCGCGGCTCTCTTCGGCGGCGTAGCGGGAGGTGCCACAGCAGATCATCCCGACCTCGGCACCCTCAGAAATTGACACCTCGGGCGCGGGCATCGCCTGCCGGATCGTCTCGAACTTGCGCGCCAGGCGGTCTACGTTGCGGACGTAATCGTCCTCGCGCTCGCTGTACTGCGCCTTTTCGTTATGGCCGCTGCCCCGTGTGAAGTAGGCAGCGTTCGGGTGCGGCGTGCCCGGAAGGGTGCGGTGGCCCACGCCGTCGCCGTCGACATCCTTGTAGCGGGCGAAGCTGCCCAGCCGGTCGAGTTCCTCGGCGCTCAGCACCTTGCCGCGCGCGATCGGCGCCTCGGGATAGGGGAAGGGGTCGGACATCCAGTTGTTCATCCCCAGGTCGAGATCCGACATAACGAAGACCGGCGTCTGGAAGCGATCGGCCAGGTCGAAGGCGTCGCCCGCCATCGTGAAGCACTCCTCGGGTGAAGAGGGGAACAGCAGCGGATGGCGCGTGTCGCCGTGCGACAGCAGCGCGGTCGAGAGAAGATCGCCCTGCATCGTGCGGGTGGGGAGGCCGGTCGACGGCCCCACGCGCTGCACGTCGAAGATCACGGCCGGTACCTCGGCGTAGTAGCCGAGCCCCGCGAACTCAGACATGAGCGAGATTCCCGGCCCCGAAGTTGCCGTCATGGCGCGGGCGCCGGCCCATCCGGCTCCGACCACCATGCCGATGGCGGCCAGCTCATCTTCGGCCTGTAGGATCGCGAAGGTCGCCGTGCCCGTTTCCGGATCGATGCGGAAGCGTTTCATGTAGCCCATCAGCGACTCGACGAGCGAGGTCGAGGGCGTGATCGGATACCAGGTGACCACCGTAACGCCGGCGAACATGCAGCCCAGCGCCGCGGCGGCGTTGCCGTCAATGATGATCTTGCCCGCGGTCCGGTCCATGCGCTCGACGCGGAAGGGATCGGTCTTGGGCAGGTTCTCGCGGGTGTACTCGCTGCCGGCGAGCACGGCGTTCCAGTTCAGCTCGGCGGCCTTCACCTTGCGGGGGCCGAACTGCTTGAACAGCGCCTTGTGGATCTCCTCGAGCTCGATGCCTAACAGCTCGGCGACCACGCCGTCATAGATCATGTTCCGGACCAGCTTGCGCAGCTTGGCCTCGGGGCAGACGGGACCGACCAGCTTATCGTAGGGAACGGGGTAAAAGTGCAAATCGTCGCGCAGCGCGTTGAGCTTGAGCGGTTCGTCGTAGACGACGGCGGCGCCGGGGTCGAGCTTGAGGACGTCCTCGCGCGCGGTCTCCGGGTTCATGGCCACCAGGAGATCGATCTCCTTCTTGCGGCCGATGTAGCCGTGCTTGTTGGCCCGGATCGTGAACCACGTGGGGAGGCCGGCGATGTTGGACGGGAACAGGTTCTTGCCGGATACCGGTATGCCCATCTGGAAGATCGACCGCATCAGGACGTTGTTGGCGGTCTGGCTGCCGGAGCCGTTGACGGTCGCGATCTGGATGCTGAAATCGTTGACGACAGGCTCCCTCGCCGCCCCTGGGGGCGTCGAGACGGGAGTCGCCGCAGTGATGGACATATCGGGCACCATCCTAGTGAAGTAAAAAAGGGAGATCAGTGGTGATCTATCTCATTATATTCTCCGGGACGGGGCTGCCGCAGGACGTGGAACTTTCCGGGGTCCGAAAGTGAATCTGGAGTGAGATGGAAAGCGACGAGGAGCTACTGCGGCGAAGCCGGGAGGGCGACGAGGAAGCCTTCGCGCTCCTTTATAGCCGCAGGCAGGGCAGCGTCTACCGGTTCGCGCTCCGCATGAGCGGCTCCGAGGCTCTGGCCGACGACGTCACCCAGGAGGCTTTCCTGGCCCTGCTGAACCGTCCGTCAGGCTACGAGGAGGAGCGTGGCTCCGTGCTCGGCTACCTGTTCGGTGTGGCCCGGAACCACCTGCTGCGATCGTCGCGGCAGACGCGGGCGAGCGTGCCGATTGATGAGAGCGAGGACGAGGGCGGCAGCCGCGCGCTTGCGGTCCCCGAGGAGATTCTGGCCCGGCTAACCGCGCAGGAAGACGTCGAAACGCTCTGGCAGGGCCTGCTGTCGCTGCCGCCCCATTATCGCGAAGCGATCGTGCTTTGCGACCTCGAGGAGATGGATTACGCGTCCGCCGCCGGGCTGTTGGGTTGTCCGGTAGGAACCGTGCGTTCGCGGCTGAACCGCGGGCGAAGGATGTTAATCGACCGGCTGCGCCGCAGCGGCGACGCGGAGAGGTGTCTGGCGTGAACAAACAAAGTTGGGAACAGGATTTATCGGCGAGCCTGCGCCGGCTCGCCAAGGAGACGCGAGGCCGTGAGGCCGCGCCGCGGGTTGAGGCGGCGCTGCGGGAGGCGGTGCGCGCGCGCCGCCGCGACAACCGGCCGTCGCGGCGCTGGTTCCCGGCAGCGGTGGCGGCCGGGATCGCCACGGTCCTGCTGGCGGTCGGGCTCCAGAAGCTGGCGGAACCTGGCGAGCCGCCGCGTCCGGCTGATGAGGAAGTGGCGACGCCGTTTTTGGCCCTTCCTTACCTCGGCGTGGAGGAGCCCTTTGAGCAGGCTCAGATTCTGCGGATCGGGATGCCGCGTTCGGCGCTGGTGCGGCTGGGTGTGCCGCTCGAAGCTGCGCCACCCGAGGAGTTTTTGCAGGCAGACGTCCTCGTTAGCGAGGACGGGCGGGCCCGCGCAATTCGATTTGTTCGTATTTCGGAGTAGTAAGCACCAAGGAGAAACCCTATGAAGTCCATTTGCATTGCGGCTCTTCCGCTCCTGCTGGCAGGAGTGGCGGCAGCCCAACCGGAACCCGATATAGCCTTCCAGGCAGGGCCCGGGCTTTCGGTGACGCAGTTCACCGGAACCCCCGGCGAACCCGGCTCGGTATCGTTCATCAGGGCGCTCGATACAATCGAGGGCCGCACCGTCAAAGGAGCGCCGTACTCCGCCGATGCGGTCAGCGAGACCGTCCAGCGCCTTGCCGACGGGAACAAGATCGTCCAGAAGAACACATCGAAGCGATACCGGGACGGCGAGGGCCGGACCCGAAACGAAAACACTCTCGGCGGCATTGGCCCCTGGGCCGCCAGCGGTGAGCCGAAAACGTTCGTGTCGATCCACGATCCGGTCGCCGGAGTACGCTACATGCTGGATCCGGACAAGAAGACGGCACGGAAGATCGCAATGCGCACGGACGGGACGCCCCCTCCGCCGCCCCCACTGCCGCCACCCCCGCCGGGTGCTAACGTGGCAATCCGGATCCTCGAAGCACCCGGCACCACCACGATTCGGGCAGCGGGGCCCATGGAGCCAGGCGCAAGGCCCGACGTTCGAACGGAGCCGCTGGGGAAACGGGTAATCGAGGGCGTGGAAGCCGAGGGCACCCGGACGGTCACGACGATCCCGGCCGGCCAGATCGGCAACCAGCAGCCGATTGAGATCGTTTCGGAACGGTGGTTCTCGCCCCAGCTCCAGACAATCGTGCTCTCGATCCACAACGACCCGCGCATGGGCGAGACGACGTTCCGGCTGACCGGCCTCCGCCTGGGAGAGCCGCCGCCGCACCTTTTCGAGCTTCCGCCCGACTACACGGTCGAAGAGGGTCCGATGCTCTTCCAGCGCCGCCTCCAGCGCAAGTAGGTCCACCGGGCGGGCGCCTGAGCGCCTGCCCGCTCTCGCCCGGTCAAGCCTCGATCATCGATTCCACACATGCGTGAGCGCGGCGTACCTCGGTCGCGATATCGCTCTGGCCCTCATCGATCATCGGTTCGAGAATAATCGGCGCCCCTGGTGGAATCAGGTGCGAGACGTAGCGAAAAGCGATCACGGCGTTAGTGGATATCGGAACATGACGGCTGGCGGTGTTCACTTCGCTCATATGAATTTCCACGAGCTTCTCGCCATAGGCCCGGAGGAGGAGAGCGGCCTCCGTCATGCTCGGATCGACCTGCCGTGCATGTCCGATGTCGAAGCAGAAGCGCGCTTCCGGAAGAGAGTCGAAGATTCCACTTAGCTCGCGAACCGTCCTGCCTACCGGCTTTCGCTTATCCATGTTTTCAACCAGCAGCAGGCGGCCGAAAGGAAGCCACATTCCGGGTGTGTGCAGCGTATCCGGGTGAACGACAATCGGGAATCCCATATCCGCCGCGGACCGCAACATCTCTACGACGTACGGCTCCTCCTCCGGACCGAAGCGGCTCGGCGCATGAACCGACACGTAGCGGAAGTGAGCAAGCTCTAAGGCCGGGAGAGCCGAAATCAGCGGCGCCAACTCCTCCATCCGAAGCGCGGAGAGCTCGACGGCGTCAACCCCGTGCGCGCCCAGGATCTCAAGCGCCTCACGAAAACGCCCTCGGGCGACTGCGCCTGTTGAGAATCCGATCGGTCTCATCGCCCTAATACTCCACCTTCCCCCGGTACACCATCGGCTTCAAGGAAAATTCGACCTGACGGTAGGGGGCTGCGACCGAGGGAAGGTACAGCTCGAACGTGATCTTTCGCTCGTTCGGCGGAATCTCGCGCGGGAAGATGAGCCGGAGAAAGGGGTCGGTTTCCGACGGCGGGAAGTGGCCCGTCATTTTGAGCCTCTTCCGGCCGACCTTCAGGTAGCTCTCCTCCTCCATCCGGCGCGACTCCTCCGCGTCGGCCAGCACGTCAGGATTCGTGATGCGGACCGCGAGGACGATGTGGGTGGCCAGATTTTCGCGTAGGAACTCCTGGTAGTCGTGCTCGGCGTAGGTCTGGGGCTCGCTCCCGAAGGTGCGGCGGCGCCACTCGAGTTCGGCGTCTCGCATGGGCCTGGGGCTGGCCAGATATACCTGCACGGGGACGATTCCCGCGCCCGGACGTGCCGCCTGGGCGGGCTGCGCCCAGGGCGAATCGGTCAGCAGCATCGCCAACTCCTGCGGCGTCCATTCCTTCGGCTCCTTGGCCTCCCAGAACGGCGCCGCCATCAGCAAAAAGAGAAACACAAGATGCATCGCGGCCTCATTTCGATTATGCTACTTACCCGAATGGCCGAAATCACCCATCGCAACCGGCGCGCGCACCGGATCGAGAACCGCCATCTGCGCGTTACTGTCACGATCGAAGGCGGCCACATCGCCGAGATCTTCCACAAGACCTCCGGCGTGAACCCGCTCTGGACCCCTCCGTGGCCTTCGATCGAGCCCTCCACCTACGACCGCCAACGCCATCCCGAGTACGGCGCCGACGCCGAAAGCAAGCTGCTTTCCGGCATCCTGGGCCACAACCTCTGTCTCGACCTGTTCGGCGCGCCCTCGGACGAGGAGGCCGCCGCCGGCATCACCGTGCACGGCGAGGCGTCGATCGTACCCTACCAGGTCGCATCCGAAGATGACCGCCTCACGATGAAGTCCATGCTGCCGGCCGCGCAGCTCCGGTTCGAGCGCAGCGTCGTGATCTCGGAAAGCCAGGCGCTCCTCACCGAAACGGTCGAAAACCTGTCACCGCTCGACCGGCCCATCGCCTGGACCGAGCACGCCACCCTCGGCCCGCCGTTCCTTGAAAAGGGGCAGACGCAGTTCCGCGCGCCCGCCACTCGCTCGAAGGTCATCGAGAACGATTTCACCGGCGGCAAGGGCTATATGAAGACGGCGGCGCAGTTTGACTGGCCGATGGTCCCGCACAAGGACGGCGGCACGGTGGACCTGCGAGTCTATACCGATACCCCGGTTTCCGGCGGCTTCACAACGCACCTCATGGACACGCAGCGCGAGACCGCCTGGTTCGTCGCGTGGTCGCCCAAGTCGAAACTCGCTTTCGGCTACGCGTGGAAGCGCTCGGATTTTCCGTGGCTCGGCATCTGGGAGGAGAACTACAGCCGGGACTTCGCACCCTGGAACGGCAAGACGCTGACGCGCGGCATGGAGTTCGGCGCCTCGCCTTTTCCGGAGTCGCGCCGCAAGATGATCGAGCGCGGTTCGCTGTTCGGCATGCCGGCCTACCGCTGGCTGCCCGCACGCTCACGCGCCACCGTGCGCTACTGCGCCTTCGCGCTCCAGACCGATCGCATCCCGGAAGCAATCGAGTGGGACGGCGCCGGCGGGATCCGCACCCTCTATTGAGCCAGAATTTCGAGATCCGCGTTGCCGCCCGAGAGGATGACCCCGACCCTACCCAGGCCCTTCGGCAGCCTGCCGTGCAGCACGGCCGCCGCGCTCACGGCGCCGCTCGGCTCCGCCAGGATCTTCATGCGCGCCAACAGCCACCGCATCGTCTCGAGGATCTCCCGCTCGGAGACGAGTACGATGTCTTCGATGTTCCGCTGAAGAATCGGAAACGTGATTGCCCCCGGCTTGGTCGAGCGTAATCCGTCGGCAACCGTGTCGGGCGGCGGGATCTCGACGCGTTCGCCGGATCGGAACGACAGGAAGGTGTCGTTGGCGCCCTCAGGTTCGACGCCGAAGATGCGGATCTGCGGCCGCAGCGCCTTTGCCGCCACCGAACAGCCTGCGAGCAGCCCGCCGCCGCCGATGGGCGCGACAAGCGCGTCGAGGTCCGGGATTCGCTCCAGCAGTTCCAAGGCGCAGGTTCCCTGTCCCGAGATGATCCAGGGATGGTCGAACGGAGGCGCGATGGCCGCGCCCGTCTTCTCGGCGATACGCCGTCCGATCGCCTCGCGATCCTCGGAGAGCCGGTCGTATTCGACGATTGCGGCTCCGTAGCCGCGCGTCGCCTCGCGCTTGGAGCGCGGTGCATCGGAGGGCATGACGAGCGTCGCGGCCACGCCGGCATGGGCGGCTGCAATCGCGACGGCCTGGGCGTGGTTGCCCGAGGAGTAGCCGACCAGTCCGGCTGCGCGCTGCCCAGGGGGAAGGGAATAGACGAAGTTCGCCGCGCCCCGGAGCTTAAAGGCGCCGCCGCGCTGGAAGTTTTCGCATTTGAAGAACGCCTCGACGCCGGCCGCCGCGTTGAAGCTCCGCGAGGTCAGGACCGGCGTGGTGTGAATAATCGGCGCAATGCGCCCGGCCGCGCTGCGCACGTCGTCAATTGTCACGGAAACGGAAGTCTGTAGCTGCATTATCGAGTCTCCAGCATCGGTTCCAAGTGCCTCAGAAGTCCCTCGGAGAGATAGCGGTGGCCTTCGGCGGTCGGGTGGATGCCGTCGGCCTGCACCAGGTCCCGGCGTCCTTCGCGGTGCGGCGCGCCGTCCATGATGAACGGTGCAAGCTCCACGTTGTGGGCCGCGGCCAGGTCGCGGTACATCTGCTCGAAGGGCTTGATGTATTCGGATCCGTAGTTGGCGGGAAGCGTCATGCCGACCAGGAGCACACGGGCGCCGGCGTCCTTCAGTGCGACGATCATCTTCTCCAGGTTGGCCTTCGTCACCGAGAGCGGAAAGCCGCGGAGGCCGTCATTTCCGCCCAGTTCCAGGATAACGATTTCCGGCTTCATGGCCACGATGCGCGGCAGCCGGGCCAGCCCACCCGCCGTGGTGTCTCCGCTGACGCCGGCGTTCACCACGCGATAACGCAGGCCCTTGCGGTCCAATTCGTTTTGCAAAAAATCGGGATAACTGCTGCCGGCCTGGACGCCGTAGCCCTCGGAGATACTGTCTCCAAAGGCGACGATGACGGGCCGTGCATCGGCTTCGGGCGGCTGCCGTACCGCGATGGACGGCGCGCCCGGCGAGGGCGATTCCGGTTCGGTGCGTGGGCCGCAGGCGGCGATCAATACAAAGGCCGCCGGGATCGCGTAATGGAGGGGCTTCACTCAATGCCATAATAAGAATTGCAGGGGGCGAATGTCGATCCAGCCGTCTATGATCGCCGTATCGGGGCTCACCAAGATCATCGATACCGGCGCCCATCGCGTTGAAATTCTGAAAGGTATCGATCTACAGATCCCGCGCGGCCAGTTCGTCGCGATCATGGGACCGTCGGGCAGCGGCAAGAGCACGCTTCTCGGCCTCCTGGCGGGGCTTGACACGCCGACGACCGGCAGCATCGTGCTCGACGGCGAGGAAATCAGCGGCCTGGAAGAAGACCGCCTCGCCGCGCTGCGGGGCCGCAAGATCGGCTTCGTCTTCCAGTCCTACCAGCTCATCCCGACCCTGACGGCCGAAGAGAACGTCCTGCTCCCCGCCGAGCTTGCGGGTAACGGCGCCGCCGACATGGGCCGCGCGCGCGAACTGCTGAGGAGCGTCGGCCTGCTCGAACGACGCGACCATTATCCGGTACAGCTCTCCGGCGGCGAACAGCAGCGGGTGGCGCTGGCCCGCGCCTTCATGGTGCGGCCTCCAATTCTGATGGCGGACGAGCCGACCGGGAACCTCGATAGCGCCAACGGCCGGCAAGTACTCGATCTTCTGATCGAGCTGAACCGCCGCGAGGGCGCCACGCTGGTGCTGGTGACGCACGACCGCGAACTGGCGGGACACGCCGACCGCCGCATCACGCTCCGCGACGGCGCCGTGGTCGCCGACGACCTGCCCTGGGCTCCCGAAGCGGCCAACGGTCAGGTGGCATGAACGGGTTCGGCTGGCGCAGCGCCGCAAAGATCGCCTGGCGGGAGGCGCGCTCCTCGCCCACCAAATTCCTTTTCGTGATCCTGGCGGTCTCGGCCGGAGTCGCGGCGCTCACGGGTGTTCGCGGCTTCAGCACGGCCTTCCATGACATGCTGATGCGCGAGGCCCGTACCCTGATGGCCGCCGACCTCACCGTCCGGATCTTCGGCGCGCCCGACGAGCGCCAGATCGCCGCGATGGAGCGGCTCTCCGGGCGCGGCGTCCGCCGCACCCGCATCACCGAGACGGTCTCGATGATGACCTCGAAAGCGGCCGACAACCCCGTGCTGGTTTCGGTCAAGGCCGTCGATCCCCGCGTCTACCCCTTTTACGGACAGGTCACGGTGGATCCCCCGGCCCCGCTCGCGGAGGTGTTGAGCGATGTGACGATCGCGGTTTCCGACGACCTGCCTCTGCGGCTCAGCGCCGAGGTCGGCGACACCGTCCGGTTGGGCGGCCAGGAGTACCGCATCGCCGCGATCCTCCGGATGGAGCCGGACCGCATGTCGGGCAGCCTCAACGTCGGGCCGCGCGTGATGATGACGCGAGGTGGACTCGAGCGCACCGGTCTTATGCGCGTCGGCAGCCGCGCCTCCCAGCGCTTCCTGTTCCGCATGCCGGACGAAGGCGTCACCATCGAAGAGGCGCGGAATTCGCTCAGGCGCGTCTTTCCGAACGCCCAGATCATCGACTACCGCGAAACCCATCCGAACATCACGCGCGCTCTCAGTCGCGCCACGACGTTCCTCAGCCTCGTCAGCCTGATCGCCCTGATTGTCGGAGCCCTCGGCGTCGCCACCGCGATGCATTCCCACCTGCAACAGCGGCTCGACACGATCGCGATCATGAAGTGCATCGGAGCGCGGTCGGGACAGATCATCCGGATCTACACGCTCCAGACCCTCATGCTGGGGGCGGCGGGCGGCGTGCTCGGGATCGTCTTCGGGCTTGGCGTTCAGAAGGCCTTCCCGTGGCTGATCGCGAGGTACTTCGAGGCGCCTCCGGGGCTCGGCGTGAGCTTCTCGTCGGCCTTTCAGGGACTGGCGACCGGGATTCTCGTCACCCTGCTGTTCACGCTACCGCCGCTGCTCGGCATTCGAAGCGTGCGGCCCGGCCTGATCTTCCGGCGCGAGATGGCCGAGGCCAGGCCGACGCTCCGCGAGCGCTGGAGGCGGTATCGCGCCTCACTGGCCACCGGCGTCCTGATCTTTGCCGGCGCAGGCGTGATTGCGGTCTGGCTGAGCGGATCGGTGCGGGTCGGGGCGTGGTTCCTTGGGGGACTCGTCTCGAGCCTGGTAATTTTGTCCGCGATCGCCTGGCTGCTGCTGCGGGGGCTCCGGATTTTCGTGCTGCACGGACCGGTGCGCCTGCCCGCGACACTGCGGCACGGCCTGGCGAACCTCTACCGGCCCGGCAACCACGCCGGTGCGGTCCTCGTCGCCCTTGGGGTCGGCGTTATGTTTACCCTGACCGTCTTTCTGATCCAGCGGTCGGTGATCGGACAGGTGCTCGGGAGCGCGCCGCCCGATGCGCCGAACGTCTTCATGATCAACGTGACCGATCTCGAGCATGACGGCATCGTTGAACTGCTGCGCGAGCAGAAGGATATCCAGGGTTCCGCGGCGCTGACGCCCTCGATCTCGGCCCGCCTCACCGCCGTCGACGGCATCCCGTCAGAAAAGATCGAGGCGCAGGGGTTCCAGCGCCGCTTCCTGGCGACGCGCTCGATCACCTGGACCGATGCGAAACCCGATCACGCCCGGGTACTCCAGGGCGCCTGGTGGAGCGAGGAGGAGGCCGACCCCGTCGTCTCAGTAGTGGATGAGGCGGCCCGTGCGCTCCACATCCGGCCCGGGTCGGTGCTCGAGTGGAACGTGATGGGGCAGAACGTACAGGCGCGTGTCGCGGCGATTCACCGCAACGAGCAGATCCGCTTCGGCGCCGCCCAGGAGTTTATCCTGAACCGGGCCGCGCTCGAGGGCTTCCCCATGATCTACGTAGCCGGACTGCGGATGCGGCCCGCCGCGGTGCCCGCCCTCCAGCGCCTGGTCTACGAACGCTTCCCGACCGTGACGGTCATCAACGCCGCCGACGTGATCGCCGTGGTCCAGGAGGTGGTCGACCAGGTCGCAATGGTCATCCGCTTCATTTCTCTCTTCGCGATTCTGGCCGGCGCGGTCATCCTGGCTTCGAGCGTCGCGGGCTCGCGGTTCCGGCGCGTCCGCGAAGTGGTGATCATGAAGACGCTCGGGGCGCGGCGGGCGCGGCTTGCAGGGATCTTTTCGGTCGAGTTCCTGGTGCTCGGCACGGTGGCCGGCGTAATGGGCAGCCTGCTCGCCTGCGGCTTTTCGGCGCTGCTGCTGAAGCGGCTGCTCGACGCCGACTTCCGCTTCGACGCTCTGCCGAACCTAGTGGCGATTCTGTTGACGGCGCTGGTCGCCATCGCCTCCGGATGGCTGGCCAGCTTCCGCATCCTCGGCCAGAAGCCGCTTGAGATTTTGCGAAACGAATGAGAACGGGTTGCCTCAGGCTCGCGCTCACCGACGTTCGCGGCAACGCGCTCCGCAATTACGTCTCGGTGGAGCTCACGGGCCTGGACCGCGCGACCGTGTACTCCGCCACGGCCTTCATCGAAGAGAAGCTCGATCTCCAGGACATCGCCTGCGAGCCGAAGACACGCTATCTGCTGCGCCTGTGGCCCACCGACTTCCGCGCGGTCGAGACCGTTGTCACGCTGGAGCCGGGCCTGACCGTCTACGGGCAGCCCATTCAGTTGCCGGTAGATCCGGACAAGGTCGAGGGCATTGTCGCGCCGGCCCATGAGCAGCTCGAACCACGCCTGCAGCAAGTGGTTCCCGCGGACCTTTACGGCAGCCTCGATAGCCCGCGAAAGGCCAGCCTGCTGAATGTTGCGGCGCGCGCCGCCGCCACGCGACTGCCCGACGGGAGCGACTGCCTCGACTACCTGGGCGAACTGATTCACCTGCGCAGCGACCGCTTCTGCGTCCGTGTAGACGCCGCGCTGCTGTCCCAGGTTCGGGAAGCCGGCCTCGAATTCCGCCCGGCGGCGCAGTTCACGCATCACACGCCCGAGGGCTTCTCCCGCGCCGGCAGCTACCGGACGCGCGACCGCTATGCGAGCCTGTCCATCGGCTTCTACCGGGCCGAGTCCGGCGAGGGCGGCCTGCTCGCCGATTTCGATCTCGACCACGGCGGCGGCCTCGAGGAGTTCGGGGTAATCGAGCACGCGGCGGCGCAGGGTCCGGTGAGTCCGTACGATCTCCGCGAGATTCTGCTGCGGCAATCCATCGATCCGCGCTATGAGTTCCGCTTCCTCCGTCAGGTCACCACGGTCGGGATCTCGGGCTGAGCTGGATTCGCGCGATACTCTTGGGTAGTGACCGCCGATTCCACCCGCCCGTATGACGCCCTGCTCGTCGTCTCTTTCGGAGGACCGGACCGGAGCGAGGAAGTCATGCCGTTCCTGGAGAACGTCACGCGCGGGCGCAATGTGCCGCGCGAGCGCCTTCTCGAGGTGGCCGAACACTACTACCACATGGGCGGCCGGAGCCCGATCAACGACCAGAACCGGACTCTGATCGCCGAGCTGCGGGCCGATTTCGAACGGCGCGGTCCGGGGCTGCCGATCTATTGGGGCAACCGTAATTGGCATCCCCTGCTGACCGACACGCTGCGCGAAATGCGCGGTGCGGGCGTGAAGCGGGCGCTGGCTTTCGTCACATCCGCATTCAGTTCCTACTCGGGATGCCGGCAGTATCGTGAAAACATTTTGAATGCACAGATCGAGGTCGGCGAAGGCGCGCCGGAGATCGACAAGCTCCGGGTCTTCTACAACCATCCCGGCTTCGTCGGACCGATGACCGAGCGGGTTCGGGAGGCGCTTGCGCAGGCTCCGGCGGCGCGCCTGGTCTTCACGGCGCACAGCGTGCCGATCGCGATGGCGCGCAGTTCGCGGTACGAGGAGCAGCTTGCCGAGGCTGCGCGGCTGGTAGCCGAAGGGGTGGGGCGCGACTCGTTCGACCTGGTGTATCAGAGCCGCAGCGGCCCTCCGCAGCAGCCGTGGCTTGAGCCCGACATCCTCGATCACCTGCGCGCGATCGCATCGGAGCCAGGCAGCCGCGAGGTGGTGGTCGTGCCGATCGGCTTCATCTCGGACCACATGGAGGTCATCTACGATCTTGACCAGGAGGCGGCCGCGATGGCCCGAGAACTGGGGTTGAAGATGGTGCGGGCCGGAACCGTCGGGACCCATCCGGACTTCATCGCGATGATCCGCGAGCTGGTCCTCGAGCGCCTCGGGCAGCAGACCGAGCGCCGGGCGTTAGGACGACTGGGCCCGAGCCACGATGTCTGTCCTCCCAACTGCTGCCCGGCGCCGGCGCGCCCGTCGCGGTGAGAGAATAGCTCGCATGAACAGAACCGCCGCCCTTGTCACCGCCCTATCGATTCTGCTCGCCGCCGGGTGCTCGACATCCGCCCCGGAGGGCGCGGCCAAACCGGAGCCCGCGAAGGCCGAAGCGCCGCCCGAGCGGTACAAGGTCGAGTTCGACACCAGCAAGGGGACCTTTCAGATTGAGGTCATCCGCGACTGGGCGCCGCGCGGAGCCGACCGCTTCCACCAGCTTGTGCGCAACGGCTACTTCGATGACACGCGCTTCTACCGCGTTCTGCGCAACTACATCGTGCAGTTCGGCCTGAGCGCCGATCCTTCGACCACACAAATGATGGCGCAACTGAAGCTCCAGGACGACCCGCGCAAAGAGAGCAACAGGAAAGGCACCGTCACCTTCGCCCACTACGGCCCGAACAGCCGCACAACACAGGTGTTCATCAACCTGCGCGACAATACGAGCCTCGATAAGGACGGCTTCACTCCCTTCGGCCGCGTGATCGAAGGGATGGACGTGGTCGAGCAGATCTCCAGCATCTATGGCGACTGGCCGCCGCGCGGCAGCGGTCCCGACCAGGCGCGCATCGTCGCTGAAGGCAACGTCTACCTCGACCGCAACTTCCCGCGTCTGGACAAGATCAAGGCGGTGCGGTTTATTCCGTAGAGGTCGGCGCCCACGCCGGGAGCCGGCCTTCGAGCAGCGCACCCAGTTCAGCCGCCGGTACGCGGAGGCCGATGTAGAAGGTTCCGAACAGCGCGTAGACCGCGCTCACCTCGTCGAAGCGCATCTCGTAGATCAGCTTTTTGAAGACCAGCGGATCGTCGGCGAACAGATCGACGCCCCACTCCCAGTCGTCGAAGCCGATCGAGCCGGTGATCACCTGGCGGACGCGGTCGGCGTAGCGGCGGCCGATCATGCCGTGCTCGTGCATCATGCGGCCGCGCTCGGACATCGTCTCCTGGTACCAGTTCTTCGATTCGCCGCGGCGACGGTCCATCGGATAGAAGCAAAGATACCGGCGGGGTGGAATCTCGGGCCACAGGCGCGGCGCCATCGCCTTTCGGTGCTGCGCGAGCGTCTCTTCGATGCCGGCTTCCCATTCGGGCGTGCCGGGCTGGATGCCCGCTTCGAGCAACCGGCCGTAGGCCTTCGGGGTCGCCTCATACAAACCCAGCTCAACCATCGAGAGATACGACGAGGTCGGCTCGAGGTAGTCGGCGAGCTTCAGGCCTGCCAGCTTCAGCTCGGCTTCGTTCAGGGCATCGAAGCTCGGGCGGAAGTGCACGAACATCAGGTCGCCCTTGTGGCCGAGGAGCGAGTAGAAGGCGCTCTGGCTGTTACCGTCGCGACGCTCGATCGCGGCCATCGCGGCCGTGGCCTCGTCGAGGATCTCCTGCTTCTGGAGCTCGGGGAGCGCGCGCCAGGCGGCCCGGCGCACTCGCATCATCTGGTGAAGAACGCTGGCGCCTTCGACCGTGAGGGGCACGGGAGGCATGGCGGGGTGAGCGGCATTGGGAACGGTCGGATGGCTCATGGCTGTAATCTCCGCTGTAATCTCCCATGATACCGGGTGTTAGGATACGGACGTGGCCGCGCTCGATCGCGATGCGATACAGTCCTATCTGCTCTCGCTCCCCGAGCGGGCGCTGCGGTCGGCTTCGGCGCTGGCCGGAGGGCTGCTGCGCGAGCTGGGCGACGTGACGCTGCCGGCCTCGGTTCGGCGGACCAAGCTCTATCAGAACATGGTCGAGGCGACGCTGCGCTTCCTCATTGAGCAAGTGGGGCAGGTGGAGGGCGCCTACCCTCCCGAGGGCAAGCTCGCTGAGGACTTCCTGCTCCGCCGCACCGCCGGCAATGGGATCGAGTGGATCGGAATTCTCACCTTTTACGCCTCCCCGGTCTGGGTCATGGCCGCGCTGGCCGATCTCTCCGGCGCCGGCCGCCAACTGATCGCCGAGATCGCCGCGAGCCTCAAACAGGAAGGACTGCTCGAGCCCGAGGCGCGCTTCGAAACCATGGACGAGCTGCTCAATGGCCTGGAACGCAGCGCCGGCCGGCTGGCCGATACAATCAACACCCCGCCCCTGAACGTCCAGGCGCTCCGCGCCGAGTGGGCCGAGATCCGGGCCGCCGCGCCGCGTCTGCCCTCGGCGAGCCTGCCGTCGATCGAGGAGTTGCGCGGCCGTTGGTACGCGCTCCGGAGAGAGGCCGCCGAACAGCAGCGCTCCGTCTTTGAGCTCTCCGCGCTGATGGCTTTTTCAGCCGTACAGCAGGTTCCCGAGCGCGTCCGGTGGCTCTCCCGCTCTGCCCAGCTTGCGACGCGGCGCACGGGACAGATCGTTGCGGGCACGCTGCTGGCGCATTACGATGCGACCTTGCGGGAGATTCGCAGCGCGGGCTATCTCGGCTACTGGACGCGCCAGTTCCGGCCCTACCTCCGGGCCGCCGCCCAGCAGTTCGCTCCCGGCCGGCCCTCGCTCACGCAGCGGCTCCTGCGCCGCGGTTCATGAGTTACTCGTAGCGGAGCGCGCTGGCCGGATCGATGCGCGCGGCCTGGCGGGCGGGGAACGCAGTCGCCACAAGCGTAATCGCCGCCAGCAGCAACGTCGAACCTACCGCCGTCACCGCGTCGTACGGACTCAGGCCAAAGATCTGGGATTGAACGAACCGGCTCAACCCGAGCGCCACGGGCACGCCGATCACAATGCCCGCGCCCACCAGGATGACGGCCTCGCGCAGCATCATACGTAGAACATCGCCGGTTGTGGCGCCGACGGCCATCCGCACGCCGATCTCCCGCTTTCGGCGGGCGACCAGGAACGCAAGCAGCCCGTAGATCCCGACGGCCGCCAGCGCGCTCGCCAGGATGCCGAACGCCGTGCAGAGCGCCGCGAGCGCGCGCTCCCGTGCCAGAGAGCGGTCAAGCTGCGCCTCCATCGTTCGGACGTGGGTTACGGGAATGGCGCGGTCCACTTCCTCAAGTCCCCGGCGCAGGATTGCGGCCGCCTGTGCGGGGTCGAGCGCGGTGCGGACATAGAAAGTCATCTCGCCGATTCCCTCGTCCTGAAGAAGCGGCAGGTAGAAGAACGGCCCAACCTCGTCGCGCAGGCTGGTGTGTTTGGAGTTGCGCACGACCCCGACAATTTCGATATCCGGCTCGCCGCGTCCGCGCGCAAATCGGCGGCCCAGCGGCGAAGCGCCGTCGAAGTACCGGCGCGCGAACTCCTCATTCACCACCGCGACCTTCGGGGCTTCCCCGACGTCGCGCGCCGTCAGGTCGCGTCCCTCCATCAATGTATATCCAAGGGCCTGGAAGAAGCCCGGTCCGACACGATTTGCCTGCGCGTTCGTAATGTCGCCCTCTTTGGCTTGGTAGCCCTCCACCCGAATGCTCATGAACCAGGCGTCGCCGTTCAGCACCCGCTGTTCTGAGAACGTAGCCCGCTCGATACCCGGCAGGGCCGAGAGGCGCGACAACAGCTCCGAGTACAGACTTGCGATGCGGGTCTGATCGTAGCCGCTCAGCGAAGCATCGACCGTGAGGGCAAGGACGCGCTCGGTCCGAAAGCCCAGATCGACCTCGCGCAGCTTGGCAAGACTGCGGGCAAACAGGCCGGCGCCAAAGAGCAGGATCAGCGAGAGCGCCACCTGCCCGACGATGAGACCCTTGCGCGAGCGGATATGCGGGAAACGCTCGGCACCGGCGCGGCTCGCGGCTAAAGCCGGACCGAGGCCGAACAGCATCACGGTGGCGGCGCACAGAGCGAAGTGGAACCCGAGGATGCGCCAGTCGAGCTCCGGCGAAAGATTGGCGATCTCAATGGTGGAGCCGAGATACCGGATCAGTCCCTCCCAGATCCAGAACGCAGCCAGCACGCCTGCCGCGCCTCCGGCCATCACCAGGAGCAGGCTCTCGGCCATCATCTGACGGATGAGCGCAAGGCGGCTGGAACCCAGCGCGATGCGGATGGCGATTTCGCGCCTCCGATTGGCCGCGCGCGCCAGCAGGAGGCCGGCCACGTTCGCGCAAGCGATCAGCACCACGACGCCGGCCAGCGACATTAAGACCAGCAGCGGCGTAGTCAGTTCGCGCCGGACGCCAGGGAGTCCCGTGCCGGCCGGCTCGACCGGGATCAGGGACGAGACGAACGCCTCGCGCTCCCGCGCCGGCGGAGTACCCGGCATTGCGCTCCACTCCTCCTCGAGGATCGGGCGCCAGAGAGTGGTGAGTGAGACCGAAGCCTGCTCGCGCGTGATCCCCGGACGGAGCCTTCCCACCAGGAGCAGCCACTGTTCGCGCCGGTTATTTAAACCGTCCCAGGTCGGAGTGATCGCGGCCTTCATCATCATGGGAACGTACAGGTCGGGGGAGGATCCGGCCTCGATGCCGGGGAACTCCCTCGCCGTCACGCCCAGCACCGTCATGGGGATGCGGTTGACCACCAGGGTCCGGTCGAGGATTGTCGGATCCGCCGCGAAGCGCCGCTGCCAGAAACCGTGGCTCAGCACGACGACAGGATGCGCGCCGGGCGAGGCGTCGTCTTCATCGGTGAAGCCCCGGCCGAGCGCCATCGGCACGCCCACGACGTCGAAGAAGTTCCCACTGACCAGTTCGACCTGGATCCGCTCGCTCGCGCCGTCGTCGGTCAGCGCGGCGGATGCTTCGAAGCGTGCGGCGAGCCCGGCGAGGACCTCGTTCTTAGCTCGCAGGTCCCGGAACATCGGATACGAGAAGGTATCTTCGCCCATGACGCGGCCCCAGCGGCTGCCCTTCACGCCGAGCCGGACCAGGGAGTCGGGGTCGGCAACGGGCAGCGGCCGCAGGAGCAGCCGGTCGACAAAGCTGAAAATCGCGGTGTTGGCTCCGAGGCCGAGGGCGAGCGAGCCTACGGCCGCAATCACGAACAGCGGGCTGCGCCGCCAGCTTCGCGCCGCCAGCCGGCAGTCGTGCAGAAGATTTCCGAACATGGGTCCTCCGATGGAGACCTCGATGCAACCCGGCGGCCAGCGGCGAAGCGTCGCAAATTCATGACTTACATGCGGGCGTTCGGAGCCCGGGCGCGCGCCTCCGGGACGGCGCCGTCCCGGAAGCGGACATTCGGCTAACTTGAGCTGGAAGCCGCCGGATCGACGGTTACCGGGAGTTGCGAGGCCGCCCAGGCGTCGAAGCCGCCGACAACGTTGGCGACGTGCTCGAAGCCGGCCCGCCGGAGCAGTCCCGCCGCGATGGTGCTTCGGTAGCCGCTCTTGCAGTGGACGGCGATGTGGCGGCTCCGGTCGAGTTCGCCGGCGCGGGAGGCCACGTGGCGCAGGGGCATCGGGATCGCCTGGGCGATGTGGCCGGCCTTCCATTCGGCCGGATTGCGAACATCGATGACCAGGGGCGGATCGGGGTCTTCGGAGAGGGCGCGGTGCAGCTCGTGACAGGTGATCTGAGGGATGCTGGCCAGTTCGCGCCCGGAGGCCTGCCAGCCCTGGATACCGTCCTCAAGGAAGCCCAGGACATTCTCCAGTCCCACGCGCGCCAGGCGCACCCGCGCCTCCTCGATCCGCTCGTCCTCTTCGGCCACCAGCACCACCTTGGCATCCAGACCGAGCAGGATTCCGCCCCAGGAGGCGAACTGTCCGGAGAGCGCGATCGAGACCGATCCGGGTACGTGCGCGGCGCAGAACTGGTTCGGGGGCCGGGTGTCGAGGACCACGGCGCCCTGCTCCCGGAGCGCCTCGACCTCGGCGGCCGAAAGCGCATGCAGGGGTTCGAGTTCGGCGAGCGGCGCCGCGCCGGTGCGGTTGATCTCGACCTCTTTCGCGAAATAGTCGGGGCGGTCCGGCAGCTCATCGGTCAGGAGCGCAATAAACTGTTCCCGGCTCATGGGCTGGAGGGCGTAGTTCGTCTGGCGCTCGCGCCCGATGGTCGAAGCCTTTTCGGAGCTGATCTGCCGGCCGCATAGGGAACCGGCGCCATGAGCCGGATAGACCGCGGTGCTGTCCGGCAGTTTCAGGAGCTTTTGATGCAGGCTGTCGTAGAGGAGGCCCGCGAGTTCGGCCGGGGTGTGGTTCGGCGAGAGATCCGGACGGCCGACATCGCCGATGAAGAGCGTGTCGCCGGTGAAAACGGCTACAGGATCCGGTGAGCCGGACTCCTCGTCGTGAACCACGATACAGATGCTCTCGACCGTATGGCCCGGCGTCTCGAGAAACCGCAGCCGCAGGCGGCCGACCCGTAGTTCGTCGCCGTCACGGACCGGCACGTGAGGGAAGGTGGCGCCGGAATCAGCGCCCAGGTAAACTTTGGCGCCGGTGCGCTCGGCGAGTTCGCGGTGGCCGGAGACGAAGTCGGCGTGCAGGTGAGTCTCGATAACATGGGCGACCCGCAGGCCCTGCTTTTTAGCCTCGTCCAGATAGATCTCGACATCGCGCTGCGGATCGATGACCGCAACTTCGCCGTCGGAGCCGATCATGTAGGAGGCATGGGCCAGGCAACCAAGGTAGAACTGCTGGAAGTACATGCGAACCTCCTCGTTTTGGGCGCTGCTGAAGAACTGTGATGGGAATGGAGCGGGAGACGGGATTCGAACCCGCGACATCAACCTTGGCAAGGTTGCACTCTACCAGCTGAGTTACTCCCGCTTGGGATCGAACTCCATTGTCGCGCGCCGTACGGCGTCTGTCAATTTCGCCGTCAGGGACGCACGTCACCGCTGCGCATTAATGAACGTAAATGAATGATTTTTAAGGCACTTAGCCTTGCAGCCGTGCCTCTACTCTCCCTATAATTCAGCCATCGAGTGTTTTTTGAACACGTTAAAAACAAAATATGGGGTTAACACTAGATGAATGAGGTAATGAAACGGGCACTGTGTGCTCTGGCCGTAGCCGTGCTCGCGGCTACGGGCCTATTTGCTCAATCTTTTACGGGTAGCGTGCGCGGCGTCGTGACCGACCAGTCCGAAGCGGCGATCGCGGCTGCCCGCGTTGTAGTCACCGATGCCGAGCGCGGAACCACGTTCGCGACGGCATCCGACGAGGCCGGCCGCTTCGTCGTCACCGCGCTCCCTCCGGGCAACTATATCCTGACTGCGGAGGCGCCAGGCTTCAAGAAGTTCTCCAGCGGCCGATTCAATGTTGCGGTGCAGCAGCAGCTCACCGTGAACGCCAGGATGGAGGTCGGCGACGTCGCCACGGTCGTGGAGGTCGAAGGTTCGGCGGCGCTTGTGAACACCACGATTTCCAATCTCGGCCAAGTCATTGACAACAAGTACATTCTTTCGCTCCCGAACATCGCGCGGAACCCGATGAGCATGGCCTATCTGACCCCGGGCGTCGTCGGCTCCGGCGGACGCCGAGGCGACAACAGCACCAACTTCGTCGCCAACGGCTCCCGCAACTCGACCTCGGACGTCCTTCTGGACGGTGTTTCGGTAACGACCGTGGAGCAGAACTCGGGGATCACGGATTTGAAGTTCTCCCCGTCGGTCGACTTCGTGCAGGAGTTCAAGATGCAGACGAACTTCTTCTCGGCCGAATATGGCCAGACCGGCGGCGCCGTGGTCAACATGGTCACCCGCTCGGGCACCAACGAGATCCACGGAACCGCCTACGGCTTCTTCCGGCATTCGGACTTCAACGCCAATAGCTGG
Organism: Bryobacteraceae bacterium; assembly: GCA_046289265.1. GTDB lineage: Bacteria > Acidobacteriota > Terriglobia > Bryobacterales > Bryobacteraceae > JBKBWD01. Next base: position 91,301 of record JBKBWD010000007.1, on the reverse strand, counting down.
TTCGCCAACCGCGCCGGCAATCGGCGGCCCGACTTCCGCCGCGAGCAGTTCGGCGGCGTGCTCGGCGGCCCGGTGATTAAGAACAGGACGTTCTTTGCGGGCAACTACGAGTTCACCCGCCAGCAGAACCCGAGCAGCCAGCAGCAGACCGTTCCAACCCTGCTGCAGCGCGAGGGCAACTTCTCCCAGACCTTCCTGCCGAACGGGCAGATGATGGTGGTCCACAACCCGTTCGATACTTTCACCAATGCAGCGGGCGCCGTGGAGCGGCGGCCGTTCGTCGGGAACATCATTCCGAAATCGATGATGGACCCAATCTCGCTGGCAGCACTCGCCCTGATGCCCACTCCGAACCAGGCGGGCCATCCGGTCGCGCAGACGAACAACTGGTTCAACCAGGGCGTCAACCAGAGCCGCGCCCAGCAGCTCAACTCCAAGATCGACCACAACTTCAATGAGAACCACCGGCTCAGCGGCCGCTACAGCCTGATCCACAGCCCGTCAACCCCGGCGAACCTGTGGGGCGAAGGTAATCCGGCTGTGCCGTGGGGCGGCCCCAGCCGCACGCTGACTCAGACGGCGGCTGTGGACTACACCTGGGTCCGCACCGCAACGACACTGTTCAACTTCCGCTGGGGCGTCACTCACTCGGACTTCTGGCGCAATCCCTTCGTGGAAAACTATGACTCGACGGCGCTGGGCTTTCCCGCTTACATGCGAGACACCGCCACCCACCGAGTTTTTCCGCGGTTCCAACCTCAGGACTTCATCAATGTCGGCACCGAAGGCTGGCTGATCATGGACCGTCAGGAGAGCGTCAACCATTTCTCCGGCTCGATGACCAAGATCGTCGGCGGCCATAACATCAAGGCCGGCGGTGAGTTCCGTTTCTATCACCTCGATTACAACCAACCGGGTTTTCCGTCGGGAAACTTCAATTTCAATCGCCAGGCCACCTGTGCGACACTGTTCACCTGCCCTGCCAACCAGGGCAACGGTATGGCCACCATGCTGCTTGGCTGGGTCACCGGCAGCGATTTCCATATCGAGCCGAAGGCCTTCTCGCGGTCGGCCTACCTGGGTTTCTATGTCCAGGACGACTGGAAGGTCACCAATAAGCTCACAATCAATCTGGGTCTGCGATACGACTTCGACATGCCGCGTTGGGAGAAGTTCGACCAGTACAGCTATTGGGATCTCGATGCGCAATCGAGCGTACAGGTGCCCGGCCTCGACACCCGCGGCGTGATGCGCTTTGTGGGTCCGGACCGGCGCTCGCCGTTCGATGCCGACATGAACAACTTCGGGCCGCGCGTCGGCTTCGCCTATGCGGCGAGCTCGAAAACTGCAATCCGCGCGGGCTATGGTCTGTTCTACACGATCTCGCGCGCAACCGTGTTCGGCCGGCCGGGTGCTGGCTTCACGATCAACTCGCCTGCAATCTGGACGCTCGATCAGAACGCGACGCGGTTTACCACGATGGCCAATCCATTCCCGACCGGAATCCTGCAGCCGCCGGGCAGATCGCAGGGTGCGGATACGCTCCTCGGTTTCGGCACCGGTCCGATCCTACCAAGTAACAACCGGAACCCGGAGTACCACTCCTGGAACCTGTCGATCCAGCGCGAGCTGCCGATGCAGTCGGTGCTCGAAGTCAACTACACTGGCAGCCGCGGTACGCACTTGTTCATGCCGATTACGACGCTGACGCCGCTGCATCCGACCTACTGGGGCATGGGCCGTACGGCGCTCAACGCCCAGGTGGACAACCCCTTCTTCGGGCAGATCACCGACAGGCGCTCGCGCCTGGCTCAGCCGCGGGTGGAGCAGTTCCGTCTGCTCCGTCCGATGCCGCACTTTGACGGCGCTAGCGTCGGGACCGCCGAGCCGCCTCGCGGCGACTCCAACTACCACGCGCTCCAGTTGAAGTGGGAGAAGCGGTTCAGCCGCGGACTTACGATGCTGACGCACTACACCTGGTCGAAGATGATCGACAACATCTCGCACACCTCGGGCAACGTCAACTGGCTCGGCGGCGGCACCAACATCCAGAACATCTGGGATCTTCGGGGCGAGCGGGCGCTTTCCGCGCACGACATCGCGCATCGCGTGGTGCTTACCGGCGCCTGGCAGATGCCCTTCGGCCGGGGCAAGAAGTTCGGTTCCGGCTGGAACCGGATCCTGGACTCGATCGCCGGCGGCTGGGAGCTGAGCGGTATGGCCACTCTGCAGAGCGGCATGCCGTTGCATGTCACGCAGCAGGGAGGCAACATCTGGGACGGTACCCAGCGGCCGAACCTGATTGGCGACCCGAGCGTGCAGGGTAGCGTCGTGGACCGCATTAACAACTACTTCAACCGTGCTGCTTTCTCGCAACCGGCGGTCGACGTGCCGGGAAGCGCCCCGCGTACGCTCGGCTACCGGGGACCGGGAATCCGGACCATGGACGCGGCGCTGCTGAAGAGCTTCCCGACCAAGGAAGGTCAGCGTTTTGAGTTCCGCCTGGAAGCTCAAAACGCGACCAACACCCCGATGTTCGGCGATCCCAATACGGCTTTCGGCTCCGCCCAGTTCGGCCAGATCAACGGCCCGCGCAACGGCGTCACGCCTCGCAATGTGCAGCTCGGCCTGAAGTACTACTTCTAGGCTCCGTCAGATGGCGCCCCCAACCGGGGGCGCCACTCCCTCCCCGAAATCCCTCCCGTCCCGTTCAATCAGGCCAAATCATACATTTAGTAATTTTAATGTAAACACGCCAGTCAGATCTATCTTGTCGGTTCATACACGAACTCTCAATTAATATGCAGTAATGGATTAAGTTTTATATTGCCCACCTCCAAAGCAGGGTTCTATACTCGCACCATTGGGAACTTTCAATATTAAGCTTTAGGAGGCTTTACAAAACATGACCAAGGCTTTTCGTATAGCCTTTGGCGCCGTGGCTATGGCTCTGCTCATCGCCGCGGGTTTGCTTGCACAATCTTTTACCGGCGGCGTGCGCGGCACGGTGACCGATCAGTCCGAGGCGGCCATCGCGGCTGCGCGGGTGGTGGTCACCGATGCGGAGCGCGGAACGACGTTCAACACGGTTTCTGACGAGGCCGGACGTTTCGCGGTCACAGCGCTGCCCCCAGGAAGCTATATCCTCACAGCGGAGGCGCCCGGCTTCAAGAGGTTTTCCAGCGGCCGGTTTACTATCGCGGTGCAGCAGCAGCTCACCGTGAATGCCAGGATGGAAGTTGGCGACGTCGCGACGGTTGTCGAGGTCGAGGGTTCGGCGGCGCTGGTCAACACCACCATCTCCAACCTCGGCCAGGTTATTGATAACAAGTACATTCTTTCTCTTCCGAACATCGCCCGGAACCCGATGGGCATGACCTATCTGACGCCGGGCGTCGTCGGTTCCGGCGGACGCCGCGGTGACAGCAACACCAACTTCGTCGCCAACGGTTCCCGCAACTCGACTTCCGACGTGCTGCTGGACGGCGTTTCGGTAGCTACCGTTGAGCAGAACTCAGGAGTTACGGACCTGAAGTTCGCCCCCTCGGTCGACGTCGTGCAGGAATTCAAGATGCAGACGAACTTCTTCTCGGCCGAGTACGGTCAGACCGGCGGCGCTGTCGTTAACATGGTCACCAAGTCCGGCACCAACGAAATCCACGGCACGGCCTACGGCTTCTTCCGGCACTCGGATCTGAACGCCAATAGTTGGTTCGCCAACCGCGCCGGCAATCCGCGGCCGGACTTCCGCCGCGACCAGTTTGGCGGCGTGATCGGCGGCCCGGTGATCAAGAACAAGACGTTCTTTTTTGGCGGTTATGAGTACACCCGTCAGACAAGTCCGGTCAGCAACCAGACGACGGTCCCGACTCTGCTCCAGCGTGAAGGCAATTTCTCCCAGACTTTCCTGCCGAACGGGCAGTTGATGCAGCTTTTCAACCCGTTCGACACCTTCGTAAACGCCGGTGGGAACATCGAGCGGCGGCCGTTCGCGGGTAACATCGTCCCGAAATCGATGATGGATCCGATCTCGCTGGCCGCGTTGGCCTTCGTTCCGGCTCCGAACCAGCCCGGGCATCCCGTGGCCCAGACCAACAACTGGTTCGCGCAAGGAATCAACGCCAGCAACAACCATCAGCTCAATTCGAAGATCGACCACAACTTCAATGAAAACAACCGCTTGAGTGGCCGCTACAGCCTGACGCGCACGCTCGGCAATCCGCCGAACCTCTGGGGTGACGGCAATCCGGCCGTGCCGTGGCGCGGCGATAGCCGGACCTTGACACAGGCGGCCGTGGTCGACTACACGCGCGTGACCAGCGCGACTACGCTGTTTACCTTCCGGTGGGGCATCACTCACTCGGATTTCTGGCGCCTGCCGATGACACAGTTCGACCTCACTTCGCTGGGTCTTCCGAGCTACATGAAGGATGCCGCCACGCACTCGGTGTTCCCGCGCTTCTCGCCGGCCGATTTCCAGGCCATTGGCACCGAGGGCTGGCTTATTATGGACCGGCAGGAGAGCGTCAACCACTTCTCCGGTTCGATGACCAAGATCCTGGGTGGTCATAACATCAAGACCGGCGGCGAGTTCCGTTTCTACCACCTCGACTACAACCAGCCGGGCTTCCCCTCCGGAAACTTCAACTTTGCCCGGCAGGCCACCTGCGCGACCCTCTTCACCTGCCCGGCCAACCAGGGTAGCGGTATGGCTACGATGCTGCTCGGCTGGGTCACAGGCAGCGATTTCCATATCGAGCCGAAGGCCTTCTCCCGGTCAGCCTACCTGGGTTTCTACGTCCAGGACGACTGGAAGGTCACCAACAAGTTGACTATCAACCTCGGTCTGCGGTACGACTTCGACAAGCCGCGCTGGGAGAAGTTCGATCGCTACAGCTACTGGGATCTGGATGCCCAATCCAGTGTTCAGGTACCCGGTTTCGATACCCGCGGCGTCATGCGGTTCGTAGGCCCCGACCGCCGGTCCCCATTCGACTCCGACTTGAACAACTTCGGACCTCGGGTCGGTTTCGCCTATGCGGTCAACTCGAAGACGGCGGTTCGCGGCGGCTACGGCCTGTTCTACACGATTTCGCGCGCGACGGTGTTCGGCCGTCCGGGCGCCGGCTTCACCATTAACTCGCCCGCCATCTGGTCGCTGGACGCCAACGCCACCAGGTTCACCACAATGGCGAATCCGTTCCCGAACGGCGTCATGCAGCCGCCGGGCAACTCCCAAGGTCCCGACACCCTGATCGGTTTCGGAACAGGCCCGATTCTGCCAAGCAACAACCGGAATCCGGAGTATCACTCCTGGAACCTGTCGATCCAGCGCGAACTGCCGATGTCTTCTGTGCTTGAATTGAACTACACCGGCAGCCGGGGCACGCACCTCTTCATGCCGATCACGACGCTGCAGCCTCTGCACCCGAACTACTGGGGCATGGGCCGGGGCGCTCTGAACGGCCAGGTTAACAATCCGTTCTTCGGCCATATCACCGACAACCGCTCGGTCCTGGCGCAGCCGCGGATCGTTCAGCACCGGTTGCTGCGTCCGATGCCGCACTTCAACGGGGCCAGCGTCGGCACTTCGGAGCCGCCGATCGGAGACTCGGTCTATCACGCGCTGCAGTTGAAGTGGGAAAAGCGGTTCAGCCGCGGACTCACGATGCTGACGCACTACACTTGGTCAAAGATGATCGACAACATCTCGCACACCTCGGGTAACGTCAACTGGCTCGGCGGCGGCACGGCCATTCAGAACATCTGGGACCTACGGAGCGAGCGGGCGCTTTCGGCGCACGATATCGCGCATCGCGTGGTGCTGACCGGCGCCTGGCAGATGCCGTTCGGCCGCGGCAAGCGGTTCGGTTCGAGCTGGAACCGGATTCTGGACTCGATCGCCGGTGGCTGGGAGTTGAGCGGGATGGCGACGCTGCAGAGTGGCATGCCGCTGCATGTCACCCAGCAGGGCGGCGCGATCTGGGACGGCACACAGCGGCCCAATCTGATCGGCGACCCGAGCCGGGACGGCAGCGTTGTGGACCGCCTGACCGGCTACTTCAACAATGCTGCATTTTCGCAGCCGGCGGCTGACGTGCCGGGCACCGCCCCGCGTACGCTCGGCTACCGGGGACCGGGGATTCGGACCATGGACGCGGCGCTGCTGAAGAGCTTCGCGACCAAGGAGGGTCAGCGCTTCGAGTTCCGTCTGGAAGCTCAGAACGCGACCAATACCCCGATGTTCGGCGATCCCAATACGGCTTTCGGCTCCGCCCAGTTCGGCCAGATCAACGGCCTGCGCGACGGCGTCACGCCTCGCAATGTGCAGCTCGGCCTGAAGTACTACTTCTAGGCTCCTCCATCAGAGCCGCGTAACCTGAAAGCGCCCCTCCCGCAGGGGCGCTTTTTTTGTCTCTACAACCGTCAACGCTCCTTCCCCCCTCTCTCAGCACACTATGGATTCCTGTACATCCTTCGTCGCCAATCCTCCTCCTATGCCCGGAAGATGTAGAAACGTTAATTGACTATGGCATATTGTAGCGTTTCTATGGCAGAGTGAATCACTCAGAAGATTAAGAAAAATATTGAAACCATCCCTGAACAGGGCTATACTCGCTTGCGTTGGGTACTCTCAATATTCTTCAGGAGGTTTTTGTAAACCGATGAATCAGTTGTACAGACGAACTGTATCCCTGGCCGCCCTGGCTCTGTTGGCGGTGGCGGGCATGATCGCTCAATCATTTACGGGTGGCGTGCGTGGCGTCGTCGTGGACCAGTCGGAGGCGGCAATCGCTGCTGCCCGCGTGGTCGTGACGGATGCCGACCGCGGCACCACCTTCAGCACAGTTTCGGATGAGGCCGGCCGCTTCGCGGTGACGTCCTTGCCCCCAGGTAACTACATCCTTACTTCCGAGGCCCCTGGCTTCAAGAGGTTTTCCAGCGGCCGCTTCACCATCGCGGTGCAGCAACAGGTGACCGTGAACGCCAGGATGGAAGTCGGCGACGTCGCTACGACCGTCGAGGTCGAAGGTTCGGCGGCGCTGGTCAACACGACTATCTCCAACCTCGGCCAAGTCATTGACAACAAATACATTCTTTCGCTCCCGAACCTTGCGCGGAACACGATGAGCATGGCTTATCTGACACCGGGCGTGGTCGGCTCCGGCGGGCGGCGCGGTAATAACAACACCAATTTCGTCGCCAACGGCTCCCGCAACTCGACCTCCGACGTCCTTCTGGATGGCGTTTCGGTTGCGACTGTCGAGCAGAATTCGGGTGTTACGGACCTGAAGTTCGCCCCCTCGGTCGACGTCGTGCAGGAGTTCAAGATGCAGACGAACTTCTTCTCGGCTGAGTACGGCCAGACCGGCGGCGCTGTCGTGAACATGGTCACCAAGTCCGGCACCAACGAGATCCACGGGACGGCCTACGGTTTCTTCCGGCACTCGGACCTGAACGCCAATAGCTGGTTCGCCAACCGCGCCGGCAATCCGCGGCCGGACTTCCGCCGCGATCAGTTCGGCGGCGTGCTCGGCGGCCCGGTGATCCGGAACAAGACATTCTTCTTCGGCGGCTACGAGTACACCCGCCAGGAGAATCCGGTCAGCAACCAGGGCTCGGTCCCGACCCTGCTGCAGCGTGAGGGTGATTTCTCCCAGACCTTCCACGCGAGCGGGCAGTTGATGCAGCTTTTCAACCCGTTCGATACCTTCACCAACGCACAAGGGAACCTCGAGCGGCGGCCTTTCGCGGGCAACATCATCCCGAGGTCGATGATGGACCCGATCTCGCTGGCGGCGATGGCCTTCTACCCGGCTCCGAACCAGCCTGGGCATCCGATCGCCCAGACGAACAACTGGTTCGGCCAGGGCGTCAACAACAGCAACAACCACCAGATGAACGGCAAGATCGACCACAACTTCAACGAGAATAATCGCCTCTACGGCCGGTACAGCCTCACGCGTTCGATGGGCAATCCGCCGAACCTTTGGGGCGATGGCAATCCGGCGATTCCCTGGCGCGGCGATAGCCGGACGCTGACGCAGGCGGCGGTGGTCGATTATACCCGCGTGGCCGGCCCGACGACGCTGTTCACCTTCCGCTGGGGCATCACGCACTCGGACTTCTGGCGTCTGCCGATGACCGACTTCGACCTCACCTCGCTCGGCCTGCCGGCCTACATGCGGGACACTGCGACCCACTCGGTGTTTCCGCGCTTCCAGCCTGCGGATTTCATCGATGTCGGCACCGAAGGATGGCTGATCATGGACCGCCAGGAAAGCGTCAACCACTTCTCCGGATCGATGACCAAGATCGTCGGCGGTCATAACATCAAGACCGGTGGCGAGTTCCGCTTTTATCACCTGGACTACAACCAGCCGGGCTTCCCCTCCGGGAGCTTCGCGTTCAACCGCCAGGCAACCTGCCGGGACCGGTTCACCTGTCCTGCCAATCAGGGCAACGGCATGGCGACCATGATGCTCGGATGGGTCACGGGCAGCAACTACCACATCGAGCCGAAGGCTTTTTCGCGCTCGGCCTATTTGGGCTTCTATGTCCAGGACGACTGGAAGGTCACCAACAAGCTGACCATCAACCTGGGATTGCGATATGACTTCGACAAGCCGCGCTGGGAGAAGTTCGATCGCTACAGCTACTGGGATCTGGATGCTCAGTCCAGCGTGCAGGTTCCGGGCTTTGACACGCGCGGCGTGATGCGCTTTGTGGGTCCGGACCGGCGCTCGCCGTTTGATTCCGATATGAACAATTTCGGGCCGCGCGTCGGCTTCGCCTATGCGGCAAACTCGAAAACCGCAATCCGCGCGGGCTACGGACTGTTCTACACGATCTCGCGCGCAACCGTTTTTGGCCGTCCGGGCTCTGGTTTCACCATCAACTCGCCCGCCATTTGGTCGCTGGACGCCAACGCCACCCGCTTCACCACGATGGCGGATCCATTCCCGAACGGTATCATGCAGCCGCCGGGGAACTCCGAGGGTCCCGACACTCTTATCGGCTTCGGAACGGGTCCGATCCTGCCGAGCAACAACCGCAACCCGGAGTACCACTCCTGGAACCTGTCGATCCAGCGCGAATTGCCGATGTCGTCAGTGCTGGAGATCAACTACACCGGCAGCCGGGGGACACACCTTTTCATGCCGATCACCACGCTGCAGCCGTTGCACCCGAACTATTGGGGCATGGGGCGGAGCGCGCTGAACGGCCAGGTCGACAATCCGTTCTTCGGCCATATCACCGACAACCGCTCGGTCCTCGCGCAGCCGCGGATCGTTCAGCACCGGTTGCTGCGTCCTATGCCGCACTTCAACGGCGCCAGCGTTGGAACGTCGGAACCGCCTCGAGGCGACTCCAACTACCACGCGCTGCAGTTAAAGTGGGAGAAGCGGTTCAGCCGCGGACTCACGATGCTGACGCACTACACTTGGTCGAAGATGATCGACAACATCTCGCACACCTCGGGCAACGTCAACTGGCTCGGCGGCGGCACCAACATCCAGAACATCTGGGATCTTCGGGGCGAGCGGGCGCTTTCGGCGCACGACATCGCGCATCGCGTGGTGCTGACCGGCGCCTGGCAGATGCCGTTCGGCCGCGGCAAGCGGTTCGGATCGAGTTGGAACCGGGTCTTGGATTCGATCGCCGGCGGCTGGGAGTTGAGCGGCATGACGACGCTGCAGAGCGGCATGCCATTGCACGTAACCCAGCAGGGTGGCGCGATCTGGGACGGCACGCAGCGGCCCAACCTGATCGGCGACCCGAGCCGGGACGGCAGCGTAGTGGATCGCTTGACCGGCTACTTCAACCCGGCGGCGTTCTCGCAACCGTTGCCGGATGTACCGGGCACGGCCCCGCGTACGCTCGGCTATCGGGGACCGGGAATCCGAACGGTTGACATGGCTCTATTGAAGAGCTTCGCGACCAAGGAAGGTCAGCGCTTCGAGTTCCGTCTCGAAGCTGAAAACGCCACCAACACCCCGATGTTCGGCGATCCCAATACGGCTTTCGGCTCCGCCCAGTTCGGCCAGATCAACGGCCTCCGCAACGGCGTCGGACCTCGCAACGTGCAGCTCGGCCTGAAGTACTACTTCTAGGCTTCTGCCGCACGAACCACCTGCAATCGAGAAAGGCGCCGTTTCGGAGGCGCCTTTTTTGGTGTGCCGAGCATGTTCGACAGCTCGAAGGTGAAAGTCCTTTTCACAACCTGATGGAGGTGAAGTGATAGCGAAGCGCAAGGCGTTCCCGTGACGGGGGGTCTGAAAGAAGCGTGGAGCAAACGCACGAGCCGATGTACAAGAACCGGATCTGAGGCATATGGTGCCGGGCGAGCTGGCCAATGACAGCGAAGCCCATATCCATCAAGGGCACTGGTTGTAAATTCGGCGGTTGCGTGCGGTAGGCGGTCGAACTTACCTCGGGAGATCTGCTGTGCTTCGCGGATTCGTGACTGAAGGCGCCGCAAAGAGCCTTGATCTTGCAGCAGAACTCAGCAGAGGGCATAGTAGTCCGGCAACGGACGAAGGCCCGAACCGTGATCGTGGGTAGTAGTGCGCGGCTCTCATGGATGGCCATGCGCCAGCCAATCCGCTGCGGCCGAGCTTGCCGGGGGAGGATAGGGTGAAGCCCGAAAGCGACCTGGGAGCGGCGAAGCCTCCATCGGCGAAAGGCGAATCGAACCTCCGCCCTCGCGGGCTCAAGTCGCGGAACCGCCGTATGCGGGACCCGCATGTACGCTGGTGTGGGAGGGGAGGGGAGGAGCCGTGAGGCTTCCCCCTATCCCGATTGCGTGTCTGAGCTGGTCATTGGATTACTCCTATACTATTGATAATAAGTGTCTTATAACATTCCAAAGTCATGGGACGCATTGACGGAAAACTGTGTTAGACTGGTTTTCCGCAAGCACAGTGATAGCGGCTCGCAGTACCGTCCGATCACGTCGGCTTTAATCCAGACCCAGGTCCGGACCTTGCGTTTTCCACAATCAGTGGAAATATTGTGGGAAACTTTTGGGAGTTTTTTTTGCCGTGTCAGGAACGATGAACCCGTGGGAACAGATCAAGCAGCGATTGGTTTCAGAGCTGAGCTCCGAAGCGTTCCAAAACTGGTTTGCCGGGACGCGCTTCCTGCGGTGTGAGAACGATACGCTCCGGGTTCTGGTCCCGAATGAAGCCGCCAGGATGTGGATGGAGCTGGAGTACTCGGACAAGATCGAGTCATCGCTCCGGGCATTGGATTTGCCGTACCGGTCCGTGGTTTACGAACTGGCCGAGCCGTCCGGCGCCCCGAGCGCCGAACCCTTGGCGGTGGAGCCCCCGCTCGAGTCGATCTTCGGCGCGCCGCGCACGCAGCTCAATCCCAAGTTCACCTTTGACACCTTCGTGGTCGGATCCTGTAACCAGTTCGCGCATGCGGCGGCAAAGGCTGTGGCTACAATGCCCTCTCGCTCCTACAATCCCCTGTTCATCTACGGTGGCGTAGGGATGGGAAAGACCCACCTGATGCACGCGATCGGGCGGGCTCTGCTCGAGAACTCCTCTGGCATGCGGATCGTCTACACGTCGAGCGAGCGGTTCATGAACGAGATGGTGAACTGCATCAAGCTCGACCGGATGCTCTCATTCCGCCAATACTACCGCTCAGCCGACGTGCTGCTCATCGACGACATCCAGATCCTGGGAGGCAAGGAGCGCACCCAGGAAGAGTTCTTCTTCACCTTCAACGAGCTCTACGACCACCAGAAGCAGATCGTCATCTCCAGCGACTCGGCTCCGAAGAATACGCCGGGGCTGGTCGAGCGCCTGCGCTCGCGCTTTGAGTGGGGACTGATGGTGGACGTCCAGCCGCCGGACCTCGAGACCAAAATGGCGATTCTGGACAAGAAGGCCGACATGGAAGGCATCCAGCTTCCCGAGGACGTGCGGATCTTCCTGGCGACCAAGACGAAATCGAACGTGCGGGAACTTGAGGGGGCGCTGGTGAAGCTGATCGCCTACTCGTCGGTGACCGCATCGCCGATTACCCTGCAGATGGCCCAGCAGATCTTGAAGCACATGGTGACGGGCCAGGAGCGCCGGGTGACGATCGACGCGGTCATCCGGGCCGTGGCGGAGAAGTTTTCACTGCAGCCTTCGCAGCTCAAGCAGAAGACCAACGCGCGGGCGATCTCCTACCCGCGGCAGGTGGCGATGTATTTGGTCAAAGAGCTAACCGCTTCCTCGCTGCCGGAGATCGGACGCGCTTTCGGGGGCAAGCACCATACGACGGTATTACATTCCGTAAACAAAATCGAAGAGCTGCGGCAGTCCGACCCGGATTTGAACAGGTTGATTCACAGTGTAATGGATTCATTTCATTGATGTTTTAAAGATTTCCACAGCGCAGCCTTCTGAGGAGCTCTGGAATCCTGTGAACAAGCTGGGTGGGATGTGAGTCTTCCTGGCCCGCCACCTCGATTTCAACATCTTTGCGGGACAAGAAGGCACTTAATTTTGTATAATTTATAGAGATTTCGACATTTCAACAAGCCCAATGAATCCTGTTCCTGTATGGATGTAGTGAAGGACGAGTGGGAGTGGAGATCTGGCCTCGATGGAATTCACGATTAGCAAGAGCGATCTGGTTCGGGAGCTGAACCTTTCCCAGGGCGTGGTCGAGAAGAAGACCACGATCCCGATTTTGTCCAATATACTCCTGGAGGCCAGCGGGGACAGGATTGTCCTGACGGCTACGGACCTGGAGCTGGCGATTCGCTGCATTTGCCCGGCCCGCGTCCAGAGGGAGGGGGCGGGTACGATTCCGGCGCGCCGGCTGCTGGACTATGTCAGGCTGTTGCCCGACGCCGACGTGAACGTAAAGTTCGGCGAGAACCAGTGGGCCAGCCTGGTCTGCGGGCGTTCGCGCACGAAGATCGCCGGAATGTCGCGGGAGAGCTTTCCGGAGCTGCCGGGAACGCCCGAGGTGCTGGCGGAGATCCCACTAAGTCTGCTGGCGTCGATGATCTCGAAGACAATCTTCTCGATCTCAGCCGAGGAGTCGCGTTTCACGCTGAACGGGGCGCTGCTGCTGCTTAAAAACGAAGCGATCACGATGGTGGCGACCGACGGGCACCGCCTTGCAATGGTTGAGCGTGAGGCCTCGCTGCCCGACATCGCGGGGGCCTACCGGGCGCTGCTGCCAAAGAAGGCGATGAGCGAGATCCTGAAGTTGGCCGGAGAGGCCGGCGAGGATGCGGTGTTGAAGTTCTCCGGCGACGACAACCACCTGTTCTTCCAGGTGGGCGATCGGCTTCTGATCAGCCGCAAGCTGACCGGCAACTTTCCGGACTTCGAGAGAGTTCTTCCCAAGGAGCACCCGCATTGCGTCCAACTGGTGCGGGATGAGCTGCGGGCCGCTATCGAGCGTGTTTCCCAGTTCGCCGATGAGCGTTCCCGCGCGGTCCGGCTGCAGGTGGCGCCGGGAGAGGCCAAGGTCTTCTCGTCGATCTCGGAAACCGGCGAGAGCGAAGAGAGCATCCCGATCGAGTACGGCGGACCGGTGGTGGAGATCGGCTTCAACGCGCACTACCTGCTGGAGTTTCTGCGGGCCGTACAGGAAGACGCTGTCGTATTCCACTTCAAGGACGCGAATAGCGCCGGCGAACTGCGGCCTTCCGGCGAGGAAGCAACACCCACGTATCGGTACGTCGTGATGCCGATGCGCATCTGAAGGATCGATTTCCGGCAGGCGCATACCCGACTGCGGCCCGTAAGCCGCGGCGGCTGGGCGATAAGGATTTGTAAGTAATTTTATGGCAAGCAAGGATCTGCAACTGGACACGCCTGGAGTTTATGATTCGAGCAGCATCAAGGTGCTCGAAGGGCTCGAGGCCGTGCGTAAGCGGCCGGCGATGTATATCGGCTCGACCGGTGAGGCGGGCCTGCACCACCTCGTCTACGAGGTGGTCGACAACTCGGTCGATGAGGCGCTCGCGGGCCACTGCACCGAGGTCACGGTGACCATTCATATCGACGACTCGATCACGGTCGTCGACAACGGCCGCGGCATTCCGGTCGATATCAAGGAGGAGTTCGGCATTTCGGCCGCCGAGGTCGTGATGACGAAGCTCCACGCGGGCGGTAAGTTCGACTCGAACTCGTACAAGGTTTCGGGCGGGCTGCACGGCGTCGGTGTGAGCTGCGTGAATGCGCTTTCGGAGTGGCTGCAGCTTGAGATCTGGCGGGGCGGGTATACCTGGGAGCAGGAGTACCAGCGCGGCGAGCCCAAGGGGCCGCTGACCCAGACTGGCAAGGCTGGCAAGAAGACCGGCACCAAGATCACCTTTAAGCCGGACGCGACCATCATGGACGCGACGAAGCTCAACTTCGACACGCTGTCCCAGCGCCTGCGCGAGCTCGCGTTCCTGAACAAAGGTCTGATGATCCGGCTGATGGATGAGCGGGAAGACCCGGTCAAGTCGCACGAGTTCTTTTACAGCGGCGGCATCGCCGAGTTCATCAAGCACCTGAACCGCGGCAAGTCCGTGCTGCACGACAAGGTGATCTGGTTCGAAGGCGAGCGCGAACTGCCCGCCGGGGGTACCCTGACGATGGAGGTGGCGCTCCAGTACAACGACAGTTATTCGGAGAATGTCTTCGCCTTCGCCAATAACATCAACACGGTGGATGGCGGCACACACCTCACCGGTTTCCGCAGCGCCCTGACCCGCACCATCAACTACTACGGCCAGCAGGCGGGCCTGTTCAAGGACGCCAAGGTCAGCCTTAGCGGCGACGACGTGCGCGAGGGCCTGACGGCCGTGGTGAGCGTCAAGCTGCCGCAGCCGCAGTTCGAGGGTCAGACCAAGGGCAAACTCAATAGCGACATCACAGGCTACGTGGTCCAGTTCATCAACGAGAAGCTAGGCGAGTTCTTCGATAAGAACCCGGCCGTCATGAAGCGCATCGTTTCGAAGGCGATCGATGCGGCGCGCGCGCGCGAGGCTGCGCGAAAGGCTCGGGACCTGACCCGGCGCAAGGGCGCGCTCGATTCGGGTGGACTGCCCGGCAAGCTTGCCGATTGCCAGGAGAAGGATCCTCAGCGCTGCGAGCTCTTCCTGGTGGAGGGCGAATCGGCAGGCGGCACGGCCAAGGCCGGGCGCGACCGGCGGTATCAGGCGATCCTCCCGTTGAAGGGAAAGATCCTCAACGTCGAGAAGGCGCGCTACGACAAGATGCTCAGCCACGAGGAGATCCGCTCGATGATTACGGCGGTGGGGACGGGCATCGGCAAGGACGACTTTGACGCCGCCAAGCTCCGGTATCACAAGATCATTGTGATGACGGACGCCGACGTGGACGGCTCGCACATCCGCACGCTGCTGCTCACATTCTTCTTCCGCCACATGCAGGAGTTGATCACGCGCGGCCACGTCTTCGTGGCACAGCCGCCGCTGTATCGGATCAAGAAGGGCAGGAGCGAGAAGTACATTAAGGACGACAAGGAGTTCACGCGCGAGATTCTGCGCCGCGCAACCGAGAACCTGGCAGTCGAGGTAGCGGCGGGACCCGACGGCGCCGCTGCAAAGATCGAGGGCGGCGAACTGCGGGCTTTCCTGATGGCGCTCGATGAGCTGGAACAGATCTACCGCCGCGTGGAGCGCCGGGTGCGCGATGCGCGCGTGGTGGACATCCTGCTCGATCACGAGCTGAAGATTGACGGCAAGGCCGACTTCGCTGAACGGAGCAACATCGAGCAGGTAGCCGAGAGGCTGAAGCGCGCCCAGATCCAGCCGGAGCTCAAGCTCGACGAGGAGCACTCGGTCTGGATGGTCGGCTATCGGGACGCGACGAACGCCGAGCGTTGGATCGGGATCGAACTGGCTCAGATGCCGGAGTACAAGCGGTTCCGGGCGCTGGCGAAGCAGACAGCGAATCACAACCGGCCACCGTTCGTTGTTGTGAAAGACACGCGGCGGGAGCCGCAGACCGACTGGCGCGGCCTGTTGAACTACATCAAGTCCGAAGGCACGCGCGACTGCAACGTGACGCGCTACAAGGGACTCGGCGAGATGAACGCCGAGCAGCTCTGGGAGACGACGATGAACGCCGAAAAGCGGACGCTGTTGCAGGTGCGGCTGGAGGACGCCGTCGAGTGCGAGGAGATCTTCTCGACGCTGATGGGCGAGAACGTGGAAAGCCGGCGGAAGTTCATCGAGGAGAACGCGCTCGAGGTCCGCAACCTCGACATCTAAGACCCGTTTCAATCGATCAAGGGGACGGCCCGGTGTGCGGTGCATGCCGGGCCGTTTTGTTTGTGGAGCACCCTGGTCAACCGCGCTCGACTTTCGTGAGGAGTCCGGACCCGACGAGCACGGACCCCATCATGATAAACATAAAGCCAATTGCCCACTCTGCCCCGGCCTTCGTCAACCAGAGCAGCGTGCCGATTCCGATGCCGATTGCTATCAGAATCAGGCCGCTGACGATATATCCTCGCCGTTGTTCTTGCCTGCGCTTCTCTTCGCGTTTCCGATCCTCTTCGCGGACCATCTCCAGGACGCGGACCGCGTTTTCGCCTGGCTGGAGCGCCAAAGTCTTCAGCAGCTCCATTCGTTCACGCGCCTGGCGCTCCTGCGCGGGGACCGAAACCCAAACCGCGATGCTGAGGAAGGCGAAGACCGCAACGACGGCGGCCGCAAGAAACAGAAACATGGCCGCATTGACTGGCATGTTTGATGACCTCCTTTGTGACGCCCTATGAGACCGGAGCACCCGCGCGTGGGTTGCATTTTGTGCGGTCGAACTTGCTCTTGAGATAATGCAACCCGCGAGTGAGAGCTGCTGTCCAATTCCACGGCAATTCGATGCTACTAACTGTGCGCCAGGATGAACCGGATCTCGTCGATGCGGCCCGCGTGCTCGCAGGCGACACGAGCGCGTTTGAAGGCATTGTGGAGCGCTGGCAGCACCGGCTTGTGAATCTGGCATGGCGGTACAGCCGTGATCACGCCACAGCGGAAGACATGGCGCAGGAGGTCTTTCTCAAGGTCTTCCGGTCTCTCGGCAGTTTTCGCGGCCAGTCGGCCTTCTCGACCTGGATCACGGCGATTGCGCTCAATACATATCGCTCCCGCGTCCGGACGCTCGGGCAGCCGCACATCAGCTTGGAGTCCGCACCTGCCGAGTCCGCAGCGGGCGCGCTCGAGGAGATTCAGGAGCGCGAACGCTCCGAAATGGTGCAACGGGCCGTGCTAGCGCTGCCGGAGCGGTATCGCGACGCCATCATCCTGTTCTATTTTGAAGAGAAGAACCTCGCCGAAACAGCGTGTATCCTGGATGTCTCCGAGGGTACGCTGAAGGCGAGGCTGCATCGCGGCCGCGAGCTTCTGCGGCAGCGGTGTTCGAAGCTGGAGAAGTCATGACGCCTGACGAACTCGATCAGATTCTGGCCTCTGCGGAGAACGTGCAGCCCTCGCCTGCCTTCTCGAAGCGGGTCATGGCGGAGGTCCATCGCGAGGCGGCCGAGCCGCCGCGGCTTCCGTTTCCGTGGCTCCGGTTCGGTATTGGCGCGACGGCCGCTGGCGTGATGGGCGCCGCAGGAACGGTTCTGGTGGCTGAGTCCGGACTGGACTTCGCCCAAGCGGCGGCGCCGGTGTTGGCCATCGCTCCGGAGCTCTCGCTAGCATTCGCTGCGGCGCTGATCGGACTGGGCGCAGCCGCGATCCCGCACCTGCTCTCCCGGGCCTGACCGTCAGATAAACACCCGCCGCACCCGCGCGCTGATGCCGCACAATACGCTGTAGGAAATGGTCCCCGCGGCTTGCGCCATCTGCTGGGCGTCGTAGCGGCAGTCGCCCTCGGAGCCGAGCAGCGTGACGGCGTCTCCCACGCGCAGACCGGGGCTTTGCGTGATGTCGATGGTCGTCAAATCCATCGAGACGGCGCCGAGAATCGGTGCGAATCTTCCGGCCGCGATCACCTTGCCGCGATTCGACAGCCGATGAGGCAGTCCGTCTGCGTAGCCGACCGCAAGGACCGCGATGCGAGTGGGACGCGCCGTCCGATGAATCCCACCGTAGCCCACCAGCGCGCCCTCGGGCAGGTCCTTGATCGCGAGAATCGTCGCCTTCCAGGACAGGGCTGGCTTGACGTCGAGAATGCGCTTGGGGGCGTTGCCGCGCGCGGGACTGACGTAGCCGTAAATGGCATGGCCGGGCCGGACCAGCGTCTTTAGGCCATTGTTGAGCCAGGTCTCGGTGCGTCCGTAGGCGACCGGGATCGTGCTCGACAGGTGCGCGTAGAGCGGCTGAATGCCGGCCTGCGACATGGCGTTGGTGATCGCGCGAAAGCAGGCGATCTGCTCGGCGGTTTGGGGCGAGGCATAGTTGGCGGCCGAGGCAAAGTGCGTCATGACGCCCTCGAGCCGCGCGTGGCGGGCGCCTCGGACGGCTTCTATGATCTGTGCGACCTCCGCGCGGGTCCCGAGCCGGCCCATGCCGGTGTCGAGCTTCAGGTGATAGGAGATCGGACGGCCGATCAGGGCCGAGGCGCGGTCGACTTCGCGAATGTCCGCGATCGAGTGAATGGCCGGCGTCAGGTCGTATTCGATCAAGGCGGGGCGCTCGGCCGGGAGGAAGTCCGCCATGACGAGAATACGCCCGGATAGGCCGGCCTGCCGGAGGGTCACGCCCTCCTCCACGTTACTGACGGCAAACCACTTCGCCCCTTCGGCTTCGAGCACCCGCGAAACTTCGACGGCGCCGTGCCGGTAGGCGTCCGCCTTGACGACCGCCATCACGCCGACATCCGGCCCGACGACGGCACGGACGGCGTTGTAGTTGTCGGCGATCTGCTGGCGGGAAACTTCTACCCACGAGCGGAAGGAATGACCGGGCATACTTCCATTATTCAACGGCTGCGGACCAGCCCTTTGAGCAGACGTTCGTAAGCGTCGGTGACGGCGTCCCAGCTATAACGCTCGCGGACACGCTCGACCGCCAGGCGGCGATAGCGCTCGCGCTCCTCCTCCGGCATCGCAAGAACCAGGCGCATCTGTTCGGCCAGGTTCGAATGCGTGAAAGCGATGCCGGCGCCGGAGGCGACCTCTGCGTTTTCCGGTGTGTCGAGATAGAGCACCAGCGCCCCGCGGCCCATCGCCTCGATGAGCGCCGGGTGTGTGCCCCCGACCTCGGTCGCATGGATGTAGGCGAAGCAGTGGGAGCCGAGTTCCCGGTATCCGGCGCCGTAGATCGCGCCCGGCAGGAGGACGCGCGGGTCGTTGGTCTCACGAACCCGGCGGATGTAGTCGTGCGCGTACGGTGCGTCACCAACGAGCGCGAGCTTCATCGCGGTATCCAGCGTTTCGAATGCCTCGCGGACGAGCAGGGCATTGTTTTCCGGCTCCATGCGGCTGACGTAGAGAAAGTAGCGGCCGGGTTCGAGGCCGAGGCGCTCGAGGACGGCTCGCGTGGAAACCTTGCCGGTTTCGGCGCCATAGGGAATGAAGGTGCTGGGGGCGCGGTAGCGGGCAAGGTAGTATTCCCGGATCTGTTCGGCGTCAGTGACGATGACGGTTGGACAAATGGTGGCGAGGCGCTCGGAGACGAAATACCAGGCCCTGGCGAGGGCGTTCCATTTCTTGCGGTTTCGTTCGAGCCCGTCCACGTTGAGCGCGACCGGAGTTCCGAGGAGGCGCGGCATCCACGTGAAGACCGCATTGGCGGCATTGCAATAGAGGGCGGCGTCCTGGCGGCGGACCAGCAGGTGCAGCGTCGAAAGAAAGGTGTGGATGATGGTGTCGAAGTACTTGTGCCGGATGGTGGGCAGGTACACGAGCCTGGCCCCGAGATAGAGGGACGATGGGTTGCGCTGGCGGCAGTAGACGGTCACGTCGTGGCCTCGCAGCACCAGCCTTTGGGCGAGCTCTTCGGCGAAGGTTTCGAAGCCGCCGTAGTTGGCGGGGATGCCGCGGGTCCCGACGATCGCGATCTTCAAGGCGCTTGGATCACCCCTTGGCCGCGCTTGCCGTGCGAGCGATATCGGCGCTGGGCCGCGGAGCGGGGTGGCTGACTGGCGTGTAGCGGAACCAGCTTGCGATGTAGTCGTCGCTGACGCGGCGCCGGCGCATGATCTGGCGCCGCTTGGCGAAGACCCGCTTCCAGGCCTGCGCAAGATACCAGAAGGCCTTCAGTGACGAGTGCTCGCGGAGGAGGCAGCAACTGATGACGACCAGGTCGCGGGCCGTAATAGCGACGCAGTTTCGGAGATAGAGGTCGCCGGTGATGTTCTTGATCCGCATGAGGAAGCGGTTCTTCACCGAGTGCATGTTGATGGCCGGCGGCAGGGCGCGGCGGTTGCCCGGCAGGACGTTGCGGACGTGGTAGCCGAAGGCGTGCGGGGTGTAGATGCAGCGCCAGCCGAGGAGCTGGGCGCGCCAGGCGACGTCGGCGTCCTCGCGGTAGACGAAGAAGTCCTCGTCGAAGAATTCGCCGTCGATCGAGACGTCCTCGATCATTTCGCGGCGGTAGAGAGCGGCCGCGGCCGTGGCGCCAAACACGTACTCGTGCTTGAGGTAGTGGCCGTTGTCGACCTGCTGGCTGCCGCGGTCGAGGTGGCGCAGAGTCGGGGTGAAATAGATGCCGGTCGAGTCAACGCGCGGCTTGTCGGGGATGTCGAAGCTTGGTGTGATGGTGAGCAGCTTGCCGCAGACGGTGCCGATCCGGGGGTCGATGCGGCTGGCTTCGAGCAGCGCTGCGATGAAGTTCGGCATCAGCAGCACGTCGGGATTCAGCGTCAGGATCCAGTTACCGCGTGACAGGTCGATGGCCTGGTTCTGCGCGGCGGAAAAGCCCACGTTCTCGTCGTTATAGATGATGCGGCAGCGATCCTCGAACTGCTCGAGGAGGTCGCGAGTGCCGTCGGTGGAGGCGTTGTCCACGACCACCACCTCGGTGGCGACGCCCTCCTGGGCCAGGACTTCCTCCAGGCACCGCTTAATGAACCGGCCGCTGTTATATGTCACGATCGTGACGGACACGAAATCTTTATAAGACATGCGCGTGAACGTGTGCTCGAACCTTTGAACTGGAACTGTCTCACCCTACTGATGCGCCTGCCCCCTGGGCAGAATGCCGGACCGCGCGCACCGGCGCCGCGAGCCGCCAAATTTTCCAACAGACTGCAATTGGCCTGAGGCTCCGCTCGAAGAGAACTCCCAGCAGCGCCCTGGGAACGGAAGCCAGCATGATCGATACGCGGATCATCCGCCGGGCTGATGGCCGGAAATGCTTGGACGCATATCTCAGAAGGCTAGCATACCAATAAATCTGACGGCGTTCCCAGCCGATCCGGCTCGCTGAAGCCCCTCCGGCGTGCCGCGCCTTCACTGTAGGCACATATTTGATTCTAAACCCTTTATCCCGGATGCGCCGGCACAGGTCGACGTCCTCGAACCAGATCGGATGGAAGGACTCGTCCAGACCTCCGAGCATCCGCCAGAGATCGCGGCGGAGCATCAGGAAAGCCCCGGCGGGCTGTTCCACATCGGCCGGTGCATGAAGATCGGCATCGAGCGCGCGGTAGCGCCGATTGACGGGATTCCGAGGAAAGAGCCGGTTGACTCCCAGGACCTCGAAGGCCAGCGCGGCCGGAGTGGGCAGGCGGCGAACGGCGAAACCCGCCTGCGGGCGACCCCCCTGGTCGACCAACATGCCGGACGCGGCGCCGATATCCTCATGCTGACAGGCGGCTTCGAGCTCGTCAATGGGCGTGAGCAGCACGGTGTCGGGATTTAACAAGAGGATCGCGCGAGCTGCGCAGGCTGCGCAGCCCTGGTTGACCGCCGCGGCGAAACCCCGGTTCTCCGGATTGGCGATGAACCGGACGGCAGGGCGCCGGCGCACCTCGGCAAGCGTTCCGTCCGACGAGGCGTTGTCGACGACGACGATTTCGGCGTCCGTCATGGCGAGGCAGGAATCGAGGCAGGCGCCGATTTCGTTCTCCGAGTTGTAAGTGACGATGACGATGCCTGTCCGTTCCATAGCGCCTTATGTGAGCGAGAAGTACATCCGCCAGTACCAGTCGAAACCGGTCTCGCTCTGTAACTCCCTGATCTCGCGCTCGCTTTCGGCGAGCAATTCCTCGAGCCGCGCCGGATTGCCGCAGGCCGGGCCGCGCACGCTTCCGTACATCCTGACTGCTTCGAGCTTCCCCCGGAGCCAGCTCCATCCGGCGCCATGCCGGAGCGCAAGCAGCCCCCAGAGGCTCTGGGCGACCAGAACCTGCCACCCGTATCTTTGAATCCACCCAGGCGGATAGTGCTTGGCGACCAGCAGAAGCTGGTTCCGCGCCATCCGTCGGACGGTGGATCCGTTCCACGCCCCCCACGAGGCGCTGCCGATGTGGGCAGCGACCGCCTCGGGCACATAGACGCCGCTCAAACCTTCGAGCGCGCATCGGAGCCCGAAATCGACGTCCTCGAGGTAGGTATCGAAGCTCTCGTCGAGATACCCGATCCTGTCGAAGACCTCGGTCCGGAACAGCGCTGCGGTCAGCGGAGCGAACCGGATCGTACGCGGGCGCGCCCAACGGGGTCCGTCGGGTCTGCCATGGCCGGCGCGCCAAGCGCAGCAGCCTCGGCAGAGCGTATCGAAGGTCCCGTCGATCCGGTCCGTCCGGTCAGCCGAAAGCAGCTTGCCCGTGGCGAACCAGGGACGCCGGCCGTCCTCCGGATTCTCCAATGCGTGAACGAGCCGCTCCAGCCAGTTCTCCGAAGGCTCGACGTCGTTGTTGACGATGGCGGCGAGCTCGGTGCGGCACTCGCGCAGTCCGCGGTTGACCGCCCGGCTGAAACCAGCGTTCGTTCCCATTTGCAGGACGCGAGCCCCGGCATTGGCGGCAGCCTCCGGGGAGCCGTCGTCGGAGCCGTTATCCACGATCAGAACTTCCTGAATTGGATAGCTCTGGCGCTGCAAATGTTTCAACAACGATACGAGCAGATCGCGACGATTCCACTGTGGCACCACAACCGTTACACGCGACATAGCGTCAGGCGGACTCGGACCAAGGGATGGACGGAAACGCAGGCGGGTCGGTTCCCATCATATCACCGCGGGCGGCGCCTCGCAAAACGCTTCTTAACCAGGAACCAGAGATTGTGGAAGCCGTCGCGCCACGGGTTGAGTTTAATTTCGCCGAGGCGCGAGGAGTATTGGATCGAGATTTCGCGGAAGCGGATTCGCGAGTTGCGGAGGGCCTCGATCTTGATCTCTTCGGAGAAGGCCATGCCGTCGGATTCGAGGATCATCTCCTTGAGGATGGAGCGGCGGAAGACCCACATGCCGGACTGGGAGTCGCGGACCCATCGGAAGTAAAGCAGCGAGGTGGCGAGCGACAGGACGAGGTTGCCGAACTTGTGCTTGAAGCTCATGGCGTGGCGGTCCTGTACCGGGAAGCGCGAGGCGTTGAGGAAGTCGGCTTCGAGGTGCAGGAAGGCTTCGAGCAGGTAGGAGATGGCGTCGGGCGGATAGCTATGGTCGCCGTCGAGGGTGACGATGACATCGCCGGTAGCGTAGGAGAAGCCGCGTTTATAGCTGCGGCCGTAGCCGCGGACCTCCTCGCGGATGACCTGCGCGCCGTAGGAGCGGGCGACATCGGCGGTACGGTCGGTAGAGGCGTTATCGACGACGATCACCTGGTCGACAAAGGACGGCATGCGGCTGAGGACCCGCTCGATCCCCTGCTCTTCGTTGAGGCACGGGATAATGACGGTGATCGTGAGGCCTTTGTACATGGGGTACAGAGGCTATTGTCGCTCAGGTTGGGGGCGGATCGGATAAACTGCCGGATGTGGCGCGCTTTTTTGAAGTACTCGACCGCATCACCATCGAGCCCGGCAAGTGCGGCGGGAAGCCGTGTATCCGTGGAATGCGTATTACCGTGCGGCGCGTTCTCGAACTGCTGGCAACATATCGCGACCAGGGTGCTCTTTTTGCCGAGTACCCGTTCTTAGAGCCCGAAGACCTCCGGCAGGCGCTACGCCATGCGGCTACTGCGTTGGATGGCTGAAGCGGCCCGCGAATCCCCACCGCCCACCCCGCGCTATCATAGAAGGCATCATGAAGCGTTTGTGCCTTCTGCTTTGCCTGCTGGCTTCGCCTGCGGCGGCCCAGGACCATGCTGAGCTGGCTGC
The DNA here is from genome assembly GCA_046289265.1 of Bryobacteraceae bacterium. Taxonomy (GTDB): domain Bacteria; phylum Acidobacteriota; class Terriglobia; order Bryobacterales; family Bryobacteraceae; genus JBKBWD01. The sequence goes on along the minus strand of JBKBWD010000007.1, from coordinate 67,115 downwards.
GATCGAGTCGGTGTACTTCGTCAAGATGACCAGCGGGTTCGATCAGTACCTCGCGAATCACTTCACGCAGCAGGGCATCTTCCGCGTCGTGACCGACCCGGCGCTTGCCGACGCCATCATCACGGACCACCTCGGCGAAAATTTCGAACAGCGCCTCAAGGAACTCTATCCGGAACCGGAGCCCGAAAAGCCCGCCTCCAAAGAGGACGACGAGGACGACGACGAAGCTAAAAGCCCGAACGAGTGGTGGAAGAATGCGCCGCGCATCTCCTCCTGGGGGCGGGGCAAAGGCAACGTCTTCCTGGTGGACCGCCGGAACAAGCGCGTCGTCTGGTCGATCTACGCAAAGCCGAAGAGCAGCCGCGCCGACGACCTCAATAAGACAGCCCGCTCGGTGACCTCCGCGCTCAGGCGCGAGTTCGAGCGGCAGCGCTAAGCGCTCCGGACCGCTTGCGCGCGAGCGCGTCGCGATAGCTCGCGGCAAGGCGCGCCGTAATCGCGGCCATATCCCAGTTGGCGCAGACCTCCTCGCGGGCCCGGCGCGCCATCGCGGCCGCCTCCACAGGCTGCGCGAACAGCTCCAGAATTGCATCCGCAAAGGCTGCGGGATCATCGGCCAGGCGGCTGAACTCGCCGTCGTTCCACGCCAGGCCCTCGGCGCCAAGTCGCGTCGAAACCACCGGAATCCCGGCCGCAAAGGCCTCCAGCAGCTTCACCCGCACGCCTGACCCGCTCAGGATCGGACACGCAAAAACAGCATAACGGGCCAGAGGCTCGCGCACGTCCTCGACGAAGCCGCGCAGTTCGATGGCGTCGCCCATGTCCGGCAGCGAATGGCGGGGCGGGGGATCGGAGCCGATAACCACCAGACGCGCCGCCGGACAGCGCTCCAGGACGCGCGGCATCACCTGGCGGACGAACCACTCGAGCGCCGCGGCGTTGGGCAGATGGCGAAAGCTCCCGAGGAAGAGAATCGTCCCGGGCTCGCGGCCGGACTCGGCGAACGCATAGCGCGACGTGTCGATTCCGGCGCGCTGGCCCGGATGCACGCGGTCGCGCAGCGCCGGGAGGTAGGAAAGCAGATACTCGCCGTTGTCGCGGCTGCAGACCTGAATCAGGTCGAGCCGCGGCAGCGCCCGCAGCTCAAAGCGCAGCGCCCGCAAATATTCGTACGCGGCCGAAGGCTTCGTGAGCGCGCCCTTGAGTCCGCCCAAGCCTCGCGCGATCGACTGGAAGTAAATATCATGCTCGAACAGCGCCGTCACCAGACGGTCGAGCGGGCAGGCGTACTGCGCCAGTTGCGTGTACTCGAGCTGAATCGCGTCGATGCGCTTCGTGTAGACCTGCCGGTGAATCAGCCACTCCAGGTCGGAGTTGGCGAACTCCCGGACCGCGTGCGGCACGATCGAGCCGAGTGCTTTCGTCTGCGCCTCCATCCGGATGATGTACTCGGTCGAAGCGCACAGCTCATCGAGTTCGGCGTGCGCCTCCCGTTCATGCGCGTGGTCGAGCAGCGCGATCAGGTGGACCTCGGCATGGCGTGTCAGTTGCCGGACCGTGTGGTACATGAAGACGCCGCCGCCGTGAATCGGGGGACAGATCGGGTAGGGTGAAACGAACAGCACGCGCAACGGCGCGGGTTCGGCCGGCAGCGCTTCGAAACGGTCGCGGTAATACGCCCCGAGCGGCCGGCGGAAGGCCTCGGTATCGGTGATGGCAGCGAGCGCCCGTGCGCGCCAGCGCGATGCCAGGGCCCCGGGAAGCTGGCGGAAGGCGCGCAGGATGCCGCCGAGATTCGCGCGCTCGGGCGAGTCCCCGATCGCCGCGCTCAGAAGCGCGCCGGTGTAGGTGAAGAAGTGGTGCTGCAACAGCCGCCGCGGCTCGTGAATGTTCTTCCAGCAGAACAGAATGAAGTTCTTGTGCAGAACCTCCTGGATGTACCGCTGCGAAAAGCGCTTCCCGATCGTGCCGCGATGCTCGTGATAGACGATGCTGCGCGGTTGATAGAGGACCTTCCAGCCGCGCTTCCAGGCGAGATAGCCGAGATCGGTGTCCTCCAGATAGAAAGGCCGCAGCAGGTGATCGAAGCCGCCGAGCTCAAGGAACTTGCGCCGGTCGAAGGCGCAGGAGCCGCCGCCGCCGTAGAAGCAGGGGAACAGATCCTTCACCTCATCGTCGATACGATGGCGGACGCGGAGCGCGCCGTTGTCCCACCAGGCCTGCGTCAGTCCGGTCTCCTCGCGCTTCTTGTCCGGGTCGCTGAAGAAGATCTGGCAGGATACGGCGAAGACGTCGTCCTGGTCGAAGCCTTCGAGCAGCGGCGCCAGGAAGTCCGGCGCAACGCGCATGTCGCTGTTGAGCAGAACGACGATGTCGTTTTTCGCCTTGCGGAATCCGGCATTGGAGCCGCCGCCGAAACCGAGGTTCTTTTCAAGCGCCAGCACCTTCACCGCCGGGAAGCGTTCGCGGACGAACCCGGCGCTGCCGTCCTCGGATCCGTTGTCGACGACGATGATCTCGTTTTCGGGATTGTCCGCGAGGGCCGTCACGACGGAGGGAAGGTACTTCTCCAGCAGATCGCGGCCATTCCAGTTAGGAATGACGACGCTCGCGGCGCGGGTGGACGGGCGCGCGGGCACCGGCGGGCGCTTGCGTCCGGCCACGAGCCAGATCAGGTCCACGAGGCCGAGCGCCAGGATCGAAAGCGCGACCACCAGCGGGGAGATCAAAAGCAGCGGCAATGCGCGCAACAGGCGCGCGAGGAGGCGCATTTACTGATCCTGCAACGCCGGACCCAGTCCGAGCGCCCTCCCGATCTTCACCCATCGCGACGAACGCACCAGGCTGAGGCTCTCCTGGAGTTCGCGATTGGCCTTGTCCAGATTCATGGCCCACGCGGTCCGCTCTTCGACAGTCTTTTCGGCACGGGTGAGGAGTTCGACGCACTCGGCCAGCTCCTTGCACTTGGCCTCCAGAGCCGCATCGGATATTTGGGCCCAGGCGAGGCGGTCCTCGGATTCGCGTTCCAGCTCTGCAACGCGAGCCTGGAAGCCGGCGATTGCTTCGGCGGCCTCCTTTTCCTTCTCCTCGATCAGGCGGCGGGCCGCGGCGAGCTCCTCATCCAGCTTCGCGGCCCAGGCATTGCGCTGTTCAAGCTCGGTCTGCAGGTCGCGGAAGCGCTGGAGCAGCGCCTGGTGTTCGGTTTGAGCTTCGGCGAGCCAGGCGGATAGGCGCTCGATGTGAATTTCGCGCTCGCGCAGGACGTTGGCGGTGGAGGGCAGATAGACGAATGCCGGCGAGCCGGTCTGCGTCGTATTGGCGCAGACCGCGACGAAGAAGTGCGACTGCTCAGGCTTCGCGTGGGACTCCTCAACCCGGACCTCGGCGCCATGAATCTGCCCGACCGGTTCGAAGACGATGCCGGCGGCGTGGTTCTGTAGAAAGATCGAAACGTGCGGGAAGACGGCGCGCAGGGCCTGGCGAAACTCTTCAAATTCAAATTCGTGAACGTGAAAAGGATTCGGTCCGGAGGCGGCGCGCGTCTCCGAGTAATAGCTCTTGTTCGGCGTCGAGACGATGAACTGGCCTCCTGGGGCGAGTAGGCGGCGGGCTTCTTCGATCAGGCGCGGCCACTCGGCCAAATGCTCGATCACTTCGAAGGCGACGACGAGATCGAAGGAGGCGTCAGGAAGCGGGACCTCCGTGCAGGAGCCTTCGAGGAAGCGCAGGTTGGGAAGGTCGTAGGTCTGGCGTGCGTATTCGATGGCTTCGGCCGAGAGGTCGACTCCGACGACCTCTCGGGCGGTGCGGGCCAGTTCGGCGCTGCCGTAGCCGCTGCCGCAGCCCGCGTCCAGCACGCGCTTGCGTCCGCTGAGCCGGGCGGCGAAGGCGTAGCGGGCCAGGTGCTCGTTCCAGAGGTCCGGATCGACCTGGTTGGGAATGACGCGCTCGCCTGTGAACTCAGCCACGGAGCCCTCCGGTCTCAGGCGCCACCGGCCACCTCCTGGCGCTTCGGTTCCGTTGCGAGGCGTGCATTCAGCTCAACTTTGCACGGCAGGCGCATGTACCCGTAAATCTCGCCTTCGCCGTGGCCCATCTGCAGGGTGATCGCGTTGTCGATCCAGTCGCACATCTTGTAGTGATGCAGCGTGCCGTCAGCGACTGCCGGCGAGAAGGAGAAGTTGGCCGGGTAGAGCTCAGGCAGATCGACGTGGAAGTCGACCGTGTGGATGTCGCCGGGCGCCATCGCCGGGATTTCGAATCCCTCTCGCGCGGTGTTCGTGCCGGCGAAGTCGATGCCCAGATGGTTGCGCAGCATAAAGCCGACAATCGGGAGCGAAACCTCCTCCTTGGCGCGCACACTGATCCGGACGACGATGCGGGACTGCGGCTCCAGCAGGTGGAGCGGGCGGCCGTACTGGTCGAGAATCGCGATGCCCACGATTTCGGCGCGGCCGTCGCCGTAGCGGTGATCGACGTTGGGGATGCTCCGGACGATCTCGGGGGCCTGCTGCGCCGGACCGGTGAGCGTGGGGGCGCGCTTGTTGAGTTCGAGATAGGCCGAGTCCTTTTCGACCATGGCCGCGAGATACTTGGCCACAACCTGGTCGGTGGGTCCGATCTCGCGGATGCGGCCATGTTCAAGCCACATGGTGCGGTCGCCGATCGCCTTGACGTCGCCGATGGCGTGCGAGACGAAAAGGATCGTAACGCCCGTCGAGCGCAGTTCGTGGACCTTGCGCATGCAGCGCTGGCGGAAGTAGATGTCGCCGACGGCAAGGGCCTCGTCAACGAGCAGAAGCTCCGGATCGACATGGATCGCCACGGCGAAGGCGAGCCGTACGGTCATGCCGCTGGAGTAAGTTTTGACGGGGTGATTGATGAAGTCGCCGATCTCGGCAAACTCTTGGATCAATTTGTACTTGCGGTCGATTTCGGCGGTGGAGAGGCCGAGTATGGCGGCGTTCAGATAAACGTTGTCCCGGCCGGAGAATTCGGGATTGAAGCCGGAGCCGAGTTCAAGAAGGGCGGCGACCCTGCCGTTGACTTGAACGGTACCGTGGGTCGGCTGCAAAATGCCCGCGACCATCTGGAGCGTCGTGCTTTTGCCGGAGCCGTTTTCGCCAATGATGCAGAAGGTCTCTCCGCGGGCGATCTGGAAGCTGACATCGCGCAAGGCCCAGAAGTCGCTGTGGAAGCTGACGCGGTTGAGCAGCGCGAGTTCTTTCAGGCGGTCGAGAGGAGAATCGTAGATGGGATAACTCTTCGAAACGCCGGTGAATTCCACCACATTCACGCGCACGTTCCCCCAGACTCAAGATACGGAAGCTCAGGCACCTACGTTGAATCTACTGAAGGCGGAAAGTAAGTGTCAAATCAGGAAGGAGGGTGCAAATTGTAAGGGCGGCCGCCGGCACCCTGCTGAATCGGCCTTCTGTGATCCGCTCCCTACGGGATCCCTGGGCCGGGGCCACTGGTTGGGTGCCTTTCATCGGTGCACGTACCGAACGTCTGCGGCTAACAGGAGCCGTAGGGACGTCTGAGGATCAACCAGTCAGCCAGGAGTGCCGGTAGCCGCCCTATGTAGTGGACGTTGTCTATGGACTTCCTCCTGCTTATGAATGCCTCCCCTTGCTGGGCGAGGCGTCTAATCCCCGATGTTCCGGGGATTTGAGGCTTCGGGATTGTTTTCCCTGGCCTCTACCTATAATATGCCCCCAAGAGGGGCGGAAGTCAAGAGAATTCTGAACTGATAACGCTTCTAGTATCAGCAACTTACAGGAAATCGTCCGGACGGCCGTGTCTCCTGGAGTTTCGGAGGAGAAAATCTGGATTTGACAAAGGCGGGCGGCACTGCATACGCTGAATATTATCCGTTTGCCGGCGTAGCTCAGGTGGTTAGAGCGACGGTCTCATAATCCGTAGGTCGCAGGTTCGAGTCCTGCCGCCGGCACCACCTTCTCAACTTTCTCCCACGATGTGGTTGTAAATTCTGTCGAGCTCCTCGGGAGAGTAATACTCGATCTCAATCCTGCCGCTTTTGGGTGAGCGTTCGACGATGCGGACTCGGGTGCCGAGAGTGCGTTCGAGCTCTTCTACGGCCGCCCGCACGTTTGGATCCTGCCTGGGCTCGGGCTTGGGCTCCTTAGTGCCGGGTTCAATCAGGAGCTGCTGGACGAGGCGCTCGACCTGACGGACAGAGAGTCCCTGGTCGGCGGCCTTGCGGGCGCTTTCGATCTGGAGCTCGGCTGTGGGGAGGCCGAGGATTGCGCGGGCATGGCCCATGGAGATCCTCTGTTCGGCCAGGAGGAGCTGTACTTCCTGGGGGAGGCGGAGGAGGCGGAGAGTGTTGGTGATGGTCGTGCGGTCCTTGCCGGTGCGCCGGCCAATCTCCTCGTGACTGAGGCCGAGCTCCTGGGCGAGGCGTTCGAAGGCGTGGGCGACCTCGATGGGGTTCAAGTCCTCGCGCTGGATGTTCTCGATGAGAGCGATCTCCATGAGGCGGTCGTCGGCGAAGTCCTGGACGACGACCGGGACCTCGGTGAGTCCGGCGATCTGGGCGGCGCGCCAGCGGCGTTCGCCGGCGACGAGCTGATAATTTTCACCCTTGCGAACGACGACCAGGGGCTGGATGATGCCGTTGGCCTGAATCGATTGGGCAAGCTCCTGCAGCCGCTCAGGCTGGAAGATGGAGCGCGGCTGGGTGGGGCTCGGAAGGATGCGGTCGATGGGAACCTTGGCTGTCGACTCGGGCGGCACGGGTGCGGGCGCCGGGGCTGCAGCCGGAGTGCCGGAGCGGTTCGGTAGCAGGGCGGAGAGGCCTTTACCGAGCGCCTTGCGATTTTCTGAGGGCTTGCTCATTCGCGAGAATCTCCTTGGCAAGTTTGATATAGCACTCCGCGCCTTTGGAGCGGACGTCGTAGATGAGAATGGGTTTCCCGTGGCTGGGTGCTTCGGCCAGCCGGACGCTGCGGGGGATGACGGTTCGGAAAACCTCGCCGGCGAAGAAATCTTTCAGGTCGTCGGCGACTTGGCGCGTGAGGTTGGTCCGGTCGTCGTACATGGTGAGCAGTATGCCCTCTATTTTCAGGTCGTGCTGGAAGGAATCGCGGATGCCGTCGATCGTGTTCATGAGTTGCGAAACGCCTTCGAGGGCGAAGAATTCGCATTGGATGGGGATAAGGACGGAATCGGCGGCGACGAGTGCGTTCAGTGTGAGGAGGTCGAGCGCCGGTGGGCAGTCGATAAGAATGTAAGTGTATTGGTCGCGGACGGCGTCCACTCTGTCGCGCAGTCGAAACTCCCGGCGAGGCTGGTCTACGAGTTCGATGTTGGCGGCGACCAGGTTGCGGTCCGCCGGGATGATTTCGAGACCCTCACAGGCCGTCTGGCGGGTGATCGCGGGAAGGTCGGTGGCTCCGAGAAGGGCGTTGTACACCGTGGGCATGCCGGGTTCCTTGGGGACGCCGAGGCCAGTGGTGGAATTGCCTTGGGGATCGGCGTCGATGAGGAGGACGCGGAGATCATTGGCGGCGAGAGAGGCGGCGAGATTGATCGCGGTCGTGGTCTTACCTACCCCGCCCTTCTGGTTCGCGATGGCGATGGTTTTAGCCAAAGGGGTTTGCTCCTGGGTGAGAAATCACATGCTAGCACGATTGAGAGACGTTTCACGTGAAACGTGCTCCTCAGGCGATCGAAGACCCTGTTCCACGTGAAACGTCGTGCCCGGCGAGAAGTACACGACGCTCACCCCAGGGCAGATGAAGCGGCTCTCTCCAGCGAATGTGGACGTGCCGTCCCAGATCCGCGGCGTCCTCCTCCCCGATTAACAGGGCAACCGAGGGAGCGAGCGCCGGGATCAGCGAAACCACGTCCCCAGGCCGCACCGCCCGCGAAATCAGCACATCGAAGTGCTCCACGAGCGCCTCGGCGCGCTGCGCCAACACCCGCACGCTCGGAAGCGCCCGCGACGCCTCCTTGAGGAACACGGCCTTCCGTTGATGCGACTCGATTAGCGTAATCCGAAGGTCGGGACGCGCAATCGCGACGGGAATACCGGGAAAACCAGGACCGGAGCCGATATCCGCCACGCGCACGGCCTCGGCCGGAATGTGCTGCGCCAAAAATAGCGACTCACAGTAATGCCGAAGGACAATCTCATCGACCTTCCGGATGGACGTCAGGTTCAACACTCGATTCCAGTGCATCATGAGCCTGTAGTGCGCCTCTAATTGGGCAATCTGATCGGGTGTCAGGCTCGCGATTACAGCCATGTGGCGGCGCAGGAGCACGGAGAAGTCGCTCGGTTCACTCATTCCGCGGTCTGACCGGAGACGCTGAGGTAGACGTCCAGAACTGCTATCGCGGCCGGAGTTACTCCGGGGATGCGGGCTGCCTGGCCCAGCGTCTCCGGACGCACGCGCTCCAGCTTGTCCCGGATCTCCCGCGAAAGCCCCGGAATCCCGGCAAACTCGAAGTCGGGAGGAATCGGACGCCGCTCGGCATCCTTTAACCGGCCGATCTGCCGCTCCTGGTGCGCGATGTAGCCGGCGTACTTCGCCTCCGTCTCAACGGTAGTAAGGACGCCGCGAACCGGCGCTTCACCCAGCGACCGCACGATCCAGCCCTCCAGCCGCTCGATCCTCGCCTCCGGCCGGCGCAGCCAGACCATCAGCGTAGGACGGTCATCCAAGGCCAGCCCAAGGCCGGGGAAGTTCACCGGGTCGATTCGCGTCTCATTCAGCAGGCTGCTCAGCCGCTCCTTTTGCTCCCGCTTCTTGAGCAGCAGATTCCAGCGCTCCTCCGTCACAAGCCCTACACGCCGGCCGAGTGGGGTCAGGCGCTCATCGGCATTGTCGATCCGCAGGTGCAGCCGGAATTCGGCGCGCGACGTAAACATGCGGTAGGGCTCATCCGCTCCCTTGGTAATCAGGTCGTCGATCAGAATGCCGGCATAGCCCTCCGTCCGGCCGACGATGGCGGGCTCCAGGCCACCCAACTTGCAGGCGGCATTGACTCCCGCGACGATGCCCTGGCAGGCTGCCTCCTCATACCCCGAAGTCCCGTTGATCTGGCCCGCAAGGAACAGTCCTTCGATCGACTTCACCTCGAGCGTATGGTGCAGCTCGCGCGGGTCAATCGCGTCGTACTCGATCGCGTAACCCGGCCGGATCATCTCGGCGCCTTCCAAACCTGGCACCGAGGCGATCATTGCCTCCTGGACATCCACCGGCATACTGGTGGACATTCCGTTGACGTAGATCTCGTTCGTGTCCAAGCCTTCGGGCTCCAGGAAGATCTGGTGGCGCGTCTTGTCCGGGAACTTGACGATCTTGTCTTCGATCGACGGGCAGTAGCGCGGACCAATTCCCTCGATCTGCCCGCTGTAGAGCGGCGAGCGCGCCAGGCTCTCCTGAAGAACCCGCCGAGTCTCCTCGGTCGTGTAGGCGATATAACATTGGATCTGCGGCCGATCGATCTTCTCGGTCAGGAAGGAGAACGGAGTCGGCTCGGGGTCGCCGGCCTGGGCTTCGAACCGTGAGAAGTCGATGCTGCGGGCGTCGAGCCTGGGCGGGGTGCCGGTCTTAAGGCGGGTCCAGGCGAGCCCAAGGCTGCGAAGCTGCTCGCCCAGGAGCTGGGACGGCGCCTCTCCGTTCCGCCCGCAACTGTACTTCGACTCGCCCACATGCGCCAGGCCGTTAAGGAAGGTCCCGGTCGTGACGATCACGCCCTCGGAAGCGATCGTCCGGCCGTCCCGCAGCAGTACGCCGCGAGCACGCCGGCGCGGGCCCTCATCGACGACAAGCTGCGCGACCTCGGCCTGTAGAATCCGAAGGTTCGGCTCGCGCTCGATCACCTCCTTCATCCGGACCCGGTACATCTTCTTATCGCACTGGGCGCGCGGCGACCAGACCGCCGGGCCGCGGCTGGTGTTCAGCAGCCGGAACTGGATCCCGACCGCGTCCGTCACCTCGCCCATTACGCCGCCCAGCGCATCGATCTCACGCACCAGGTGGCCCTTGGCGATGCCCCCGACCGCCGGGTTGCACGACATCTGGGCGATCAGGTCCGCGTTCATCGTGATCATGGCGGTCTTCAGGCCCATGCGGGCGCAGGCGCGCGCGGCCTCGCACCCGGCGTGTCCGGCCCCGACGACGATCACGTCAAACTGGCGGCTTGGTATTTGCATTCGATCCCGGTTATAGTTTTAGGTCGGCAGTATCGAGCTAATTTCATTCTAGCGGCAGGAGATATCCCTTTGAAAGTATTCGTGATCGGCGGCGGCGGACGGGAACACGCGATCGCCTGGAAGCTTGCCCGCCGCGCCGGAGTCACCCAGGTCTATGCCTCGCCCGGCAACCCCGGCATCGCCAGAGTGGCAGAGTGCCTCCCCGCCGCCTCATCCTCCCCGCGCGATCTGCTGGCCGTGGCGGACTCGGTCGGCGCAGACCTCACGGTCGTCGGACCCGAGGCCCCGCTCGTGGCCGGCGTCGTCGATTCCTTCCAGGCCGCCGGCAAGAAGATCGTGGGTCCGACGGCGGCAGCCGCGCAATTGGAAGGCAGTAAGATTTTTGCCAAACGATTTATGGACCGCCACGGCCTTCCGACCGCACGGTTCATTACAGTCGAAACGCGCGAGGCCGCGCGTAAGTCCTTGCCTCGTTTCGACTTCCCCGTCGTAATCAAAGCCGACGGACTCGCTGCGGGCAAAGGCGTCATCATCTGCCGGACGCCGGAGGAAGCCGAATCTGCACTAAAGGGTATGTTTTCCGGTGAGCTGGTTGGCGCCGCCGGCTCGCGCCTGGTGATCGAAGAGTTCCTCGAAGGCGAGGAGGTCAGCTTCATCGCGCTGAGCGACGGCCGCAACGTCGTGCCGCTCGAGCCGACCCAGGACCACAAGGCGATCTACGACGGCGACCGCGGACCGAACACCGGAGGGATGGGCGCCTACTGCGACAGCCGGATCCTCGCGCCGGAGCAGGCCGCCCGGATCATGGAAACCATCATCTCTCCGGCCGTGAACGGGATGGCCGAGGACGGGACGCCATTCGCAGGGTTCCTCTACGCCGGTCTGATGATGACCTCATCAGGACCGAAGCTCCTTGAGTTCAACGTCCGGCTGGGCGATCCGGAGACCCAAGGCCTGATGTTGCGGATGGACTCCGACTTCGCCGCGATGCTCCACGCGGCGGCATCCGGCGATCTGGCCGGCGTGAAGCCCGCGTGGCGCCCTGAGCCGAGCGTCTGCGTCGTCATGGCGGCGCCCGGCTACCCTGGGAAGGTCCGGACGGGCGACCGAATCGAAGGGATCGAGCAGGCCGAGGAGCAGGGTGCGGTAGTCTTCCACGCCGGTACGCGAATGGGGCCGCAAGGCCTGGAGACGGCCGGCGGGCGCGTCCTCGGGGTGACCGCCTCGGGCCGGGATCTGGCGGACGCTATCGGCAACGCCTACCGTGCCGTCGACTGCATCCGATTCGACGGGGCGCAGTACCGCCGGGACATTGGCCGCAAGGGGCTGAAACGCTACAATGGATAAGGTCCGGGGACGTAGCTCAGTTGGATAGAGCGTCCGCCTCCTAAGCGGAAGGTCGGCAGTTCGAATCTGCCCGTCCCTACCACCTGCTAACGCGCCGATCCAACGCTGCCGGCGAGACTATACTGGTATCCGGAATGTCCGACAAGCCATTCGTCCATCTGCACTGCCACACCGACTACTCGCTGCTCGACGGAGCCTGCGAAATCGGGCAGTTGATGGATTTGGTAGTCGAGCAGAAGATGCCCGCCGTGGCCATGACTGACCACGGCAATCTCTTCGGCGCGGTGGAGTTCTACAACAAGGCGAAGGAAAAGGGCGTCCACCCGGTGATCGGCTGCGAGGTCTATGTCGCGCAGCAGGGGATCGGGGTCAAGTCCGACAGCAACCGCTACAACCACCTCGTTCTGCTCTGCGAGAACCAGGAGGGATACCGGAACCTGCTGAGGCTGGTCTCCACCGGCTACCTCGACGGCTTCTATTACAAGCCGCGCGTCGACAAGAGCCTGCTGGCGCAGCACTCCAAGGGACTCATCGCGATGTCGGCCTGCCTGCGCGGCGATATCAACGAAAGCCTGCTCCAGGAGCGCTACGACGAGGCCCGGCGACTCTCGCACGAGTACCAGGAGATGTTCGGTAAAGAGAACTTCTTCCTGGAGATCCAGGAGCACGGGCTCGACCAGGACCGCATCGTGATGCCGCTGGTCAACCGGCTGTCCAAAGACACCGGCATCCCGATGGTGGCGACCAACGACTCGCATTACCTGCGCAAAGACGACGCCCGGATGCACGAAATCCTGCTGTGCATTCAGACGGGCAAGACGATGAGCGATCCGAACCGGATGCGCTTCACGCAGCAGTCCTTCTATCTGAAGTCGCGCGCCGAGATGATGGCGCTGTTCGCCGAGGTGGAGGACGCGCTGGACCGAACCTGGGAGATCGCGCAGCGCTGCAACGTGAAGCTCGAAAAGGTGGCGAACCCCTTCCCGCAGTTCGACGTGCCGCCCGAGCACACCATCGACTCCTACTTCGAATACGTTGCGCGCCAGGGATTCGAGAAGCGCCGCCCGCGCCTGGAACGCATGGCCGCGCAGGGCCTGCTCAAGCACGACATCGCCGAATACGTCGAGCGGCTGGACCGGGAGATCCGGACCATCCAGCAAATGAAGTTCTCCGGGTACTTCCTGATCGTCTGGGACTTCATCCGGTACTCCAAAATGATGGGCATTCCCGTGGGGCCGGGTCGCGGATCGGCGGCGGGCAGTCTGGTGAGCTACGTCATGGAGATCACCGACATCGACCCGCTCCAGTATGAGCTACTGTTCGAGCGCTTCCTCAACCCCGAGCGCATCAGCATGCCCGATATCGACATCGACTTCTGCACGCACCGGCGCGGCCAGGTGATCCAGTACGTCACAGAGAAGTACGGCCGCGAGCAGGTCGCCCAGATCATCACCTTCGGAACGATGGGCGCGCGCGCCGCCATCAAGGACGTCGGACGCGCGCTCGACATGAGCTTCTCCGAGGTCGACCGAGTCACCAAGCTGGTTCCGAGCACCCTCAATATCAAGCTCAAAGATGCGATCGAGCAGGAGCCGGCGATGCAGGAGGCCGCCCGCAAGGACCCGCGCGTAAAGGAGGTCCTCGACGTCGCCCTGAAACTCGAGGGGATGGCTCGCAACGCGGGAGTCCACGCGGCCGGAGTCGTCATCTCGCCGGTTCCCCTCAAGGAACTGGTCCCGCTCTACCGGACGAACCGGGAGGAAATCGTCACCCAGTACGACATGGTCGGACTCGAGAAGCTGGCGCTTCTCAAGATGGACTTTCTGGGCCTGACGACCCTGACGATCATTCACGAAGCGCTGAATCTGATCGAGAAATATCGCGGCGTCAGAATCGAGATTGAAGAGCTGCCCATCGACGACGCCAAGACCTACGAAGTCTTCTGCAAGGGCTACACAAGCGGCGTCTTCCAGTTTGAATCGCCGGGCATGCGCGACATCCTGCGGCGCTACGAACCGAGCCGCATCGAGGACCTGATCGCTCTCAACGCGCTCTACCGGCCCGGGCCGATTCAGGGCGGCATGGTCGATGATTTCATCAACCGCAAGCACGGCCGCAAGGAAGTTACTTACGACTTACCCGAGCTGAAGGAGATCCTGGAGGAGACCTACGGCGTCATCGTCTACCAGGAGCAGGTGATGCAGATCTCCAACCGGCTCGCCGGTTACTCGCTGGGCGATGCCGATATCCTCCGGCGCGCCATGGGGAAAAAGAAGCCGGAGGAGATGGAGAAGCAGAAAGAGCGCTTCCTTAAGGGCGCTCTGGAGCGCGGCTTCCCGCAGAAGAAGATCGAAAAGATCTTCGATCTGATGGCCCAGTTTGCGGGGTACGGATTTAATAAGTCGCATTCGGCGGCTTACGCTTATCTCGCCTATGTGACCGCCTATCTGAAGGCGCACTATCCGGTCGACTTCATGTCCGCGCTGCTGACCTCGGAAACGGGGAACACGGCGAAGGTGGTCAAGTACATCAATGAGTGCCGCGAGATGGGCATCCGGGTGCTGCCGCCGGACATCAACGCCAGCGGACTCCATTTCACGCCGGACGGCGACGCGATCCGCTTCGGTCTGGGCGCCATCAAGAACGTCGGCCAGGCGGCGGTTGAGTCGGTCGTGAAGGCGCGCGAGGAGAACGGCCGCTTCCACTCGCTCTACGAGTTCTGTGAGCGGGTCGATCTGAGCGCCGTCAACCGCCGGATGATCGAGAGCCTGATCAAAGCGGGCGCGATGGACACGCTGACCGGCACCCGCGCGCAGCTCTTCGCGGCGGTCGAGGGCGCGATGGAGCACGGCCAGCGGCACTGGAAGGACCGCGAGAGCGGCCAGGCGGGCTTGTTCGCCTCGCTGCTCGGGGGCGACGATGCACCACCGCCGGAGCCGCCGCTGCCGAACGTTCCGGACTGGACCAGCCGCGAAAAGCTCTCCGGCGAAAAGGAACTGCTCGGCTTCTACGTCACCGGCCACCCGCTCGACGAATACATGGACAAGGTCTCAGAGCTGGCCACCCACGACACCTCGCGCCTGGAAGGTCTCGAGAAGGGCGCGGAGGTGGTGCTGTGCGGTATCCTCACCTCGATCCAGCGCCGCCGGAACAAGGAAGGCAAGGCCTGGGCGTCGATGCAGATCGAAGATCTCCAGGGAACCGTCGACGCCATGGCGTTTACGACGATCTACGACCAGCTTCAGACGCAGCTTGTGGAAGACAAGGCGGTGCTGGTGAAGGGCCAGGTGCTGCCGGAAGAGAATGCGCCGCCCAAGGTTTCGGTGAAGGATGTCATTCCGCTCGACGTGGCGCGCGTGCCGTTTCCGACCCTGATCTCCATCAAGGTCTGGTTGAGTCAGAATGGAAGTAACGAAAGGGACAAGGCGGCCGAACTCGTCGAGCTGTTCGGGCGCAAGCCCGGCTCGACGGAGGTCCGGCTCCGCCTGGAGAAGCCGCGGGACTTCTCCCTGCTGCTCGATGTGCCCGCCAAGGTTCGGCCGGACAAGGAGTTTCGATCCGAGATCGAACGGATCTGCGGACCGGATGCGCTGGAAGTGATCGCGGGCTGAGCCGGGCTAGACCGGCGGAGAGCAAGAGAGACCGATGGATCAGGTAAATCAACGGATCGCCGAGATTGAGAAGGAGCTGGCGGAACTGCGGAACAAGTCCGCGGCCCAGGCGCGGGTTGCCGAGCTCGAAAGCGAGCTCCGGACCCTGCAGAGCGGCATGCCGGCGAAAAACCCGGCCTGGGAGCGGGTCCAGTTGGCGCGCCACCCGAAACGGCCGCATGCGCTCGACTACATCCAGCGGATATTCACGGACTTCCACGAGATTCACGGCGACCGTGCCTATGGCGACGACGCGGCCATAGTCTGCGGCATGGCCTTCTTTGAAGGAAACCCGGTGATGGTTGTGGGGCAGCAGAAGGGCCGGGACACCAAGCAGAAGCTGCACCGCAACTTCGGGATGCCGAAGCCGGAGGGCTATCGGAAGGCGATGCGCGCCATGGAGCTGGCTGCGAAGTTCGGGCGGCCGATCGTGACGCTGCTCGACACACCGGGCGCCTATCCGGGCATCGACGCCGAAGAGCGCGGCCAGGCCGAAGCGATCGCGGTGAACCTGAGAGAGATGGCGCGGCTCAGCTCGCCTGTGATCGCGGTGGTGATCGGCGAAGGCGGCAGCGGCGGCGCCCTGGCCCTGGGGGTCGGCAATCGCGTCCTGATGTTTGAGAATTCGGTGTACAGCGTGATCTCCCCGGAGAGCTGCGCGGCGATTATCTGGCGTGACGCGGGCAAGGCCGAACTGGCGGCGGCGGCCCTGAAAATGACGGCGCCGGACCTGCTGCGCTTCGGAATTATCGACGCAATCATCCCCGAGCCGCCCGGCGGCGCCCACGAAGACCACGACAAAGCGGCCGAGTGCCTGGGCAGCGCGCTCCGCACCCACCTGGCCGAGCTCGGCAAGCTCTCGCCCACCGAGCTGATCGACCAGCGCTACGCCAAGTTCCGGGCGATGGGCAACTTCTTCGCCGAGGTGCAGGCTTGAAGAGGAACCGGACCGGCCTGATCATCGGAATCTTCGCGATCGGCTTCGTTGCTGTTCTGCTGTACCTGACCATGAGTATGGGCCAGCATCGCGTGGAGGTCTGTATGACCTTCCACGGGCGTACCGAGTGCCGGGTGGCATCGGGCGAGACCAGGCAGGAGGCGCTCCGGGCAGCAACGGAAAACGCCTGCGCGCTGATTGCGAGCGGCGTCACCGACACGATTGCCTGCCAGAATACGCCGCCGGCGAGCGTCCGGTGGCTGGATTGAGGTATTCTCATCCCGAAAAAAAGCCCTCGCGTTGTTCCCTTTCCGCGAGGCTCCACGTCAATACTGAGGTAGACAGATTGTGAAGCGAAGCTGGAAGATCGCCCTGTGGACCGCGGCGGCTGCCGTCGCGGTTGGGGGCGGCGTTTTTGCGGCGGTCAAATACAATCAGCGCGGGATCGTGACCGTACAGACGGGCCGCGCGGCGCGGCAGGATCTGGTTTCGATCGTGACCGCTTCCGGGGAAATCAAGCCTCGCAACTACGTCAACATCGGCGCCAACGTGATGGGACGGATCACTCACATCGATGTCGCGGAGGGAGACCGCGTGCGGCGGTCGCAGGTGCTCGCCCGCCTGGAGGCCGTGCAGGCCGAGGCCGACGTGCAGGCCCAGCAGGCGGCGCTCCTGACGGCCGAGGCGGAATCGGCGGCGGCAGAAGCCGGCCTGGTCGCCCACGACGCTAACATCCGGACTGCGGAGGCGGCGGTGGACCGCGCCAAAGCGGAGCTGGAGCGCGCGCGGGCCGATTACGGCCGGGCGGTGCGCCTGCTCGAGGATCTGCTCATCCCGCGCCAGGAGTTCGAACAGCGCAAGTCGGCCTATCTTGCCCAGGAGGCGGGGCTGCGGGAGGCCGAGGCGCGGCTCGCCCAGTTGCGCGCCCAGCGGCAGCAGACGGCGGCCCAGCTTTCCGCAAGCCAGCGGCGTGTGGCGCAGATGCAGGCGCTGCTCCGGCGCTCCGACGACGTGCTCCAGAAGCACGCGGCGATATCCCCGATCGACGGCATCGTGACGAATCTGCCGGTGCGGGTCGGCGAAACCGTCGTGCCCGGTATCCAGAATTCACCCGCGAGCCTCATTATGACGATCGCGGACATGTCCCTCATTACCGCAGAGGTGAAGGTCGACGAGACCGACATCGTCAATGTCAGGTTGGGGCAGGAAGCCGAAGTCACCATCGACGCGATTCCGAACCGGACCTTCCGCGGCAGCGTCATCGAAATCGGCAACACCGCGATTCTGCGCTCCACCGGACTGGCCGCCTCGCAGAGCGCCATCGCCAGCCAGGAGGCCAAGGACTTCAAGGTTGTGATTGCGCTGGAAGATCCGCCCGAGACGATCCGTCCGGGCCTCTCCTGCACAGGCCGCATCACGACGGCGACGCGCGACAACGCCTTGGCGATCCCGCTCCAGGCCCTTACCGTTCGGCAGCGCGGCGACGTCGAAGAGGCCGAGGGCGCGCGGCAGAAGGAAGAGGTCCAGGGCGTCTTCGTGATCCAGGGTGACAAGGCCCTCTTCCGGCCCGTCGCCACCGGCATCATCGGGGCGACCGACATCGAAGTGAAAAGCGGTCTGAAGGAAGGCGAGGAGATTATTACCGGCAGCTTCAAGGTGATCCGGACCCTGCGCAACGAGACCAGGGTCACGGTCGACAACCAGGCATCGGGCAGGCCCGAGTCCTGAGGAGCGGCCAAGAAGGCAAGGGAATTATGGCACAAGCAGCAGCGGAAGCAATCGATCGCGGCGAGCAGTTGCGCCGCGAAGGTATCGTCATTCGCACCTACGATATCTGGAAGACCTATATCATGGGTGACCAGGAGATCAACGCCGTATCGGGCGTGGACATCGAGATCCGGCGCGGCGAGTATGTCGCCATTATGGGTCCGTCGGGATCCGGCAAGTCGACCCTGATGAACCTCATCGGCTGTCTCGATACGCCGAGCAAGGGGCAATACTACATCAACGGCCGCCTGGTCAGCTCGATGACCGACGATGAGCTGGCGCGCATCCGCAACAAGGAGATCGGATTCGTATTCCAGACCTTCAACCTGCTGCCGCGCGCCACGTCGCTGCACAATGTCGAGCTGCCTCTTATTTACGCCGGCATGCCGGCCGACGCGCGCAAGCAGCGCGCCCAGGAGGTCCTGCGGCAGGTGGATCTGGAACAGCGCATGGAACACAAGCCGAGCGAGCTCTCCGGCGGCCAGCGCCAGCGCGTCGCGATCGCCCGTGCGCTGGTGAACAACCCCTCCATCCTGCTCGCCGACGAGCCGACCGGCAACCTCGATAGCGCCACCGGCACCGAAATCATGGCGCTGTTTGAGCGCCTGCACCAGCAGGGCAACACGATCGTGCTGGTCACGCACGAGCACGACATCGCGCTGCACGCGCACCGCGTGATCTACATCCGCGACGGCAAGGTCGCCAAGGACGAGAAGGTTCGCTAGCTGCGCGCACGCGCCGCGGTAGTGCGCGTGTTGCAACCGAACGAGTTACCGGGCCCCATCGTGGGGGAGGGAACGCCCCGCCAGCTCTCCACGATAACCGCACACGCACATTTGTCCAGTGAATGCGTAGACACTACACTGGCGATTGCTGCCCTTTTCGAGTACCCTGAGTAGCTGCCCGGAATGCACATGCATCACACCAGCGATTCCGTCTCGCTCTCGGTCTGGGAAGTCCTGGGCCGCGAGCACTTCGAGTTGACCGGCACGCAGCCGGACCCGGAGTATACTCAGGCCCACGACGCCTTCGTGAAAGCCCGCGCGGATCTCCTCGCCACGCCGAATCCGCCCGAGCACCTGCGACAAGCCCACCGCGCCGCCGAGCGCAACTTCCAGAACGTGCTCTTCTCCCTGCTCCACGACGCCAACCGGAGTGCACTCTGCTTCTCCGGCGGCGGCATCCGCAGCGCCACCTTCGGACTCGGCATTCTCCAAGGCCTGGCGCGATACTCCTGGCAGCCGGGTAGCGGCGCCACCGATGAGCCGCCCAAACTGCTCGCCGAGTTCGACTACCTTTCCACCGTCTCCGGAGGCGGTTACCTGGGCGGATGGCTGACAAGTTGGATCCACCGTCAGGCGGGCGACACAGGCAAAGTCATCCGTGAAATCGCCGCCAGGCCGGCCGAGAAATTCGAGCCCGAGCCGCGCCCCATCCGCCACCTCCGCGCCTACAGCAACTATCTCAACCCCAGGCTCGGCGCCTTTTCGGCGGACACATGGACACTCGCCGCGACCATCATCCGGAATATGCTTCTGAACTGGGTGCTGCTGCTGCCCCTGATGGCTGCGGCTCTCGTGCTGCCTCATCTCGTCACCGCCCTCTTGAAGGTCGATGTGACGCCGTCCGTGCTGGAGCTGTCCCGGAACCTCGCCTTCGTTCTCGGCGCCCTTGCGGCCGCCTATCTCGTCTATGACCTACCGAGCGCCGGCAGTGCAGGCCGCAGCCAGTCCCGGTTCCTGCTTCTCTTCATGGCGCCAAGCCTCCTGGCTGCTTTTCTGGTTGTGCTGCACTTCGGCTGGCTGGTCAGGCTCGCCCAGCCTTACTACCCCGCCCGGACGATATCGACCTTCGTGGTCGCGATGCTCGCCCTCGGCCTGCTGCTCGGGGCGCCGCTGGCGATCCGGATCCGGAAAACGGCCAGATTTAAATGGATCGCAGGCGGCGTAATTGTCACGGCCGCCAGCGGCGTCGCGGCCGGCCTCCTCGGTGAGAGCCTCCAAGGTCCCCTCGCCCAGGCGATGCGCTCCGACCCCCGTCTCTATGCCGCCCTTGCCTTTCCGGCGGCCCTCGGCGTCATTACCCTCTCCCAATGGGCCCTGGCCGGGTTCGCAAGCCGTCTCACCGACGACGAGGATCGCGAATGGTGGGCGCGCTGCAGCGCGTGGTGGCTCATTGCAACCGTCGGTTGGGCCTTCTTCTGTGGCGTCGTCCTCTTCGCACCGGAGGGATTGCTTGCCGCCAAGGCTGGGCTCGCCGCCCTGTTCGGCGCCATCGCCGGCTACTTTGGCTTCAGCGGCAAAACCAAGGCCGGACGCCGGGAAGACGAGGCAGAACGGGAGCTGCCCTCTCCTGACCTCTTCGGCAAGCTCATGGAATACGGCGTCAAACTCATCGTGCCACTATTCCTGGTTCTCCTGATCATGGCGCTCACCGCTGCGAATCTGGCGCTGCACGCGCGTCTGGAAGCCTCCGGCGATGTGACCGGGTGGATCATCCTCCTCACCGGCATCGTCGCCCTGGCGATGCTCGCCGGCTTCATCATCGACGCCAACAAGTTCTCTCTGCATGGCATGTATCGCGCCCGCCTGATCCGTGCCTTCCTCGGCGCCTCGAACGAAAAGCGCGCCGAAAACGTCTTCACGGGCTTCGATCCGGACGACAACATCCGCATGTCGAACCTGCAGGTCAGGAAGCCGCTCCACGTCGTCAACATGGCGCTCAATCTCGTGGGCGGACGCAACCTCGCCTGGCAGCAGCGCAAGGCGGCTTCCTTCACCGCTACGCGCCTGCACGCCGGAAGCTGCCGCCTCGGCTACCAGGACTCCGGCGCCTATATCAATGGCCAGCTCACGCTGGGAGGCACTGTGACGGTCTCCGGCGCCGCGGCAAGCCCCAACATGGGCTACCACTCTTCGCCGCTCATGACCCTCATCATGACGCTGTTCAACGCCCGCCTCGGCGCCTGGCTCCCGAATCCCGGACCCGCCGGCAGCAAACACTGGCGCAAGGCAAGCCCGGTTTCCTCGGTCCGCACCTTTGTTACCGAAATGTTCGGCCTGACCACCGAAGACAACCCCTGGGTCTACGTCTCCGATGGCGGCCACTTCGAGAACCTCGGGATCTATGAGATGGTCCTGCGCCGGTGCCGCGTCATCATCGTCTCCGACGGCAGCGCCGATTCCGAATACACCTTCGAAGACCTCGGCAACGCTGTCCGCAAGGTCCGGGTCGACTTCGGCATCCCGATCGAGTTCTCCGAAAACCTGCGGATCACCAGGGAGGCGGCCCGCACCAGCCGCCACTGCGCCATCGCGAGAATCCGCTACAGCCGCGTCGACGCCGGCGCCCCCGACGGCGTCCTGATCTACCTGAAAGCCTCGCTGAACGGCAACGAGCCGCCCGACGTCGCCCACTACGCCGCCGAGAACCCCTCGTTCCCGCACCAGTCGACCGCGGACCAGTGGTTCAACGAAGCGCAGTTTGAGAGCTACCGCCGTCTCGGCCAGCACGTCATTGAGGAGATCTTCGATTTCGAGCGCAAGACCGCAAGCCTCGACGAGTTCATCAGCCACGTGCGGCTGCATCTGAATCGCTGAAGCTCAGAGGTCCTCGTAGCGTGACAGCCGGATGCCGGCCTTCTGAATGGTCTCCTTGACTTCGCGCGAGACCAGCGCCTTCAGTTCGATCTCGCGCTGCCGCATCAGCCCCGTCGGCGCCTTGCGCAGGTCCGGTCCGTAATAGCCGGGGTGGCACATGAACTCCGTGCTCCCTTCCGGCAGATGCGGCAGTAGCCGCAGGAGCTTGCCGGAATACTCGTCGGTTACGGAAAGGAAGCCGGCAAAGCAGTCGGTCATGCGGCATCCGTGGCGTTCGAGGATGGCGTGGAAGTGGTCCCGCACGAACTGCAGGCCGCGGCTGATCAGGCGCTTGCGCCGCGATATCCGGTCCGGAGGCGTGCTGAGCGGGAAGTCAAACGGACGCCGCACCCAGCGGATGCCGTATTCCTCGGCAATCCGCGCCATCGCCGTGAGGACGGGCGGTACAACGTGCGAATGCTTGTGCGTATCCAGGTGGGTCGGCCGCAGACCCGCGCACAGAATCCGCTCGACCTGTGCCTTGAGCTCGGCGTAGAAGTCGATGCGGCGCGCGATCGCCGCGCGCGCCAGCTCCACGATCGACGTCGGAAACGGCGTATACGGCGGAAGCAGCGAGTTGCCCCCCAGCAGCACCAGGTGGCAGCCGAGATCGAGCGCGGGATTCGCGTGCGCGAGCGAAACGGCGTGATCGAACGCCTCGCCATTGGCCATGAGCGTCGCGGCCGTGACGATCCCCGAGCGGTGTGCCTCCACAATGCCGTCGTTCACATCCCGCGTGAAGCCGAAATCATCGGCATTGACGATGAGCTGGCGCGCCGGCATTCAGAACAGGCTAACGCGGATCCGGAGGAACTTCTTCGGGTTGGCCCGGAAGTCCTTGAGCAGTGCGTTCATCTCGCGGGTCGCCATGTTGACCGAATCATAGAGCTGCGGATTCACTATGAGTTGGCCCAGCGTGCCCTGCCCCGCGTTCAACTTGTCGATCGTCAGGTCAACTCTGGCGAGCGTGCCCGCAAGCTGGTTGTGCAACTCGTCGCTTTTCAGCAGCCGGCCCGCCGTACCCTGCCCCGCGTTCAGGTCGGCAGCCAACTGCCTTAACTCGGAAATCGTCTTGTGCGTCTCGTTATACAGCGCGGGATCCTGCAGCAGCTTCCCGGCTGTGCCCTGGCCCTTTTCCAGCCCGGCGACGAGCCGGTCCAGGCGCGCCACCGAGGCGCGCACGTCGTCATAGAGCGCCTCGTCGTACATCAGCTTGCCCACCGTGCCCTTGCCGGCCGCCAGCGTGCTCGTCACGGTCTGGGCATCGCGCGCGATCGCGTTGATCCGGTCGTAGAGCTCCTCGTCCACCAGCAGCTTCCCGATCGTGCCGCGCCCGGCCTCCACCAGCTCGACGATGTCGTCGATGCGCCGCACGGTGACCCGCATCGACTCCAGAATCGGCTGCGCCGATTGCACGATTTCCAGGAAATCCTGATCCTCCCGAGCCTTCAGCTCTCCGCCCGGAACCACCGTCGTCGGGCTCGTGCCCTTCCGGATATTAATGAACTTCGCGCCGAGCACGTTCTCGGCGCTCATCGTCACCAGCGAATCGACCGGGATGTCCTTCAAGAGGCGCTCCTCGACCTGCAAATCGATCCGCACAATTCGCCCCGGCTCCCTCGACCCCGTCAGGGTAACCCCCGAGACGTTCCCGATCAGAATGCCGTTCAACCGAACGGACGAGCCGATCTGCATCGCGGCCGAGTCATTCAGATACGTGTGAATCACGGCGCGCCTGGCGAAAATATTCCGGCTGCCGGTAAGTAGAAAAATGAGCGTGACCAGCAGCACGAGGGCGAAAACCGCCATGGTCCCGACCCTCAGTTGCGCCCACGTGATTCTTGAAACAGAAGCCATATCGAAACTCTCTCTAGCGCCTCACAAACTTCCTGACATACGGGTCCTTCGAACTCTCCAGCTCCGGCTGCGAGCCCTCGAACACAAGGCGCCCCTCGCGCATCACCATGAACGTAGTGCGCAGGTCGCTCCTGCCTCCGGCCTCGGAGGCGGGGATAAGCTGCCCGTTTTGCGAATTGTATCGGAAATTCGCCAGCAGTTGCCCATCCTGGTACCGGTGCGTGACCACGATCGCGGTGGCGTTCCGCAGTTCCCGCTCCTTGATCAGCAGCGCGATGATCGTGTTGGCCGTGATGGGATCGAGGCCCGCGGTGGGCGAGTCGTAAAGCACCAGCGGCGGCTCGGTCACGATGGCGCGCGCGATGCCGACGCGCCGGCGCATCCCGCCCGACAGCTCGCTAGGGAACTTCGCCAGAGTGTGTTCCAGTTCGACGAAGCGCAATGCCTCCTCCACCCGCTGCTGGATCTCGGCCTCGCTGTAACGCACCAGTTTCTGATTTCGCAGCGGATACGCGACGTTCTCCTCGATCGTCTGGGAATCGAAAAGCCCGCCCTCCTGGAAGAGCATGCCGACGCGGACCCGGACATCAAAGAGTTCCTGCTCTTTCTTCGACGTCGTCTCCTCGCCAAACAGGTACACCCGGCCCGAGTCCGGCTTTACCAGCCCGAGCGCCACCTTGAGCAGCACCGTCTTGCCACTGCCGGCCGCCCCCAGGATCACGCGGGTCTCCCCCGCCGCCACGGCGAACGATACGTGATCGAGTGCGACCGTATCCTCAAACCGCAGCGTGACGTCCTCGAAGCGCAGGACCCAGTTGGCGTGCTCGTCGGGCATCTACAGGTTCACGAAGACGCGCGTGATGATGAAAGTCAGGACAAAGACCCAGACGGAGGCGACGACGACGGCCTGGGTCGTCGCGCGTCCGACGCCCTGTGTTCCTCCCGTTGTGCGTATGCCGTAAAAGCAGCCGACCAGCGCGATGATGATCGCGAAACAGAACGGTTTGAGGAGTCCCTGCGCGATGTCGTTATACTCGAGCGACCGGTAGGCGCTGTGCCAGTACTGCGTTGTCGTTGTCAGGCCCAGCAGCGGCACCGCCACTATGTAGCCCCCCACCAGGCCGATGAAATCCGCGATGATCGTCAGCAGCGGCAGCACCACCGCCGTCGCGATCAGCCTCGGCTTCACCAGCTTCTGGATCGGGTCCGTGCCGAGCGCCCGCATCGCGTCGATCTGCTCGGTGACCTTCATCGACCCCAGCTCGCTGGCGATCCCCGAGGCGTTGCGCCCGGCCACCAGCAGCGCCGTGAGCACCGGTCCCAGCTCGCGCACCAGCGTGATCGCCACGATCTGACCCACCTGGTTGCTGGCTCCATACTGCGCCAGGGCGCGCGACATCTGCAGCGCCATTACCGCCCCGCTGAAAAATCCGGTAAGGATGACGATCGGAAGGCTTCCGACGCCGATCACGTCCATCTGAACCATGAGGTCGTTCAGATAATGAGGCCGCCGAAACAGGTTCCGAATCGCCCGCCCGGCTAAGAAAAGAAATTCCTGGAAAGACAGGATGGGCGATTTCAGGACATCGAGCAAACCGTTTCGCTACCTCGTAATCTCGATGCTACCATACATACTGCGGCAAAGCTGTTTGGAAGCTCCAGCTAGGTCAGTGGAATGAAAGGCTTAACCGATATCCCCGGCATCCGCGTCGGCCACGCCTCCGATTTCGAAGCCATGACCGGCTGCACCGTCATTCTCTGCGAGTCCGGCGCTGTCGCCGGTGCCGACATCCGCGGCTCCGCAACCGGCGTCGAAGAGTTCGACCTCATGAATCCTCTCCACCTCACCAGCCGGATTCACGCGGTTGTGCTCGCCGGAGGCAGCGCCTTCGGACTGGAATCCGCCTCCGGCGTCCGCCGCTACCTCGAACAGAAGGGGATCGGTTACGGAACCGGCGCCGCGCGGGTTCCGCTCGTGCCCTGCTGCATCCTCTATGACCTCGGAATCGGCAAGCCCAACATCCGGCCCACCCGCGAGATGGGCGAAGCCGCCGCCGCCGCCGCCACTAGCGAGGCTGTGCGCGAAGGCGCCGTCGGAGCCGGCACCGGCGCTACCGTCGGCAAGGTTCTCGGCCTGCGCCACGCCATGAAAGGTGGAATCGGCTCCGCCACAGTCACGCTCGAAGGCCCCTACGACGGCGTGCTCGTCTCGGCGCTCGCCGCCGTCAATGCCTTCGGTGACGTCCGCGATCCGGAAACCGGAAGGATTCTCGCCGGAACCCGCACCGCTCCGGACTCCACCGCGTTCGCCGATTCCGAGCGCCTTCTGCTCGCCGGGGCCCGCGGCGGCTTCGCCCCGCAAAACACAACCCTCGCCGTCGTCGCCACCAACGCGCGCCTCGACAAGGTCCAGGCCACCAAGCTCGCGCAGCTCTCGCAGATCGGCCTCACCCGCGCCGTCGCCCCCGCCCACACCATGTACGACGGCGACATCGTCATCGCGCTCTCGCTCGGCGAACGCGAAGCCGACATCACCGCCCTCGGAATTGCGGGCGCCCGCGCCGTCGCGGACTCGATCGTCCGGGCCGTCCGCGGCGCTGCTTCCCTCGGCGGCGTCCCCGGCCTGGCGAAGTAGCGCGATCACCCCAGCAGCGGCAGCACCGCCCGGTCAATCGCCTCGTCCGTCCACTCGGCAATCTCGATGCCCCGGTGCAGGCTCCAGCGCTCGACGTGTTCCAGCGACCCGCCTGCCTCAACATGCGTCATCGGCCCCAGCGTCTCCAGCTCCAACATGTCGGCATTCGTGAAGATCTCAAACGAGGCGTTGAACTCCGGATACGTCTTCGCCGGATCGGCCGCATAGCGCTTCAGAAACAGCTCATCCCCCAGCAGGTAAGCGCCCCAGGTGTCCCGGTTGAACATCCCGAGCTTCTGCGGAACCGGATTGTCCGGGTCCTGCCGCAGCGTCAGATACTTCTTCGTAAACCGCCACCTCGGATCGCTGAGATCCGTAAAGGCCCACATCACCAGCGGATTGGTCGGCTGCAGGCACTCCGGATGCGTGCCGCGCGGAGGAAAGCCCGTGATCCCGACGCCTCCCTGCGCCATCATCGTCGGGGTCCAGGCGGCAAACTCCATCGTGAAGACGTTCGTATTCGTGATCCGGTGCCGCACCTCGACCTCGGTCCCCTGCGGGGCCAGCCGCACCTCGATCTGCTTGCGAAGCCGCGTCAGCGGCTCCACCGGCTGCGTAGCCCGCAGCGCCCCGTCGCAGATCTCGACCTCGACCGGATCGTTGTCCGGCGCATACGTATACCGCACGTCCTCCGGACCCACCCAGAGCCTGTGCCCGCCGCGCAACTGCCACTCCGCCTCTCCGCTCCTACCCAGCGACTCGGGGAACTCCTTGAACAGATTCCGGCCCCCGGCGAACGCATAGCGCATGATCCGCGGACCGATGTCGCCGGTCACCACCAGCTCCACCTCGCCGTTCGCCAGGCGGTAGCAGTTCGGCCAGCCCTGATAACTGATCTTCTCGATTTTGGTCTTCATGGAAACTTCTTATCTCCCGGAGCTCAGCGCCGCCGCCTTCCGCTGATCGTCCGCCGCGCCCGCCGCATCGCCTGCGAGGCGCCGGGCGACACTGCGGTTGTGATAGGCATTCGCGTAGGCCGGGTTCAGCTCGATGGCCTTGTCGAAGTCGGAGATCGCCGGTGCATACTCCTTCAACATCAGGAAGGCAAAGCCGCGCGCGTTCCAGGCAAGCACATGCTTCGGATTGTGCCGCAGCGCCAGCGTCAGCTCGACAACCGCATCCACGAAGTCCCGCTGCTGAATCAGCGCCCGGCCGCGCTGGTGAAGCGTCTCGGCGAGCTTCGGGTCGACGGCCACCGGCGGCGCAAGCTTCGGTTCCGGCTCCAGCGCGGGCTCGGGTACGGGCGCTGGTTCAGGCTCGGGCTCCGGATCAGCCCTCGCAGCCGTAACTCCAAGCTGCCCCGGTTGTGGCCGGACCGCCGAAGCGACCGACGGCAGCGGCAGCAGCCGCCCAGGGAGCGCGCCCAATCCGCCGGCTCGCTCGACCGCTCCGCCCTGCCCCCCCGCCGGATCCCCCCGCAGCCGCGCAATCTGCCGCTGCGTCTTCTCCAGCACCTCGGCGGCTTCCTGATAATCCGGCCGCAGCCGGAGCGCTTCCCGCAGATCCGCCTCAGCCAGCTCATACTTCTCAAGCAGGAAATAAGCGCTGCCTCGCGCCAGCCACGTCTCGGCCATCCCCGGTGCAATCCGGATCGCCTCGGACCGGTCCGCCAGTCCCTTCTCATGGTCTCCCATCAGGTGATGTGTTCCGCCCCGCGCAATGTACGTCTCCGGATCGTCCGGACGCAGCCGCACCGCCTCGTTCCGATCCTTCAGCGCATCCTCATGCCGGCCCATCCGCGCATACAACGCCCCGCGAGCCATGTACAACTGGCCCCGCTCCGGAGCCAGCTGGATCGCCGTGCTCAGATCCTGCTCCGCATTCCTGTAATCGCTCAACTCCTGGTAGGCCTGCCCGCGCAGCGCGTAAGCCGCAGCATCGTCCGGATCCAACGTAATCGCCCGGCTTAAATCCTGCACCGCGCGCTGGAACTGCCCGATCTCCCCATAGGCGTACCCGCGCTCGCGATAGGCATCCGCGTAGTCCGGTTTCAATCGGATGGCGCTGTCAAAGTCCTCGATGGCATCGCGGTAGCGCCCCAGCGCAATGTAGGTCTCCCCCCGATGCTGGTAAGGCTCCGGCGAATCGAGCCGCAGCCGGATCGCGCGCTCGAATTCGGCCAGCGCCTCCTGGTGCCGCCCGAGCTTCTGCAGCGTCAGACCGCGCGAGTCATACGTCGGGCTGCGCTCGATCCGCAGCGCGATCGCCCGATTGTAGTCCGCAAGCGCCTCCTCGTACTTACCCAACAGATAGAGCGAATCCGCCCGCAGGTTGAACGCCTCCCCGTCCTGCGGCTCCAGCCGCACGGCTTCGCTCAGGTCCCGCTCCGCCTCCACGAACCGGTCGGCATCGAAGTGAAGCTTGCCCCGACGTCGATACGCCAGGAAGTTGTTCGGGTCCTGCTGGATCGCCTCCGTATAGGCTTCGAAGGCCTGCTGCACATAACCATCCAACTCCGCGCGCAGTCCCCGGTCATAGGCCCGCTGGGAGCGCCGCGGGTCCGGCTTCTGGGCCTCGGCCCAAGGCGCCAGCAGGAGTGCGAGAAGGCAGAGCAGCAGTGGCATGTCCGGATTACCTCCCCAGTATAAGCCGCTACTCTCCCGATCTCAGCTACCATACAGAATGTATGACCCCTGATTCTCCCACCCGGAGGCTGTTGGCCGGGCTGGGGGTCACATTACTCGCAGTCGGCGTTTTTTCCTGGTACGCGCTCCGGCAGATCGACGGTCTCCGCGATCTCCAGACCGACACCGTCGACCGCAACCGCCGCGACTCCCTCCAACTCATCCGCATCCAGAACAACCTCAACTCGCTCGGACTCTCCATGCGCGACATGCTCGAAGGCAGCGAGCCCTACCCCCTCACCGCCTACAAAGGCGAATTCGACCGCATCCGCTTCGATCTCGACGACGCCCTCCGCCTCGAAGCCGAACTCACGCCCGCCACCCGCACCCCCGAGCAGCAACGGAACCTCACCGCCTCCGTCGAGCGCTTCTGGTCCTCCGTCGACGCCATGTTCGCCCTCGCCCGCGACCGCCGCGAGGACGACGCCCGCGCCCTCATCCGCTCCACCCTCCTCGGCCAGCAGGCCGCCCTCACGTCCACCGTCGCCCGCCTGCTCGTCGCCAACAACGAAGCCGAAGAGCGCGCCGCCGAACAGATCCAGCGCATCTACTCCGGAGTCGAGCGCAATATCTACTACTTCCTCGCCGCCATGCTGGCCGCCATCGCCGCAGTCAGCCTTTACCTCATCTCCGCCAACCGCCGCCTCTTTGACCGCCTCGCCGCCCTCTCCGAGCAGCGCAGCACCCTCGCCCGCAAG
Source organism: Bryobacteraceae bacterium (assembly GCA_046289265.1). Taxonomy (GTDB): domain Bacteria; phylum Acidobacteriota; class Terriglobia; order Bryobacterales; family Bryobacteraceae; genus JBKBWD01. Next base: position 37,713 of record JBKBWD010000007.1, on the reverse strand, counting down.
CTCATCACCGTCCAGGAGGATCTCTTCCGCTCCCTCTCCCGCGAGCTGCACGACGAATTCGGCCAGATCCTGACCGCCGTCGGCGCCATGCTCCGGCGCGCCGAAATCAAGGGCCTCCCCGAGAACTCGCCCCTCAGGTCGGAACTGCGCGAAGTCACCGGAGCCGTCCAGCAGACCCTCGAAAAGGTGCGCTCCCTCTCCCAGACCCTCCACCCCAACGTGCTCGACGACTTCGGCCTCGAAGGCACACTCGAGTGGTACACGCGCCAGTTCGAGCGCCAGACCGGCCTCGTTGTACGCTATGAGAAACAGGGCAGCGGGCCGATAATCCGGGATGAAACGGCGATTCACGTCTACCGCATCGCCCAGGAGGCCCTGAACAACGCCGCGCGCCACGCCAAGGCCGGCCGCGCCACGGTTCGCCTCCGCCTGGCTCCGGACCGGCTGCGCCTTGAGGTGGAGGACGACGGCATCGGGATGCCGGCCGCCGAAAACAACGGCGCGCGTCCGGGACTCGGCCTGGTCGCCATGCGCGAACGCGCCGAGCTCCTCAACGGCACGCTCGAGGTCGGCGCCGCAACGGCCGGCGGCACGCGGGTGGCCCTGGAAATCCCGCTCGATAAGGTGAAAGCGTCATGATCGGCGACATCACGGTATTGCTGGTGGACGACCACAGCCTCGTCCGCAAGGGCTTTCGCAGGCTCCTCGAGGACGAGTCCGGCATCCGCGTCGTCGGCGAGGCATCGAACGGCCTCGAAGCCGTCGCCGAAGCCGTCCGCCTCAGCCCCCGCGTGATCGTCATGGACATGGCCATGCCCGAGCTCGACGGCATCCAGGCCACCATCGAGATCCGCCGCAAGCTCCCCGGCGCCGCCATCCTCGTCCTCAGCATGTACTCCGAGGAGAACTACATCCGCAACGCCTTCCAGGCCGGCGCCCTGGGCTACCTGCTCAAAAACGCCATCGAAGTCGATCTCACCGCCGCCATCAAGGCCGTCGCCGCCGGCCGCCGCTACCTCACCCAGGGCCTGACCATACCGCCGGCGGAGGAAGCCCCGGACGGCCTCGACCGCCTCACGCAGCGCGAGCGCCAGGTCCTACAGCTCATCGCCCAGGGCCACTCGAATAAGGAAATCGCCGCCCTGCTCGGCCTGAGCGTCAACACCGTCGCGGTCCACCGCGCCAACATCATGGACGCCCTCGAGATCCACAAGACCGCCGACCTCGTTCGCTTCGCGATCCGGAAAGGACTGGTGACCGTCGCCTGATGCCCCTGAGCCGTCGAGAGCTGCTGTTCGGCCTGCCGGCTCTGCTGGGCGCCCAGGAGAGCGCGCCCGGATTCCGCCTCGTCGACGTCACCGCGGCCGCGGGCATCCGCTTCGAGCACAACAGCGGAGCCTTCGGGCGGCGCTACCTCCCCGAAACCCTCGGCGCCGGCTGCGCCTTCCTCGACTACGACAACGACGGCTGGCAGGACATCCTCCTGGTCAACGGCATGGACTGGCCCGGTCACAAGCGCCGCCGCTCCACCCTGAAGCTCTACCGCAATAACCGCGACGGCACGTTTACGGACGTCACCCGCGCCGCCGGCCTCGACATCGAGATGTACGGCATGGGCGTGGCTGTCGGCGACTACGACAACGACGGCTTCCCGGACCTCTACATCACCTGCGTCGGCCAGAGCCGCCTGTTCCGCAACAACGGCCGCGGCGGCTTCGTTGACGTCACCCGCAAAGCCGGTTTCGCCGAGCACCAGGGCTTCAGCAGCTCCGCCCTCTGGTTTGACTACGACCGCGACGGCCTCCTCGACCTGTTCGTATGCAACTACGTCAAGTGGTCGTCCGAGCAGGACGTCTTCTGCAGCCTCGACGGCAAGGAGAAGTCCTACTGCACGCCCGAGGCCTATCGCGGCTCCACCTGCTGGCTCTTCCGCAACCGCGGCGACGGCACCTTCGAGGACGTCACGGCGAAGGCCGGCCTCTTCGACAGCAGCTCGAAGTCGCTCGGCGTCACGATGCTGGACTATGACCAGGACGGCTGGCCGGACCTGTTCGTCGCCAACGATACCCAGCCGAACAAGCTCTACCGCAACCAGCGCGACGGAACCTTCCAGGAGGTCGCCGTGCGCGCCGGCGTCGCCTTCAGCGAGGACGGCAAGGCGCGCGCCGGCATGGGCGTCGACGCGGCCGATTACGACAACTCCGGAATCCCCGGGCTTGTCGTGACGAACTTCGATAACGAGATGTTAGGCCTCTACAAGGGCAGCCGCGGCGGGACGTACGTGGACTCGGCGGCGCGCTCGGAGGTAGGCCGGCAGACGCGCCGCAGCCTCGGCTTCGGCTGCTTCTTCTTCGACGCCGACCTGGACGGAATGCTCGATCTCCTGGTGGTCAACGGCCACATCGACGACGGCGTCACGCGCGTGCGCGACGTCGCCTACGCCCAGCCCCCGCACCTGTTCCTGAACACCGGCAGCGGAACCTTCCGCGACGTAGCAGCCGACATCGGAGGAAACTTCGCCGCTCCCAAAGTCGGGCGCGGCGCCGCCTTTGGAGACTTCGACAACGACGGCGACCTCGACGTCCTGATCACCACCAACAGCGGTCCCGCGCATCTCTACCGCAACGACGTCACCCCCGGAAACCGCAGCATCCGCTTCCGCCTGATCGGAACCAAGTCCAACCGCGACGCCATCGGCGCCACGGTCCGAATCTTTTACGGAAGCGAATCCAGCTCCCGAACCGTAAAATCCGGATCGAGCTATCTCTCCCAATCGGAACTCCCCGTAACCTTCGGAGTAGGCCGCCGCGACCGCATCGACCGCGTAGTAATCCAATGGCCCAGCGGCCGCACGGAGGAGCACAAGGGTCTCGCGGCCGGGCGCGGATACGTGGTAATGGAAGGCAAGGGGATCGAGCCGGCGTAAACTCCTCGATCGCTACGGGCGTGCACTTGGGCCGGGTATTCAGAGTTGGCCAAAAACTATCATGTTCCGCGATGCTGGGCACTATGATAGATTGATCAGAATGGCTGCGTCGGACCCTGCGAAGGAGTTGGTCCCGGCTAGTCCGGCAAAGATCTCCCACCATCGGAGTCTGGCGGCACCGTTCTACCACCAGCTCTGGGCGAAGACTTTGTACGGCGTACCCCTGTGGGTTCCAGGATTGGTGACCTTGATTTTGGTGTCTTTTCCTTTGAATTGGCTGTTTGCGGTTGACGACCAGCTGCCTTTCGCCAATGCATATGCTTTCCTTGGGACGTTCGTGGTGGCCTTCGGGCTATGGGCCTTGCAGCGCATGTACCGCCTTACCTTGGAAGTTCTCGATGAAGTGGAGCACCACCTTTCGGATCGGAACTATCAGAGGACGTTTCAAGCCTTCCGGCTGGTTTACTCGAATCGCTACTTGCTCCCTGCAGGGTTGATTTTCAGCGCGTTCGTGATCGCGCAGTGGCTGCACTTCGGATTGGCCCTCCCAGGCGCTGCAGCGCCGTTTATCGGAGGCTGGGTTGTCGCCGCTGGGTTCGTCGCTGGACTAGGGCTTTGGGAAGCGATCACGAGCGTACCTCTCGTTCTTGCCATGGTGCCGGAAGATGAGCCTTGCTACTTCGCGCTCGCTCCGAGCAGATCCACGTTTGTCGACAGAGTTTCGCAGCTCTTCCTGAAGTACTCGATCGTATTCGCGATAGAGGTCCTTCCGTTTGCCATTGGCTTTGCGCTCTTGTTCCGCTCAACGGACGAGCTTTCAGCAATGGGGCGCATGTTGCCTAATCTCTGGATGCTGCACACCAGCGCAATTCTGGTGACGTTTGTCTTCGCTTTCGTGATGCCGCTTTACTTCATTGTGCCGCAATACATGATCGGGCGCACGGTCATGAAAATCAAGGCCAAGGTGGCAGCTGGTCTGCAAGCACGCATCAACTCCCTCCTTACCAAGTCCTGGGACAAGATGTCGCCGCGGGAACTCCGGGAATTCCAAATTGTGAAAGATGTGGAAGCTGAGTTGCACAATAGTAGAGATTTTCCCGTCAGCATCTTCGACATGTCAAAGCCCCTCGTCTCGCTACTGCCTTCAGTCCTCAGCCTTCTGACCAGCGAGGCTATAATAAAGACGTTGAAGCAAGCTGGTGAACAGATCTTCTCTCGGCTGTAGGCATGTTGGACAATTCATTTGATGTGATCATTGTCGGAGGGGGGCCGTCGGGCTCGATGACGGGGTACAGGCTGGCCAAAGCCGGGGTACGAGTGGGGATCCTGGACGCCAAGAAGTTTCCTCGTGACAAGGGATGCGGGGGTGGTGTGCAGGAGAAAGCCGCACAAAAGATTCCGTTCGACTGGTCTTCCGTAAAGCGCGGAAGCCTCCAAGGTCTCGCATTCAGCTTTAAGCTGGACGACCGGTTCTCACGTCGATATCCTCTTCCCTTGGTGCATAGTGTCCTTCGAATTGAGTTCGACGAGCTCCTGCTACGGCAGGCCGAGGCCGCTGGTGCCAGGATCTTCGAGAACGTCAAAGCCACCGACGTTTCGGACATGGGAAACCACGCCGTTGTGTCGACCGAATGCGGCTCCTTCTCCGCCAAGGTCGTCGTCGGTGCTGATGGGGCTAACGGTATTTCGAAACGTTCGCTTAACAGCCGCCGAGACTACTATTGGCAGTCTGGTCTCTACTGTGAGGTGCCGCAAGACCTGCTGCTTCTCGACGCGATCGAGTACGATTGCATGAGGGTGGACTGGGGCACTCTCCCGAGCGGCTACGCTTGGATGTTCCCCAAGAGGGGCTTCGTCAATATCGGAGTTGGCTTCCCAAACTCGATCGGGCGAATGGCGCGTCCATATTTGTCGAAGTTTCTGGAGACTGAACGAATCGTTCGACCTGAATTCCTTAATAAAGTGGCATTCAAGGGCCACCAACTTCCAACTCTGACCGATACAACAGCTCTTTCTAAGGGTAGGATACTGCTGGTGGGCGATGCCGCCGGCCTGATTGAGCCCTTCACTGGTGACGGTATCTCGTATGCCCTCCACAGTGCCGAGATAGCAGCGGAAGTGATCATAAACGCGCTCAATACGGCTGATTTTGACCTTTCAGCTTACGAGCAAAGGGCGCGTGCCGAGATTGCCTGCGAACTTGTTTGGTCGCGTAAGCTTCTCAGCTTCTTCGTTGCGTTTCCTCGAATGATTCATGAAGTATTCAAGCGCAACGACAAGGTCTGGGGGGCATTCTGTCGAGTGCTGCGGGGGGAAGATTCGTTCCGCGTTTTCCGTCGGAAGAAGTTTGGGGCATTGGAATTCATGTGGGCACCCGTGGACGCATTTGTCGAGAGGTATGAACGGCGAAAATTGCGAAGTCCAAACGAAGAGGAAGGCGCGTTTGTGCGTACAACGGGTCGGCTGGTGGGGTCATTCCTAAGAAAGGTCTAATGTCCGCGCATTATCAGGTTATCAGGCTGCTCTCCACGCTGGCTCGAAACCGAGCTGAGCACCGGAACTAATCGCACGTCACGCAGCGGCACAACGGGAGGATGATGTTGCCCGACCGACACATGCTCGGAAAAAATACGCATTCTGGTGATTGCTGGCACCGGAACCACAGCATTGGCCGCAGCCGGCATAACGGAGCCGCTCCAAGCGGCCTTCCGCAACTCTGCATCCTGTGTGGAACGCACGCTGCCCAGACTACGAGGCAATAAAGCCTTTCACCGCAAGGTGGCAACAAACCCCTTGGGCCGCGTCGGCGACCCCATATAGCCGCTTTCAGCGGCTCACAAAACACAGCCCCGGTTTTGCCGGGGTACTTTCTTCGTGCTCACGCCGTCGCCCGGTCCTCCCCTGCTTCGGCCCGCCTCACCCTCACCTTCACTTCCACCCGAGAGCCTAGGCGATTGAGTATCGACATGAGCCGGTCCACCGTAAACCGGCCAAGGTCTGCGTTGCGAATACGGGAAAAATCCGCTGCCGCGATCCCAGTGCGGCGGTGCGCCGCCCGGACGCTCAGCTTGTCCCGGTCGAGCGCCTTGATGATCTCGGCCGCCAGGATGGACTTGAACTGTTCGGCGTCGGCATTCTCGCGTCCGAGGTCGTGGAAAACGTTCCCGCTCCCTCGCACCACCTCTAGCTTATCTTTCATGACACCATCTCCTTCAGCCTTTTCAAACGATCCTTGATCAGGTCGAGATCCCGCTTCGGCGTCTTGATACCCCGCGTCGATTTCTTCTGGAAAGCATGCACCACCCAAATGTCATCGCCGAGCTGCACCGCATAGACGACGCGGAACGCATCGCCCCGAAACGGGAGCGCGATCTCGAAAACACCCGATCCCATCCCCTGCATCGGCTTGGCTATGTCCGCCATGCCGCCTTCGGCTATGATCGTCAGCGCCGCCAGACAGATCGACTGCGCGCCCTCCGGAAAGGCCCCAAAATCCTTCAGCGCTCCCTTGATCCAGGAAATGGGACGTGTTTTCCGCTTCATGCACCGTTCTGTACCTCCATTTGATGTTGTCATATTTGACACCATCCGTCAAGCCATCGCTCATTGGGCCACTCGCCCGGCCCGTCACGACCTTCGTCAATTCCGTATCTTAGTGATTCCGTTGTGGATATTTTACGGAAACAGCGGTGCCGTTTGGTTCTGCCTGCTAATCTGATAATGGACTGCTTCTCGCGCTGTGGGTCCAGCCCGCACGTCAGATGCGACGCAATCCGACGGAAAAATTTCAGTGCGCCCGGAAATGAGACAGCGAGGAAATCGGACAGAACCCGTCACTTCCAACGGGATTTCTCGCGGGCCCGAAGGCTGGCGGCCGAGTCGCCCTATAGCCGGATGCTCCAAAGAGGTCGTCGCGCCCTCGACAGCCGGTGGTCGCCTTCAGTGCTCATTAGCCACAAGCGATGCTGCTGCACACGTATGGGCAGCCGTTCGCGAGGAGGTGCCGGGCCGACGACGTGGGCAGTTGCACGAAGCCACGGGTAGCAAGCAGACGTTCTGGTCTTGAGGACCGAAAGACGACTCAACGACGAGCGACAAGAGAATTCCTATTGTAAGAGTTTTCTAACAAGGAGTCCATAAAAGGGCAGATTGTGTTAGTATAAGGCCGAGGTGACCATGTCAAACCGCGCCTTCCACGTTCCGATCTCAGCCGCGGCCGGAGCTGCCGTTTCCCTTTACAAGTCTCACGGAACCAATGAGATACACAAATTCTGGGAGGCCGCTGGAGGAGCATTCGGCGGAGCGATCGTCGGTATCCTGCCCGATCGTGTGGAGCCTCCCATCCATCCGGGACATCGTTCCACGGCACATGCACTGACCCCTGCCATAGCTGCTGCGGCACTCTGGACCAGCCGGATCGACATCTGGCAAACCCACGCTCGCCAACTTGCCGCCCATCATGCTTGGCTTCGGGCCGTCTCGTCTGACCCGCTGGTCAGAGCTTGGCACGCATTTGCCGAGTCCTTCCTTCGAATTCTTGCCGGATTTATAGCCGGGTTCGCCGCAGGGTACGTGACCCACCTGGCGTTCGACTTCGGGACGCCCAACTGCCGACCGCGGATAAACTGAGAGGTTCGCGTCATGTCAATCGATCAAATCGAGCTCGGACGTCGCCTCAAGCAGGCCAGAGAATCGTGCGGGCTAACGCAGGATGAAGTTGCCCAGGAGCTTGGCGTGTCCCGACCGACCGTCGCCCAAATCGAGCTCGGAAACCGGTCGGTTTCTGGCCTTGAGCTGTCTAAGCTGGCCTCCCTGTACGCGAGAGATGTCCGCGATTTCCTTGCCCCTGCCTTCAGCCCTGAGAACCTGACGTCCGTACTGCTTCGGGCGGAAGACGATGCGGGGGACGGCGTGAGAGAAGCCCTTCGTGAGTGCATAGCCCTTGGCCACCAACTTCGGGATCTCGAGGCGCTCTTAGGCATCAGGCGGAGCACGAGTAACGTCGCTGCCTACCCCACGGTAGCCTTGGGATCGAAATGGGAGGCGATTCAAAGTGGAACCCAAACCGCCCTGGAGGAGCGCAGGCGCCTCGGCCTGGGGTCGGGTCCGCTCGCGGACCTGCCCGCTCTGCTGGAAGCACAAGGTATCCGTACCGGACTCGTCGCCATGCCCTCAGGGATATCCGGCCTCATGATCAGTGATCCTGACGTCGGTCTATTCGTAGTCGTGAATCGCAACCATCCGCCGGTGAGGCAGCGGTTTTCCTGGTGCCACGAGTACGGTCACCTGCTGCTTGATCGCGCACGGCGAGCACACGTGAGCCGGGAATCGGAGCGATCGGATTTTCTTGAGGTGCGGGCCAACGTCTTCGCGGCGAATCTCCTAATGCCGGAGGAAGGCGTGCGCCAGTTCGTGGCTACCCTGGGAAAGGGGAGCGCCAGCCGGCTTCATGCGGCGGTATTCGACGAGAGCGGCGTCGTGCCAATCGATACGCGAACGGCCGGACGAAGCCAGGACCTGCAGATCTATGACGTAGTCAAGCTGGCGCATCACTTCGGCGTGAGCGTCCTGTCGGCCTTGTACAGACTGCTCAATCTTAAGCTGGTGACGGAAAAGCAGTTCGAGGAGATGAAGCAGATGGACAGTGCCGGGATGAGCAAGCAACTATCGGATCTCCTCGGGTTGCCCGGAATCTCCCAGGAGGAGAATATCAACGCGTTCTACCGTCGATACCTCGTGCTGGCGCTGGAGGCGTATCGCCGAGATAAGATAAGTCGCAGAAAACTCGTTGAGATCGCAGGCCGCTTGGGCGTGAGCGCGGCGGAAATCGAGCGGGTCGTCGAGAACCTGGGCCTTGCTCGCGAGGACCCGAGCGAGGTCCGCCCGCCGTCGCTATAACCTGTGACCACCGGCTTTCGCCTCTCCTGAGCGAGCTGAAGAACCTGCGCTTCGTAGTTCCAGACGAGGTCATCGCAGAGATCCAACAGCCGAGTCAGTTGCGACTGGTCGAGAACGCGATTGAGACCGGGGCCGTTTCCAGGGTGTCGATCTCGACCTCCGCCGAATTGGAGCTGTACGTCGAATTCAGCCGGGTGGCTATCCTCTTCACTCAGGTAACCCCAATATCTTGTGGTTGCCGACGAGCCGAGCCCGCTGAACGGCTCCAGGAAACGACAACCGCCGCCCCTACTGAGGGCACCGGGCGGGCGCTCGGGCCAGCGGCGGCGCTTTTGCGGCCGCCACGCTGTCCGGCGGCGCACATGGGCCAATACAGCCTCCAGCGTCTCTTCCAGGGGGCATGGTCAGCAGCCACGACCACAACCCACGGTGGCTGCCTGAGTGGGGCGGATAGCCACCTTCAGCCGAATCCTGGGTTCGGGCGAAGCGGCCTGTCTTGCGTTGGCTGCCAGGCGGGGTTGGATCGTCGCTTGTGATGAGAAGCGCATCTTTCTGCGGGAAGCCGAAGCCCGACTGGGAGCCGGACGCATCCTCAACACCCCCGGGCTATACGTCCTCTGGATTCGCGCTGGCATCATCAGCGTTGAAGATGCAGACGCGGCCAAGGCCGTTCTGGAGGAGAATCGATTTCGGATTGCCTTGGCCTCCTTTCGCGACCTACTTTGAACTGTACGCGCAACTCCGAATGTTCCGCCGCCGAATCCACGCACATCCCGCACTCCCGAAGCGATTTCCCCCGCGCCCGACGGCACTCTACCCCCGCCCCCACACGTCCTCAAAGAAAAAATTCGCCGTTCGGCAATGCGGGCATCGATACACGGAGGGCAAGAAGCGCCTCTCCGTAACCCGCCCCTCCGCCTTCAACGTTGCCGAGGCGTGCCCGGAGCCGCAACGGACACAGACATTCGACCAGGCCTCAAGGTCGGCGTCGCTCGGCAGTTCTCCGAAGTAGAACGCCCAGCCATAGGCCGATGTTCGAAGTCCCAGCCAGCGGTCCAGCTTGCGAAGCGCCCAGTTGAGCACCCGAAGAAATGTCTCGTTGCCGTTCGCCAGCAGCAGGAGTTTCCCCGGAGGCCGGGACTTCAGATTGAACCTGTTCGCGAACGAAAGCGACGTGTAGAGCACTCGCGTCCCGGCGTGGGGCAGGCCCGTCGCGTCCGTGATCATCCGAACCACCGTGTCGGGGTCGGTGAACAGGTTCACGTGGCCCCCGCCGCGGGCGAGCCAGCGATACAGCCGGTCCGTAAGAGTCGAGGCATCTGGTACGGCGATATAGAGACGGGCTCCCGGAGCGAGCACGCGCGCCATCTCGGTCACGCACTGCGGCAGATTCTCCAGGTGCTCCAGACTGTGGTTCAGCACCAACGCCTGAAAGGACGCGTTCGCAAACGGTAACTCGCTCGCGGAGCACCGCACAAACGCATTCGGCACGGGAGCCGGTACATCCAAATCAGCGCGAACCACGTTGCAGGCAAGCTGGCTCGCATCGAAGCTGCCGCTCCCGCTCCCAAGATCAAGGACCCTGCTGCCGCCCGGCAAAACTGTGAGGATCTCATGCATCCCTGAATCCGAATCGCTCTCCCAGGTTAGCCCCAAGTGCCCCGAAACCTGACCGGCCGCTGGAGGGCGTTCACCGATATCGTGAATCCCGCATCCTGCTGATTTCGTGGGGGTAATGGCGGAGCACCAACCGTACCGCTTGATTTGGCCTGCTAACCTGGTGACGGCCCGCTTTTCGCGCTAGGAGGGCAGTCCACATCGCCTGATCCGACAAAATCCGACGTTTCCGACACCGTTTCTCGACTGCGCCCGAAAATGAGACACCGGGACCACCCGACACAATCCGACAGATTCCGGCACATCCGACGCAATCTCTCCAACGTCGGATCGCAGCCACCCCACCTCGCCCTACAGCCTCACGCTGGGCTCGGGCTCATACGTGATCGCCACCTCCCGGCCGCCGTTCAGGATCGACAACCGCCCCGCTTCCACAACCAGTTCGTTGTACCGGCTATTCGCCGGCGTCGCAATCACACCGTCCGCGTCGAACTCCCGGATGCGCGCACGGCGCCGCTCCACCGCCTCGGCCTCGGACAATCCCGCGCCCGCACTCTCCACCGCCACGCAGCTCTTCACCAGGAACTCGATCGACCGGTACCCGTAGCCCACCGGCGTCAGGCCGCCGCCGCCCAGGTCGATGTACTGGAAGTAGTCCGGACTCGGCTCGGCATAAATCGTCGCACCCTCGCCGGCCGGACGCCGCGTGTAGCAGTACTCCATCCCGCGATACTGGTCGGAGTGCTTCAACAGCGCGCCGTTCTCCTTCCCCGCGCAGTACATCGTGATGCCCTGCGTGTTCGTCCCCGGCGCCTCATCCGGAAACCCGAGCGCATTCTGCACATTCAGGCACGCGCCGTTGTTCCACACCACCCGCGCGTCGGTCCAAAGAAAACCCTCGTTGCCGTTCGGATACCGGTCCCGCACGCCGTAGACGCTCACCGCCACCGGCAGCAGCCCCGTAATGAAGTGCACCAGGTCCACATAGTGGCACCCGATATACGTGAACGCGTCGGAGTTCTCCGTGGTGCACCAGTTCTGAAAGTTCGAGTGCCGGTAATACCACTTCTCCAGCAGGCACGCCGTCCCCAGCCGGAACTCGCCGAACAGCCCGTCCCGGTACCGCCGGCGCGCCATGTGGCTCCGGTCGTCGAAGCGCTTGTGGTACTCCACCCCCACCAGCAGCCCGCGACGGCAGCTCTCCTCTTCGATCACCTGCGCCTCGCTCGCCTTCAGCACCAGCGGCTTCACGCAGATCACGTGCTGATCCGCCCGCAGCGCCGTCATGACGGCCTCAAAGTGCAACTGGTCCGGCAGCGCAATGATCGCGATGTTCCGCGGCGGCATCCCCGCCAGCACCTGTTTGAACAGCCCGGGATGCACCGCGTCCGGGTCCTCGGACCAGTCCGGATACGCCCGGAAGCTCTGGCCGGGGAATGCCGCCCGGATCGTCGGCGAATCGGCCAGCGCCTTCAGCGTCCGCCCGTGCTGACCGCAGACGCCGATCTCGCCGATCACTCCCTGCCGCTGCAAGTGGTACAGCGACGGAAGGATCTGGTCGTGGGCGATCATGCCCCCGCCAATCAACGCAACCTGCGGGGCGCTCATCGGGCCGGCGCTCCCTCGACAATCTCGGAACCGGACGCCGCAATCGCCTCCGTGAAGGCCTCTTCCAGCACCGCAGTGCTCTCCAGAATCGCCTCCTCCGTGATGACCAGCGGCGGGCTGATCTTCACCGTGCCCCCGCCGAAGCCCACCGGACTGAACATCAGGACGCCCTTCTCCAGGCACCGCCGCACGACTTCAAACGCAAGGTTAGCGTCCGGCTCCTTGCCGCCCGGCAGCACGCAGGAGACGCCGGCCACCAGGCCCTTTCCATCCACCGCCCCGATTCGCTCCGGGAACCGCGCCTGGATCGCCCGCAGCCGCTCGTGCATTACGGCCCCGACCCGCGCCGAATTCGCCGTGAGGTTCTCCCCGACGATCACGTCGATCGACGCCAGCGTCGCTGCGCAGCAGATCGGGTTGCCCGTGTGGGTCGAGGTCATGCTCCCCGCCGGATGCAGGTCCATGATCTCCGGCCGGCCCGCGACCGCCGCCAGCGGCAGCGAACTCGAAATGCCCTTCCCGAGGGTCGCCAGGTCCGGCACGATGCCGTAGTGCTCGAAGCCCCAGAACGTGCCGGTGCGCCCGAAGCCGGCCTGCACCTCGTCGCAGACCAGCAGCGCCCCGTGCCGGTCGCACCAAGCCCGCAGCGCCTTCATGTACTCCACCGGAGCGAAGGCCGCGGTGCCGCCCTGGTAGGTCTCGAGCACAACGCCCGCGACGTTCGCCGGATCGACGTCCTGCTCGGCCAGCGTCCGCTCGAACAGCTCGAACGAGGTATCCTCGGTGCGGTAGCCGTCCGGGAACGGGACCTGCACGAAGCCGGGGTCCAGGTTGACAATCCAGTCCTTCAGCGACGGAATTCCGCCGGCCTGCTGCGACCCGAGCGTTCGGCCATGGAACGCCTTGTCGTAGGAGACGATCACGTGTTTGGCCGCGCCGCCGGTCCGCAGCCCGTGCGTGCGGCAGAGTTTGATCGCGCACTCCACCGTCTCGGAGCCGGTGGTCAGCAGAAAGACCTTCTTGAGCGGCTCCGGCATCAGCCCTGCCAGCCGCTCCACCAGCCGCGCCCGGATCTCGCTCGGGAAGCAGTAGTTGGTGAGCAGCTTCGACTCGGCCTGCCGCACGACGGCCTCGATGATCTCCGGCCGGCCGTGGCCCGCGTTCGTAATCAGGACGCCCGAGGACCAGTCAATCCAGCAGTTCCCCCAGGCGTCAAAGACCTGGAAGCCCTCGGCCCGGTCCCAGACCACCGGCGGCTGGCCGCGCATCGCGACCGGCTCATACCGGTGCAGCTTCTCCAGAATCGGGAGCGACGCGGGCACGGGCAACTCCGTGGCGATGCGCCGCAGCTTGGTCTCCACCGTGGGGACACGTCTGGGGGTCAAATCAAACTCGCGAGCCATGTCATTCAATTCTTCAACATCGCCGGGAGCGCCGCAAGCAGCCCGGACGCGCCACTATAATGTAGGAATGTCCTCCAGTACCGTGGCGCTGGCGTCTCCGGACGTGATTGCGAAGTATGAGCCCGTAATCGGCCTCGAGGTCCACGTCCAACTCGCAACCCGGACCAAGATCTTCTGTAGCTGCCCGACCAGCTTCGGCGCGCCGCCCAACACGAACGTCTGCCCTGTCTGCCTCGGCCTGCCCGGAGCCCTTCCGGTCCTCAGCCGTCAGGCCGTCGAAATGGCCGTCAAGGCCGCGCTCGCGCTCAACTGCACGATCAACCCAAAGTCGATCTTCGCCCGCAAGAACTACTTTTACCCGGACCTCCCCAAGGGCTATCAGATTTCGCAATACGACAAGCCCCTCGCCGAGCACGGCCACGTCGAAATCATCCTCGACGGCGTTCATAAGCGCATCGGCGTCACGCGCGTCCACATGGAGGACGACGCCGGCAAGAGCATCCACGACGGCTTCAAGGACTCCGACCGCTACACCTACGTCGACCTGAACCGCTGCGGCACGCCTCTCATCGAGATCGTCAGCGAGCCCGACATGCGCACCTCCGACGAGGCCTACGCCTACCTCACCGAACTGAAGCAGGTGCTCCAGTACATCGAGGTCTCTACCTGCGACATGGAGAAGGGCCACCTACGCTGCGACGCCAACGTCAGCGTGCGCCTCAAGGGCGCCGCTAAGTTCGGCATCAAGGCCGAGGTGAAAAACCTCAACTCCTTCCGCTTCCTCAAAATGGCCCTCGACTACGAGATCGCCCGACAGGTGGCCTTGGTCGAAAGCGGCGGCAAGGTGGTGCAGGAGACGCGCCTTTACAACGTCGATAGCGGCGAGACCGTCAGCATGCGCAGCAAAGAACACGCGCACGACTACCGCTACTTCCCCGAGCCGGACCTGCTCCCGCTCCAGGTCAGCGAGAAGTGGCTCGCCAAAATCCGCTCCGACATGCCCGAACTCCCCGCTGTCAAGCGCAACCGCTTCGTCGAGGAGTACGGACTGCGCGAGTACGACGCCCAGGTCCTGACCCTGACGCGCCCCTTGAGCGAGTATTACGAGAAGGCCGCCAAGGCCTCCGCCGATCCCCGCGCCGCCGCCAACTGGGTGATGGGCGATCTGCTCGGCGCCCTCAAGGCCGAAGGCAAGGAGATCACTGAATCGCCGGTCGCGCCCGAACAGCTCGGCGAACTCGTCACCCTTATCGCCAAGGGAGACATCTCCGGCAAGCTCGCCAAGGAGATCTTCCCCAAGATGTTCGCCACCGGCGACTCCCCGTCGGTCATCATGGAGCGCGAGGGCCTCAAGCAGATCAGCGACACCGGCGCCCTCGAGAAGATCATCGACGACGTGCTGGCCAACAACACCAAACAGGTCGAGCAGTACAAGAGCGGCAAGACGGCCGTCATCGGCTTCCTGGTCGGCCAGGTCATGAAGGCCTCGCGAGGCCAGGCCAATCCCGGCGCCGTCAACGAGCTGTTGCGGAAGAAGCTGGGGTAGGCTACAGTTCGTCGCGGAACTGCTCGAGCGCCACGCGCACAAGCTGGCTGCGCGTCCGGACACCTGTCTTGGCGAACAACTGCTGGAGCGACGCTTTCACCGCGCTCTCGGAAATATCGAGTTGCGCGGCAATCTCTTTGTTGGCGAGTCCCTCAATCAGGAAGCGCAGCACCTGGCGGTCGCGCGCAGTCAGCCGCACCGAGCTGCCGCCGGACTGAAAGGCCGCCTGCGCCAGCTTTTGCAGATAGAGCTGGTCGATCAGGACCTTGCCGTCAAAGACCTCCTGGATGCTCCGGCGCAGCTCGCTCGGCCGGTCCTGCTTATGGAAAATTCCGGAGACGCCGAACCGGATCAGCACAAGCGCGTCCTTGTCCGGCAGGCCCGCGGTCACCATCAGAATCTTCCCGGTGAAGCCGGATTCCCGAAGCTGCCGGACGAAGTCGATCACCGACTCGCTCCCCAGGTCATAGTCGAGAATCAACACATCGATGGGCCGATCGAGCAGCGACTGAAGCGCATCGGCGGCCGAGCTGCTCGCTCCCACTACCTCGAGTCCCTCGTCGCCCGCAAACAGGCGCACCAGCCCTTCGCGGAACAGCGCATGGTCGTCCACCAGGTACAACCGGATCGGCCGAACCTGCTCAGCCTGCTGCATGGATCTTCTCCGTGACGGCCTTGACGGCCAGCGGCAGGATCACGTCGAAACGGCAGCCTTCCGGCTCCGGAACGTAAAACAGGTCGCCGCCGAAGCGCCGCGCCAACGCGCGCGAAACGTAGAGCCCGAGGCCGGATCCGTCCGAATCGGGGCGGAAGGGCTGGAACAGCAGGTCCGTATTGGCGACCCCCGGCCCGCTGTCGCGGAAGCTGACCACGGTGTTTTCCATGTCGTAGGAGACCGAAACAGTCAACCGCCGGCGCTCGGCCGAGGCCACGGCGCGGGAGCTGTTCTGGGCGAGGTTCAGGAAAATCTGCAAGAGCCCGTGCGGGTCGGCCTGCACCGGCGGCACCTCCTCCGGCATCTCAATCAGTACCTCGCCTTCCAGGTCGCTCCAGTCCGGCTCGATGACCACTCGCAGCTCGTTGAGCACGGTGTTGAGATTCGTGCGCGGCGCCTGCTCGTCGACCCGACGCGAAAGCTCGTAGGAAGCCAGATAGGCGAGCCCGTTCACCAGGTTGGTCAGGGCCTGGAAGTCAGGATTAGAAGTAAGATCGCTGCGCACCCGGCTCAGATTCGAGCAGACCACCGAAATCGCCGAGCAGAGATTCCGGATCTCGTGCGAGACCGCGCCCGCCAGCACGCGGTTATGATCGAGCAAGTGGCGGAACGTTTCGAGATCGCGGTCCCGCAGTTCTTCGGAGACATCGACCACGATGGCCGCCAGCCGCCGGTCCGGCCCGTCGCCATAGGTCGAAAACCAGGCCTGCACCGGGAAATTCGCGCCGTCGCGGCGCTTGGCCCACCCGGTGGCCGAGGTTCGCACCTGCCGGGCGCTCGGGCTTAACTTCAGAGCGTTGGCAAAAAACGGCACATACGGCTCGAGCGACTCGCCGACCAGCGTGCCCGGCTCGAAGCCGAACATCTGTTCGGCGGACTGATTGGCGGCCACTACCGCGGCCTCGGCGTTCAGCGTAAGGACAGCCGCCGGGCTGCTTTCGGCCAGCAGCCGCAACTGCTCCTGCGCCTCCCTCCGGAGCTCCTGCTCCAGCTTCAAACGCGAATAATGCGCCAGCAGGCGGCGGCGGTTATCGTTCATCTCCACCATGAGGAGGCCCGCCCCGCTGTAGGCAATCACGGCCATCAGAAACCGGAGCGCCGTCTCCAAATCCGACGCCATCGGGGTGAGGAACGCTCCGCGGATCAACGCGCACGCCAGCGCCAGCGTGATGACGCCCAACCGGTTCAACGCGCCGGCCGCGACAACGACGGGGATCGTGTAGAGCACGCCCAGCGAGTAGTCGAACTCGTAGCGCCACTCCAGGAATGCCAACAGCCCGATCATCAATCCGGCCGGAATCAGCATCTTGTGGGACTTGCCCTGCGTAAGCGGGATGCCTAATAGCTTTTGTCGATTCGGCACGGTTCGAACACGTCTTTACTTAATTCTAGTCCGTCCAGCCAATCAGCGTGCTGTACACGCCGGAGCAGTAGACGCCCCCGAATGATTGGCCGAAAGATAGGTAATGGATCTCCACCCGGCCACTCGCTCCGATATCCGGAGCGGACCCGAAGGCTAGCTTATCGTACATCGAATCGGAAGCCATCAGGAAGCATCAAAGATAACTGGATCAACGCACTACAAGCCCGTAATCTGAAAGTGAGCAAGCCTATGATCGTCAGCGACCATCTTCCGTGGATTCGCATCTGGCCGCAGATCTCCAGAAAACTTGGCGTTTTCCTGATCTACGACCTGATGATCAGTGTGCTTTACGTCTTCGTCGGCGTGAAGTTCATCGCGCAGCCCTCGCTGCCGCTCGGCATGGTGGGCGCCGCGTTGAGTATCTTCCTGGCCTTCCGGACGAATTCGGCGTACGACCGCTGGTGGGAGGCGCGCATCCTCTGGGGCGGCCTGGTGAACTACTCGCGCAGCTTCGCCCGTCAGGCGCTCACGCTGGTGCGGATTCCGGACGATCCGGACGAAGAGCGCCGTGTGCAGCAGCGGCTCGTGATGCTGCAGATTGCCTTTGTCCACGCCCTGCGCTGTCACTTGCGCCGGCAGAACTCCCTGCCGGAGTTGAAGAACTTTCTCGATAGCGATACGGTCGAGGGCCTTCGCCATCACCGCAACGTGCCGGCGGCGATTCTGGGAAAGATGGGAGCGGAGCTGCGCTACGCCTACGAGCGCGGCTGGCTGGACTCCTACCGCTGGATGTCAATGGATCAGTCGCTCACCGAGCTGACCAACATTCAGGGCGCTTGCGAGCGCATCAAGAACACCCCGCTGCCGCGCCAATACGACTACTTCCCGCGCCTGCTGGTGACCATCTTCTGCTTGATGCTGCCCATCGGCCTCGTCGAGGGCCTCGGAATGCTGACTCCGATCGCTTCGACCTTTCTAGGTTTCATCTTCGTGGCGCTCGACTCCATCGGAAGAAATATCGAGACGCCGTTTGAGAATTCGGTTCACGATACGCCCATGACAAACCTTTCGCGCGCGATTGAGATTAATCTGCGCCAGCACATGGGCGATAACGACAATCTGCCGGTCGAAGTTCAACCCGTAGCCGGCTTCATGTATTGAGGCGAAAGATATGAAGGAGCGCACCGATCTGAAACTGCTTTTCGCGACGAGCTTTTCCGACTCCTGTTACCGCAGCATCCGGGGTGTCGCGCAACTGGCGGACCGCTGGAGCGTCGACATCACCATCGCGCATGTCATGCGGAGCGGCAAGCGGACGCGCGTCGAGGTGCAGCGCGAGCTCGACTCCTTCTTTGCCGAAGCAGACCACTATCACGGCTGCCGCCGCCTTCTGCTCGAAGGAAACCCCGCAACCGTGATCCCGGCCCTCACCCGGAGGCAGCATTACGATCTGGTGATCGCGCCGTGCTCGGATCCCGTGGGTCTTCCACGGCCGTTCCACTCGTCGCTGCGCTCCCGGATGCTTTCGGCGAGCTTGGCGCCCCTGTGGACCGCGGGCCGGTTTATCCACCGGGTGCAGTTCCGCCCGCGCCTTCAGACCATCGCGTGCCTCATCAACTTCCGGGATACGAAATTGAAGCACCTGCGTTTGGCCGCCACGATGGCCTTCCATGCCGGCGCCGAACTGCGGCTTCTGCACGTGATCCCGACCATCGATGACGGCTCGGTGAACTGGGCCTGCCTCAACGACGACCCGCTCCACCCGGATGCCGCGATCACCCGCATCAAGGAGATTGCGCGCGATCTGCCGGAAGTGGGCGGCATCGACGTTGCGACGGGCGACCTGCATCGTGAAGTTCCTAAACTGCTCTCGCAATGCGGAGCCGATCTCCTCTTCCTCGGCGAGGGAATGGTGATCAACAGCTTCGCCGGTTTCCATCGAATGAGCAAGACCGTCAGCACCTCGCCCTGCCCGGTCATTTGCGTCGACGGCCCTTCGGCCCGCACGCCGGGCTGGACCTTCGAGATGCTGTCGGCCGCCCGGCAGGAGGGCCTGCTTTCGGCTTACGACCGCGTGGCTGAGAAGAACGGTCTGGTGGCCCTGACCGACGCGAGATAAGTTTACACGGTCCCCCCCCGCAGTACCCCCCGCCAATCCGGTTGGGGAGATGGACTTCGCGTCCATCTCCCCAGCACGCCTCATCCCTGTTGCGGACCCGCGGACAGATCCGGCATAGTGGAGGCGACCATGGAGCATTCCGGCGCCGATCCAACGATTGGACTATGCGCGGTCTGCCGGCATGTGCGGTTGATTCGCAACGATCGCGGCTCGCGGTTCTATCTCTGCCGGCTGGCGGCCGTCGATCCGCGCTTCCGGAAGTACCCACCCTTGCCGGTGCGCGAGTGCGCGGGATTTGAGTGCGGCGAGCCTGCTACGCCCCCTGCTCGACGATCTCCTTGATACGGACCGGATCGCGCGTGCTCCCGAGAATCGTCATCAGCAGGATGCGCGCCTTAGGCCCGGCCAGGCTGCCGCCGAGAATCACACCCCGGCTGCGAAGATCGCGCGCGCTGCCGGGTCCGCCGTAGACGTCGAGAACGCGGCCTTCCCCGCACCGCGAAGTCATGATGACCGGAATTCCGGCGTCGAGTGCATGTTGAATCGCGGCCACCGCTGCAGGCGGCACGTTGCCGCGCCCGGTTCCTTCCAGCACGATGCCCTGCGTTCCCGCCGCGACAGCGTGTTCGATGGCGCGCCCGCAGACGCCCGCCGCCATCGTGAACAGCTCGACGTCGGTTTCGATCCGGAAACCCGGAATCGTCCGCCTCCCGGTCAGGGCGCGCCGCCAATGGAGGCCGTCTTTCTCCACGACGCCGAGCGGGCCGAAGGTTGGGCTTCGGAAGGCGTCGAGCGCGTGCGTATGGGCCTTCACCACCTCGGAGGCCGCATGGATCGTATCATTCAGAACCACAAGCGCGCCCCTGCCGCGCGCGCCCGGATCGACCGCTGTTCGGACCGCCGCCAAGATGTTCGCCGGACCGTCCCAGCCCGCATCCGAGCTGTTCCGCAGCGCACCGACCAGAACGACGGGCTTCGGCGAGGTCAGGCGCAGGTCGAGCAGGAACGCGGTCTCCTCGATGGTGTCGGTGCCGTGCGTGATGACGACGCCGGAGATCTCCTCGCGCTCCAGGTGCAGGTTGACCAGTTCGGAAAGCTCCCACATGCGCTCCGGGGTGACGTGCCAACCGGGCATGCGGGCGAAGTCCACCGGCTCGATCTCGGCGAGGCCGGCCGCTTCCGGGGCGAGCGAGAGCAGCTCCGGACCCGAGAGCGCCGGCACCGCTACACCTTCGACCGCGTCGACGCGCATCGAAATCGTACCGCCGGTAAATACCATGAGTAGCCGCGCCATCCACTTATGCTAGCGCGCTCCAGGATCAGATATAAAAAAACCCACCCCGGTTGGGGTGGGTTTTTTGCGCTTGTGTTTGTGGTGGATCCGATCGGCTACCGATTAGTAGTCCATATCGGGACCGTGGCCGCCGCCGGCGGGAGCCGCCGGCTTCTTCTCGGGGATTTCGCAGATCATGGCCTCGGTGGTAAGCATCAGGGCGCTGATGGAGCTGGCGTTCTGCAGCGCGGTGCGGGTGACCTTGGTCGGGTCGATCACACCGGCCGCCACCAGGTCCTCGTAGGCCCCAGTCGCGGCGTTGAAGCCGTAGTTGGCTTCCTTGGCCGCGGCGACCTTCTCGACGACGATGGCGCCTTCGAATCCGGCGTTGCCGGCGATTTGGCGGAGCGGCTCCTGGCAGGAGCGGCGGATGATATCCACGCCGATCTGCTCGTCGCCTTCCACCTTCAGGCCGTCCAGGGCGCGCGAGGCGCGAACCAGGGTGACGCCGCCGCCCGGAACGATGCCCTCTTCCACCGCGGCGCGGGTGGCGTGCAGGGCGTCCTCAACGCGGGCCTTCTTCTCCTTCATTTCGGTCTCGGTCGCGGCGCCAACCTTGATCACCGCAACGCCGCCGGCCAGCTTCGCCAGCCGCTCCTGCAGCTTCTCGCGGTCGTAGTCCGAGGTGGTCTCCTCGATCTGCGCGCGGAGCTGCTTAATGCGGCCTTCGATGTTCTTCTGGCTGCCGGCGCCGTCGACGATCGTGGTGTTGTCTTTGTCGACCGTGACGCGCTTGGCGCGGCCCAGGTCCTCAAGCCGCACGCCTTCCAGCTTGATGCCGGTCTCTTCCATGATGGCCTTGCCGCCGGTGAGGATCGCGATGTCCTCGAGCATGGCCTTGCGGCGGTCGCCGAAGCCCGGTGCCTTCACGGCAGACGCGTTCAGGGTGCCGCGCAGCTTGTTCACCACCAGGGTCGCCAGGGCCTCGCCCTCGACTTCCTCGGCGATGATCAGCAGCGGCCGGCCGGAACGGGCGATCTGCTCGAGAAGCGGCAGCAGGTCCTTCATATTGCTGATCTTTTTCTCGTGGATCAGGATGTACGGATCTTCGAGAACCACTTCCATCCGCTCAGGATCGGTTACGAAGTAGGGCGACAGGTAGCCGCGGTCAAACTGCATGCCGTCGACCGTCTGTAGCTCGGTCGACATCGTCTTGGATTCCTCGACCGTGATGACGCCGTCCTTGCCCACCTTCTTCATCGCCTCGGCGATGATGTTGCCGATCGTGCTGTCGCCGTTGGCCGAAATCGTTCCGACCTGGGCGATCATGTCGCCGCTGACCGGCTTGCTGAGCTTCTTCACCTCATCGACGGCTACTTCGACGGCGCGCTCGATGCCGCGCTTCAGGGCCATCGGGTTGGCGCCGGCGGCCACGCTCTTCACGCCTTCGCGGAAGATCGCCTGGGCCAGAATCGTCGCGGTCGTGGTGCCGTCACCGGCCACGTCGGAGGTCTTGGAGGCCACCTCGCGCACCATCTGGGCGCCCATGTTCTCGAGCGGATCCTTCAGCTCGATCTCTTTGGCGACCGTCACACCGTCCTTGGTGATCGTCGGACCGCCGAACTTCTTCTCCAGAACCACGTTGCGGCCCTTGGGGCCGAGGGTCACCTTCACGGCGTCGGCCAACTGGTTCACGCCCCGCAGGATCGCCTGCCGGGAATTCTCGCTGTATACAATCTGTTTTGCTGGCATAGGGTTGATTTCCTCCTGCTTGCCTTCCGTTCTCTCTTATTTCTTGCCGGTTCCGTTGACCAGCACGCCGAGAACCTCGTCCTCGCGCATGATCAGGTACTCGTTGCCGTCCAGCTTGATGTCGCTGCCCGAGTACTTGCCGAACAGGATCTTGTCACCGACTGCAACGTCCAGGGGAACCACTTTGCCGTCCTCAAGGCGCTTGCCCTTGCCGACTGCAACCACCTCACCCTGCTGCGGCTTTTCCTTGGCCGTGTCCGGGATGATGATTCCGCCCTGAACCGTTTCTTCTTCTTCGATTCTCCGCACGACAATGCGATCGTAGAGCGGTCGAATATCCATGGATTCTAAAAACCTCCGTTTGGGAACTGACTTTGAGTCTATGGTCTTGGATTCGGGCTCAAGCCGAGCTCCGATGACTATTATTAGCACACTCGGTCAAGGAGTGACAAGATTTTCTTGTAAGTGTAAGATACATAACGAAATTCTGAGTACCATACGGAACAAACCGTTTGGTCTTCCGGCTGGCGAACCGACGTCTGCACGCTCCTGAGGGGCGCCGCGGCTCCCTTGTGAGCGCCTGAAAATCGTGATTTGATAGACGCATGCTGCTTCGCGAGTCGCGGCTCTGCCTCTTGCTGGCCACAGTGTCGGCGATCAGCGCGGCGGAGGACCTCGCCGGACGAGCCTATGGAATTC
The DNA here is from genome assembly GCA_046289265.1 of Bryobacteraceae bacterium. Classification (GTDB taxonomy): domain Bacteria; phylum Acidobacteriota; class Terriglobia; order Bryobacterales; family Bryobacteraceae; genus JBKBWD01. The sequence continues at coordinate 14,794 of JBKBWD010000007.1, read as the reverse complement.
TAAAGATCAACTGTTTCGCCTGCCACGGGGCGGCCAAGGCGTCGGGACTCGACCTGCGCACGCGCGAGGCCCTGCTGGCCGGCGGCGAGCGCGGTCCGGCGGTTGACCTCGAAGAGCCCGGCCGCAGCCTCCTATATAAAGTCCTCTCCCATGAGCATAAGCCGGCGATGCCCCCGGGCAAAAAGCTCGCGGAGAACGATATCGACGTTGTCCGGCGCTGGCTTGAGGCCGGCGCTTCGCTCGACAGCGTCGAAGAGGCTCGCTCGCCTGGTGAGAAAGCGAAGCTCGCCGAACTGGCGAAGCTCGAAGAGCGGCCCATCCTGCCTGAGGATCGGCAATTCTGGGCTTTTCAGCGGCCGAGCAAGGTCGATCCGCCGCAGGCCGGAAAGCGCAATCCGGTGGACGCCTTCCTCTACGCCGCCCTGCAGGCCGAGGGGCTGAAGCCGTCACCGAGGGCCGATCGCCGCACGCTGATTCGCCGCGCCTACCTCGATCTGCTCGGCCTTCCGCCATCGCCCGACGAGGTCGAAGCCTTCGTCAAAGATAACTCGCCGCAGGCATGGGACCGGCAGGTGGAACGGCTGCTCGCCTCGCCGCACTACGGTGAGCGCTGGGGCCGGCACTGGCTCGACGTCGTGCGCTACGCCGATTCCGGCGGCTTCGAGCGTGACTACGACTGGCCGAACGGATACCGCTATCGCGATTACGTCGTGAAGGCGTTCAACGAGGACAAGTCTTACGACCAATTCATCCGCGAGCAGCTTGCGGGCGACGAGTATGCTCCGGATTCGCAGGAGGCGCTCATCGCTACCGGCTACCTGCGGCTCGGTCCGGTGAATAACATCCGCAATGAGCGCACGCGCATCGACGAGCTTGACGACATCGTGGTCACAACCTCCGTCGGCTTCCTCGGGATGACGGTGGGGTGCGCCCGGTGCCATAACCACAAGTTCGATCCGATCCCTCAGAAGGACTACTACCGGCTCCAGGCTGTCTTCTTCTCGACCAAAGAGGTGGAGCATCCGCTGGTCGGCCCGGAGGTCGTCGAGGCGTACAAAGCGGAGATGAAGAGGATCGACGAACTGCAGAAGCCGCACAAAAAGGCTAAGGAAGAGATTGAGGAGCCCTACCGGAAGATCCTGTTCGACCGGAAGCTGGCGACGCTTCCTGAGTACATGCAGATCGCCTGGAAGACGCCGCCGGAGAAGCGTACCGAGGGCCAGCGGCTGAACGCCAACCAGATCGAAAAGACTATCCGGTTCAAAGAGGAAGAGATCCTCGCAATCATGCCCGAAGAAGAGAAGCAGCGGCACAAAGAGGTGGCGGGCGAAATCGCCGGGCTCGAAAAGCAGCGGCCGGAGCGGTATCCCACGGCCCGAATCATCGGCGAGGGAGGACGTGAGCCGCTACCGTCGCATTTCCTGCATCGCGGCAGCATCGATGTGAAGGGCTCAGTCATGCAGGCCGGCGTGCTCTCGGTGGCGTGCGAGGACGAGTACGAATTCCCGACGCCGCCCGAGAACGCCAGGTCGAGCTGGCGCCGGCGCGGGCTGGCCGAATGGATCGCCTCGCCGTCGAATCCTCTCACCGCGCGCGTGATGGTCAATCGCATCTGGCAGCATCACTTCGGCGAGGGTATCGTCCGGACGCCGAATAACTTCGGCAAGACCGGTCAGGCGCCAACGCATCCCGAGCTGCTCGACTGGCTTGCAGTCGAGTTTATGGAGCGCGGCTGGAGCATCAAGGCGATGCACCGGCTCATGATGATGTCGGAGGCCTACCAAATGGCGAGCGACGACATCGCCGCCAACCTCAAAATCGATCCGGAGAACCGGTATGTCTGGCGGATGCCGCGCCGGCGGCTTGAGGCCGAGATCATCCGCGACCAGATTTTGGCGGTGGCCGGAACGCTCGACCGCACTGTCGGCGGGCCCGCGGTCTTCCCATACATCGACCCCGACCTTTTCCAATCGAGCACGGACCGCACCTGGAAGGGCAAGCCCGACGACGATCCCTCCACATGGCGGAGAAGTATTTATGTATTCTCGAAGCGCAGCATCCGGTATCCGCTGTTCGAGACCTTCGACCAGCCGGATATGATCAACTCCTGCGACCGGCGGAACCGTTCGACCATCGCGCCGCAGGCGCTGCTGCTGATGAACAACGCTTTCGTGATGTTCCAGTCGCAGCAGTTTGCCGAGCGGCTGCGCCGGGAGGCGGGCGAGAACCTCGCCGACCAGGTGGAACTGGCCTACCGGCTCGCGCTCAGCCGTCCGCCATCGCGCTTCGAGCGGGAGAGCGCGGCCGAGTTTATCGCGAGCGGGCCTCGCGGACTGGTGGATTTCTGCCAGGCGCTCTTCAATCTGAACGAATTCGTGTACCGCCAATGAGCCGACGTTTCTATTCGCGAAGAGAACTGCTTTCCAGGCTGGGCGGCGGGATCGGCAGCGTGGCGCTTGCCGGTATCCTCGGGCGCCAGGGACTGCTGGCCGCACCGCGGTCGTCATCGCCGCTGGCGAGCAAGCGGCCGCACTTTCCCGCCAAGGCCAAGGCCGTCATATCGATCTTCTGCTACGGCGGGGTGAGCCATGTCGACACCTTCGATCCCAAGCCGGAACTGCTTCGCCGGCAGGGCGAGGTGATGACCGGCGTGGGCGAGGTAGTCCCGTCCCAGGGCACTCCCGGCGGACTGATGCCATCGCCGTGGCAGTTCAAGAAGTACGGCCAGTGCGGGATGGAGGTCTCCGAGCTGTTCCCGCATGTCGCCGAACATGTCGATGACCTGGCGCTGATCCGGTCGATGTACTGCATTAGCAACGATCATGGTCCGGCGCTCTATCAGATGAACACCGGCACGATTCTCGCCGGGCACCCGAGCGTCGGGAGCTGGGTGACCTACGGATTGGGCACGGAGAACGAGAACCTGCCGGGCTACATCGTTTTTACCGACTACCGGGGCGGTCCGATCAACGGCGCACCGAACTGGGGCAGCGGTTACATGCCGGCGGCCTACCAGGGGACGCCTTTCCGCTCGACCGGCGATCCGATCGTCGACCTGAAGCCCTCGGACGGACGCAGCGCCGAGGAGCAGCGGAAGTGGCTCGACTACCTCGGTAAGCTCAATGCGAAGCACCTGGAGCGCAACCCGGAGGACAGCGAGCTCTCGGCGCGCATTCACACCTATGAGCTGGCCTTCCGGATGCAGACGCATGCGACCGAGGCGATCGACCTCAACAAGGAGTCGGCGGCGACGCGCAAACTTTATGGGTTGGACGAAAAGCCCACGGACTTTTTCGGACGCCAGGCCCTGATGGCCCGGCGGCTGGTCGAGCGGGGCGTCCGGTTCGTCCAGATCTACTCCGGCGGCGGCAACTTCGAGCCAAGCTGGGATGCGCACTTTGATTTGAAGGGCAACCACGGCATGCACGCAGCCGAAACCGACAAGCCGATCGCCGCACTGATTAAGGATTTGAAGAGCCGGGGTCTGTTCGACTCGACCCTGATTATCTGGCATGGCGAGTTCGGCCGCCTGCCAATATCGCAGCGGATGGACGGCCGCGATCACAATCCGTACGGCTTCAGCGTCTGGCTCGCCGGAGGCGGCATCAAGGGCGGCACGATGGTCGGCGCCACCGACCAGTACGGCTATCGCGCGGTAGAGAATCGCAAGTCAGTTTACGACCTCCACGCGACGATTCTGCACCTGCTCGGTCTGGACCACGAGAAGCTGACTTATCACTTCAATGGCCGCGACATGCGCCTCACCGACGTCCATGGCGAGCTGGTCCGCGAGGTGCTGGCGTAGACCGGCTGCGAACGGCCGCGAATTGAGATAGACTCCTTACCATCATGCGCACGCGGTGGGTCGTGCCCGCTCTCGTCCTCTGGCTCGGCGGAGGCAGCTTCGCTTTCGGCGCGGAGTCTCGCGTCGATCCCAGGCTCATCTCCGTGCATCCGTTTACCGGCCAGCGAGGCACGGCGTTTGTAACCACCGTGCGCGGCAGCGGCCTCACCGGCGCGCGCGCCGTATTTCTGGAAGACGCCCCATTCCATGCGACCGTCGAGGGGATCGAAGCCGAGCCGGCCAACCCGCGCAGCAAGACGCCGATCGATCTGGTTCGCCTGCGCGTCGAGGTTGCCGCCGATGCCGAGCCGGGCCGCTTCCCATTCCGCCTGATCACCGCCAACGGCGTTTCGAATGCCCTGACTCTTCAAATCACTGAACATCCGGTCGCCGCCGAGCCGGAGGGCTCGCATGAGACTCCGGAAAAGGCTATTCCCGTTTCGGCGTTCCCGCTGATCTATACGGGACGGCTGGCGCGGAGCGGTGAGGCCGATTATTACCGCTTTCGGGTCGAACCCGGCCAGACCGTCACCTTCGAGGCGATCTCCGGGCTGCCGCAAATTGCCGCCGCCGGATCAGCCGCCACCGTGGCGAACTTCGACCCTGCCCTGATGATCTTTGAAGAGACCGAGAGCTGGTTCGATGCGCGGCGTTTGAAACGCATCGCTTTTAACGACGAGCCGATCTGGGTCTTCGGCCGGCGGACCGATGCACACCTCGTGCATCGCTTCGACAAGGGCGGCGAGTACCTGCTGCGCGTCGAAGCCTTCGCCGGGCAGGGCGGTCCGGACTACAGCTACCACATCAAGTTTCTTGACGGCGAAGCGCCGCAGGATCTTCCGCCCGCTCCCGAGGTCTGGGCCGAGCGCACCTTCACGCGCGCCCTGACTTCGAATCGCCTCAATGACCTCGCCGCGCGCGGAGGTAAGCCGCGGGACCGCTCCTCGATCGAGACCTACCGTGCTTCGGAGGAGGCGCCGTCCTTCAAGCTGCCCGGCACGATCGACGGATCTCTGAGCCGGCCCGGCGAACTGCACCGGGCGCGTTTCACGTTGGAGAGCCCGCAGGATATCGCGATCGAGGTCGAGACGCCCGGAACCGCGCCTCCCTTTTTCAACCCGATCGTCCGGCTTCTGAACGCATCGGGCGAGGAGGCCGCAACGAACGTCTTCGCCAGCCGCGGCGCGTGCAGCGGCGAGATGACCAAGTCGCTCCAGGCTAAAACCGTCGTGCCGTTGCGCGAGGCAGGCGAGTATACGCTCGAAATCCGCGACGCTACGGCCGACCTGGCCGATCCCGGCTTCCGCTACCGGGTGCAGGTGCGTCCGAGCATCGCGCACGTCGGCCAGGTCCGGATCGAGTCGGACCACGTGAACCTGGCGCCCGACGAGGCCACGACGATTCGCGTCTTCTTTGATCGCGAAGAGAACTACCAGGGCGCGATTGCCGTCTCTGCCGAAGGGCTGCCGCCCGGAGTCGAAGCGCATATCGGCGCCGATTTCGAGCCGGACAAGGATCCTCCCAACTTCGTGAGCAAGCGCGAGCGATATACGCCTCGAACCGAGCGAACCGTCGTCATCCTGCGTGCGGCCGCCGATGCCGCTCCGATGACGCATCCGCACAAGATACGCTTGGTGGTGCGCCCGCTGGCGGAAGGCAGGCTGGGCGAGGTGCTCGAATCCAAGTCGATTCCCCTGATGGTGATTGCCAAGCCATGAAAGCCCTGTTCGCATTCCTGATCCTGACGGCCGCCGCATGGGCCGATTCGAAGCCGGTTTCGCTCTCGATTTACCCGGAAACCGCCGTGCTGAACGGAGCCCGTGCGACCCAGCAGTTCCTTGCAATGGCGCGATACGCGGACGGCACCGAGCGCGATGTCACGGCCGAGGCGCAGTGGGGGGTTTTGAACCCCGCGCTCGGCTGCTTCTTCTCGCCGGCCCGCCTCGCTGCCACCGGCGACGGACGCCTCACCGTCACCGCGGAGTTCGAGGGCGCCGCGAGCCGTGCGGCGGTGCGGATCGAAAACGCCGGCATCGCGCGCCCGGTCGTCTTCACGCGCGAGATCAGCGCGATCCTGACGAAGCAGGGATGCAACGGCGCGGCGTGCCACGGCGGAGTCAAAGGCAAGGGCGGACTGAAACTTTCGGCCAACGCGCTCTATCCGAAGGACGATTACGAGTGGCTTACCAAGGGCGGGACGTACCAGGTCCTGACGGACGAAGTGAAGGGCGAGCGCATCCCAAGAGTGAATCTGGAGTTGCCCGAAGACAGCCTGCTCCTGACCAAGCCCACCATGGCGCAGCCCCACGGCGGCGGCAAGCGCTTCGAAAAGGATTCGGACGATTACAAAACGATTCTCCAGTGGATAGCGGCCGGCGTGCCCTACGGCGACCAGTCCGATGCTCCGCGACTGGTCGGGATCGACGTCTACCCGAAGATGGCGATCGTGCCCGCCGAAGGCCGGCACCGCCTCATTGTCACGGGCCGCTACAGCGACGGCCGCACGGAAGACTTCACGCACCGGGTGCTCTATAGCTCAAACGATGCCGAGGTGGCGACGGTGGGGTCCGATGGCGTGATTCGGGCCAAGCGGCTGGGTGAAACCGGCATCCTCATCCGCGCGGCGGGCCAGGTCGCCAGTGCCTCGGTGGGAGTGATCGGGCCGCCGATCCGGGACTACCCGGACGTGGCGCGATCCAACTTCATTGACGACCACATTTTCGCCAAGCTGAGGAAACTTCAGATCATTCCGTCGGAGTTGTCGGACGACACGGAGTTTTTGCGCCGGGTCTGCCTCGATCTTACCGGCACGCTCCCGCCGCCCGAACGCGTGCGCCAGTTCCTGGCGAGCACCGATCCGCGCAAGCGCGAAATGGTGATCGACGCCCTGATCGCGTCGCCCGAGTTCACCGACTACTGGACCTTCCGCTTCGCCGACCTCTTCCGCGTCTCGATCTTCGCCAACGGCCTCAGTCCGAAATGGAGCCAGCAATACTGGGAATGGATCCGCGGAAACATCGAGTCCAACCGCCCCTACGATGAGATCGCGCGCGAGCGGATCTCGGCACAGGGTTATAGTCCGGCGACGCGTCACTTCCTGCCCTACAACCAGATCGGTCCGCCGGCCGACGTCATGGCCGAGGAGGTGCGGGTCTTCTTTGGGCGGCGCCTCGACTGCGCCCAGTGTCACAATCACCCGAACGAGAACTGGAGCCAGGACCAGTTCTGGGGCATGGCGGCCTTCTTCTCGCGCCTCTTCAAGATGGGTCCGGTGGTCTTCGATCATCCGGTCAACATGGACCTCAGCTCGAAGGATGTCGGCGGGAAGGTCCAATTGCTGCATCCTCGCACCAAGGCTCCGGTGGTTCCCGCGCTGCTTGATCACTCGCCGCTTGAGGTCGCACCGGACGGCAACCCGCGGCGCGAGCTGGCGCGCTGGATGACCTCGCATCCCTACTTCGCCGAAGCCGCGGTCAACCGAATCTGGAGCCACTTCTTCGCGCGCGGCATCGTCGATCCGGTGGACGACTTCCGCTCGACGAACCTGCCGACGCACCCGGAGCTGCTTGCCAAACTAGCCGAGGATTTCGCGAAGAACGGATACGATCTGCGACGCCTGATGAAGACGATCGCGATGTCGCACACCTATCAGCTATCGCATCGCCCGAACGCGACCAACCGGGAGGATCGGGTGAACTACTCGCGGTCGTTGCCGCGCGGTCTGGATGCGGAGGTGCTGCTCGACGCGGTCGTGGCCGTGACGGGTGTGCCCGAGACCTTCGCGACAGCCGTGACGGAGGGCTCGTCGGTGGGACAGGCGCCCGCCGGCACGCGGGCCATCAATCTGCGCGACCCGGACACCTTTTACTCGCGCTTCCTCGAACTGTACGGGCGCGCGAACCGGGGCGCGATCCCGGAACGCAACGTCAAGCCGAACCTGGGGCAGGCGCTGCACATGCTCGCCGGCGCAGGCTACGTACAGCGTCTGAGCGCTCCGGAGAGCCGGCTCGACCGGCTGCTGCGTTCGGGAGCAACGGACGCACGAATCTTCGAAGAATTCTACCTGGCTGCACTCAGCCGCTTCCCTGAGAATGAGGAACTGGATGAGCTGCAGCGGCTGCTGGACGCTCGCGGCGACCGCGAGGCCGGCCTGCGCGAATTCGTCTGGGCGATCATCAGCTCGCGCGAGTTCGCGGAAAATCATTGAGGAGGGAACGATGGCGCACCACCCTGCTTCCCGTAGAAGCTTCCTGAGCGTCGGCTCGCTGGGATTCCTCGGCCTGACGCTGCGCGAGTACCTCAGCGCGGCCACGGCCGCGAACACTCCGGTGAAGGGCAAGGTCAACTCGGTCATCCTCTTCTGGCTCGAGGGCGGACCCAGCCACATCGATACGTGGGACCCCAAACCAAACAGCAACTTCAAGCCGATCTCGACCAACGTGCCGGGGATTCAGGTCTCCGAACTGCTTCCAAAAATGGCGAAGAAGATGGACAAGTTTGCGCTGGTGCGATCGATGCACACGCGCGGCACGGACCATCCGCAGGCGACCCACTACGCCGTCACCGGCCATGAAATCAACCCGGCGATGCAGTTCCCGAGTCTTGGCTCGATTGTCACGAAAGAGCTCGGTCCTCGCAACGCCGTGCCGGCCCACGTGCTGGTCCCCAAGTGGGACCGCACGCGCCAGTATGAGGAGTACTTCCGCGCCGCCTTCCTCGGCGGCGACTACGACCCCATGTGCATCCCCGACCCCAGCAAGCCGGGCTTCGAGATCACCGATCTGAGCCTGCCGAAAGGTGTCTCGCAGGTCGCGGTCGAGAGCCGCTCGGCGTTCCTCAGCGCCGTGGACCGCCGTTATCGTTCGCTCAACGAAACGGTTGAGCACACCAACATGGATGCCTTCACCGAGCAGGCGTGGAAGATGATTCTTACGCCGGCGGTTCGCGATGCCTTCGATCTCTCCAAGGAGAGCGAGAAGACCAAGGAGGAGTATGGGAACGATTCCGTGGGTCAGTCACTGCTGCTGGCTCGGCGCCTGGTCGAAGCCGGGAGCCGCTTCGTGACAGCAGCCGGCTATCACAGCAACTCCTGGGACACGCATAGCGACAATGACAAGGGACATCGCGATCGCCTAACGCCGCCGCTCGACCGCTCCCTGACTGCGCTGGTCGAAGATCTGGAGCAACGCGGCCTGTTATCGACCACCCTCGTGATTGCGATGGGCGAGTTCGGCCGCACTCCAATCATCAATCCTGCTCTGGGGCGCGATCACTGGCCGAATTGCTGGTCCCTGGCGCTGGCCGGAGGCGGCATCAAGACCGGTCAGGTCGTCGGCGCCAGCGACGAGCGCGGCTACAACGTCACCGAGCGCGTCATCACGATGGGCGACCTCTACGCGACCATCTACAAGGCCCTGGGCATCGACTGGACCAAAGAGTACATGAGCCCGATCGGCCGCCCCATTAAGATTGCGAACTCGATCGACGACCACACGGGCGAGCCGGTCGACGAGCTCTTAGCGTAGCCCGGAGCGCGCGGCGTCCTCGGCCCAGCGCCGGATGATTTCGTGTCCTCGGTCGCCGGGCCTGTAGCGGCGTCCGCCCTGGTGGCCGTCCTCTTCGCCTGTCTGCACGTTTAGCGGCTTCCGGATGATCATGCTCTGCTCGGCGTCGCTCGCGTTCACACGGTCCAGCAGCGCGCGATAGTTCCTCCAGGCGTCCTGCGGTGAGAGATAGCCGGTGCGGCGGTCCGGCGCGGACAGCTCGAACGACGGGACCCTTCCGCCGCCGTGACAGGTGAAACAGGAGTTGCCGTCCTCTCGATTCTCCAGGTTCATCTCGGGAACGACGTAATCGAGGAAGTAGGCGAAATTGCGGCTGCGCGCCTCGGTCAGCGTGAGCTTCGGTATCGTGGCATCCTCGGCGGCGGCGCGCTCGAGATCGCGGCGATAGGTCTCCGGGAGGAGCCGCTGGGCCTCATTGGCCTTGAGCTTCGCGGCGGCCTGGATGACCTCGGGGTGCGTGCGCAGTTCGGTCTGTGAGAGCATCCGGAGCGCCAGATCGCGCAGCCTTCGGTCGGCTTCCGGCGAGAGCGCCTTCATGTACGTATCGAGCGCAAACTGCCGCAGCTCGCGGCGCGTCGATGGCCAGCGCGCCTCATCGATCTCCGGGACAGGCGTATCATGCGTGAGCAGCCACGAGACCGACGGCAGCCAGAAGTACATCTCGAGTTCGTTTTGGAATCTGCGCGGGATCATGCCGACGAGTGTTTCGGTGCGGAAGTCCGGGTTCGCGCCGAAGACGCTGCCGAGCTGTTCGGCGAGGAACCACTGTGTATCGCTTGAAGGGTCATCGAGCGGAGGGATCAGCAGCGAAAAGAACGTGCGCTGCCGCTCTTCCGAGGGTGGAATATCCCAGCGCGCCCGCGAAAGCTGCCGGATGACGGAGCGGCGGATCTGACCTCGCCCATCATCGGTGGTCGCGCCCGTGTGGATGCGTTCGACCAGAGGCTCGACGAATTCCGTTGATGCAGGCAGCAGCACGGCGCGCGGATCGGAGAGCGAGGTCGAGGCAATCGGACGCAATTCTTCGGGGCCCTTCACCGCGTAGTGCAGCAGCTTCTTCTGTACGCCTTCGTGAATCACGTTGGCCGCGGCCTCGATTGCCAGGCGGATGCGTTTGCTGTCGCCTTGCTTTTCGGCGAACTCCCATCGGTTGAGCACCGCCTTGCCGACCATCTCGGAGGCGTGCGGCGTGGCGTAGCCGAGCGAGCCCGATCCGTTCGATCCGTAGGAGGCGTTGTAGTAGGTCGCCGCAACAGCCGCGATGCGTTCGGCCATGACCGGCGGGGCCGAGTCGAGCCGCTTGGCCGCGGCCTCGAAGAGTTCGGCCAATTCGGTGTAGGGATGATCGTAGTTGGCGCTGGCGCGATTGCCGTTCACGATGAACAGCGCCTGAAGCTGGTACCGGTGTGCGTTGGCCGCCAGCACCGAAGGCTCGGGACGCTCGAGCAGCCTCAGGAAGGCCTGATTAAGCGGACGCCGGACCGGCGGATTCCAGACCCACCAGTTCCAGGCGGCGCGCGATGACCAGGCGCGCACGGCCGGATTCGGGTCATCGTTCATCATCCGGTCGAGCAGCTTCGCCAGGCGCTCGAAGTCGAGACGCGTCCCGGACTTCACTGCATCGACTCGCATCACGAGCGCGGCGGCGAGCTGTTCGCGCACGAGGTCGGAACCGGAATCGGCGGCGGCGAAGAGTTCGTCCCAGCCCTTGTCATCGATGAGAGTCTGGCGCAGGCCCCATCGCGCGGCTTCGCGGACGAACTTCACGGGATCGTCCAAGCCGCGAATCAGGGCGGGCACGGCCCGCTCGCTGTGCTGCGCGCCGAAAGCGATCATGGCCCAGTAGCGGACCTGCGGGCTCGTGTGCGCTGCTCCGTCGAGCAGGAGGTCGATGACGTCGATCTCGCGGTCGATTCGCGAATCGAGCTGCGCCATCGCGCGGAAGCGGGCGATCGTGTCGTGCAACGATTCGTTCGGACGCGGTGCAAAGTCGGAGCGAGACGGCGCGCGCGGTGTGTCCGGGTAGAGCCGCGCCAGCGTGTTCAGCACGTAAGCTGTCGTGACGAAGCCGGTCTTGGCGGCCCGGTTCCAACGGCCGTACGGATCCTGCAGACGCAGCAGGGCGGCAACCCCGCGCGCGACGGCCGGATCGTCCTTGCCGGCGCCGAGCGCCACTAGCGCATCGATGGCAAGCGCCGTAGGGGCGGGGTCCTCCACCGGATCCTTGACATACGGCGTGAAGCCCCAGGCGCCGTCCTCGCGCTGAGAGTCGCGCAGGGCGCCCTCGTCGGCCTCAAGCTGCCGGCGTGCCTTGTCGTCGAGCGCCGAAGGATAGACGCGGCGGAAGAAGAGAATGCGGTGCGCGATGTCGTCAGTGAACTTCGGCTCCAGCCGCAGCAGCTTTTTGGCACGCTCCTCGATTCCAGCCATGTACTTCGGGTCCATCGTCCTGTCCCACGCGGTCCGCAGGATTTCGGACGAGTAGTGCAGAACGACGGCCTGCCCCACGTTTGAACCTTTCCCGGCCGCGTTGATGCCGGACGGGTCCGCCGACTGCAGGATGTGATTGGCCGTGCGGATCTGGGCGCCGGAGTGCAGCTTGCGCGCGGGGATGATAGCTTCGGCCGTCCGCACATTGTGGCCTGCGACACGCGTTCCGGCCGGGCCGTCGCCCAGGTCGTGCGGCGCGAGGCTCGTGTTGTTGACCGCGTCTTTCAGGACGTTGGTAGGCCGCAGCGACTCGTACATCAGGTTGATCAGATGGCGATAGTTTGCGACGTTCTCGATCCGATAGCCGAACGCGAGCGGGACTGCGGGTCCCCAGACCCCGGATTGCGTATGGCAGCTCATGCAGTTGCTGCCGTAGAGCGAGCCGGTGTCCTTGATGCGGCGGTCGAGCGAATTGCCTCGAGGACGATTCAGCAGCCACGCGTCGACCTGCGAGACATGGTCGTAAATCGAAGCGCGGATGGCGTCGCGCGGATCGGCGTGCGGCGCGGGCTTGCGAATGCGGAGTTCGATATCGTATCCCGGCGAGTTCGCCTCGGCGCGAAGGAAGTAGATGCCGCCCGGCTTGAGCAGCCGCACGATGGCGGTCCGATGCTCTTCGGTCTGCTCGTGCGTGGTCTCGTTGGCGTTCTTGCCTTCGGTGTACTCCTGGTTGTCCGGCGTGTACATGCGGAGCCGCGCCGTAACGAACGGGTCCGTCATCGTCAGGTTGCACGTGATGAGCCGCGGTTCAATGCCTTTGTACTCGATGCGGAACCAGTCGTCGCCGGATTCGCCGTAGCGGCCATTGTCGAAGTATTCGATATCGTCGGCTGATCCCGTAATATGGATCGTCTGATCCTGGTTACCCGGAGCGAGAGGTATTTCCTGCGCCTGGGCGATCGAGTCGTTCGGCTCCATCTCGATGAACAGGCCGCGCGTTGAGCGTCCGAATCCCACCGACCGCACCGCGATGCGCACGGGAACCTTTGCGCCGCGCGGCCATGGAGTGCGCGTGGGAAAGGTCATCGTTTCGCTCACGACGCCGCCTTCGCGCCAGCGCGGCGCGTTAAAGATCGGGACCTCGTCTTCAACCGGCGCCATGCGCAAGCGATACTCGCCGGACGCGGGTGCACGGTACACGACGTAGACGTCCGGGTCCATGGCGTGCAGCACCTTGCGGAACCCGGCCTTGCCATCCGGCGAAGACCATTCGACTGCGACCCGCCCGTTGGGCGGAAGCTTCGACGGCGCGGCAACGCCGGCTGAGATCTCAACGGCCTGGTCCTTGGAGAGCCGAATCGTTTCGGTGCGCGCAGACGAGAGATTGACGTTGAGGGAGAGGGTTTCCTGGCCCGCGAGCAGACCAGGGACGAGCACGAGCGGCAGCAGCCGTGCGATCCGCATAATGTGAGAACTATAAAACAGAATCGCGCGATTCGCGAGCGCCTTCGGTTGCGGCGTGATGGCGGGTTCAGTATTCTCACAACTTGTCCCGGTGAGCGTGGCAGATCGATGGAGAGGTATACATGGGAGAAGCTGGGGGAGCAGGAGAAGCCATCCTGGTATCTGCATCCGCTGGTGGCGAAGCAAAAACGCGACGTGCATCTTGCGTTGATTCGCCGCTGGGCCGGTGATTGCAGGCCGGAGCGTCTTCTCAAAACCGATCTGTTCGAAGAGGCATTTGGAGGCGATCACATCCTGGGCGATCTCTTTCCGGAGGCGCGCCTGCGCTGCGGCATCGATGAGGCCTTCGCGACTGTTCGTGCCGCGGCCATGCGGCAGAAGGCGCTCGCTCCCGGTTTTCTCGTGACGGATGTCCGGCAGACTGCACTGCGCGACGGCTGCCTGGACCTGATCATTTCGACTTCGACACTGGATCATTTCCCTGACCGGAAAAATTTTGTACAATCAACCCGCGAGATTGCGCGCCTTTTGCGCCCGGGAGGACGGCTGGTGTTGACGCTCGACAACCCGTGGAACTCGCTCTTCCACCCCCTGCGCTGGCTCTCGCAGCGCAAGGGCGCTCCGTTTCCCCTCGGCTACACCCCTACGATCGCGACCCTCCGCCGCGATCTTTCGGAGGCCGGGTTTCACGTCGAAGCCGAAGACTGGCTCATCCACAACCCCCGTGGAGTCTCTACGGCAGTATTTCTCATGCTCTCGAAGCTGCTTGGACGTCGGGCCAACCCCTGCATCGCCACACTGTTGGCAGCGTTCGCTCTGTTGGGCCAGCTTCCGACACGACGGTTTACGGCCTGCTTTCAAGCCATTACGGCCCTGAAACGCAGGCCGCCGGTCTGAGCAATTGGCATCGAGATCCTCGTCTGGCGTAGACCGAAGCCGGCCGGGTTGGCCGGATCGACGGGAAACTCGCGCGCGGGACGGAGGTCGACGCCGGTCTCCCACCGCCGCGATTTCGATCGCGAGGCGCTGCGAATGGCGAGCGACCCGCCGCTGGTGGCCCCGCCGATTCCGAAGTACCCCGGGCTCGGCCGGGAGTCGGCCGACCGCGCCGCCGCCCTGATGTTGAACGCCCGTGTCGGCGTCCCCGATCTAATCGTTCCTGACGGCGAGCGGGAGCGCTACGAAGCCGCCTTCGCGCGCTTTGCCGACGTCTTCCCCGACGCCTTCTACATCAAGGAGCGCGGCCGCTTTTTCCCGGACGACTCCGAGGACAAAGGGCGGCTGCTCAGCGCCGGCTATCACAACGTGATGGGATACTGGCGCGACGACACCCCTCTCATCGAACTGATCCTCGACGAGAAGGGCAAGCAGGAGCTGGACCGCCTCTGGATCGAGTTCGACTTCATCGCCGACTACACAGCGCGGCGTAGCCGCAACCAAACACTGACGGCGTTTCCGATCTCGTAGGATATTGGTTTTCCACGACCATCCA
>JBKBWD010000079.1:0-24733 GCA_046289265.1 Bryobacteraceae bacterium | reverse complement strand
CGGATCAGCAGCGGCGGCGAGATCCTCAGATGCTGTCCCAGCCGTTTGGTGCGGAAACTAATTTGGACAAGAGTGGCTCAGAGCCGGCTCAAGGCTCGGTGGGCGCGGTCACCTTGAACCCGTGGTCATCCTCGTCCCAACGCTGATTCTCAATATAGGCTTTCACCGTCTCCTCATCCACCGCGCCCACCGTCGCGCAGAAATACCCCCGCGCCCACAAATGCTGTCCCCAGTACCGCTTCCGCAAATGCGGAAACTCTTCCTGCAGCCGTCGTGACGATCGGCCCTTGATGTACTGCACCAGCTTGCTCGGCGCCAAGTGCGCTGGCGCCGATACCAGCATGTGCACGTGGTCCGGTGAGATCGCTCCCCGCACGATCACCACTTCCCTTGCTCGACAAATCTGCCGGATCAGCTCGCGCGCCCGCTCCGCCACCTCTCCTCGCAGCACCTTGTACCGGTATTTCGTGATCCACACCACGTGGTACTTGATATCGAACACCGCGTGCGCGCTGCTCCTGTACTCTGCCATCTCTCCATTCTCATAGAGTCCTGCTCAAAGCGGAACCGCCTGAAAGGCGGTGGGTTTAGACCGGGTAGATTGATACTAAACTGGAATAGTCGTCGATCGTGGAAGCTCCTTTTCACGCGCTTGGCGGCTCACGCTCTGGAGTTTCCCGATAAACTCCCGCAAACGTCAAACTGCTACTGTCACCCCGGCAAAGCCGGGGGAACTCGTTGTGATGTCTTACACTCGCCTCCGGATCGATACAATCAGTTGGCTTACGCGAGCAGGCGCACAGCCTGGCGGAAGCGCTCGGCGATGAGTTGGCGGTCGGCGTCGCTGGTCAGCGCTTCCTTACTCTCCTTTTCGAGCAGGGCGGCGTGGTGGAAGAGGGCGTGCTTGTCGGCTTCGCGGCGCACGCGGCCGGAGGCGACCTCGATGACGCGGAGAGCGGCGAGCGTGACGGCGGTCTTCTTCTTACCCGCTTCCCGGATGGGATTGAAGATGGCATCGGTGATGTCGGTGAAGGTGACGGGATCGGCGATGATGCGGAGCCGCTGCTCGGCGTCGTAACGGTAGCCGGAGGGGATTTCGCGTTCGGCAAGGTTGCAGAGCGCGGCGGTGAGGTGGTCCAGGCAGGCGATGGCGGTGAAGGGGTCGTCGATGCCGGTCGAGAGAGCGCGCAGGGCGATCTCAACGAGTTGATCGACCGTATAGCGGAGGTCTTGAGTTACGGTGCGCTCGACCCCGATCACAAAAGACTCGTTCAGTGCGCCGCACAGGTCTTCGTCGACGGTCCGGCCCGGCCAGACTAGGACGAGAGGACTGCCCTTGACAATGTAATCTCCCGGGCGAAAGCAGAGGCGAACGAGGACCTGGCGTTGGGTGGCGGTCTTCAATAGCGCATCCCTCTCAATGGCCTGCAGGTAGCCGTTTTTGCAGGCGGGCACGGGCCGGCTCTCCGCCTCGAGGTTTTCGGGCACTCTGGACCGGTGCACATGCTCTGGCTCCTCAGGGCGCTCGGCGCCGACCCGCTTGGGAAAAATCTTCTGAATGGCCTCGTGGATGTCGCGGGAGACGGCGGCGATCAGATGGGAGCTCTGCATCATCCGGGAGACATGGTGGATGAAGTAGATCAGGACTCCGATACTTAGGATCGTGAGAGCGAGAGCGACAGTAACGGACGCGTAGGGCACGTCATCCTCGTTGTTGATCTCGCGCACGCGGCGGAGGATCAGGAGGCTGAACAGGAAGGTCGCCAGAAACGTGCCGAGGACGAACTGGACGCCGCGGTCCCGCATGAAGCTGCGCAGCAGGCGCGGTCCGAATTGCTGGGAAGCGACCGAGAGGGCCACCATCGTGACAGAGAAGGTCAGGCTGGCAACCGTGATCATGGAACCGGCGATGGTGGAGAGGACTTCTCGCGCTCCGCTTGGAGATCCGGCATAGAGCCACCAGAGGCCGGTCGGGGTCCCTTCGATGAGGGTGTCCTCCAGATTGAGAAGCACCACGACGAGCAGGATGGCAGCGGCGCACATGACGGACGGAATGAACCAGTAGCTCGACCGGAGATACTCCCAGAATGCGGCCAGCCGTGTGCGCATGGCGTCCGCCCGTTGGACGCCGGCGAGCGGGGTCCGTTTCCTTCCATCGCTCAGGCGCTCTGGCGGAGGCGCCTGAGGAGCGGCCAGAGCAGCGAGGCGATGGTGGCGACAATAAAGAAGAGCGCGATGGGCTTGGTTAGGATGGTGGTCCAGTCGCCGCGGCTGAGAACTAGCGCCCGGCGGAGGTTGGATTCCATCATGGGTCCGAGAATGAGGCCGAGAATCAGTGGACCGAGGGGCACGCCGTGGCGGCGGCACAGGAACCCGAGGATGCCGGCGGCGACCATGATCCAGACGTCGGCGATGGCATTGTTAAGCGCATAGGAGCCGACGACGCTCATCGTGACGATGCCGGTCCAGAGCCAGGGGTTGGGGATGCGAAGGGCGCGGGCAAGCGGGCGTGCGCCGAGCAGTCCGATGAGGGCGATCAGGATGGCGGCGAAGGCCATCAGGAAGATGATCGAGTAGACCAAAGCCTGGTGGTTCCGGAACATCAGCGGCCCGGGCTGGATGCCGTGGATCAGCAGCGCACCGATCAGGACGGCGGAGGGGGCATCGCCGGGGATCCCGAGCGTCAGCATGGTCGTCATGGCCCCGCCGATCGCGGCGTTGCAGGAGGTGGCCGATGCGGCGAGGCCTTCCAGCGAGCCCTTGCCGAACTCAGCCGAGTTTTTCGA
Source organism: Bryobacteraceae bacterium (assembly GCA_046289265.1). Taxonomy (GTDB): domain Bacteria; phylum Acidobacteriota; class Terriglobia; order Bryobacterales; family Bryobacteraceae; genus JBKBWD01. The sequence continues at coordinate 21,947 of JBKBWD010000079.1, read as the reverse complement.
GAGGCGGCGGGACTGCTCCCAGGCAATCACCGAGGCGATGTCGCCGCCTGCCGCAGGTATGGCACCGACGAAGGCTCCGATGCCCGATCCCAGGAGACCGGGAAAACCGAGCCGCTTCCAATCCTTTGCGCCGGGCAGGATCCGCCCGAGGATGACGGGGCCCTGGGTGGTGCTCGATCGGCGTTCCCAAACCTGGTGGAGCACTTCGCCGAGTCCGAAGATTCCGATCATGACGGGGATGAATGCGATGCCGTCGAGGAACTCGGAGCGTCCGAAGGTGAAGCGCGGGTAGGCAGTCATGGGGTCAAGTCCGACGCAGGCGAGAATCAGTCCGAGGAGGCCTGCAAGCAGTCCCTTGAGCACGTTGCCGGTGGAGACACCGGCCATGAGGCTGATGCCGAAGAGGGCGAGCCCGAAGTATTCGGCGGGTCCGAAGCGGAGACCGAAGGCGGCGATGGGAAAGGCGGCGAGGGCGAGGAAAAGCACGCTGGTGAGCTGTCCGGCCATGCCGAACAAGGCGTTAACGCCGAGGGCAAGTCCAGCGCGCCCCTGGCGGGAGAGCGGGTAGCCGTCCCAACTGGAGGCGATGGAGGCGGGGGTGCCGGGAATATTAATAAGGATCGCGGGGATGGCGCCGGCGGGGATGGCGCCGCAGTAAATTCCGAGGAGCATGGCGAGGCCCTTTTCGGCCGAGACCCAGAAGGTCAGGGGCGTGAGGACCGCGACTCCCATGGCGGCAGTGAGTCCTGGGAGCGCGCCGAAGATGGCTCCGAGGATGACGCCGGCGACAAGGAACAGCAGAACATCCCACTGAAGGATGGCGGTGAGTCCGTGGACGATTTCAGGGCTCATGGGATCTTAGCTGAGCGACACTCTCAATCCGTATTGAAAAATGAGTACGACGAAGGCGCTGAGGAGGCCGGCGACGATGAGGGCCGCGCGCCAGGACTCTCCGAACAGGCGCAGCAGCAACGTGAGGAAAAGGAGCGTTCGGAAGAGGAACGTCCCGTAGCCCCACAGCAGCAGATAGCCGGCGAGCAGGGCGATGACGATTCCGACGGCGCGGAGGTTGCCGGAGGCAGCGGCCTGCGTTTCGGCGGAGCTACAAATCGCGCGGAACAGAACCAGGGCGGCGAGCAGGGTCGTAAAGCCTCCCAGCACCACGGGAAAGAAGGCCGGGCCTGGGAGCGATCCTACGCCGGCCGGGAACGTGCGGGCCGTGAGGATCACGGCGGCTCCGACGGCGAGGAAGCAGAGGGCGACCCTGGTGTCGGGATGGCGGAGCAGTTGCATTAGCGGCTCTCTCTCAAGAGGGAAGGTATCATTCGGGCGAAGTAGTCGGCCTGGGACGTGGCGAACTCGTGGAACTCGTCGGTTTCGAGCAGGATCGGCTCGATGCCCCGCTCCTCGCACATCTTCTGGAACTCCTCGGTCCGGTAGGCAGCGCTGACGGCCTCGGCGAGGGTGCGGCGGGTGGCCGGGTCCATGCCGCGCGGGCCGAAAAAGCCGCTCCAGGCGGGAGCGCCGAAATCGTAGCCCTCTTCGCGCGCGGTGGGGATGTCGGGAAGGAACCGGGAGCGTTCCTGATCAAAGACGCTGAGCAGACGGAGGCGGCCGGAACGGACGTGCGGCAGGATTTCGCTCACGCCGGCGACGACAGCGTCGACGTGTCCTCCAAGAAGGGCGGTAAGGGCCGCGGCGCCTCCACTGAAAGGGCAGTGGATGACCTGGATGCGGGCGTGGCGTTCGAGCAGCATGGCGTTGACATGCCAGATAGCGCCGGTTCCCGAGTTGCCGATCACGTAGTAGCCGGGGCGCGCGCGGACGGCTTCGAGAAAATCCGGGAGCGACTTCCAGGCGGAATCGGCGGGGACGGCAAGAGCCGGAGGCGTTTTGGCGACAAGGCAGAGGAGATCCATGTTATCGGGGCCGACGTCGGCGAAGCCCATGGTCCGGACGAGGGCGATCTCGACAGGGGCGTGGCCGATGGTATAACCGTCGGCGGGTTGCCGGGCGACGTAGGAGAAGGCGAGGGCTCCGGAGGCTCCCGGGCGGTTTTCGCAGACCACGGGCGCTCCAAGCTGCTTTTCCATCAGGCTCGCGGTGATGCGTGAGATGGTGTCGGAAAGGCCGCCGGGACTGGCCTGGACGATGAGCTTGACTTCGCGCGTGGGGAACTCGCCCGTTGGCCGGGCGCATCCGGCCAGCAGGAGGCACAGGGCGGCGAGGGATAAGGCGAGGCGCTTCGGAGCGATAGTCACTTCCAGTCATTGTAGAACCGGCGGCACGCAGTCCGCCCGCCGGTCCAGCGACTACCAGTACAAATGCATCGCCAGCTTAATGAAGCGCGGCAGGTTGCGCTGCACCGGATCGAGCTGGCCGAAGGTCGGACTGGCAACGTCCAGCGCCTGGCCCTGCATGCGGGAGAACCAGGGGGTGTTGAATGCGTTCACCAGTTCCAGGCGGAACTGGAGCCGGACCTGTTCGTAGATCGGGAATTGCTTGGAGAGCGAGGCGTCCCAATTGTGGTAGCCCGGCACGCGGACGTCGCTAAACCTCGTGGGGAAGTTCCGCAACGTGAACGGCTCCTGGCGCGGCACGCGCTGGCCGGGCGCAAACTCCCACATCGAGGTGTCGAACCATCGCGCCATATTCCGCTCCGAGGAGGGAAGGTTGGCCGAACCAGGCCGCACCTGCGCGGCGTTCGGATAATTCACGGCCCACCCGCTCTGGTAAGTGATGTTGAAGTTCGTCTGCCATCCCCCGAGAATCAGGTTGACCGCCGGGCGCCAATCCGATCCGAGGGGTTTGCCCTTGCCAAAAGGCATCTCCCACACTCCGGCGACAACGAATTTCTGTGGAATGTCGACCTGGTCGACCGGGAGCTTCTCGAGTGTGCTCGCGTCCGGATCGGCGAGTCGGAAGTCCTGCGGGTTCCGGAAGTGCACCTCGCCGAGATTCTTCCCGACGTTGTAGGCGGCCAGGAAGGTGACACCGTGGGCGAAGCGCTTGTTCAGCTTGACCTGCATTCCGTGGAACTGCTGGCGGCCGACGGGGATGCTCTGCATATTGAGGTTGCCGAACTGCGGGAACGGGAGCAGCAGGTCCTGCCGCGGAATCGTCGCGCCATTTTTCGCCGCATTATTCGGGATAAGGCCCTGCATCGGATTTGGCACGCGTTCGTTGTACCAGGCGGTGTCAATGGCTCCAGTCGCCGTGCGGCGACCCAGGACTTCGGCGGGGAGCACATTCATCTGCGTCGCGACCGGCAGGCGCCGGAGAGTGTTGCCGACGTAGCCGATCTCGAACACCATTTGGTAGGGCAGTTCCCGCTGGACATCGAACGAGTACTGATGGGAGTAGGGCAGCGGCCGGTTCAGGAAGTTGACCGCCAGGCCCTCGCCGAGAAAACTTGCGGCCCCGAGGCTCGATCCGATGGCGTCGAGCAGGCGGCCGCCCGGCAAGTTCGCGAACGGGTTGCCCAGACTGGCAGCCGGGGTCAGGTTGCCGTCGGTCGTTACGACGGCATTGGTGCGTCGACTGAATCCCTGCTGGGTTCCCGCCTCGTTCTGTCCGAGATAGAAGAGGCCGTAACCGCCGCGCAGAACCCACTTGTTCGAGATCCGGTAGGCCGCGCCGATACGAGGCTGGAAGTTGTTGCGGTCCCGCTCGAAGGCTCCGCGCGGTTGGCCGCCCACGTTGGCGAATTGCACGGCGCCCCGGAGATTCAGACCTTGAACCTGTGAGGCGATGGGACTGGCGGCCGAGAAGTCGATGCCCCGCAGCATGCGGTCGTAGCGTTCGAATCGCGGCGCTTCGTAGTCCCACCGCAGCCCATAGCTCAGGGTGAGGCGGGGGGTCACTTTCCAGTCGTCATTGAAGTAGAGGACGTAATAGAAGTTCGAGAACGCGGGGTCGATGTTCCGATCGACAAACCCGCTCGAAGGATGGCCAAGAAGGAACGAGCCGAGTTCGTCACCCGAAGTGGCGTCGGCCTGAAGTGCACGGCGCTGCGTCCAGTTCCGCAGAAAGGTGTAGCTGCCGGCGGCCATGCCCGGATTGTTGGTGTTGTCGTTGTAACGGCGCGCCTCGGTGCCGAACTTCAGAAGGTGCGAGCCAACGACGAGGTTCATATTGGGCTGCACGGTATAGCTGTCGTTGGTCCCAATCGCGAGCAGGCGGCTGGAGCCGATGGACTGGTAGCTGCCCAGATTGAACTGGGGGAACTGGAGACGCGTGAACTGGGAAACCAGCTCCGATGAGAAGCCCAACTGGCGCGGGTCGAATCCGGCTCCGAAGCTGTTGCCGGTGGTCTCCTCCCAACGCGCCAGTCCGGCCCGAAGATTGAAGGTCATGCGCGGGCTGAGGGTGGAGGTCCAGTCGAAGGTCCAATTGCGGCCATTGCGGATCAGAGGCGCGTTGCCCGTGGGCTCGGCGGCGTTGGATCCGCCCCAGACCAGGCCGCGATATTCGGAGAACGGATTCTGACCGTACCGGAAGAAGACGTTGTTGCTCGAGTTGACGGCCAGATCCAGCCGCCCGATCCACTCATCCATATCGGCCACCCAGCGCGAAGGAAAGACGTAGTTGTTGACGTGCGCGGGGCCTTCGCCGGGCGAGTTCGGCAGCGGATAGAAGCTCAACACGTTCGCGGCGATCGGGTGAATGCGGGAGCCGGGGATCCGGTTGCCGGCGAACGGCATGCGCGAGCCGTCAGGCGCGGTAGTCAGCGGATCGAAGACCTGCACCTGCTGGCCTTGCGAGTTCAGCAGGTTCGAAAAATCGCCCTGTCTCCACTCCTGCAGAGGGAAGCGCGCTACGCCAGGATCGGCTGAGCGCTGCCTCATGCCCTCGTAACTCAGGAGCCAGAAGAGACGGTTGCGGCCGTCGAAGAGCTTCGGGGCATATACAGGACCGCTCGCCGAGAAGCCGAAGGTATTGATGTTGTTTGGCGGCTTCGGGATCCCGGCGCGGTTCAACTCGCTCTGGTTCGCGTTCAACTCTTCGGCCTGGAAGTACTCGTAAAGCGTTCCATGAAACTCGTTGCCTCCGCCGCGCGTGACGATCGAGACGATGCCGCCGCCGGTCCGCCCATACTGGGCATCGTAGGTGTTCGTCAGGACCTTGAACTCCTGCACGGCTTCCATGCTGGGAACGTGGATCACCGTCCGGTTGCCGCGCACGTTGCTGATGCCGTCCAGCAGGACCTCATTCTCTCGATTGGGGCCTCCATTGATCGAGAAGTTGGAAGTACCGGCGATATCGAACGGGCGCAGGTACCGCCAGTCGCCGGTCTTGATAACGCCGGGCGCCGCCCAGGCGAGTTGAAACGGATTGCGTCCCTGCGTCGGCACCTGGGTGATCAGTTCGTTGGAGATGACCTGCGAACGCGTGGCCGTTTCGGTCTGCAGGGCCGAGAGCGCGTCCGAAATGGTCACGCTTTGGGTCAACTCGCCGATTTCGAGGCGGATATCAACGCGGGCGCGATCCTGCGCCTGTAGGACAATATTCTCGCGAATGAACTGCCGGAAGCCGTCCCGATCGGCAACCAGGCGATAGCGGCCGGGAGCCAGGAACGGCGTCACATAGTTTCCGGCCTCATTCGTCTGGGTGGCAAAGGAGATGTTCTGCGCGAGGTTCGTAACCGTCACGGCAGCGCCGGCAACGGGCGCGCCGGAAGTGTCCGTGACGACACCGGTGATGCTTGCCCGGACCTCCTGCGCGGAAGCTGTCAGCGGAAGGATTCCAGCGAGGATCCAGATCAACAACTGAGTGCGCACTTCAGTTTTCCTCCAAGGACCGACAGAAGTTGAAACGAGTATAAAGATTTGCCGTGAAACAATCATGGGAAACGTGGCACGAAACGGTTAAAGGGGGCGTGCCCATCCACCTTGAACGTGACTATAGTTCAGGTGAGCAGGATCGCGCGAGAATCGTGCTTGCATTTCGGTTACAATTCGGTTACACTGCATTCCGGAACAAGTAGTACTCGTTGCGCTTGGGGGGGTATCGCTTTCGCGCAGGGGCTAGTCTTGTCTTTATAGTTTTATTTTACTTTACTTTACTTTACGGTGCTCCAATCGAATACGGGTTTCGCGTGCCCGGGGTTCGCACGGGGTGCGCCGCGGCTAGAGTCTCGCGCTTATCCGCCGCAGAGGAAGCACTGGGAATTCACTGTCAAGTAACGACGCCGTTAATCGTTGTTATTTGCGGCCTGTTAAAGTTGACGATGAAGTTGCCAACGCTGGGCATCGGAGCTTGGCGCACGAACCAGGTCTGTACTTGGTGACTTACATGGGGGTCAATCTATGTTTAACCGGAACATGCTATTAAGACTCATTAATTTCACACTTGTTGGCGCACTGTTGCCGGCAGGTGTAGCGTACGCGCAGTCGTTCACGGGCCGCATCCTGGGCACGGTGTCAGACTCGAGCGGGGCGGTGATCGCTGGCGCGGAGGTAAAAATCGTTCACGTCGAGACGAACCGGACGTCGCAAACCTCGACGAACGAGGCGGGCAATTACGCCTTTAGCGAACTCGCCCGAGGGGCCTATCAGATCGAGGTGTCCTCGCCTGGGTTCAAGCAGTTCGTCCAGCGCGGCATCCAGCTTTCGATCGCCCAGCAGGCGCGCGTGGATGTGCGGCTTGAGCTCGGCAACATCGCGGAGTCGATCGAGGTTACAGCGGACGCTTCGTTGCTCGAAGCCGTCGACTCGACATTGGGGAAGGTGGTCGATAACAAGCGCATCATTGAGCTTCCGCTCAACACGCGCAACGTCTTTTCACTGCTGTACCTCACGCCGGGCGTGACGGGCAGCGTGAGTACAACCTACGGAACGGGCTACGGAATCAATGGCGCGCGGAATTCGATGCTCGACATCCTGGTGGACGGCGTCAGCACGGCGCATCCGACGGTGAACGGCTTCTCGGGGAACTCGACTTTCCCGCCGGTCGAGGCGATCGCCGAGTTCAAGGTAATGGGCTCGAACTATTCCGCCGAGTTCGGCCGCAGCAATGGCGGCATCGTCAACGTGGTCTACAAGTCCGGCACGAACGCGTTTCACGGAAGCCTGTTCGAGTTCCTGCGCAATTCGCAGCTTGACGCGAATAACTTCTTCAGCAACCGCGCCGGCATTCCGCTTGGCAGCTTCAAGCGGAACCAGTTCGGCGGCATGGTGAACGGCCCGCTGGTGAAGAACAAGACGTTCTTCCTCGGGAGCTACGAGGGACTTCGGGAGCGCACGCTTGCCAATACGATTATGACGGTCCCGACGGAGCTTCAGCGCAACGGCGATTTCAGCGAGACCCGGGTGGCCAATGGCTCGCTGATCCGGATATTCGATCCGTTCTCGACTCGCGCCCAGGGTTCCGGATTCATCCGCGACCCCTTTCCCGGAAACGTCATTCCCGCGTCGATGATCGATCCGGTCGCGCGCAACGCCGCCAAGTTCTATCCGAAGCCCAACACGGTGACCAACGCCGTGACCAACGTGAACAATTACATCAACACGGGCGCGCGGGCTTTCGATCAGGACCAGATCGACGGGCGGATCGACCACAATTTCAACGACCAGCAAAGAATCTTCGGGCGCCTCTCCTGGCGGGACAACATCGATGCGCCACCGGCTTTCTTTCCGAGTGACCTGACCATCGCCGAAGGACGCGTAATTCAGGGCGTTTCGCAGCCGTCCGCGTCGATCGACTACACCAACACGCTCACTCCTACCACGGTATGGACAGCCCGCTTTGGCGTTTCGCGCTCGCTTTTCAACTTCAACAACCAGGGTCTGGGTTTTGTTCCTTCGAGCCTCGGCCTGCCGTCCGCGATTGACAGCGTGGTCGACCGCCAGATGTTTCCGCGGTTCGGCGCCTCCGGTTTCGTCAACCTCGGCGGCAATGATCACCGCTTCAGCACGTTCAATACGTTTACGCTGCTTTCGAACCTCTCGCAAGTAAAAGGAAACCACACCCTGAAGTTCGGCTGGGAGGGTCGGATGATTCGCGTCAATGTGTGGGAGGCGCGATCAGCCGGTACGTTTAATTTCGCGGCAGGGTTCACACAAGGCCCGAATCCGAACCAGGCGAGCGCCACTGCCGGGAACAGCATGGCCTCGCTGCTGCTGGGGACTGGGACAACGGGCAACGTGCTGATCCGGAACTGGAAGAATGTCGCGTCGCAGAGTTTCTATCACGGCTTCTACTTCCAGGACGACTGGCGCGTAACCTCCAAGCTCACGCTGAATCTCGGGCTCCGCTACGAGGTGGACCTGCCGCGGACGGAGCGCTTCAACCGTTTCAACTGGTTTGACGAGGACGCGCGGTCGCCGCTGGCCGGCGTGGTGCCGGGATTCCCGGATCTGCGCGGCGGCGTGCGATTCGTCGGTGTGGACGGCAATCCGCGAACGCAATTCAACAAGGACCTGAACAACCTGTCGCCGCGTGTCGGCTTCGCCTACCAGCTTGACAGCAAAACCGTGGTGCGGGGCGGCTACGGGCACTTCTTCGGCCCGTCACGCCAGGCCGCGCAGGGCACCGTGGGTCCGTTCGGCTTCCGGGTTGAGTATCCCTGGGTGACGACGACCGACGGCATCACGCCGTTCAACCGCTTGAGCAACCCGTATCCGGAGGGATTCCGCGACGTTCCAGGCTCGGCCGACGGACTGCTTACACAGGCAGGCGCGAACCTCCAGGCGTTCTGGCCGGATTCGCCGTCGCCGCTCAACCAGATGTGGAACTTCACGATCCAGAGGGAGTTGCCCAACGGCATCCTGTTCGAGACGGCATACGTCGGCAACCGTGGAACGAATCTGAGCAGCAGCGCCGAGTCCGGCATGGATTTCAACCAGCTCGACCCACGGCATCTGGCGCTCGGCTCGGCGCTGAATGAGCGCGTTCCGAATCCATTCTTCGGGATCGTCGACAACGGCGTGCACCTGTCGCCGACCATCGCGCGTGGGCATCTGCTCCGGCCCTATCCACAGTTCACCAATATCGTACCGCTGTACTTTCCGGGTTCGAATTCGATCTATCACGCCTGGCAGAACACCTTCAAGCGTCGCTTCGCCCAGGGCCTGATGTTTGAGGGCAATTACACGTGGGCCAAGCTGATCGATACGGGCGACAGCCATCAGAATACCTATGACATCGAGGCGAGCCGCGCGCTGGCTGGCCACGACGTGGCGCACCGGTTCGTCGCGAGCGTGCTTTACGACCTGCCCATCGGGCGGGGCCGGACGCTCGATACCGGCAGTTCGCGAGTGGCAAACTTCGTGCTGGGCGGCTGGCAGGTGAACGGCATCCTCACCTACCAGTCCGGCACGCCGATCGCGCTTTCGGCCAGCAACACTTCGGGCCTCTTTGCGCCGCGTACCCAGCCGAACAACAACGGGCAGAGCGGGCGCAAAACCGGGCGGGTACAGGACCGGCTGGACAGTTACCTGAACACCAGCGCATTCAGCCAGCCCGCGCCGTTCACCTTCGGCAACGTGGCCCGCTTCCTTCCGGACGTGCGGAACGACATGGTCCGAAACTGGGACGTGTCGCTGTTCAAGGAGTTCCTGGTCGCAGAAAAGGTCACCACGCAGTTCCGTGCCGAATTCTTCAATGCGATGAACACGCCCCGGTTCGGCAATCCCAACACCACCGTCACGGCACAGGCATTCGGAGTGATCACCAGCCAGGCGAATGCGCCCCGGCAGATTCAGTTCGGCCTCAAGGTGCTGTGGTAATCTAAGTCTCGCGGCTGCTGCCCTTTCTCCGGGGCAGCGGCCGCTGTTTCGCAACATACATCCCCATGAGATTCCCGATTCTTATCGCCATCTTTTTGCTTGCCGCACTCCTGTCGCCGGCCGAGACGCTGCGGGTTATGAGCTTTAATGTCCGTTATCCGGCTAAAGACGACGGTCCGAACCGCTGGGAGTTGCGGCAGGACACGTTTCTTCGGACGATTCGCCTGAAGAATCCCGACCTGATCGGCACGCAGGAGCTGTTCTACATTCAAGGCGAGCATATTGTCCAGAACCTGCCGGAGTACGAGTGGTTCGGCAACAGCCGGCGGGGCACCCGCGAAGACGAGCACATGGGCGTGTTCTATAAGCGCAGCAAGTTGCGCGTGATCGAGGCGGGTAACTTCTGGCTGTCGGAGACGCCGGAGGCCGCTGGCAGCCAGGCGTGGGGAGCTTCCCTGCCCCGCATGGTCACGTGGGCGCTGTTTGAGGTGCGGGAGAGCGGAAAGCGATTCTATTACTACAACACGCATTTTCACCATACACAGCAGGGCAATATCATCCGCGTGAATTCGGCTAAGTTGATCGCCGAGCGCAGTGCGAAGCTGCCCAAGGACGTCCCTTTCCTACTGACGGGCGACTTCAACGCCGGCGCCGATTCGGCTCCCTATAAGATACTGACGGAGAATCTGAAGGACGCCTGGACTACGGCCGGCCGGCGGGTCGGCCCGGAGGGCACGTTCAACGGCTTCGAAGGCCGAAGCAAGGGTCCGCGGATTGACTGGATCCTGTACCGCGGCCCATTCACCGTCCTGGAGGCCGAGACCGTGACCTATAACGAGGACGGGCGCTATCCGTCGGATCACTTCCCGGTGTTTGCGGTGTTCGAGTTCTAGATCCTTCGATCTTCCGCCTCCGGGTGAAATTCGTTCAGGTTTTGGGCTCAGATTCCTGCACTTCGTGCGATCATTTCCTGATTCTACTTAGTAGATCCAAATCGGTCGGTCCAGGAGGTGCAGGTGTTCCCTCGTCTCTTGTTGTCCTTTGTTGCGCTGGTTTCCGTCGCTTCGGCGCAGCCGGTCATAGCCCATCGAGGTGTGGTGAACGCGGCAAGCTTCACTCCTCACGGAGCGCCCGGCGGCGCCATTCCCCGAGGCGGGCTCTTTTCGATCTTCGGGCAAAACCTGGGACCGGCGGCGCCGGCTCAGGTATCGGTCTTTCCCCTGGAAAATGCCTTTCAGGGAGTCTCGATCCGAGTTACCCAGGGATCCCAGAGCGTCAACGCGATCCCCATCTTCGTGTCGGCTGGCCAAATCAACGCCCTCATGCCGTCCAACACTCCGTTGGGATGGAATTCCCTGCGGGTAAGTTTCGGCGGTACCGAGGGCGGTCCCGTACCGGTCTTTGTGGCGGATCATGCGCTCGGAATCTTCACGGCTACCGGCGCGGGCATGGGACCCGGAGTGATCCAGAACGTCAACTCCGAGAGCGATCGCCCGATCAACTCCCCCGCAGCCACGGCACGTCCTCGACAGGTCGTCATCCTATGGGCGACCGGCCTCAGCCCGATCACCGCTCCGGACAACCAGGCTCCGCCCGCCGCGGACCTGCCCCTGCCGGTCGAAATTTTGGTCGGGGGCGCACGCGTCACGAACAAGCTCTACAGCGGCCGGTCGCCGTGCTGCGCCGGAGTGGACCAGATCGCCTTTGAGGTTCCGCCGGAGGCGCCAGCAGGCTGCTATGTGCCCGTCCTGATCAGGATCGGGTCGCGAGTCAGCAACGGCGTGATGATGGCGATCAGCCCGAACGGCGGCGCCTGCTCCGATCCCGACAATCCGCTGGTTGCACCGTTTGTGAGCGGGCAGAGACTTGGAATCCTGGAGTTGACGAGAATTTCGCTCTTTCTGGACACGGGGGTTAATCAGATCCGGCGAGCGGCGGTCGACCGCTTTGCGGCGCTTTTCCAGAAACAAACCGGCGGGCAGTTCGCCTTTAACCCTATGATCGCCCTGCCCCCGCCAGGAGCGTGCACGGCGTATACGGCATCCGGCTACATACTTGGCGGTGTGGTCAATCCCTTCGCGGCCAGATCCGCCGGACTGAATGCCGGCACGCTCACGTTGACCGGCACTGCCGGAACCGTGACGCACCAAGGCCAGCAGATTGGAGCCGGAAGGTTCTATAACGCGATCGCAGCGGGGCCGACCGTGACGATTCCGGCCGGCGGCCCCGATCCGGCGATCTTCTTTGAGCCTGGCAATTACGTTCTGCGAGCCTCAGGCGGCCCGGACGTGGGCGCCTTCGAGACAAACGTTGCGATTGAGCCTCCACTCGTGTGGACGAATCGCGACTCTCTGGCTTCCGTCGACCGCGCGCAGGGGGTGCGGTTCGAGTGGAACGCCTCGCCGAAGGGGCGGGCGGTGGTCGGCGGGTCGGCCTACGATATGCCGACCGATACCTCGACTGTCTTCGTCTGTGTGGCCCCGGCGGGCGCTTTGAGCTTTCAGGTTCGACCGGAGGTGCTCGCCAACATCCTCCCGGCCCGCCCGCAGCGGCACCAGTCGATCCATAACCTGTTCTTCGCGACGGCTCCGGCGGGCGCCGCCGTACCGTTCACGGCGGCTGGACTGGACTCCGCGGCGGTGATCCATAAGACGGTCACCTACAAGAGCGTTCGATTCCGGTGAGGAGGTCCAAGATGAGACATGACTGGATAATTCGGGCGACGGCCGTGAGCGGATTGATAGCGCTTGCCTGGTTACTCGGAGGAGGCTGTCATGCGGTGCCAACAGCGGATGGCGGTGAAGAGCCACTCGGCTTAATTCCAACGCAAATGAGCAAGGACACAGCGACCGGCAACGAGCGATTTAATGTTGTGCACGGTGAGGGGAATCCGTCCGCCCTGTTGTGCAGCGCCAGCTACGCGGGATGCCAGCCGCTGGCGAGCAATCTTCCGGATGCGATCAGCCGGGTCGAGGCCGTTCCGAGCCCTCCGGACGTCCCGGCTCCGCGCGTTGCGGACGTCATCGCGCTACAAAAGTCGACGGCGTTTCGCATCAACATGGAAACACGCACCCGAGTGGAGCCGACAGTCGAGTTCAAAGCCGATGTGGACGCGATTTCGCTCGATCCGAATGGCATATCCGCGGTGGTAATTGCTGGAGACGAGTTCGCGAAAATAGAGTTGCCGAAGTTCCAGTCAATTCGGCACGCAGTGGCGCTGGGTGTGGGGCGCGTCAACTCCCTATGCCCGGCTCCAGCGTTCCCGATCAACCTCCAGCAGTTTGAGCAGGACTATAAATACTACTTCGGAGGCGCCACCGGCGCAGGCTACATTCAGATACCCGAAGCCGGGTCGCCGATCACAGGGGTGCTCCCGGAATATGCGGGACGAAGGTCCTCGGTCGCCTGCGGAGCCGGACGGGTCTACATCGCCAGCGGGAACAGCATCGGCGTCCACGACAGTTTCACGGGCGAGAAAATTACCAGCTATGACGCTCCGATGGTCCAGGACTGCATGGTAACCCAGGACGGAAAGGATCTATACTGCACGAAAGAGGAAGGCGAAGGTACCCGAGTAGTCGGTTGGAATCAGGGTAACATTATCGCCAGCCGACTGCTCAACGGACGATTCGTTTCGATGAACCAGACCGTGACCTCGTCACGCTTTACGTTCGTCACGCGCTCGGGAGAGACCGACAAGATTTTCGATTGCAATCCGAGCCTTGCGTGCAATGAGTTCGCACCCGATCCACGGCTGTCGCGCACATTGCGAATTCAGATGCTGCCGATCAATTTTCCCTGAGCGGAGGGTTCCGCTGCGGCGTCGATGATTCCGTATTTTCCTCAGCCCGCGCTGCATGTCGGACCATTGACCTTGCATGCCTTCGGGATCCTGGCAACGATCGGGATTGTCGTGGGCTTCTGGATGGTGGTCCGCCGGGCGCGAGCGACCTGCTTTCCTGTCGCGACAGCGAGGCGCTGGACGGTCTGGGTAGTCGTCGCCGGGCTGTTCGGCGCAGCCGGATTCCGCGCGCTGTTGTTCGGCGCCGGATCAGCCGGACCGAGTCCTTATCCCGGTATTTACTCTTTCGGCGGGCTACTCACGGGCCTCGCGATGGCAGGGGTGCTTGCGGCTTCCGAACGTTCCGGACGACTGCTGTTCCACTATCTCGACCTCCTTGGCTACGCCTTTCCGTTCGCCTGGACTTTCGGCCGAGCCGGGTGCTTCCTGGCCCATGACCATCGCGGCGTCTTCACGGCACACGTTCTCGGCGTGCGTTTTCCCGAGGGCACACGGTTCGACCTCGGGTTGCTCGAGATGCTGTTCAGTATCTGCGTCGCGGCGGTACTCCTTAGGCTTGGAGCCCGCCCGCGCCACCGGGCCTTCTTCTTTGGCCTCATCCTCGCGCTCTACGGCCCGTACCGGCTGTTCCAGGACACGCTCAACGTGCTACCCGTGACGATGAGCCAAAGCCCGGATCAATGGTTCACCCTGGCGGCAACGGCCGGCGGCGTGACAGTGCTATGGAGCACCAGACGTGCCGGAGTGACCTCCAGGGCAACGTCCGGCTTGTGAGCGCAGTTCCCAGGGTGATACAACACAGGGTACCGTTTGGCCACCCGCGCCTTACGCCCCCAGCGTTCTATAAGGAGGTACGCTGCATGTCACTTCACTCGATGAATCGCCGCGCATGGCTTCGCAGTCTGATCGGATCGGGCGCACTGTTTGGCCTGGATGCGATGTTTACGGCGGAGAGAACCGACGCCGCCCAGATCGGCCCCAGGGACAACATCAAAGTTACGAAGATGGAGACCTTCGTTCTCACCAACTCGTGGGTCTTCGTCAAGATCTCGACTGACGCCGGCATCGTCGGCTGGGGAGAGATGCTGAAGGACGACGCCAAGGCTTGCGCAGCCGGCGCCATGGAGGTTTCCAACTACCTGGTGGGCCAGGACCCACTGCGCGTGGTGCACCATTGGCAGGCCATCCACCGCGGCGCCTTCTATCGCGGCGGTCCGATCAAGACCGCGATCCTGAGCGGCATCGACCAGGCGCTGTGGGACATCAAGGGCAAGGCCTTCGGCGTCCCGGTCTATAAGCTACTCGGAGGACCGACCCGCGACCGCGTCCGCGTCTACGGGCGCGTCGATCCCGAAACCGGCGTGAATGCGATGAAGGTCGGGCCGCGCGGCGCCGAGCGTTCTCCGTTCAAGTACGTCGAAGGACAAAAGTTCGTGGACGAGGTCGCCGAGCGCTTCAAGGCACTGCGCGACAAGTTCGGACCCGGCGTGGACATCGGCATCGATTTCCATGGAGCGGTGCAGCCGCCGACCGCGTCGCTGCTGATCAAGGCGCTCGAACCTTACAATCCGTGGTTCTACGAAGAGGTGGTCCAGTGCCTGAACGTCGACGTGATGGCGGAACTGGCGCGCAAGACGCACATTCCGCTGGCGACAGGCGAGCGCATCTTTACCAAGTGGGGCTTCCGCGAGATTCTCGAGAAGCGCGCCGCGACGATTCTTCAGCCGGATATCTGCTACGCGGGCGGCATTACGGAACTGCGGCTGATCGCTGGAATGGCTGAATCCTACTACACGCCGCTTGCGCCGCATAACCCGCAGGGGCCTTGTTCGCTGGCCGCGAGCATGCAGGTCGCCGCGTCGATTCCGAACTTCCTGATCCAGGAGCGCGGCGATAACGAGTACTCCGACCTGCTGGCGAAGCCGCTGCCTCCGGTGCGGAATGGCCACCGTCCGAATCTGACTGATCCGGGTCTCGGCATTACGATTGATGAGAACAAGCTGAAGGCACAGGTCGGAGAACCGCGGCCGTACCTGACGCGCTACGATCCGGACGACGGTTCCGTAGTGGACTGGTAGCCGCACGCTTCGATGCGGCGCCGGAGCGCGCGTGGGGCGCTCCGGCGCCGTAATCGGTCAGAAGAACAGCTTGAGTCCGAACTGCATGCGGCGCATGGGCGTGCGCAGGCTTCGGATTTCGCCGTCGCGCGGGCCGTCGGGAACGATCTGGTTGGCGTTCGAAAAGCTGATGCCGGCCGGATCGCCGAACCACGGCGTATTGAAAACGTTGAATGCCTCCCAGCGGAACTGGACGCGGGTTGCTTCACTGATCTGGATGTTCTTGAACATGCCGAAGTCGGCCTGGGTCTGGCCGGGGCCGCGCAGAATGTTGTAGCCTGCGTTGCCAAGACGGCAGAGGTCCGGACGTGTCGCCAACTGGCAGGTGACGCGCTGGAAGGCCTGCGGATTGTACCAACGGGCGCGTGTGGGATTTTCGAGTTCCCAACCGCTGATGGCATCCGGGCGAACCGGCCCTGCGGCCATCCCGACATCGCCGGCGCCCTGGTTCACCGTGAACGGGAAGCCCGAGGCGATGGTCAGGATGCCGTTGCTCTGCCAGTTGCCGATGACATGCTTCCAAAGGCCGGGCAGGTTGCGTCCCGGCATCTCCCAGACAAAGTGAGTCACGGCGCGGTGCGTCTGATCAAAGCGGAAGCGGCCGCGCGAGCCGATTCTGTCCATCGGATCCTGGAAACCGGCGCCTTCCTGCCCTCCGTTCTCTCCGTCTCCGTGGGCCTTGCTATAGGTGTAGGCCAGCCCGAGCGTGAGCCCGCGCGCGGTGCGTTTATCCACACGGACCTGCAGGCCGTGATAGAACGACTCGCCGTAGGAATCGATGTAGCGGATGTTTCCGAGCCTCTGGACGCCCAGTTCCGGCAACGCCGGGTCGTAGAACTCCGTGAAGGGCCGGTTGTTCTCGTTGAAGGCAACCGAGGCGAAGCGTGGGTTGTTGTAATTACCGACCGAGTTGCCGACGTGCGAGCCCTTACTTCCCGCATACCCGACCGTGAGAGCAGTCTGCCACGGGAGTTCATGCTGGATATCGAAGCTCCACTTCCAGACCGAGCCGTCGTTGTAATCCGTCGGAGAGCCGATCACGTTCACAGGCCGGATGGTTCGTCCGCCCTGCGCTCGTGCCAGGAAAGGATCGTCCATCGAGAGGATGTTCGACGTCGGTGTGTAACGCCGGGTCTGGACGTTAAAGTTCTGGCCGTTGAGCCCGGTCACCGGCACGGTCTGGGCCGGCTCCGTCTGGGTATTGTAGATTTCGTTGCCCGCCTTGGGCGGCATCAGGTTGAAGATGGTGAACGTATTGAGGTGGTTGATGTTATCGAACCAACCCGCGCCCACGCGCAACACCCACTTCTCGGCGGGGCGATAAGCGATGCCGACGCGCGGCATGAAGAAGCGCACGTCCTGGTCGAACAGCTTTACGGCCCCGCGCTCGTCAACATGCGGCGGCGAGATGATCGGAATCACGGTGCCGTCCGGCTTGGTGAATCCCTTCCCGCCATCCACAGCGACACGGTCTCCGGGGAACGACAGCGTTCGCCACAACCCCTGCCGATCATAGGGAACGCCGACGTAGTCGAATCGGAGGCCGATGTTTACGGTCAGCTTCGGTGTCACCTTCCAGTCATCGTGGATATAGAGGCCGAAGCGGTTCGAGATGGGATAGGTGAGAGGAAGTCCTTCCGGTGTCCGGGTCTGATTGGGAAGTCCCATCAGGAACGAGGCGAAAGCATGACCGGTTTGAAGCGGCGAAAAGTCGAGCGCGCCTTCCGCAAGGTTCGCCGCGCCGCGCTCCATGTTGATCAGGTAGACCTCGCCGCCGAACTTCAGATTGTGGCGTCCCTTGATCATGGAGACGTGGTTGCCCGCCTGAATGGTGTTCATGTTGTCGAAGCCATTCCCCGCTGTCCGCTCCTGCATCGTGAAGGGAAGGCCGGTCATCTGCGGAATTCCCTGCTCGTGCAGGCGCAGCTTGCGGTTGCCGTCTCCGCGGATGCGAAACTCGCCGACGCCCAGTGCATCCATGTCGAAGCTCTCGTCAAACATGCGCGGATTGCGGGTGAGGTCGTCGGACTTGTTGAAGCCGAAACGAAGCTCGTTGATCATATTCTGGTTGAACATGTGGACCCACTGAGAGGCGAGGTTGGTGACCTCCGAGGTCACCTTCACGGGCAGGTTCGGATTGATATGGTTGTTCTCGCGATTGGAGCGGTCCCAGGCCAGTCGCACGAAGATGCGGTCCTTGTCGCTGAAGTGGTGATCCACCCTGGAAAAGTAGGTATTGACGTTCACCGGCTGGTGAACAGCCCGGCGCGCCGTAAAGTCGAGGGGGTCCTCCTGGATGAACATCGGCTGCGGCACGTAGCGGCTCAGGATGTTCTGCGCGCCCTGGTGCAGGCGGGAAGCGGGGATCCGGTTGTCCGGAAACGGTGTTCCCGTGAACGGATCGTAGATCAGGATCGGATTCCGAAAACGCCGGTTGACGTCGAACGCGCCGAACTGAACGGAGGAGAAGTCGCCCCGACGAAACGCATCGTTTGGCCACCACTCGGTCGCAACCTCGCCCTCGCGCGTCCTGCGTCCTTCGTAGTTAAAGGCCCAGAATGTCTTGTTTTTGCCGTTGTAGATGCGCGGGAGCACCACGGGACCGCTCACCACGAATCCGAACTGGTTCTGGCGCAGCGTGTTCTTCTTGAGCCGTTCGGCGGTCGCGGGCCGCTCGAAGTTGAGGAAGAAGTGCTCGGCGTCGAAGGCATCGTTGCGCAGGAAGTTGAACAGCGTACCGGTCAGGCGGTTAGTACCGCTCTTCATCGTGATGTTCACGTGCGCGCCACCGCCGAATCCAACTTCGGCCGTGTAGGCGTTGGTCTGGATCTTGAACTCCTCGATAGCCTCGATGGAGGGCACAAAGTTGGTGATGTGGATTCGCGGGTCTTTGGCGTCAACGCCATCGAGCGACACTACCTGGTGAATCTCGCGCTGCCCGTTGGCGGAGACCGAGAAGCCCTGGCCGGGGATCGGGAACCCTCCGCTGCCGTCGCCGCGGCCGGTGCGTTCGCCGAATTGTACGCCGGGCAGCAGCACGGCCAGGTTCTGGACGTTGCGGCCGTTGAGCGGAAGTTCGATGATACGGCGATTTTCGATGACGCCGCCGACGGTGGCGTTCTCGGTGACCAGGGTCACGGCGCTGGCCGAGACTTCAATGACCTCCTGCACCGAACCGACGGTCAGACGGAAGTCCTGCCGCACCTGAGCGCCTGTCTCTACCCGGACGCCCGACACCGTCTCGGCGCGGAAGCCCTCGACCTCGACGCGAATCGTGTAGGAACCGACCGGCACAAGCGGGAAGTTGTAATTTCCGGTGGTGTTGGTTTCGACTGTGCGCGAGACGTTGGTCGCAATGTTCGTGATGGTGACCTTGGCGCCGGCGATAACAGCCCCGCTCGTATCGGTTACCAGTCCTTGAATCGCCTGGGTGGTCGATTGCGCGGCGCAAGGTGTAATCGCAGATGCCATGCAAATACACAGAGCGACGATCCGTCCGAAACGTTTGCTTTTTTTAATCCACTGCATAAATCCTCCGTTCTTGTCGAGGTAGGTCAGTGATGGATGGATGATACGCGACGATCGTTCCGGTGTCCATGGGCTTAGCGAGTACGTCCGCGGTTCGGATTCCACGCGCAAGCTGCATCACGCGTTGGCAGCCCATGCCCCTTTTAGATTGCGCGATGACAGTGACGGCGGCGGGCGCCTGAAATCCAGGTGGCGCGCCGTCGTCTCGTTGCTCGTTGAAATCGCTCGGGCAGGCGCCCGGTGAGTTCGTGTCGAGTCGCTTCATGTGCCACTCGCCACTTACCTGTCCCAAGTTGATGATGCGCATCTGCGAACGCTGCATCGGACTGAATCGCACGGCGGACTGCGCCGGCCTTCCTGTCATTCAGTACCTGCGCCGCCGCTCCCCCGCCTCAGCACGGCAGAATCTTCGACGTAAACAATACAAAGAGATTGCACGTAGTTCTGAAGCCTAACATGGGTCAATTAGGGTGTCAATAGAAATGTGTCGGTTTCAATAGAGGTCCATTTGGGAAACAGGAGGACAACCCGGAGGGGTTCTTCCCGGAACGCCGACGGCCGACAGCGCCGCGAATCCTGGACGCGTGGGTCTAGTACACTGACAAGGGACTACAAGGACTCCAATGAAGCAACCTCGCCATAAGAGCCCGAAAGCCGTGTCCACAAGCACTCCCGCCAGTTATCCATGGCGCGCCGTGGTCTGCCTTGGCGCCGCCGCGGTGCTTGCTGCCGGCTCGGCGCTCGATTATTTCGCCGTGACTTCGAAGCACAGGCTTGCCGATCCTTATAACGTGTCCGACCACGTGCAGCGATTCCGCTCCGCTACAGCACAGCTCTCCGCGGATCGTGTGATCGGTTACATTTCCGACGTTCCAATCGAAGACCCGCGCGGGCAGACGGCGTTTTTCCTGGCGCAGTACGCACTCGCGCCGAAGCTTCTCACGGCCTACGACTCGCCGCACAAGCCTTCCCTGGTGATCGGAAGCTTTTCGAAGTACCAGGATTACGCCGAATTCGGCAGCAGCCACGGACTCGAGTATGTGCGCGACCTCGGCCAGGGACTGGCCCTCTACCGCAGGAAGGACCGCTGATCCGCATGTGGATTCTTCCCTTCTCCCTTCCTCTGCTCACAGGCATTGTGTGGGCACACGTCGTATTGCGATCGGCAATTGCGGTGCGCGGCCCGATGGTATGGCTGCTGACGGCCGCCCTCGGATCCGGATTGGGCGTGGGCCTCGCGTCGATCGCATATTTCCTGCTGCTCAATTTCGGGGCTGCATCGCCCGAAGCGGTTTTGGCGGTCGATGCTATCCTGTTCCTGGCTGGCGCCCTAATGCTGCGCCGCTCCGCTGCCACGCCCCCCGCGCCTGCCCCGGCGAGGATTTCGGCACCCCTGGCCCTCCGGATCGGGCTGGGCCTCGCGCTGTTCATTACGACGGTCATCACCGTTGGGTCTTTCCTTGAGTTCGCCGGTGCGATCCCGCACGGAAACTGGGACGGCTGGGCGATCTGGAATCTGCGGGCCAAATTTCTGGCCGGCGGCGCCGAAACCTGGCAGCATGCGCTATCGCCCTTGAATTACACGCGCTCGGAGTATCCGCTCCTGCTTTCGGGATTCATCGCACGCTGTTGGCTATTTACCTCGGGCGCGAACCCGACGGCGGTCCCGATGGCTGCGGCACTGCTGTTCGCCTTGGCCACCCTGACACTTTTGGTCGCCGCCATCTCTCTGAGCCGGTGCGCCACCACAGGCTTTACGGCCGGGCTGATTCTGCTCTCGTCGAGCCTGTTCGTTAGCGAGACCTTTTCCCAGTACGCCGACATCCCCCTGGCGTTCTATTTCCTCGGTGCGCTGAGCCTGATTGCGCTCTCCAGCCGGTATGACCGCCACAGGCTTCTGCTGCTGGCCGGTCTCTGCGCCTCCCTCGCGGCGTGGACCAAAGACGAGGGGATCCCGTTCGCCCTGCTGTGCCTGCTTGGCGTCGCAGCCGCGAGTCTGCCGGAGGGGGTTCGCAGCTTTCAGACGCGCGCCGTGGCGTTTCTCGCGGGAGCGCTACCCGTTTTTGCGCTGGTCGCGTGGTTCAAACTCTTTCTGGCTCCTCCGACCGCGCTGTTTTTCCAGGAGGGCCAACAATCCCGAATGGAGCGGCTCACGGACGTTTCTCGCTACACGCAGATCGCCTCTTCGTTTGGAGGAGGCATCGCCGATCTGGGTGAGTTTCCCTATCACCCGCTCCTGCTGCTCGTTCTGGCGGCTGCCGGACTGCAGCTTCGACGATCCAAGAGCGACCTGACCGAACGTCTGCCTTTGCTCATTGCCGGTCTCATGCTGCTCGCTTACTTCGGCGTTTACGTGCTGACGCCGGTAGACCTCCAGTGGCACCTTTCGACCTCGACGAAACGGCTGCTGGTTCAGCTCTGGCCGCCGTTCGTCCTGGGGGCCTTCCTGCTGCTGCGCAGCGCCACCGAGGCGTCGGAGTGAGCTTCCCCTTGTAATCCGCCCGACTTTCTGTTACCTCTTGTAGCGTGACATTTCGTAGCGGACGACGCCGTCCCAAGCCGCCGCTCAGCGAACTCGAGCACCTGGTTCTTGACGAGATCTGGTCGCAGGGGAATGCCACGGCCGAGAGCGTGCGGCTGGCGCTTGAGCCGGCGCGCCCGCTCAAGGATTCGACGATTCGCACGGTCTTGCGGCGGCTCGAGGCCAAGGGATACGCGACCCATACGACGGACGGGCGCACCTACGTCTATCGGGGCGTCGATACGCGGGAG
>JBKBWD010000078.1:0-25409 GCA_046289265.1 Bryobacteraceae bacterium | reverse complement strand
CCCGTCCGCCGCAAATCCTGTTAATGCTTGAGCTTGTGCCGAGAATCGTGGTGCGTCATTGGGGTGAACATCCGTTAAAACTCTTTCCTGGAGCGGGAAACCGGCCGCGACATTTCGGTATACCGGCAGGCTCGCAGGACAGTAGTGCCTTGGTTCACATGTTGAAACGAAAACGAGACAGAGGCTCGGCAATGCTCGAGTCGGCTTTGATCCTGACCGTCTTCATCGGGATGCTGGTCGCCATCTACGATGTCTCGCACTTTCTGATCCTCCATCAGAGCCTGACGGAACGCGTGAGGGATGCACTGCGCTATGGCACGGTCCATCCGTTCGACGCCACCAAGATCCAGAACATCGTCCTCTACGGCTCGCCCGCGGAACCTTCGGGTGCGGCCCCGTCGTTCAACCTCACACGCTCCATGGTGAACGTACAACGCCTGGATCCCGACTCCACCGAAGACCGGATCGTCGTGACGGTTTCCGGCTATCCCTTTGAGATCCTAACGCCTTGGATCGCTCGCATCGCCCGCGGCGTGGCCATATCCAACAGCCTCCCGTACGAACAGTATTGAGCCTCGCCAAGTTTCTGGAAACGCTGTACACATTCTAGGTGACATTTCTTATTCCATGCTCTAAAGCGCTCCTCCCGAGTCACTCTTGTCCAAATTAGTTTCCGCACCAAACGGCTGGGACAGCATCTGAGGATCTCGCCGCCGCTGCTGATCCGCTCCCGGCGGGCTCCAAAGCCCGCAATCCAAGCATTGGGCGCTGTGGATTGGTCGAAAACGACTGTCCAGCGGCACGCTGCCAATTTGGACAGCATCTGACGGGCAGGAGGGTCCTGCTCCGGCAATGACTCACACGCCTTCATGGCATCAATAAGTTAGGCTGTGGAAAACGCGTTGAATGCAGCTAATTTGGACAGTAGTGCTCCCGAGTGGTCGATTGTTAATGTGTGTTTCCATACAGTGTGAATCTGCTACGCCGGGCACGCCCGTCCGGATGGCGTAGAGCTCGACTGCCCACGTGGCACAGAGCGGCGCCCCTCACCTTGCTGTTGCCGCTCCGTGCCTCGGGTGCGGATCACGGATGGGGCTCGTGTGAACCGGTGACTTGGGCTGTCGTTGCCGTGCTGGCGGGCGCCGTCTGCGTACTTGGCGTGAGCTATTTCTCACAGCGGCGAGCGGCTCGCGCTCTCAGGATGCAATTGAAATTGTGTGACGAATCGCTCGTGAAAGAGAAGGAGCGCTCAATGGAACTCCATCGACACTACCGCGGTTCGATCCAGCGGCTTCGCCATGATCTGCGGAATTCCGTTCAATCGATCATCGGCTACTCCGAACTGCTGGCCTCTTCGTCGACGTCTCTACCCGACAAGGAGCAGCGATTCGTTCGGAATATCCAGCGCGGCGCCCGGAACCTGCTTGCCGCTTTCGATGCCGCTGCGGGTACGGTTCCACCGCTGGATGAGTGCCGGGAGGAGAGTTCGTGAGATCCTCCTCGCCCTCCTGTCCCGATACCCGGAGTGCGGCCCCGGTTGAGGTGAGTTCCCGGCGCATACTCGTCATTGATGACGATCCCCTCATCCTGGAACTGGTTGCCGGTCTCCTGCAAGACAAAGACTTCGAGGTGTGTGCCGCCGGCGACGCGCAGGTCGCCCTGAAACTCGTTGCCGAGACCCGCCCACATCTGGTTCTGCTCGACCTCGTCATGCCCGGAGTCTCCGGCATGGAGCTGTTGGAGCGCATCCTGAGTATCGATCCAGGCATCGACGTCATCCTCATGACGGCGCACTATTCCACCGAATCCGCGGTCGAGGCGATCCAGCGCGGCGCCTACGACTACCTCACCAAGCCGGTCCCGGTGGAGCGCCTCCGCCAGAAAGTGGACAAGTGGCTCTGCGACGCACAGGAACGGCACCGAACACTGAAGCTCGATACGGAACTGCTTCAAACCTGCCAGTTGGAGGGGCTGGTCGGCCGCAGTCCCCTGATTTTGGAGGTTTTCTCCAGGCTGCGGCGCATCTCGCCTCACTATCAGACTGCCCTGGTGGCCGGCGATACCGGAACGGGTAAAGAGTTGGCGGCCCGCGCTCTGCACGCTCTCAGTCCTGTAAGTTCAGGTGCTTTCGTCGTTTGCAACTGCGCTGCCATCGTCGAGACGCTGTTTGAGAGCGAGCTTTTCGGATACACGAGGGGCGCCTTTACCGGCGCCATGCAGGACAAGCAGGGCCTGGTTGAGTATGCCAACGGCGGCACCCTTTTTCTCGATGAGATCGGCGAGATGCCGCTTGCGACGCAGGCCAAGCTGCTCCGGGTCATCCAGAATCGCGAGGTGCAGCGGCTGGGCAGCCCCGTGGTACGTAACGTCGACATCCGGATTGTGGCTGCCACTAACCGCAATCTCCGCGACATGGTCGCGGCCAGGCAGTTCCGCGAGGATCTCTACTACCGCCTCGCCATGGTCGAGATCAAATTGCCGCGCCTTGCCGACCGCAGGGAGGACCTCCCGCTTCTCCAACGGCACTTTCTCTCGCTCTTCGCCGCACGCTACGGGCGGCCGGCGTTCCATCTGACGCGCCGTGCCCAGGCCGTGCTGTCGCGATACTCCTGGCCCGGCAATGTGCGTGAACTGCAGAACGTCCTCGGCTACTCCTGCATGATGACCGATACCGACTTGATCGATCTGAACGAGCTGCCGGAGTGGCTTGTCGCGGAGGCACATTCGGCTCCGGCGCCGGAGGCCGATGAGATGGTCACGCTCGACGAACTGCAGCGCCGCTACGCCGCAAGGGTTCTCCAGCGTGTGGGAGGCAATCGCGTCCGGGCGGCGGAGGTCCTTGGAATCAGTCGCGCAACGCTCTATCGCCTCATCCCCACCCGCCCGGCCGAAAGCGAGGGGTGACGCCCGCGGCCGTCTGATTGACTGCCTCCGGCGGCGAGCATACGATCAAGGGCAAGTTATGCCGAATCGAATCCGCCGCAGATCCCTGCTCGGCGCGGGGATGGGAGCCCTCACCGCGACCGCTGCCAGCGGACAGACTTCTTCCGCTCCGACCGCCGCCTGCTGGGCGCGCCCCTTGGCCCAGGACTACACCGAGGTCTTCCACCATCCCGCAGGAGGTCGCGGGCTCGACGGCCCCGGACTCGCCAGAATGCCCGACGGGATCCTCGTCGCCGTGGTCCCGGTCAGGCCGGACGGAGGCGCCTGGACCTGCCACATACTCCGAAGCACTGACCGCGGCAGGATTTGGCGCCGCGTGTCGCAGTTGCCCTATACCTCGGCCATGCCATGGGAGCACCGCGGTGCGCTATACCTCTTCGCCCACCCGGAAGGCACGCCGCCCTATCGCGAAGACGACCTCATGCTCCTTCGCAGCGACGATGTCGGCAGCACCTGGTCGAACCCCGCGACTCTGTTCGAAGGCCACTTCTGGAATTGCCAGACGGGGACCGCGATCCTCGACAACCGGATCTATTGGGCCGTTGATGACTATGTAGCCACGGAGAAGCGCGGACCGCGCCTTGTCGCCGCAGACCTCTCGGCCGACCTGATGAATCCTGAATCGTGGCGCATTTCAAACCATGTCCCCTTTCCCGGACTCCCGGAGTCGCTCGCGAATCCCGGGATCAAAGGCTCCTATCCTTCCCAGCGCATGCTCGAGCCGAACGTCCTGAACGTCGGAGGCCGGTTGCGTGTGCTCGCGGCCGTGAAGACGCCGCTCCAGGCTACCACCAACCTCGCCGCCGTCTTCGATGCAACCGACGACGGCCGCGCTATCGATCTTTCCTTCACCCAGTTCCACCCGATGCCGGGCGGCCAGGTCAAGTTCTGCATTCTCTGGGACGAGATCTCTGGAATGTTCTGGGCCACCGTCAACCTCGCCGCCGACGGCCAGGACCGCTTGCAACTCCGCGATCCCGAGGAACGCCGATCCGGAGGTCACTATAATGGCGCCTTCGGCGGCAACGACCGCCGCTTTCTCATGCTGATGTACGGCATCGACGGCCTCAACTGGTTTCCGGCCGGCTGCATCGCCCGCGCCGAAAAAGTTTCGCAGTCGTTCATATACCCCAGCCACGTGATCGACGGAGAGGACCTCATCGTGATCGCCAGATCGAGCGTCCGTGCGCCCAACCGCCATGATGCCGACTACGCGACCTTCCACCGCGTTCGCGGCTTCCGCTCTCTCGCGATGAACCTCCGGTGACTCCGATGACCCCATTCGCACGCGCCGCGCTCCTACTGCTCCTCGCCGCCGCGCTCCCGGCCGACGGCCCGATGCTGGATGCCCCGGTCCACACCGTCGCGGCTTCGCCCGAGCCGGGCAGAATCTTCCTCTACGAATCCGCTCTGGCTAAGCTCCGAGCGGCAGACTCCTCGTCACCTTCGAGCACACCCTCGAAGACGCCAATGCAGAGCTTCCGGACCGCCTCCGGCTGACCGTCAGCGGCGATGGCGGCCGAAGCTGGCAGGAGTTTCCGCCCCTGGATCTCCACCCGGCCCAGCCCTTCGTCCACGGCGGCAAACTCTACCTCCTCGGCAACCTCGCGCCCCGGCGCAACATCGTTATCCTTCGCTCGGATGACGAGGGCCGCTCCTGGACCCACCCGGTCACACTTTTTGAGGGTGGCTTCTGGAACGCTCCCACGGGCGTGCTGGCCCGGAACGGCTTCCTCTACCGCTCCTTCGGCGTCCACGAGGACGCCCGCGGCAAACTCGACCTGACCAACTACGAGCGCTCGGTTGTCATCGCCGGAGACCTGTCACGCACCCCTGTTCGCCCGTGCCGCTTGGCGAATCTCCAACCGCCTCGAATACCCCGGAACGCCGCCGCTGCTGACCCGCGCGCCCGTCGAGGGCCGCCGCCCGGACCACTGACTCGAGTCGAACCTCATCGAGGTGAAAAAACACCTCCGCCTCGTTCACCGCCTCCGCATCCCTGGGAGCGACGCCGGCCACCTGACCAAACAGTCGACCACCGGTCTGGCTGCTATTACCTACGCCGCCGACGACGGAAAAACGCTGACACATGCCTTTGGCCAGTTCTTCCCGATCCCCGGCGCCCAGAACACGCTCCACATCGTCTACGACCCGCCTTCCCGGTTGTACTGGATGGCCGGCAACATCCCGATCGACTCGCTCGGCCCGGCACCCGGCGGCGACGACCGCCGCATTCTCATCCTGATGTACAGCGCCGACGCCCACAACTGGTTCCAGGCCGGCTGCATCGCCATGTCGAAACACCCCCGCGAGGCATTCAACTATCCCTTCCTCGTTCCCGACGGCGACGACCTGCTGCTGGCGGTCCGCGCCAAACGCGGAGAGTCGGGCAACCAGGCCAAGAGTAGCCACATCACCTTTCACCGGGTGCGCGGCTTCCGGCGCCTCGCGCTGGACCTTCCGCGGCCGGAACAATAATCGAGCTGACCGTTTAGGGCTTCCAGTGCAATCCGCCCAACGATTATCATGGGGATATATGGTGCTCAGGCCGAGCCGATGCCTTCTTTTGCCGTCCTTGTTGTTTGCGGCCGGCAGCCTGTGGGCCCAGGTCATCGAGTTCGAGTCCGGCAGCGGACTCCGGTACCTCACCCTCACCAAGGGCGGCGTCACCATCATGTACTCCCACCTGCCCTCGCAGGTCCGCGAGTTCTCCATCATTCAGGTCGCTATTTCCAACGGTTCGCCGATTCCCTGGGTCATCCGCCCCGAGGACTTTCGCTTCCACAAATCTGACGGCACCGTTCTCCACCCCAGTTCTGCCCGCACCGTCGTCAATTCGCTGTTTGAGCGGGCCTCGCGGAACGACGTCATCAAGCTGGTCTCCACCTACGAGATCGGCCTTTATGGGCTCTCGCGCTTTCAGTCGACCAGCGGCTATGAGCAGCGCCGCCAGTCGGCCCTCGCCGAGGTCTCCTCGGCTCGCATTAAGGCTGCGGCGGCCGCCTCGGCCATCGCGCTGGTACACCTGAAGCTAGCGCCTGGCGAATCCACCGACGGCGCCATCTTCTTCAGCACCCTCGGTAAGCCCCTTGGCCCCGGACGTCTCGTCGTCGAAACCGCCGGCGAAATCTTCGACTTCGACGTCGAAGATCTCGGCGCCTCGGGCGGCCTCCAGCGCCGCTGATTGCGGCTCCCAGCCATACTGCTATATCCTGATAGAGATTAGGGTAATCGTCCGTTTGTCCTTTCCATCTCAACTCGAGAGCGCACCGGCCGCGGATCTGCTCCGTTGGGCCGTCGCAACCTACGGACGCAATTTCGCCATCTCGACCAGCTTCCAGGCCGAGGGCATGATCCTGATCGACATCACTGCGAAGATCGGGTTGCCATTCCGCGTCATCACGCTGGACACCGGCCGTCTGCCTGAGGAGACCCATCGGATGATCGAGACAGTGCGGGAGCGCTATGGAGTCGCCGTCGAGGCCGTTCTCCCGGACCGTGCCGAAGTCGAATCGATGGTCGAGCGTTACGGCTCGAATCTCTTCTACCGCGAGCCTGCTTTGCGCAACCTCTGCTGCCACATCCGCAAGGTGCGGCCGCTTGAGCGTAAGCTCCGGGAACTCCGTGCCTACGCCGTGGGATTGCGCCGCTCCCAGTCGGAAACCCGCACCGCCGTCGCGAAAGCCGAACAGATCAACGGAGTCTGGAAGCTCTCCCCTCTGGCAGACTGGACCCGCGAGCAGGTGGACGAGTACACCCGCCGGAACGACGTCCCGCTCCACCCCCTCTACGCTCGCGGCTACACGAGCATCGGCTGCGCCCCCTGCACCCGCGCCGTCGAAGCGGGCGAGGACGAGCGCGCCGGCCGCTGGTGGTGGGAACTCGACAGCTCCAAGGAGTGCGGCCTGCACTTCTCCCCCTCCGGCAAACTGGAGCGCCGGTTCGACGTGCTGCTGCGCGAAATTCTGGAATCGAAGGATGCATAAAGGCTTTACACTCTGGTTCACCGGCCTCTCCGGCGCCGGCAAGAGCACCATTTCTCAGATCGTCTACGGCCGTCTCCGCGAGGCGGGCGCTAAAGTCGAACTCCTCGACGGCGACGTCGTTCGCACGCATTTGTCCAAAGGTCTCGGTTTCAGCAAGGAGGACCGCGACGAAAACGTCCGCCGCATCGGCTTCGTCTGCGAACTGCTCTCCCGCAACGGCGTCATCGCGGTCGTCGCCGCGATCTCGCCCTATCGCGCCGTGCGCGAGGAAGTCCGCGCCCGCATCGGAAACTTTGTCGAGGTCTACGCACACTGCCCCATCGAGGTCCTGGCCGAACGCGACGTGAAGGGCCTCTACAAGCGCGCGCTCGCGGGTGAAATACCCGGCTTCACCGGCATCTCCGATCCCTACGAACCGCCTGCCAACCCAGAGGTCACGATCGATTCCTCCCGCGAGACCGTCGAGGAGAGCGCCGCCAGGGTGTGGGCTAAACTAGAGGATCTGGGATTTATCGCATTTGATCGATCTTCACACGCATACTAACGCCTCGGACGGGACGCTTACCCCGGCCGAACTCGTGCGGGAGGCGCTCGCCGTTCCGCTTGAGGCGCTCGCTATCTGCGACCACGACACCTTCGCCGGCTATGATGCCGCCGCACCCCTCGCCGCGGAGCAGGGCCTGGACCTGGTGTGCGGCATCGAGCTCAGCACCAAGCTCCACGTTGCCATCCAGCGCGCCAAAACGGTTCACATGCTCGGCTACTTTCTTCGGCAACCGCCCTCGTCCGAGTTCCGCGAGTGGCTCGGAGGGATCCAGGCTGCGCGCCGCGACCGCAACGTCCGCATGGTCGAGCGGCTCCGGTTGCTCGGCGTCGATATCGCCATCGAGGAGGTCGAGCGCATTGGGGGCAGCATCGCGGGCCGGCCGCACTTTGCCCGCCTCCTGGTGGAAAAGGGCTACGTCCAGACCTCTCAGGAAGCCTTCGACGAGTATCTCGACGAGAGCGCTAAGGGGTATGTCGAGCGCGAGGAGCCGTCGGTCGAGGAGGGAATCCGGCGCATCCGCGAGGCCGGCGGACTGTCGTCGCTCGCGCACCCGATCCGGCTCGGCAAGCGCAATCACGACGAGGAGGAGAGTCTCATCGCGGTCATGGTCGACGCCGGGCTTCAGGCGATCGAGGTCTACCACTCCGACCATAGCGCCGCCGACGTGGAGCGCTATCTTTCCATCGCCCGCCGCTACGGACTCATCGTGACCGGAGGCTCTGACTTTCACGGCGCCAATAAGCCCTCGATTCGCCTGGGCCTTGGCTACCGGAATAACATCGCGGTGCCCAGGTCCGTACTTGAGGAGATGCGGGCGCGGGCTACTTCGCCGGCGGCGTAAGCTCCACGGGTATGCCCGCCACGGTTAGGGCGGACGGAGAGACCAGGTGCTCGGCCCGGAGGTATCCCAGCGCCACCACCTTCGAGACCGCCGGCGACCAAGCGGCCGACGTCAGCTCGCCGGCCTCTTTCCCTTCGCCTGTCAGGACCTTCGTCCCCGGCGGCGGAACCTCCGTGGCATCGAGCAGCACCTGCACAAGCTTGCGGTTCACATGCCCGCGCGAGCGGACTCGCTCGACGATCTCCTGGCCCAGGTAGCAGCCCTTCTGGAAATTCAGGGCCTGCATCTGCTGCGTTTCCTGCGGCAGATTGGACTGGGTGATGTCCTCACCATAGCGCGGCTTGCCATTTTCCAGCCGCACCGTGCGCACGTCCTCCGCCGTCGCCTCGACCGCACCCGCGCCCTCCAATTCCTTCACGACCTCGTCCCGTGTCTCGGCCGGAACCAAGAGAAAGAAGCCTGGTCCGCCGGTCACGTTGATTCGCGCGACAATCCGGTCGCCCCAGTGCGTGAAGCTGCGGTCGGCCGCAGGAATCGGAGCCCCCAAGCCGGCCAGCAACGCCTCTGCGCCCGGACCCTCCACCCCGATCGTCACGATCCGCGCCGTCGAGTTCTCCAGCGTCACGTCATCGGCGATGATGAACTTGTCCAGGTGCTGGTGGAGCCTCTCGCATGTCTCCGGCTCGGTGTCGAGCAGCAGCGCGTCCTCCAGGCAAAGGATGTTCACGTCGCCCAGGATCCGGCCCTGAGCCGTCAGGAAGAAGGCGTAGCTCCCTTGGCCCGGCTCGAGCGGCTCCACCTGGTTGGTCGTCATCGCATGGAGCAGGCGTTTCCGGTCTTCTCCCGCCGCCCGAATTTTGCCGCGCGAGGAGAGGTCGATCCACGCCGCTCCCTCGCGAAGCGCCTGGTAGCCTTTGGTCATATCTTGATCGATATCCAGCGCAGGTACGCCGAGATCAGCAGCACGACGAGGCCGGAGACGACGATGCCGGACATCCACCGGCTCCGCTTGGCCTGCTGCTCCGGACTGATCGCCGGCGCCTTGGCCAGCAGAAACAACACCGCAAAGATGTGCAGCACCAGCAGCATTTTGATGCCGAACCACATGTGATAGCCGCGCGGGACGAACGGCTTCGTCAGCAGATTGTAGATGCCGGAGCCGAGCAACGCCGCCATCGCCCCGACGATCCAGGACCGGAACCGCACCGACGTCTGCTGCGCCAGGTTCGACATCCCTTCCGTCGTCAGGGCCTTCATCGAAGGCTGCACGATGTACCGCGCGTAAAGAACCCCGCCCAGCAGCGCGACCGTCGATGTGACGTGTATCCATCGCATCAGCACGCCGAGAAAGGCCGCAAGCATGGGATCCATGCGTCCAGTATACTCGGGACGTATGATCCATGTGGTGCTTCCGGTGGGTATGCTGCAGTGCAACTGCTCGATCTTCGGCGACGAGGAGTCCCGCGAGGCGATCGTCGTCGACCCCGGCGATAATATCAACGACATTGTCGCGGCCCTCGCCCGCCACAACCTGACCGTCAAGGCCATCGTGATCACGCACGCCCACATCGATCACATCGGCGGCGCCGCCAGACTCAAGCGCGCCACGGGCGCCCCGGTCTACATGAACGCCAACGACCAGGCGCTCTACGATCACCTCGACGAACAGGCCGCCTGGCTCGGCATGGATACGCCCGCCCGCACCGACATCGACACGCCCGCGCGCGACGGCGACACCCTCACGCTCGGCGCCAGCCCCTTCCACATCTTCCATACCCCCGGCCACACGCAGGGCAGCATTTCGATCTGGATCCCGTCCGAGCACACCCTGGTCGCCGGTGACACGCTCTTCCGCGACAGCATCGGCCGCACCGACCTGCCCGGCGGGGACACTCGCATGATTTTCCGTTCGATTAAGGAGAAGCTGCTCACACTGCCCGAGGAGACCGTCGTCATCCCCGGTCACGGTCCCAGGACGACCATCGGGAGGGAGAAGGAGCTCAATCCGTTTCTGAAAAACCTGTAGCCGGCCCGCTCTTCGTCGCCCGGGCCCGTTTCAGCTCCTCCATGACAGAGGATACGAGCTCCTTGGCCTCGACGATCCCCTTCGAGATCAATTGAATATCCATGGCCGGCTTGCCCGGCTGCCGGGCGCTCTGGCAGTAGACGCCGTGCTGCCCCACCAGTACGAGCGCATCCGTAAGGACATCCAGCGTCAGCGCCAGCCGCCCCCGTTCGGTCCCCATCATGAACTCGTATCGCTCCAGCTCTTCTTTCCGCTCGTCGTAAACAGACATCCGCCCACCAGTGTACCGCCCCGTCGTTCGAAACATCGGTGAGAGAGCCGGAAGGAGGTCAGCGTCAATGTGGACAAATCGATATTGCCGCGCCGATCCCTTAATAAATCTTGTGCCGCTTCAGAAACTCCCCAATCTGCTGGTACAACTCCGCCATCTTCTCCGGCGGGAATCCGTGCCCTCCGCCCCGGATGCTGATCATCTCGGCCGGAGCGCCCGCATCCCGCAGCGCCTTCGTCAGCGAAAACCCGTGATCGTAGGGCACCGTCTCGTCGGCATCGCCGTGGATCGTCAGGATCGGGGGCACGTCCTTCCGGACGTAGTTGATCGGCGACACCCGCCGCGCCAGCATTCGGCGCCCATCCTGCTCCGGAACCCACGCCGCCGCGTACTCCTTAAGGTTCGGACCTTCCATCAAATCTCCCACGTCCGTAATCCCGTAAAAGTTAACCACCGCGGCTACCCGCGCCGGTGTCCCCAGCTTGGCCGACCGTGGTGTCATTCCTACCATCAGGGCCAGGTGGCCCCCGGCCGACCCGCCCGTCACCACGATTCGATTCGGGTCGACGTTGTACTTCTGTGCATGGGACCGGAACCAGTTCGCCGCCGCCAGCACATCCTCCACTGCGGCCGGCGCCGGTGCGACCTTGGTCAGCCGGTACTCCACGTTAGCAACGACGAACCCCTTCTCCAGGTACCACTTGCAAAGCCGGTCGAACTCGCGCTCCTTGGCGCCTCCCCGCCAGCCGCCGCCGTGAATCGCGATCACGCCGGGCCGGCGTCCGGCCAGCGCCGTCTTCGGCTGCAGGATATCGAGCACGGTCTCCGCATGAGGCCCGTACGGGATGTTCTTTTCTATGGAAACCCAGTCCGGAGCGTAAGAGTCTCCGTTCTGGGCAGGCAGGGCGGACCCGAGCAGCAGGGTGAAAATGAGTAGTTTATACATGCGTGGCTCCGACGGTATATCGGAGTCGAGTATATCCCACTCGGCCCTCTCAGCCGCGGATGAGCTGTGCGGCGTGCTTCAGCGCTTCCGGCGTGAGATGGTCCCCCGAGAGCATCCGCCCGATCTCCCGCACCCGCGCCTCGCCCTCGATCTCTTCGATCGTCGCCACGGTCCGGTTTTTAATCTCCCGCTTGGCCACCAGGTAATGGTGGTCCCCAAAACCGGCGATCTGCGCCAGATGCGTCACGCACAGAACCTGGTTGCCGCAGGCCAGCTCTTTCAGCTTTCGCCCCACCGTCACGGCGGCGCTCCCGCCGATGCCGGCATCCACCTCGTCGAACACCAGCGTCCGGGGGACCTCGCCCGCGGCCGCCGGGGCCGCAACCGCCGTGATGCAAGTCTTCAACGCCAGCGCGATCCGCGACAACTCACCGCCGCTTGCGACCTTGCCGAGCGGTTTCGGTTCCTCCCCGGCGTTGGTCGAAACCAGGAAGGTCACGGCATCCGAGCCCGAAACCGACGGCGCCGCCGCCGTTACGTCGATCCGCAGCCGCGTCCGGCCCATCGCCAGCTCTTCGAGCTCCGTCTCCACCTGCCGCGCCAGCCGCTCGGCGGCCCCTCTGCGATGCGCCGTCAGCTTCGCGGCAGCCGATCCATACTCATCCCGCAGCCGCGCCTGCTCCGCCTCGAGCGCCGTGCGGCGCTCGCTTGCCGTCTCCAGGGCCTCCAGGTTGCTCCGCACTTCACAGAGGAATGCCAAAACCTCCTCGACGCTCGCCCCGTACTTCCGTTTCAGCTTATCGATCAGGGCCAGGCGCGCCTCTACCTCCTCGATCCGCGCCGGATCGGCCTCCAGCTTCCCCAGATAACCCCGCAGCGCGTGCGCCGCCTCCTCGGCCGCGAACTGCGCCGGCCGAAGCGTCTCGGCGATCTCCTGGACGCTCGCGTCGATCCGGCACAACTCCTCGATCCGCCGCAGCGCGATCTTCAGCCCCGCGATGGCCGACTCTGGCGCCTCATACAGCGCCGCATACGCAGCGTTCGCGCTCTCCTGGAGCCGCGCCATGTTCTGCAGGATCCGGCGCTCGTTCTCAAGCTCGGCATCCTCGCCCGGCTTCAGCTCGGCATCCTCGATTTCTCTTCGCTGGAAACTCCACAAGTCCTGGAGGCGCAGCTTCTCCTGCTCGGAACGCTCCAGCTCCTCCAGTTCGCGCGCGCAGGCCCGCCACTGTCCGTAGATCCCGCCGGTCCGCTCCACCAGCTCCCTGCTTCCCGCAAAGGCGTCCAGCAGGTCGAGTTGCGCCTCTGCCGAGAACAGCCGCTGCTGTTCATGCTGCCCGTGAATATCCCCCAGCCACGGAGCCATCTCCTTGAGCAGGGAGGCCGTTGCCGGCCGGTTCGCCACGAAGGCCCGCGACTTGCCGCCCGGCAGAATCTCGCGCTCGATGAGGATCTCGTCCTCTTCGATCTCGACGCCCGCCCCGTCGAGCAGCGCCCGGAACTCCGCGTCCGCCGGCGCCTCGAAGATGCCCGACACGCGCGCCCGGTCCGCCCCGGATCGGATCATATCGGCCGACGCCCGTCCGCCGAACAGCAGCCCCAGCGCATCCACCACAATCGACTTGCCGCTTCCCGTCTCTCCCGTCAGCAGGTTGAAACCACGGTGAAAGCGCACACGCAGGCGCTCCACGACGGCGTAGTTTTCCACCACCAGTTCGACCAGCATTCGAGGCAATTATACGAGGTTTGCCGCCGCTCGAACCGGCGCCGCGCCACACGCGTTAAAAAACATCGATGTGAGTTCCTGTTTTTTGTGTCGGGAGAGTTTCTGTAGGTACAATGATGCTATACGCGAAAGGAGTCGGGTTGACGGTACCACACGTCGTTGCACTGCTGCAGGTCAGCATTTGGGAGCTTGTGCTTCGAGCCAGTCCGATTTCTCAGGCCGTTCTGGTCCTGTTACTGCTTGCGTCGGTTCTGTCCTGGACGATCATTTTCTCCAAGTGGAATGCCTTCCGGAATGCCCGCGTCGCGAACTCGCGATTCCTTCGCGCTTTCCGCAAGGCTCCGGGACTTGACGCCGTCGCCGTCGCCAGCGAACAGTTCCGCGCCTCGCCTCTGGTTGCGGTCTTTGATTTCGGATACTCCGAGGTGGAACGCCAACTGAAATCGCGCGGCACCCTGGCCAGTAAGCTCGCGCTCGAGCGGAGCCTTCAGTTGGGCATCAGCGAAGAGATCACGAAACTCGAACGGAATATGAACTGGCTGGCCACCGCCGCCAGCGTCTGCCCTTTCATCGGCCTCTTTGGAACGGTTTGGGGCATCATTCAGGCCTTCCAGGCCCTCGGACTCGCCGGCAGCGCCAGCCTCCGGGCCGTCGCGCCCGGCATCGCCGAGGCCCTTGTCGCCACGGCGATGGGTCTGGCTGCCGCGATTCCCGCCGCGGTCTTCTACAACCACTTCGGCCACGTCATCCGCGAGTTCGGCGCCCGCATGGAGGACTTCTCGCTCGAATTCCTCAACGTCTCGGAAAGGTCATACGAGGACTGACGCATGGCGTTCTCCTTCCAGAACGGGTCCGGATTCGGCGGCAAACGCCGCTACGGCTCCACCGGCGCCATCTCTGAAATGAATGTCGTGCCCCTGGTCGACGTCGTCCTGGTGCTCCTCATCATCTTCATGCTTACGGCGCACGTCATGGAGTTCGGCCTCGAAGTTGAAGTCCCCAAGGTGAAGCAGGTCCGGGAGAGCACCCAGGAGCTGCCGGTCGTCACGGTCAGCCGGAGCGGGGAACTGTACCTGAACGAAAACCCGGTCAATATCAACTTGTTGAGCGCCGAAGTTGTTCGCCAGTTCGGCGATCAGCCGGTCTTCCTGCGCGCCGACAAGGGAGCCGTCTGGGACATCGTTGCGCAGGTGATCGGGGTTTTGGGCGACGGCGGAGTCAAGGTGAACGTCGTCACGCAGCCCGAGGACGAGGCATCGCGGCCGCGGAGATAGATCGACCATGCCAGGCCACGCCGACATTCTCGACGAGAGAGAGTCGATCCGAAAACCGTTCATTGCGGCCCTCGGCCTCCACGCGGCGGTGTTCGTCACGGCCGTGGTCTGGACTCTCGCCGGAGGGACCCGCGAGCCTTGGGGCGACCCCACCTCGCGCGGCGGCGGCGCGGTCGGTATCAACCCCGTCAAAACCATCCCGGTCCCGCCCCGCCCTGGCAAGCTGAATCCGGTAGCCAACGACACCCAGTCTCAGGCGCCCGCGGCTCCTCCCAAGCCGCAGGAGGCCAAGCCCGCGCCCAAGCAGCCGGAGCCGGACGCCGTCGCGCTCAAGACCAAGCGGATGCCCAAGCGCCAGTCCGACATCGCCGCCAGCCGCCAGCGCTACCGCCCCTCCGAGCCCACAGAGAACCAGGTTCATAGCTCGACCGGCCAGGCCGCCGTCTCGCCGATGTTCAGCGGAGCTCCCGGATCGGCCGGCGTTGGCGTCGGCCCATCGAGCCCGTTCGGGAACCGCTTCGGCGCCTACGCCGCCCTCATGCGCGACCGCGTCGCCGAGAAATGGCGAACCGAGGGCCTCAACGCGCAAATGCAGCGCATGCCCGCCATCGTCGCCTTCGACATCCTCAAGAACGGCCAAGTGCGGAACGTGCGCATCTTCCAGAGCAGCGGCAACGCCGCTGTCGATTTCTCGGCGCAGCGCGCTATCCTGGATGCCAGCCCCTTTCCTCCGCTCCCGGTAGGCTATGGCCGAGATTCAGCCAGCGTGGAGCTATGGTTCGAGTTACAGCGATGATGAAAAAGCTTTTCTTTGCCGCCTGCGGCGTCCTGATCGCCGTCGCCGCCCTGATTGCCCAGGGACGCACCGATATCGTAGATCGAATCCTGAAATCGGCCGAGCCGCCGGTAATCGCAATCCCCGATTTCCGCGGTGCCGGCGGAGCCCACGAACTGATGGGCGCCTTCAACGAAACGCTCTTCCGGGACATTCAGGAGTCGGCCGTCTTCCGCATGGCTCCCAAGAGCATGTACCCGCTCGAGGTCCCTCAGCGTCCCCAGGACTTCCGGCCCCCGCTGCCGCCGTCCCAGCCGGTTCGCCGCAACCAGCCGCCGCCCCAGCCCATCCGCCAGGGGCCCTGGCTCACGGACTGGTCCGGACCGCCCGTCAATGCCAATTACCTGGCCTTCGGCTATGCCGCCGAACAGAACGGCCAACTGGTGCTGTTCGGTTGGCTCTATAACGTCACGCTGCCCGATATCGCCAACGCCCAGTTGATCGGCAAGCTCTATTTCGGCTCCCTCGACGCTGCCGGCGCCAGCAAGGTCGCCCACGAGTTCGCCGCCGATATCCTCGAACAGTTCGGCGCCACCAGCCTGGCCGGAACCAAGATCTATTTCGTCTCCGACCGCGGCGGCCGCGGCAACAAGGAGATCTGGGTGATGGACTACGACGGCGCCAACCAGCGCCAGATCACCCGAAACGCCGTCATCTCCACCATGCCGGGTGTTTCCCCCGACGGAACCAGACTCGCATACACAAGTTATCTAAAGGGAAACCCCGCGATCGTGATACATTCATTGGAGACAAACAGAATTCTGCCGTTCTACAACCAGGTAGCTTCGATGAACGCAACGCCGTGCTTTACACCTGACGGACAGCATATACTCTTTTCATCGACTCTGACTGGTATACCGCAGATCTACCGGTCGAACCTCGACGGAAGCGGGCTGCAGCGCATCTCCCATTCCACCGCGATCGAGGTCGAACCGAAGGTCAATCCGAAGACCGGCAGGGAGATTGTTTTTGTTTCGGGCCGTTCCGGTCCACAGCAGATCTACAGGATGAATATTGACGGCGCGGATGTGCAAAGGCTGACGACGGGGGAGGGGGCGGCGAGCAATCCCGCCTGGCATCCTGACGGGCAGCATATCGCGTTCGCTTGGACACGGGGGTTTGAGCCGGGCAACTGGAACATCTTCATCATGGATGTCGCGACCCGCGAAGTCGTGCAATTGACGCACGGCCGCGGCCGCAACGAGAATCCGACGTGGTCGCCCGACGGCCGCCATATCGTCTTCTCCTCCAATCGGAGTGGAACC
The DNA here is from genome assembly GCA_046289265.1 of Bryobacteraceae bacterium. GTDB lineage: Bacteria > Acidobacteriota > Terriglobia > Bryobacterales > Bryobacteraceae > JBKBWD01. The sequence continues at coordinate 8,749 of JBKBWD010000078.1, read as the reverse complement.
ACTCAGATCTGGACCATGCTGGCCGATGGCACCCAGGCCCGGCGCCTGACGACACAGGGCAGAAACGAAATGCCCGTTTGGAGTAAGTAGTACATAGGGTACGTAAGCTTTTTCAGGAGGCTAAACGCAGAGGATGAGTAAGCGACAACTATCAGCACTTTTGCTGACAATTGCTTTGGGATTGATCGTGGCCGGCTGCCGCAAGCAGCCGCCGCCACCGCCGCCGCCACCACCGCCGCCGGCTCCGGCTCCGGCTCCGCCGCCGCCAGCCAAGCCGTCCGCAACGTTCTCAGCTGAGCCGTCGACGATTGAGCGCGGTCAGTCCGCTACGCTGCGCTGGAACGTTTCGAACGCGACGGAGGTCCGGATCGAACCCGGTATCGGTTCGGTTCCCAGCCAGGGAACCCGGCAGGTGTTCCCCACCAACACAACCCAGTACACGCTGACGGCTTCCGGGCCGGGCGGTACCGTAAACGCCAGCGCGTCGGTGAACGTCACAGTTCCGCCGCCGCCTCCGCCTCCGAAGCCGGATCCGCCCAAGCGTACCTTGAGCGAGCGGCTGGCGAGCGAGGTTCAGGACGCCTACTTCGACTTCGACCGCAGCGACATTCGTGAGGATGCCCGCGCGACGCTGTCGAGGAACGCAGACGCCCTCCGGTCGATCTTCCAGGAGTTCCCGAACGCCGTGGTTCTGATTGAAGGCCACGCCGACGAACGGGGTTCGGCCGAATACAACCTGGGCCTGGCGGATCGCCGTGCCAGCTCGGCTCGCGACTACCTGGTGCAGCTCGGTGTTCCTGCCAACCGTCTCCGCACGGTCAGCTATGGCAAGGAGCGGCCGCAGTGTACCGAGTCCAACGAGTCCTGCTGGCAGTTGAACCGGCGCGTGCACTTCACCGCCGGCAACTAGCCTGATGTGAACGGGCCGCTCATGCGGGTGGCCCGGTCGATTTAACGCGTAGCAGAGCCGCGAACGTGAGGAAGCGGATGCTAAGCCATTGAGGACGGGAGCAGCGCTCGGAAACGAAGCCGGCGCCGTTCTCGTCCTCTTCTTTAAGGAGAATTTCAGAATGAGGCTTTCCCGGTTGTTGCCAGTGTTGATCCTGGCGGCGCCCGTCGTCCTGTTCGGCCAGCGAAAGGAAGTGGTCGAGCTCCAGCGCGACGTCGCGACCCTTCAGGACCAGGTCCGGACGATGCAGCGCTCCTTTGATGAGAAGATGGCTGCCCTCTCGGTCCTCGTGCAACAGACCCTGGATAACGTGAACAAGACGAATACGGCCGTCGCGGTGCTCGAAAGCGGCTTTCGCGACCGCATGCGCGAACAGGAAAAGAACCTCATCGGCCCGGTTACCGGGGTCGGATCCAAAGTCGAGCAGATGACCGAGGAGTTCCGCTTCGTCCGCGAGTCGATTGCCGATCTCAACTCCCGGATGAGCAAGCTCCAGGCGCAGGTCACCGATCTCAAGAACATCATCACCACCCTCCAGGCGCCTCCCGGACCGCCCACCGCCGGGGGCTTCCCCACCGGCTCCGTGCCTCCGCCCGGACTCTCGGCCGAGGCGCTCTACTCCGACGCACGCCGCGACTACGAAGGCGGCAAGTACGACTTGGCCATGCAGGAGTTCACCGAGTTCCTCCGCTTCTTCGGAACTACCGACCTCGCCCCGAATGCCCAGTTCTACGTCGGCATGATCCACTACAACCGGGCCGAGATGGAAGACGCGATCCTCAACTTCGACATGGTGCTCGAGAAATTCCCGGAGAACAATAAGACCCTTGATGCCATGCTGATGAAGGGCAACGCTCTCGTGAAACTGGGCCGCCGCGCCGAAGCCGCCCAGGAATTCCGTGAAGTGATCCGCCGCGCCCCCTCCACCGAGCAGGGAACCAAGGCGCGCGCTGAAATGAAGAAGCTGGGGCTGAGCACATCGGCCCCGGCTCGCAAGAAGTGAGATGCGGCGCCCCATCGCCGGTCTGCTCCTGTCCCTCCTCCTCGCCGCCGTGCTCCTGGCCGGCGAATACCCCCGAACCCTCGAAGCGTTCCCCGGTAAAACCCCGGCCATCGATGGCGTGATCTCGCCCGGAGAATGGGACGATGCCGTGACTTTCACCGGCGTTTCGGACTGGATCCCGCAATTCTCCCCCACCACCGACCCGAACGACCTTTCGCTTCGCGGCTGGGTCAAACACGACGGTAAGCGCCTCTATTTTGCCTTCGAGATCACCGACGACGTCCTCTACGGCATCGACACCCCGCGCTGGCTGCCCGACAACAATCCCAAGGCCCACGAACTCACCCCCGAAGGCTTCCCCTGGTTCGGCGACGAGATGGAACTCCTCATCAACGCCCCTTACCGCTGGAAGGGCAATGAGAGCGCCGCCGGCGACGGCAGTTCCTGGCAGATGGTGTGCAACCTGACCAAGTCCCGCAAGGGCGGAATCGGCGTCGGAGGCCTACTCGAAGGCGAGCCGCGCAAGGATCCCAAGGCCTGGGCCACCTACCAGCGCTGGATTCTCGAAGGCGCGCAGGAGTGCGCCGCCAAAGTACGTCCCGGCGGAAAGGGTTACATTATTGAATGGGCCGTGAATTTCGATCCCTGCCTCGAAGTGGAGCCGGGCCGCTTCTACTCGCCCGAAATGGGCGACCGTCCCATGGGCCTAAATATCGCCCTGGGCGACCTGGATGAGAAGGAGCGAGGCGAAGGGAACTTCGGAAACTTCCACCATGAGGACTGGTGGGCCGGCGCCAAAAACGTAAGAACGCAGCTACGACACTGGGGAACACTATGGATCAGGTCACAACCGAGGACATCCGGCCTCCCTTAACCTCCTACGAAGACCTCGCCAGGATGATCGACCACTCGCTGGTCCGTCCCGAACTGAGCGAAGACGACATCGCCGAGGGCTGCCGCGTCGCGCGCGAATACAACGTCGCCAGCGTCACCGTTCGCCCCTCCGACGTCGATCTCGCTGTCAAGTGGATGGAGGGCTCCGGCGTGCCTGTCGGCAGTGTCGTCGGCTTCCCGCACGGCTCCTCGACCACTCCCGTCAAGCTCTACGAGGCCCGCGACCTGCTCCGGCGCGGCGTGAAAGAGATCGACATGGTGGTCAACATCGGTAAGCTCATCTCCCGCCAGTTTCAGTACGTCGAGAGCGAACTGCTCCAGATGGCCAAGGCCTGCCACGATCAAGGCGCCATTCTCAAAGTCATCTTCGAAACCGCCTTCCTCGCGCATGACCACAAGATTATTCTTTGTAAAATCTGCAACCGCACCGAAGTGGACTTCGTGAAGACCTCCACCGCCTTCGCACCTTCCGGCTACACTCTGGAGGATCTTCGGCTCATGCGGAGCCGCTGCGTGCCCGAAGTCGGCGTCAAGGCCGCCGGCGGCGTCCGCACCCTCGAAAAGGCCTTCGAGGTATATAATGTGGGCTGCTCCCGATTCGGTGCGACTGCCACCGTTTCCATTCTGGAGGACTGGAAGGCGCTGCTGGCGCGCCGCGCCGCCGAGGCCAAGGCTTCGGGGGGCGTGCCGCAGGCGTAGGGTGCGCGGGAACGCCGGTCGCGGTGTCCCGTTCACTCGCTGAACCGTATGGCCCAGCGACATTCATTGCCAAGCATCTGCATCGCGCTCGGCTTCCCCGACGTCGGCAAGCTCGTTGATCACGCCCGCCGCGAAATTCAGACCGGCGAACAGTTCCTCGAGTTCCGCCTCGACTACCTGCCCAATCCCGAGCGCGGCGTGGATGCCATCCGCGACCTTCTCACCGAATTCCCCGACTGCTCGATTCTGGCGACCTGCCGCCGCCATCAGAATCATGGCCGCTTCAACGGCAGCATTGAAGAGCAGATCCGCCTCCTGGACGCCGCCGTCTCCGCCGGAGCCAAGGGTGTCGATGTAGAGATCGAATGCGCGGAGAGCGTCACCGCCCGCCTCGACCTGTTTCGGGGCCGGGCCTACCTGGTTATCTCCTACCACAACTTCGAAGGCACGCCCGCCATGGAGACCGTCCTGCGCCGGATGACCAGGGTGCAGGCCGATATCTACAAGATCGTCACTACAGCGCGGAAGCCCTCCGACAACCTGCGCCTGCTCTCGCTGGCCAAAGCTCACCCTAAAACCCCGCTCATTCTGCTCGCCATGGGCGAGATCGGCTTCCCCACGCGCGTCCTCTCGCCGGCCTTCGGCGGGCTCTACACCTACGCCGCCCCAAACGCCGCCGAGGGCACCGCCTCCGGCCAGATCTGCGCCCGCCAGTTGCGCCATTTATACCGCTTCGACAAGGTCGCCAAGTCCACCAAAATTTATGGCGTGATCGCCGAGCCGGTCCGCCATTCGATCTCCCCGGCCGTGCACAATCGCGCCTTCCAATCGCGCCGGATCGACGCCGCCTATCTGCCCTTTCTGGTGCCTTCGGGCCAGCTCAAGGACTTCCTCGCCCTGGCCGACAAGCTCCCTGTCGCCGGCTTCAGCGTCACAATCCCGCACAAGCAGAAGATCATGCGGTATCTCGATATCATCGACCCTCTGGCGCGGCGCATCGGAGCCGTCAACACGGTCTGGCGCAAGGCAGGGAAGTGGCGCGGAACCAACACGGACGCCGACGGCGTCACCGTCCCGCTCGGCCGGCAGATCCGCCTTGCAAAGTCGAAGGTGCTGCTGGTTGGTAACGGTGGAGCGGCCCGCAGCGCGGCCTTCGCGCTCGTCGATGCCGGGGCCACGCTCTCCATCGTAGGGCGCAACCCGGACCGTGTCCGCGCCCTCGCCAAGGCTTGCGGCGCCGAACCCCTGCTCAGGGATCAGGTCGAGACCCGCTACTTCGACGCTCTCATCCATGCCACTCCCATCGGGATGTATCCTGATGTGGACGGCTGCTTCTTCCGCGACCGCATCCCGGCCGACCTGGTCTTCGACATGGTGTACAACCCGCTCGAAACCGTCCTTGTGCGTAGAGCCGCCGAGCAGCGAAAACACATCGTGCCCGGCATCCAGATGTTCCTCGAACAGGCCGCTCGCCAGTTTGAGACCTGGACCGGCGAGTCCGCGCCGCGCTCGGTGATGGAGAAAGCGGCGCTCGAAGCCCTCGGGCATCACGAACTGGCGGCATCGCGATGAAGCGCGAACGAATCACAAGACGGCAGGCGGCCGCGGCCTTCCTGGGGCTCGCCCCTCTCGCCGCGCCTCCGGCGGCCCCGGCGCAGCAGGCCCCCGACCTCGAAGCCGCGCGCCAGCGTCTGCGTGCTGCGGCTGAGAAGCTCGCCCAACATGACCTCCCCGCCGGGATTGAGCCGGCCTGCCATTTCAGAGCGAAGTAAGTGTCCAAAGTAAGCGACGACGTATTCTTTCTTACCATTGCCGAGCTGGGCGAAAAGCTCCGGGCCCGGGAGTTCTCCTCGGTCGAACTCACCCGCGCCTGGCTCGATCGCATCGAACGGTTCGGACCGCGTTTCGGCGCGCTCGCTCTGCTGCTGAAGGAGGGCGCCATTCGCCAGGCAAGGGACGCCGATCGCGACACAAAAATCGAACGTTTTCGCAGCCCGCTCCAGGGGATCCCCTGCGCCGTGAAGGACCTGCTCAGCATCGCCCGCCATCCGACCACCTGGGGCGCCCGTCCCTACGCCGGCCAGGTCTTCGACCATGACGCCGCCGTCATCGAGCGCTTGCGGAGCGCCCGTGCCATCCCCATCGCCAAGCTCACGATGATCGAACTCGCTGGCGGAGGCGGCTACAGGAGCGCCGCGGCCTCGCTCACCGGCCCCGCACGCAATCCCTGGGACCGCACCCGCTGGGCCGGCGGCTCCTCCAGCGGCTCCGGCGCGGCCGTCGCCGCGGGTCTTGTGCCTTTCGCCATCGGCTCGGAGACCTCCGGGTCCATTCTGACGCCCAGCGCCTTCTGCGGCGTGACCGGCCTCCGGCCCACGTATGGCCTCGTGAGCCGCTACGGCGCGATGGCCCTCTCCTGGAGCATGGATAAGGTCGGACCCATGTGCCGCTCGGCCGAGGACTGCGGTCTCGTCCTCCAGGCCATTGCCGGGGGCGACTCCCGCGACCCCGCCTCCGCCGGCAAAAGCTTTTACTACACCCCGCAGTTCGCCCGCGAGTTCAAGGACCTCCGCGTCGGCTTCGCCCCCGTTGACTTCGACCTCTGGGCCGCCCCGGCCGCCCGTCCCGTCTTCCGGGCCGCCCTCGAAGGGATCAGAGAGCTTGGGCTCCAACTGGTCGAAACCCGCCTCCCGGACTTCCCCTACGGCCCCGTCGCCCAGACCATCATCTCCGCCGAAGGCTCGGCCGCCTTCGAGGAACTGATCGCCAGCGGCCGCGTCGACCAGCTTGCCGACAAGTCCCAGATCGCCGGCCTCCGAGCCGGCCTCGAGATTCCGGCCAAGGACTACCTGCGTGCCCAGCGCATCCGCAGCCAGATCCAGGCCGCTTTCCGCGAGATGTTCATCGACATCGACGTCCTCGTCTCGCCCGCGCGCTTCGATGTCGCCCCGAAGATCTCCGAACCCCTCGGCCAGTCGTCCGCCGGCGAGCCGCAAACCGACGACCGCGGCATGAGGGACCTCATCCCGGCCGGAAACCTCGCCGGGCTCCCGGCCCTCTCGCTGCCCTGCGGCTTCGTAGACGGCCTCCCCGTCGCCCTTCAGCTTGTAGCGCGGCCCTATCTCGAAAACACGCTCCTTGCGATCGGAAAGGCCTTCCAGGACCGCACGGACTTCCATCGCCGCCGCCCCGATCCTCTACAATAAGAGGTTCATGAAAGCTCGCGTCTACGTCTCCTTGAAACCGACCGTTCTCGATCCGCAGGGCCAGACCATCCGGGCCGCCCTTGGCAGCATGGGGTACACCGACATCGCCGAAGTCCGCCAGGGTAAATTCTTCGAGATCCAGCTCGCCGGCCAGACCGACCGCGACGCCGCCCGCCAGGAGGTCGAGAAGATCGCCCACGACGTCCTGGCCAACCCCGTCATCGAAGACTTCCGCGTCGAACTGCTGGACTGAGTCGCGAGACTCAGGTGCCTGGTAACGACTCCGCCGCGGCACGTTCGCGAGCCGGACTGTAGGACGCGCGCTTACTGCCCGCCTGTAGCCGGCGCCCTCGGCGGGCGCGGAGGACGCGGCGGCGCGACGTAATCCACCAACTCGTCCACCGGCTTCTTCGCCGCCCAGGCAATTCCCCGCAGCAGCATCCGCTGGATCTGGTAATTCGAAAAGTTCCCGTAATTGTGGCCCTGCATCCACACGAACGCGCGGGCCGTCTGCCCGTCAGCCACCGGGTGCTCGTAAATCCAGATCTGCGGGACCTGCTGGCCCCGGAAGTCTCCGGCGCTCGGCGTCGCCGCGATCTCCGCGGTCGCCAGCACCTGGACCCCCGGATCGGACGCGAACGTGACCTTGAAGAAAGCCTCATCGAGCAGAGTGAAATTCGACATCTCCTTCATAATCGGGTGCGTCTTGTCCACGACGGTGTAGGGGACCGGCGCCTCCAGCGTGAAGTTCACCTCGCCGTGCTTCTTCCCGCCTCCCAGAAATTTCGCGAAGTCCGCCGGGTCGGGTCCGCACAGTGCGTCGTGCAAGCCCACCAGCCCGCCGCCGCGGTTCACAAAGGCTTCAAGCGCTGCCCGCTCTTCGCCCGTGATGTAGCCCGCGTCGCCTTTGTAGATCACGACGACGTCGGTCTTCTCCAGATCTTCCCGGCTCGGAGGGCGCAACGCGCCGTTGACTTCTGCTCCCCGATCGGTGAGCAGTTTGCTCCAGTCGGCGAGAAACTGCGGATAGTCATGCTGTCCGACGGCATGCGTTTTCAGGCCCGTCCATAGGAACACACGCATCCCGTTCGGATTCTGGCCGGGTATCCGCGGCGTCTGGGGAGTCTGCCCCGGCAATGTTCCGCCGGCGCACGCCATCAGGGCCAGCAACGCCGCCGCACTCGCCACCCGCCGCGCTGCACCTCTTCCCATTTGTTTCTCGGCCATTGATCCTAACCTCCTGTCGTTGCCTCGGTCGGTGTTCCACGATTCTATCGCAACTCCTTGTGGAAGACGCCCATTCCGGAAGAAGGAACTCCGCTGCCCGTCGATCACGCCTCGCGGAGCCTGCGGAAGTTGCCTGTTTACGTTGTGATCGGAGTCGCGTCGGAGTCAACGGCTTGACAGCTGCTGGTATTCTCAATTCGGGCGCGGGCAAGCTGCGTTCAAGATTGAGACAGTGAACTGCTCCCCTAAAATGAGACACGGGGAGATCCGACACTTTTGATTGAAAGGAGTGTTGGGGTGGATCGAAAGCGACGAAGGTACAGGCGATACCCGGAGAGCGTGCGCGAGACGGCGATGGAGCGGATGCGGCTCGGGGTCAACATAAGCGCATTGGCAGACGAGCTAGGGGTGCACCGGAGCACGCTGTACGAGTGGAAGGAGCGCCTAGTCGAGGGCGGGGCGGATGGCTCGGCGCCGGCGGCGCGGCGGGAGACATTGAGCGATGTGCCCAGAGATGGGCGGGAGCTTCGGATCCAGGAGTTGGAAGCCAAGGTCGCGGGCTTGGAGGCCGAACTGGGGCGGTCAGCGCAGGAAGTCCGTTTTTTCAGAGGCGCCTTGCGAAAGATCGAGGAGTCACGCCGGAGCAGCGAAGGAACTGGCGGGACAGCATCTACGCAGAAATCCGGGCGGGGATGCGATCGCAAGGCGGACTGAACGTGCAACGGATGTGCGAACTGGCGCAGGTGAGCCGAGCGAGTTTTTATCGCAGTT
>JBKBWD010000077.1:0-25816 GCA_046289265.1 Bryobacteraceae bacterium | reverse complement strand
GGGGGGGGGGGGGGGGGGGAGGGGGGGGAGGGGGGGGGGGGGGGGGGGGGGGGGGGGGGGGGGGGGTGGGGGGTGGGGGTGGGTGTGGGGGTGGGGGTGTTTTGCTTTCCCCCCCCCCCCCCCCCCCCCCCCCCCCCCCGCGGCGGCATTCTAGAATCTCAGCCGAAGACCGAGTTGGATGAAGCGCGGAAAACTGGCGGAACGTACACGGCCGAAGGCAGCGTTGCTGAAATTGTTTTCGACTTCGCTGAAGCGGTGCCGGTTAAAGGCGTTGATGAATTGAGCCTGCAGTTCGGTGCTGAAGCGCTCATTGATTACGGTGGTCTTGATCAGTGAGAAGTCCTCGGTGAGCACCGAGAAGTTGCGTAAATCCTGGATGTAGGGCGCCGAATTCCCGAAGGTGAAGGGGGCAGGTGCGGCGAAGGCGTTGATGTTGATCACGCGGTCGCTGCCAGGGTTGAATCGGTCGAGGCCGATCCCGGTCGTGGGAGACTGCCCGTCGATGCGGTTCGGGCGTAGTACGCGATTGAAGATGGGGAGGGTGTTCGCCATGCGGATCGGAATCGGATTCCCGCTTTGGTAGCGGTGGATTCCAGAAAGGCTCCAGCCGGAGGCGACTTTGCCCAGAAATCCGTTTGCGCGGAACGGGAGATCGTAAGCGTACTGCAGAAGGAACGCGTGGGGGATGTCGAAGGGCAGCACTGCCCGCTCCAGGCGGCGGTTGAAGTTGTCCTGGAGCACGCTATCGGCGCCGCCGGGGCCCGCTGCGCCCGGATTGTTGTAGCCGATGTTTTTCGAGAAGGTGTAGGAGCCGTCCACCGAGAGTCCGCGCGAGAGGCGCTTGCGCGCCCGGAGTTCCATGGCATGATAGATGGCCTGGCCGGCCTTGGACTCCAGGGAGGTCAGGGTACGGTACTGCGGAAAGGGGCGGAGGGCCTGCGCCACGCTTCCCGTGAAGCCGGGGTAAGGGATAGCGATTCCGGCTGCACGCGCCTGGGCAGAGGTTACGCTGCTGGTGAGCAGCGAACCGAGCGACATCAGGCCAGGATCGAGTTGGTTCGTGCTGACCAGTTGAGGAGCAGCCAGACGGGTGCTGCGGTTGGCGATGTAATTTGCTTCGACGAGAAGGTTCTGCGAGAGTTCGCGCTGGATTCCGAAGCTCCAGTTCTGCGTCCGGGGCATCATGCCGCTGCCGCCCTCCAGATGTGTGCCGTTCTGGTTGTTCAGGAGCGCGGCATCGATGCGAGGTTCGCGGGGAAAGTCCTGCGGAATCCCGTCGCGTAAGCGGAAGGCGGGATTGACGCCGTTGTCGATGGAGACGAAGTTCCCGGTGACGTTGAATCCGGCGGTACTGAGTCTCATGCCGTTATCGGCATAGTAGATGCCGTATCCGCCCCGCAAGACCGTCTTCGGCAGAATCCGCCAGGAGAAGCCAAAGCGCGGCCCGAAGCCGGAGTAGTCTGTCCGGGCCAGGGTCCGGCTACCCGAGCGGCCGGTCCCGTCTCCAGCGAAGACCAGCGCGCCCGGCAGATTCCCGGCGCCGGGATTTGGAACGTTCAAGTCGATCATGCTGTGCCGGTCGGCAGCCTCGTAGGGAGCGCCTTCGAATTCGAAGCGGAAGCCGAAGTTGACCGTCAGGTTGGAGCTGACCCGGTAGTCATCCTGGATGAAGAATCCGTAGTAGGGTTTCCGGGTTCCCGAGACCGCCGGGTAATTGACGCTGCCGCTATGGACTTCGCCCAGCAAAAAGCTGGCGAAACCGTCGCCCGTCGCCGCCACGCCGGGAAGTCCCGTGCCGAGCTGGTTGAAGGAGTATGAGCCGGCGCCGTTTGAGACCGAGCGATCATTCCATTGGTTCCAGCGCATCTCGACGCCAAACTTCAGGTTCGTGCTTCCCCGTGACCAGCTCGCGACGTTCCGCAGGAAGTACGTCTGGTCGATGTTGTCGTTGAAACTGGAAGTTCCCATCGTCGAATAGCCATTCGTAAAGCTGAAGACCGGGAACGCATCGCTCACTACGCCCTTCAGGCCAAGCTTCTGGTCCCAACCACCGCCCAGGGTCCGGGTCCCGAAGGGATTCCGGAATCGATTGAAACCTAACGCCAGGTTATTCAGGAGCCCGGGCCGGACGAAGTAGTCATGGTTGAAGCGGACGACACGGCTTGTGATTTCCTGCGTGAACCCGTCATTGATCGGGTCTGGAAGCGGGTTCCGGTTGCGGAGGCGGGGGATCTCGTTCCAATTCGCGGTAACGAAGAATTTCTGATTGTTCGAGATCACGTGGTCGAACTTCAACGTATAGACATTCGGATCGAGAAGCGATTCGCCGATCCAGTCCTGAAAATTCAACGAACCGGCCTGCGTGTTCGGGGCAGGGATAAGTTCGGCTGCCTTCACGGCGACAGGATCCCGCCGGCTTGCCGGAATAATCGAGTTAGGGAAGGGCGTGCGCGTGAAGCCGCCGCGGCCGTCCGGCTGGGTGGTTTGAGGATCGTAAATCTGGATGCGCCGGCCTTGGGCATCGGTGAGAGCGGAGAAATCCCCGTCGATCATCTGCGGCGTGGCGATCTGGGTACGTGCGATGTTGTCGAGCCCACGCTTCCGGGATCCGGAGTAGCTGACGAAAAAGAACGAGCGATCGCGGCCATCATAGAGTTTGGGAATCTGAATCGGGCCGCCGAGTGTTACGCCGAACTCATTTTGCCGCGTGAGCGCCCGCTCCGGCGCCAGCCAGTTGCGGGCATCGAGCTTGTCGTTACGCAGGAGATGGAATGCTGTTCCATGGTAGTCATTCGTGCCTGACTTGATCGTGAAGTTCACAACGGCGGAGCCCGTATGGCCGAATTCGGCCGACATCTGGCTGCTCTGAATTTTGAACTCGCGCACGGCATCGACGGGCGGCGACATCTCGTTCATACTTCCGGTCGTGCGGGACTGCCCTCCGCTCAGACCGTCGACCAGGACCTCGACGGTCTGCTTGAAGCTGCCGTGGACCTGGATCTGGTTGGTAGCTGAGACGTTCTCATTTCCATTGAGAGCGAGGTTGCCGTGCACGCCGGGCGACAGGAAGAGGAAGTTCGCAGGCTGTCTCATGCGGCCGACCTGGATGAGCGGAAGGCGGTTGTACTCGCGGTCCGTGATCGAGGTGCCGAGTTCGGGCGACTCGGTGCGCAGCAGTTCGACGTCGCCGGTGACGACGATCGTCTCGGTGACGGCGCCCAGTTCCAGGACGAAGTCGATGCGGGCCTTTTCATCGCTGAGCAGCCGGATACCGGAGCGGACGACAGGCCGGAAGCCCTGTTTCTCGACCTTGAATCGATAGCTGCCGGGGCGGAGGGCGGGCGCGACGTAATAACCCGATTCGTTGGTCGAGAACTGCCTCTCGATGCCTGTATCGATGTTCGTGATGACAACGTTCGCTTCCACGACCACGCTGCCGGTCGGGTCCGTAACGCGCCCAGTGGCCTGGGCGGTTTGAGCGTGCAAGGCGCCCGTCAAGGCGGAGCACAAGGCTCCCACCAGCATAAACTGCTGCAACATGCGCATATTGATCTCCCAGTTACTGTGACTGCCGAACAGGCAGGTGATCCGGTGTTATCTCCCCAAACGCGGCGAGTTCCCGCAGGATCGCGTTTACGGCCGCGCGGCGTTGAACGGTTTCACGGAGCAGCGCCTCGCCCGACAGCGTGACCGGCCGCTCGACCAGCGTTTGGACGAACATCGAGTCCAGAGTCTCCTCAAAATTGCGAATTTCGGAGGCGAGCCGCGACGCCAGAACGCGCCAGGAGCTGCCGGCGAAATCCTGACTTTCGCCATCGATTTTCAGTCGTTCTCGCGCGAGCAGGTCGTCGATCACAGGCGAAAGCAGCGTCTCCAACTGCCGGTGCTGCGCACGGAGACGCATCAGGTGCTCTTTAGCGATGCGATCGACGATCTCCCGCGCCGGCTCCGCAAGCTCATTGAATTCGGAGTCCGGGTAGCGTGCAGCGAGGCGTTGTAGCGCCAGGACTTCGACGCGTAGCGGCCGCATGGCGTCGCTGAGCGCAGCCAGAAAGTTGTGCGCAGGCTCGATGCCGCCGGCGTAGTTTCGCAGGGCGGCAGCGAAGGGAGGTGTCGTCCGGGTGAGCGCCGGAGCAACGGTTTCGGCTGGGAGCTCAACCGCAGGAATGGCTTCGCCCGCGAGAGCAGGCAGCGAGACCTCGGCGCGGACGAAAGGTAGACCGCGGAGAGCTTCTGAAATCTCGCGCTGGCGGTCGACGGAATCGACGTCGGCGCGCACGGTGATTGCATCACGCTCCCGGACGATAGACGGCGTTTCCTGAATATCGGCGTCGAGATAGCGGAGCAGTTCACGGACGCGCGCTTCGGCGAGATCGAGTTCGGCCGGCGCGGCGTGGGCCGGCGCGGCGCTCTCCGGAATACGGGGGGAGGCGTCCGCTGTTTCCGAGGAGCCGCGCGACGGCGACGGATGCGGATCGAATGCGTTCAGGGGAACCCGACTCAGCGGCAGCACCTCATAGCTGAGCTCGGTGAGGCGATATTCTCGATCGGCGCCGTCGTCCGCACGAACCAGAAGGGTTTGTTCGACCGGGTGGAGATCGCTCTCCCGGAAGGTCAGGGTGGCGGCGGCGATCTGCCCGGCTGCCGGCTGCTGATTGACCGTTTCGAGCTGAATCATTCGGCGCGCGCGGTCCGCTACAACGCGATCGCTCTTGGAGGCGAGCGAATGGCGCCAGCGCGCGTGATTCACTGGCGAGAGAGGACGGCGGAAGTCGAGATTGTTGCGGGCGTAGACCGTCTTGAACTCGACGGCGAGAGTCCCACCCGTGCTCCAGCGGTCCCGGAAGCGGCGGTCATCGGCCATGCGCCAGAACTCGCCGGTAGCAGCATCGGCGCCGCTGCGGAGGTGCAGTTTCTGATAGACCACCGGCTCGACGACCCGCTCGATCCGGCGCGCTTCCGAGACTCCGGCGCGGTCAAGGAGCTCTCCGGCCGAGACGCCGGGTACAGGCTGGGTCAGCAGGACCATCCCTAGAATCGCGATAACGGCGCCAGCCGCAACCAGGCGCGGCCTGGAAGGAGTGAATGCTGCGCCGGCCACCCGGAGCAGTTCCAGCCACCCGTGCGGGCGTACGACCGGCGCCTTCGAACTCTGAGCAGCGAGCCGGGAGCGGAAACCGCTCCACTGGTTCGGAGCCCCTCCAAGACTCGCCGCCTTCGCGTCCCGGTATTCGATGAACCCAAGCACAGCCTGACGCAGCCGTTCGGCCTTGGCACGGCACGTCCAGCAAAGCTCAAGATGCTCCCTGGCGGATGAAAGCTGCGCAGCCGGCAGCTCGCCGTCACTCACTTTGAGAATCTCTTCATCGCTGAGATGGCGGGGATAATCGAAGGGGTTACGAGGCATGGAGATCCCTCAGCAGGCGCCCCAGAGCCCGGCGCAGATTTTCCGTCACGGTGGATTCGCTCACACCGAGAATTTCAGCAATGTCGCGGTATCGGAACCCCTCGGCCCGAAGATGCAGGCAGCGCCGCTGTTGGGCGGAGAGCTTGGAGACTGCATCATCGACGCGGCGGAGGCGCTCATCGGCCAGGAAGGACTCTTCCGGATCGGGACCCACGGCGGCGCGGCTGTGTTCCAGCCGCTCCCATTCGTCCGGAGAGGCGAAGACTTCTTTCGTGCCGTTGCGACGGCAGGAATCGATCATAAGATTGTGGGCGACGCGAAAGAGCCAGGCCTTTACATTCGCGATCCGCTTTCCGTCCCGGAGCAGCAGATGGAGCCGGAGGAAGGTCTCCTGGGTCAGCTCCTCGCTGAGATCGGGCCGGCTGGAGGTGAGCAGCAGGTATCGATAGAGCGGCTCGCGCAACTGCTCGAACAGCCGCGTGATCCGCTCTTCCAAGGTCATCGGGTCCACTCTCTCCTGGCCGAACCATTCCAGGGACAGATCCGACGCCACTCCGCTATTTCCATCCGGGTGCATTCGAGTTTTCGGCTGAACGGCTTGCCTATCTCTTATAACGCTTTCGGCACGTAAATACCCGACAGCGGCCGGAAATTATTTTCGGGTCAGGTGATTGGAAAGGCCTATCTGCGGGATTAGAACGCGGGCGGGGATCGCCTATGTCGTGCTCGGGGAGGGCCAGGGCCGGATGCCGGGCTTTCATTGCGGCGCCGGCGATTCTGGAATCCTTGGGCCCGTGAGCTACGCCATGTGGCCCGAGTGGGTGCAGCCTGGGAACTCGGTGACGGTGTCGAGCCCTTTGTAACCGAGTTCCTGGCGGAGGCCGACCTCGGAATAGTAATAGCCCTCGATGGTCAGGCGCTTCAATGCCACGAAGAAGCGGCCGAGTGGATCGTTCCCATCCGACTCCTTTTCGGCCATCGCGGCTACGAGCTGATCCTGCTGCCCGGCAGAACAGGCCAGGAAGGGCTTGTCGAAGCGCTGCTGCGCGGCGCCGTCCACCAGTTCGATGCCGGCGGTCCATTGTCCGCGCACTTCGGGGGTGTCGTAATGGAGCACCAGGTCAATGAAGTAGCTTACGCCGGCTTCGTGCGCGCCGGGGGAGCGTTCGTCGGCCGGGAGCACGATCTCGCAGAGGCGGTCGACGAGTTCATTCTGGCGGGCGTTGAAGAAACGTAGCGGGCCGGTCCAGACGCCGCGCGAGGCTCCGTGGCCGTGACCGGCGTGTTGGGCGGCGGCGGAGGGAACCAAGGCTCCGGCTGCGATGATCTTGAAGAGCTCCCGTCGTTCCATGACTTCCTCCTTAGCTCAGTTCTCCGCGGCGAAACTTCTCCGCCAGCCGGTCGCTCATCCTCCAGGAGAGCGCGATGTTGGTCAGGGTCGGGTTCTTTTCCGGGTAGGCCGGGAAGACCGAGGCGTCGCCGATGAACAGGTTCGGGATATCGTGGCACTGGCCGTCGGTGTTGACGACCGAGGTCTTCGGGTCGCGTCCCATGCGCGCGGTTCCCACCCAATGATTGGAGTCGATGACGAGCTTGTCGGCCGTAATGCGTCCGGGCGTGGAGAAGATCTCGCCGCCAGCGGTGCGGATGACCTCCTCGCACGTTTCGAGGCAGTCCTGCGCCATGGCGATGTCGCTGTCCTCATAATGCAGGTGGACGCGCGGCAGGTTCATCCCGAAGCGGTCTTTCCGGGCCGGGTCGAGATCGACGAACTTTTTCGGGGAGATGAGCAGGGTACCCTGCATGTTCATCGTCGCGATGCCAGCGTTGGTTTCGCGGAGACGGCGCTTCAACGAGGAGCCATAGCCCGGCAGGTAGCGAATGGGCAGCTTGGCAGCGGATATTCCGGCGCCGCACTGGACCTGGTAGGTGCCGTCGAAGTTCGGATTGGGACGGTCCCAATACAAGCCGGTGAGGAGGCTGTGAAAGTAGTCGGTGCCGTCGTCGTTGGAGATGTCGCGATCCTTCAGTTCCGGGAAGTGAGCCTGGAGGGTGATGCCGAAGTGACTGGTGAGGTTGCGTCCGACCTGGCCGCTGGAGTTGGCGAGTCCGTCGGGAAACTCGCGGGTGCGATTGAGGAGCAGTTGGCGGGCTGTCTCGACGGCGCTGCAGGAGAGGACCAGCACACGCGCTTCGATGCGCTGTGTCTTGCCGTTGCTGTCGGCGTACTCGATGCCGGTCACGCGGCGGCCGTCGCGATCCATGAGGATGCGGGTCATCATGGAATTCATGAAGAGCGTCAGATTGCCGGTGCGGAGGGCCTGCGGGATCGGCGTGTTGGCCGAGGTGTACTTGGCGTCGACGCAGCAGCCGGCCATGCACTTTCCGCAGAAGTGGCAGAGGGCGCGGCGGGAGGAGTGCGGCTCGGTGAGCATGGCCTTGCGCTGGGCGACAAACTCCATCTTGCGGCCTTGGGATTTAAGGCGCTCGACGCCGCGCTTGAGGGCGTGCTCGGGGCAGCGCATGGGAACGGGCTTGAGGAACTCGCCGTCGGGAAGATTGACGAGGCCGTCCTTGTAGCCGTAGACGCCCATGAAATTTTCGGCGCGGCTGTAATAGGGCGCGACCTCGTCGTAGGAGATGGGCCAGCGCTGAAAGTCGATAGGGCCGAATCGGAGGCTGTGGCCGGCCCAGCAGAGGGAGCGGCCGCCGAGAGCGCGGAGGAGTCCATGGCCGGGGCGGTCACCGACCGGGGTGAAGTGGTTTCGCTCGTGGCGGTCCGACCAGAGGCTGTCGAAGGGGGAGCGGAACCCCGCCTTCA
The DNA here is from genome assembly GCA_046289265.1 of Bryobacteraceae bacterium. Lineage (GTDB taxonomy): Bacteria > Acidobacteriota > Terriglobia > Bryobacterales > Bryobacteraceae > JBKBWD01. Next base: position 17,588 of record JBKBWD010000077.1, on the reverse strand, counting down.
GGCGGCTCTCCATCGTCTCCCAGGGCATCGTGTGCTTTCCGAAATCAATGCCGGCGCGCAGGCGGGTTCCGGCTTCGACAAGCGCGACTTTCATTCCGGCGGTCGCGAGAGCGTACGTCACGATTCCGCCTCCGGGACCGCTTCCGACGATGCAGACATCAAATACCTGTTTCGCCACGGCAACTCTCCCTTTATCGTGAGCGTACCACAGCCGGCGAGATGAGCTAGAGTGGTCATATTCTATGCGCGCCATTGGATTTCTGCTCCTGTTCGCGCTGCTCTGCCTTCCGGGCCGGCTCTCCCCTCAGGATGGCTCTTCGCCCGCTGGCATGGTGCTGCCCGAATACACGGAGTCCGGAGAGCTGATCCGTCCCGTGAACTTTGAAAGCTGGACCTTCGTCGGGGCGTCGATCGGACTGAGTTACTCGGCGACGCCGAGCCGCACGCCGCCTGGGCTCATCCACAATGTCCACATGCAGCCGGAGGCATACCGCCACTACAAGCAGACCGGCCGGTTTCCCGAAAAGACGATGCTGATCCTCACGCTGTACAAACCCGAGCAGAAGGCTTCGCCGAACCTGCACGGATACTTCCAGGGTGAACTTACCGCCACGGAAGTCGCCGTTAAGGACCGCGAGCGGTTTCCGGAGGGTTGGGCGTACTTCGATTTCGGCGGAGGAGAGAAGCTGCGGGCGACGGCGGCGAGGCAGGCCAATGAGCGCTGTTACTCCTGCCACGTGAAAAACGGCGCGGTGGACAACGTGTTTGTACAGTTCTATCCGGTATTGCGGAAGTAGAGCTCGCCTGCGCTCGATGACCGGCGCTTTGAGAGAATGGTGAAAGCGATATCATAAGAACTCACCATGCAATCATTGAGTCCGGCGAGCCCGGAGGAATTGGCCGAAGCACTGGCGCAGGCCGCCAGTGCCGGCAAGACGATCACGCTTGGCGGCGCATTCACCAAGAGCGCGATGGGGGGGCCGGTCTCCGTCTCCGAGGTCAATCTTACGACTACCTGTCTGAATCGCGTCCGGCAGTATGAGCCGAGGGACCTGACGATCAGCGTGGAGACCGGCATGCCGTATGCGGAGTTGCAACGGCTGCTGGCGGCCAATCGCCAGATGATCCCGCTCGACACGCCGTTCGCGGACCAGGCGACCGTGGGGGGCATCGTGGCTTCGGGCTCAAGCGGACCGCGGCGGCGGCTTTACGGCACGTCGCGCGACCTGGTGATCGGGATGACGTTCGCGACGCTCGAAGGGAAGCTGATCCAGACCGGAGGCATGGTGGTGAAGAACGTCGCGGGGCTGGACATGGGCAAGCTCATGATCGGCTCGTTCGGCACGCTGGCTGCGCTGGCGGTGGTGAACTTCAAGGTGCTGCCGGCGCCGGCGGGGTCGCGCACGTTTATCCAGAGTTTCGGGTCGGCCGCGGAGGCGCTCCAGGCGCGCGACGGTGTGCTCCGGAGCGTGCTGCAGCCGGCGGCTCTCGATTTGCTGAACCCGGCGGGGGCGAAGCGCATCGGACAGGAAGGCTGGACGCTGCTGATTCAGGCCGTCGGCAATGAGGCGGTGCTCGATCGCTGCGGCCGCGAGCTGGCGGGCGCCGAAGCGGTTGCGGGTGAAGCCGAGGAGGCGCTGTGGCGCGCCATCCGCGAGTTCACGCCGGCGTTCCTCGAAGAGGCGGCCGAGGGCACGGTAGTGCGGGCGTCCTGCACGCTGACGCAGGTGGTTGCGGCGATGGAGTCAATGGGGACGCCGGCGCTGGCGCGCGCGGGCAACGGAGTGGTCTACGGCTACTTTCCGAACCCGCAGCCCGCGGCGGCGTGGATGGAGAAGGCGGCGGCAGCCGGATGGAAGAGCGTGATGGAGTTTGCGCCGCCGGCGGAGAAGGAGCGGCTGACGCTTTGGCCCTCTCCGGGGAACGATTTCGAAACGATGAAGCGGATCAAACAGATGTTCGATCCGAAGAATCTGCTGAACAGGGGGAGGCTCTATGGCCGCATCTGAGACTGCTCTGGGAACGCCCGCGCCGAGGCGTCACTCCGAGGCGCCCAAGCAGGCGGACCTGGACAAGTGCGTACATTGCGGGCTGTGCCTGAACGCCTGCCCCACCTATCGCGAACTGCGGGTCGAAATGGACTCGCCGCGCGGACGGATTTACCAGATGGTGCAGGTGGCGAGCGGCGCGGCCGAGATCGGTCCTTCCTACATCGAGCACATCGAGTTGTGTCTGGCCTGCCGGGGCTGTGAATCGGCGTGCCCTTCGGGTGTACCGTACGGGCGGCTGGTGGAGGCGGCGCGGGCTGAGATCGAACAGACGATCGAACGGCCGTGGCATGTCCGGATGCTGCGGAACTTCGTCTTCGGCCGTCTGCTCGGCTCCCCTGCCCTGCTGAAGTTCCTGGGCACGGGGCTGAATCTTTACGAGAAGACGGGGATGCGGAGGCTGGTGCAGGGGTCGGGCCTGTTGAAGCTGTTCGGCAAGCTTGGCGAGATCGAGCCGCTCGCTCCGTCGCCGCAGGCGCCGTTTTTCTTCCGGCAGGTCGGGAAGGTCTTTCCGGCCGAGGGTGAGCAGCGGCATCGCGTCGCCTTCCTGGGCGGCTGCATCGCCAATGTCTGCTTTTCGCGGTTGAATGAGGCGACGGTGCGGGTGCTGCAGAAGAACGGCTGTGAAGTGACGGTTCCGTCGGGGCAGAACTGCTGCGGCGCGCTGCATGTCCACGCCGGACGGAAGGACGATGCCCGGAAGCTGGCGCGGCAGAACATCGACGCAATTGTCGACGGCGGCTACGATGCGATCATCACGAATGCCGCGGGCTGCGGATCGACACTTAAGGAGTACGATGAGCTGCTCGAAAACGACGCCGCCTACGCAAAGCGGGCGCATCGCTTCTCGCACCTGATGAAAGACGTCAACGAGTTCCTCGCCTCAATCGAGCTGAACCCGAAGATGGGCGAGGTGCGGGCCACGGTCACGTATCAGGACTCGTGCCATCTGGCGCACGGGCAGCGCATCCGCGTGCAGCCCCGGAAGCTGCTGTCGGCGATTCCGGGCGTGACCTTCAAAGAGATGCCCCTGGCCGATCTCTGCTGCGGCAGCGCGGGAGTCTACAACGTCGTCCATACGGAGATGTCGATGGCTCTGCTCGAACAGAAAATGCAGAACGTGAATACTACCGGCGCGGACCTGATCGTGACGGCGAATCCGGGGTGCATGCTGCAACTCGAGGCCGGGGCGAAGAAGCACGGTTCGGGGCAGCGGGTCGCGCACGTCGTCGAGGTTCTCGACGAGGCCTACCGGAACTGGCGCGGGTAGTTTTTCCCAGTTTTCACCTCAACGAGATTGACATATCCAAGACTTAATGTCAGTATACTGACATGAAGAACGTTTCGGCACGCGCGTACACGAGTCCGCTGCGGAAGCGGCAGATGGATGCGACGCGCGAGGCGATTGTGAGCACTGCGTTTGCGATGGTGGAGTCCGAGCCCGGCGGGCTACTGACGCATGAGGCGGTGGCGGCGAAGGCTGAGGTCGCGGTCCGGACGGTCTATCGCCATTTTCCGAGCCGCGCGGAGCTGATCGGGGCGATTTGGGAGCGGTTGAAGGAACGGACGGGCACGGAGTTTCCGGAGACCGAGGCGGAGCTGCTGGAGTTGGCGCCGCGGCTCTATCGGAGCTTCGATGCACATGAGGCCCTGGTGCGGGCCTTCCTGTCCTCGGGGGCGGGCGGCGAGGTGCGAGACCGCGGAAGCGGGGAGGGCCGGCCGGCGCTTGAACGGACGCTGGCGCAGGCGGCGCGGCATCTCGACCCGGAGCGCCGGGCCGAGGTGGTGGCCGTCTTTCTGGCGCTCTACAGCGCTCCGGCCTGGCAGATGATGCGCGACCGGGGCGGCATCTCGGGAGAGCAGGCGGCGCGGGCCGTGGAATGGGCGATGCGCGCGCTGCTCGATGCACTTCGGCGCGAGCGGAAGAAGTCCTGAAAACGTTTTTCAACTACAGATTGGAGAAGCAATAATGGCTACAAATGGGAAACATGAGCCGGAGGTGCGCATTCTCGCGCCGGCGGAGGGAGATGCGACCTACCTGTTGGGAGTCACCGTAAACCGGAAGGTGAGCACGGAGGAGACAGGCAAGTTCTGCGTGGCGACGGCCGAGATTCTGCCGGGAGCACAGATTCCGCTGCACCTGCACCCGGACGCAGAGGTATTCCATGTGCTCGATGGCGAGCTGGAGGTGGGACGGATGGTGGGAGGCAGCGCCGAGACTCGAACCTTGAAGGCAGGCGAGACGGCCTACGTGGCGTCCAACGCGATCCACGCCTTCCGGAATGCGACCGGGAAGCCGGTCCGAGTCCTGATTATCTGCGAGGCTGGACTGGAGCGCTTCTTCGTGGAGGCGGGCATCCCGGTGGATCCGGCAAATCCGCCGCAACTGGCGCCGCCGTCGCCGGCCGAGATCGAGCGGACGCTGGCGATCGCGATGAAGCACGGGCAGCAGTTTCTTCCGCCGGCATAGGCGGAGGCGGGAGCGAGAACCAAATGGGAAAAAGCCGGGACTTTCGTCCCGGCTTTTTTCGCGTTTGGTCGTGGTGTAAGGGTTACTCGGCTTCGGCGATGATGTCCTCGGTGCCGAGGTCCTCGGTGAGGCCGCCGGCGTAATGGAGGCGGGTCTCCTCGTCATAGCCGGGGATGCCTTCGCCCATCACGGACTCGGCTTCCGCCATCACTTCTTCTTCAACGTCCTCGCCCGCGATCTTCACGCCGCGGTAGTACTCCAGGCCGGTGCCGGCCGGGATGAGGCGTCCCATTATGACGTTTTCCTTGAGACCGCGGAGGTAGTCCACCTTGCCGTTGATGGCGGCTTCGGTGAGGACTCGCGTGGTCTCCTGGAAGGAGGCCGCCGAAATGAACGAATCGGTCGACAGCGACGCCTTGGTGATGCCGAGCAGCACCGCGCGTCCCTGAGCCGGACGTCCGCCGTCCTCGATGACCCGGGCGTTCTCCTCACGGAAGCGGAACTTGTCGACCACTTCCTCGGGGAGGAACTCGGTATCGCCGATGTCCTCGATCTTGACCCAGCGCATCATCTGGCGCGAGATCACTTCGAGGTGCTTGTCGTTGATATTGACGCCCTGCAGACGGTAGACTTCCTGGATCTCATTGACCAGGTATTTCTGCAGTTCCTTCTCTCCGAGCACGTGCAGAATGTCATGCGGGTTGCGCGGACCGTCGGTGAAGGCATCGCCCGAGCGGACGCGCTCGCCTTCCTGCACGTTGATGTGAAGGTTCCGGGGCAGCGAGTACTCCTTCTGCTGGCCGTCGTCGCCGACGACGTAGATCTTCCGGAGACCCTTGGCGATCTCGCCGTACTTCACGATACCGTTGATCTCGGAGATGATGGCCGTCTCACGCGGCTTGCGGGCCTCGAAGAGTTCGACCACGCGCGGCAGACCGCCCGTGATGTCCTTGGTCTTGGTGGTGGCTCGCGGAATCTTGGCGAGCACGTCGCCGGCGTGAACCTCCTCGCCGTCGCGCACCATCAGGTGAGCGTGGGTCGGCATGAGGTAGCGGCGCTCGTCGGAACGGGCGCCGCCGGCCGGGCGGACGATGAGGGTGGGGACGCGCTTCTCGTCGGGCGAGTCGACGACGACCCACTGGGACATGCCCGTGAACTCGTCAACCTGCTCCTGCAGCGTCAGGCCCTCGTGCAGGTCTTTAAAATGAATGACGCCGCTGACTTCGGTGAGGATCGAGAAGGTGTAGGGATCCCACTCGAGCAGCACGTCGTTGGTCTTGACCGGTGCGCCGTCGTCGTAGAAGATCTTGGCGCCGTAGACAACCTGGTAGCGCTCCTTTTCACGACCCTTGTCATCGACGATGGCCAGGATGCCGTTGCGATTCATGGCAATCAGGTCGCCGACCGCGTTGCGGACCGTGTTGACGCCGATGAACTTCACGAAGCCATCGGACTTGGCGTCCTGCTTGGATTGCTCGCCGGAGCCGGTCGCCGCGCCGCCGATGTGGAAGGTACGCATCGTGAGCTGCGTGCCGGGCTCGCCAATCGACTGCGCCGCGATGACGCCGACCGCCTCGCCGCGCTCGACCAGACGGCCGGTGGCCAGGTTGCGGCCGTAGCAAAGCTGGCAGACGCCGCGCTTGGACTCGCAGGTGAGCACCGAGCGGATTTTGACGCGCTCGATGCCGGCGGCCTGGATCGCCGCGGCCAGCTCTTCGGTGATCTCCTGGTTCACCTGTACGATCACGTTGCCTTCGTAGTCGAGCTGGTCTTCGAGGGCGACGCGGCCGACGATGCGGTCGCGCAACGGCTCGATAATTTCGCCCGACTCGATGATCGGTTCGACATAGATGCCGTCGGAGGTGCCGCAGTCGTTCTCGGTGACGATGACGTCCTGGGCGACATCGACCAGACGGCGGGTCAGGTAACCGGAGTCGGCTGTTTTAAGAGCCGTATCCGCCAGTCCCTTTCGGGCGCCGTGCGTCGAGATGAAGTACTGGAGCACGTTGAGACCCTCGCGGAAGTTCGCGGTAATCGGAGTCTCAATAATTTCGCCCGAGGGCTTGGCCATCAGGCCGCGCATACCGGAGAGCTGGCGGATCTGCTGTTTCGAGCCGCGGGCGCCGGAGTCGGCCATGATGTAGATCGGGTTGAGGTATCGGCCGGTGCGGTCGTCCTCTTCCATGGTCTTGAACATCTCCTCGGAGACGCGCTCGGTGACCTTGGACCAGATCTCGATGATCTTGTTGTAGCGCTCGCCCTGCGTGATGGCGCCTTCCTGGTACTGCGCCTGGACTTCAATAACGGCCTTTTCGGCGTCGGTGACGAGCTGCTTTTTCGACTGCGGAACGACCATGTCGTCGATGCCGATCGAGATTCCGGCGCGGGTCGCATAGAGGAACCCGAGGCTCTTGATCTCGTCGAGCATGTGGACTGTGGTCTGGAGACCGAACTTCAGGTAGCAGTACTGAACGAGCTGCGTGAGGCCCTTCTTCTTCAGCAGGCCGTTGATGTACGGCATGTCATCGGGCAGGACATCGTTCAGGATGACGCGGCCGACGGTGGTGTCCATGTACTGCTTGTTGTACTCGATCGGCTGCGTATGCAGGATGTTCTGGCTGTCGAAGGCCTTGGTGAGGTCGATGACCTTGCCGCTGTGCCGCAGCTTGATGGGCGTGAGGGTTTCGACCTCGCTCATTTCGAGCGCAATGAGCACGTCCTCGATCGAGGCGAAGGTGCGGCCCTCGCCCTTGGTGCCGGGGCGGGCCTTGGTCAGGTAGTAAAGGCCGAGCACCATGTCCTGCGAAGGAACGGCGATCGGCGAGCCGTGCGCCGGCGACAGAACGTTGTTCGAGGCGAGCATGAGAGTCGATGCCTCGATCTGCGCCTCCGGCGACAGCGGGATGTGAACGGCCATCTGGTCGCCGTCGAAGTCGGCGTTAAAGGCCGTACAGACCAGCGGGTGAATCTTGATGGCCTTGCCCTCGACCAGCACGGGCTCGAAGGCCTGGATGCCGAGCCGGTGGAGGGTGGGAGCGCGGTTGAGCAGGATGGGATGGTCCTTGATGACCTCTTCGAGGATGTCCCAGACCACCGGGTCCTGCTGCTCGACCAGTTCCTTGGCCTGTTTGATCGTGGTGCAGTGGCCGCGCTGCTCGAGCCGGTGATAGATGAAGGGCTTGAACAGCTCGAGCGCCATCTTCTTCGGCAGGCCGCACTGGTGGAGCTTCAGTTCGGGTCCGACGACGATGACGGAGCGGCCGGAGTAGTCGACGCGCTTGCCGAGCAGGTTCTGGCGGAACCGGCCCTGCTTACCCTTGAGGGTGTCGGAGAGCGACTTAAGCGGGCGGTTGTTGGCGCCGCGCAGCACGCGGCCGCGGCGGCCATTGTCGAACAGGGCGTCCACCGCTTCCTGCAACATGCGCTTTTCGTTGCGCACGATGACGTCGGGGGCATGGAGCTCAATCAGCTTCTTGAGCCGGTTATTGCGGTTGATGACGCGCCGGTAAAGGTCGTTGAGGTCCGAGGTGGCGAAGCGGCCGCCGTCGAGCGGCACGAGGGGACGCAGCTCCGGCGGGATCACCGGGATGACGTCGAGGATCATCCACTCGGGCTTGTTACCGGACTTGCGGAAGCTCTCGACCACGCGGAGGCGCTTGGCATACTTCAGCTTCTTCTGCTGAGACGCCTCGGTCTTCATCTTCTCGCGGATCTCCTGGCTGAGGCTCTCGGTGTCGATCTTGCGGAGAAGCTCCTTAATGCCCTCGGCGCCCATCATGGCGACGTACTTGCCGTAGAACTCCTGATCGAGCTGGCGCTTCCGCTCGTCGCTGATGACCTCGCCCTGGGTCAGGCCGGGCGCCTCGCCGGGATCGACGACGACGTAGGCTTCGAAGTAGAGGACGCGTTCGAGCTCGCGAAGCGTGATGTCGAGCAGGTAGCCGATGCGGCTGGGCAGTCCCTTGAAGAACCAGACGTGCGAGCAGGGACTGGCCAGTTCGATATGTCCGAGGCGTTCGCGGCGGACGCGCGAAAGGGTGACTTCCACGCCGCACTTGTCGCAGATGACGCCCCGGTGCTTCATCCGCTTATACTTGCCGCACAAGCACTCCCAGTCAGCGATTGGGCCGAAGATCCGGGCGCAAAAGAGTCCGTCGCGCTCGGGTTTGAACGTACGATAGTTGATCGTCTCCGGCTTGGTGACTTCACCATGCGACCAACTCCGGATCTTCTCCGGGGACGCCAGACTGATTCGGATCGAATCGAAGTCGGCGATCAAGTTGGCTCTGTCGTACGGTGAGGATCTGTACAAGGCTGCCTCCTAAAAAATCCTATGTTCATGCTGCCGCGGGGAGAGGCTGGCGCCAGTCTCTCCCGCAGGCGTTGCTGTTTAGTCGGCCGCGAGCGCCGTGTCGGCGATTTCGCGCGGCTTCTTCATTAGCTCGACGTCAAGGCACAGCGACTGCAGTTCGCGGATGAGGACGTTGAAAGACTCGGGCACGCCGGGTTCGGCGGCCGCTTCGCCCTTGACGATCGCTTCATAGATCTTGGCGCGACCGTAGACGTCATCCGACTTGGCGGTAAGCAGTTCCTGAAGGACGTAGGCGGCGCCGTAGGCTTCGAGCGCCCAGACCTCCATCTCTCCGAACCGCTGGCCGCCGAACTGTGCCTTGCCGCCCAGAGGCTGCTGGGTGATGAGCGAGTAGGGCCCGATCGACCGGGCGTGGATCTTGTCGTCCACCAGGTGCGAGAGCTTGAGCATGTAGATATAGCCGACGGTGACCGGCTGTTCGAAGGGCAGCCCCGTCATGCCGTCGTGAAGCTGAATCTTGCCCGACGTCGGCAGTCCGGCCTTTGTGAGTTGTTCCTTGATGTCATGCTCGTTGGCGCCGTCGAAGACCGGGGTTGCAAAGTGCAGCCCCAGCGCGCGCGCGGCCCAGCCGAGGTGGGTTTCGAGGATCTGGCCCACGTTCATACGGGAGGGAACGCCGAGCGGGTTGAGGACGATCTCAACCGGCGTCCCATCGGGCAGATAGGGCATATCCTCTTCGGGTACGGTGCGGGCGATGACGCCCTTGTTGCCGTGCCGGCCGGCCATTTTGTCGCCGACCGAAAGCTTTCGCTTCATCGCGATGTAGACCTTGACGAGCTTGATCACGCCGGGCGGCAGTTCGTCGCCCTTGCGGAGCTTGGCGATCTTCTCGTCGGTGATCTTTTCGAGCACCGCGATCTGGCGCGAGGTCATCTCTTCGACCTCGTCGATGATTTCGTTCAGGCGCGGATCCTTATCCTTCAGCTTCATGCGCTTCAGGTCGCGCGCGCGGAGTTTCTCGATGACGTCGCGCGTCAGTTCCGCTCCCTTGGCGAGGAGTTTCTTGTTGGTTTTTTCGTCGTGCAGATCGGCCAGGACCTGCTTGCCTTCAAAGTGCACGGCGAGGCGCTTGGCGCGCTCGTCGTTAAGAATCCGCTTTTCGTCTTCGAGGTTCCGGTGGAGCCGCTCGATCTGGGCATCCAGAATCGACTTGGAACGTTCGTCCAGATCGGCGCCCTTGCGGGAGAAGACTTTGCAGTCCACCACCGTGCCCTCAATTCCGGGCGGGCAGTAGAGCGAGGCGTCCTTGACGTCGCCGGCCTTTTCGCCGAAGATGGCCCGGAGCAGCTTCTCCTCCGGGGTAAGCTGGGTTTCGCCTTTCGGCGTCACCTTGCCGACCAGGATGTCGCCCGGCTTGACGGTGGCGCCGACGCGGATGATGCCACTCTCGTCGAGGTTGCGCAAGAAGGCCTCGGCGATATTCGGGATATCGCGCGTGATCTCCTCGGGACCGAGCTTGGTGTCCCGGGCCTCAATCTCGAACTCCTCGATGTGAATGGAAGTGTAGTAGTCGTCCTTGACCAGTTTCTCGCTGACGACGATGGCGTCCTCGAAGTTGTACCCGCGCCACGGCATGAAGGCGACCAGGACGTTTCGTCCGAGCGCCAGTTCGCCAGACTCGGTGCAGGGGCCGTCGGCGAGAACGTCGCCCTTCTTCACGCGCTGGCCCTGCTTGACGATTGGCTTCTGGTTGATGCAGGTGTTCTGGTTGGAGCGCTTGAACTTAGTGAGCTGGTAGATGTCGGCGCCCACCTCGCGCGAAAGCTGCCCTTCGTGGACGTTGCCCTCAACGCGGACGATGATGCGCTCGGAATCGACCGAGTCGACGACGCCGGCGCGTTTGCAGATGACCACGGCGCCCGAGTCGCGGGCGGTGACCTGCTCCATGCCGGTACCGACGAACGGCGCCTCGGCTCGGAGCAGCGGAACAGCCTGACGCTGCATGTTCGAACCCATCAGCGCGCGGTTGGCATCGTCGTTCTCAAGGAACGGGATCAGGCTGGCGGCCACCGAGACGAGCTGCTTCGGGCTGACGTCCATATACTGAATTTCGTCCCGGTGCTTGAGGACGAAGTTGCCGGCCTGCCGGGCGTTCACCAGGTCGGTGGCCAAGTGGCCGTTTTCGTCGATCTCGACGTTTGCCTGGGCGATGATGTACTTGTCCTCTTCCCAGGCCGAGAGGTAGTCGCAGTGGGCCTCGTACTCGGCAGGCTGCTTCCCGGCTTTCAGGTTGGCGTTGGCCTTCTCGGCGTCCTGGAGCAGGACGACGTCGCCGACCTTGAAGTTCGTGTCGCCGGGGTTAAGGATTTTGACTTCCTCGATCACCTGCGCCTTGAGCACGCGGCGGTACGGGCTCTCGATGAAGCCGTACTCGTTGATCCGGGCGAAGCAGGAGAGCGAAGAGATCAGACCGATGTTGGGACCTTCCGGCGTCTCGATCGGGCAGATCCGACCGTAGTGCGTCGTGTGAACGTCGCGGACCTCGAAGCCGGCGCGCTCCCGCGACAAACCTCCGGGTCCGAGGGCCGACAGGCGGCGTTTGTGCGTGATCTCGGAGAGAGGGTTGGTCTGGTCCATGAACTGCGAGAGCTGGCTGGAGCCGAAGAACTCGCGGATGGCGGCCATGACGGGCTTGGCGTTCACCAGGTCGTGCGGCATGGCGGTCGACATCTCCTGGTAAACCGACATCTTCTCCTTGATCGCCCGCTCCATGCGGACCAGGCCGATGCGGAACTGGTTTTCAAGCAGTTCGCCGACGGCGCGGACGCGGCGGTTGCCGAGGTGGTCGATATCATCGACGGCGCCAATGCCGCGGCGGAGCCTCAGCAGGTACTTGATGGTGTCGATGAAGTCCTCGGAATCGAGCGTGCGCTTGTCGAGCGAGGTCGCCTCGGCGCTGTCGTGAATCTTGATGTTGAACTTCATCCGGCCCACGCGCGAGAAGTCATACTTGCGCGGGTCGAAGAACATACCCTGGAACAATTGGGTGGCGGTGTCGAGGGTCGGGGGGTCGCCGGGACGGAGCTTGCGGTAGATCTCCAGCAGCGCATCGTTGGTCGACTTGACCGGGTCCTTCCTGAGCGTGACGGAGATGACGTTGCCGGCCTCGTCGCGCTCGGGGAAGAAAACTTCGAAGTTCGGAATGCCGGCCTCGACGAGTTTGGCGATGAGAGTCGGAGTGAGCTCATTGTTGGCCTCGACCATGACCTCGCCGGTTTCCATGTCGACGACGTCGGCGGCGGCATAGGCACCCTCGATATCGTTGGCGGCGATCTCGACCTGCTCAATTTTCGACTTCTGGATTTCCTTGTAGAGGGAGCCGGTGATCTTGCGGCCCTGGGGCACGACGGTGTCGCCGGCCTTGTTGGTGACCGCGCGGGAAAGCTTCAGGCCGACGAGTCCGTCGGAAGTTTTCCAGTACAGCTTGCCGCCCTGGATGGCGATTTCGCTGACCTTGTAGAAAGCCTTCAGGATATCGGAATCGCTCTTCAGGCCGAGCGCCCGGAGGAAGACGGTGCCGTAGAATTTGCGCTTGCGGTCGATACGAACGTAGAGGAGGTTCTTGTTGTCGTATTCGAACTCGACCCAGCTTCCGCGGTAGGGGATGATCTTGCCGAGGAAATAGCCCTGGGCGGGGACGCGCTCGAAGAAGACGCCGGGGGAGCGGTGCAACTGCGAAACGATGACACGCTCGGTGCCGTTAATGATGAAGGTGCCGTTTTCGGTCATCAGCGGGATTTCGCCGAAGAAGACCTCCTGCTCCTTGATATCCCGAACGCTTTTCTGGCCGCTCTCGCTGTCCTTGTCGTAGACGGTGAGCCGGATCGTGACTTTCAGGGGCGCCGCATAGGTCATGCCGCGCTCCTCGCACTCGGCGACGTCGTACTTCAACTGGAGGCCGACGGGGTCGCCGCAGCGGTTACAGAAAGTGACGATATTCCTGTTGAAGGTGCCGCACCTCTCGCAGAGGACGTCACCGGTGTGGAAGGGATCGGTCTTGATGGAGGCACCGCAGCCGGGGTTCCGGCAGACGGTGCGAAGGTGGTTGAGTCCCTTGAGGGCTCCGCATTTGCACTCCCAGTTGCCGATCGAGAATTCGACGAAGTCCAACTGGCTGAGACCGCGGAAGTCCGTGATCGGGAAGACGCTCCGGAACACGCTCTGCAGACCGGCATCGTCTCTCTCGTCGGAGAGCAGATCCATCTGCAGAAAACGCTCATAGGAGCGCTTCTGCACCTCGATCAGATTCGGGATCGGGATCGAGGTTTTGATCTTTGAAAAATCAACTCGTTCGCGGGTGGCACCTTTTGCCGGGTTTTGCATTTTCGACTCCTAAAGGCCGCACGGCGACAGCACAAGTTCGCGCTAAGAACGGAAACAACGAAACGCGCCACCGCCACAGGCTCTTGCCGCCGAAGAGCCGCTTGCGGGACGCGCGGAAAACTGTATACTTCCTGGCGATGAAGCTGGTACGAAGACCTCGCCAACCGGGGTGGGAAGACCGGAACAGGACCGTCCCCCGGTGCTGGAGATCCTTGAATACACTTCTGGTAAAGTGAACGTGCGCAGGGCGAAGCCTTGTGCAGTTTCAATGGAACTGCAGGCGGATACGCGGGATGTAAGATTCACAAGCGCAACAATTTCCGGATACTATTCCGGCAGAAAACACTCTTAGTCTAACAGACCCCGTCTGCGACGTCAAATGCGCCGCGCGGCCCGGATCCGAGCCCGCCGGAAACGGCGGCAGGCCGGTCCGGGCCGCGCCCGAACTCCGTACCGAAACGAGAGTGACTACTTGACCTCTACGGTTGCGCCGGCGTCAACAAACTTCTTCTTGATGGCCTCGGCCTCTTCCTTGGTGACGCCTTCCTTGACCGCCTTCGGAGCGCCATCGACCAGGTCCTTGGCCTCCTTCAGGCCGAGGCTCGTCACTTCGCGGACGACCTTGATGACGTTGATCTTGTTCGCGCCAGCGGCGGTCAGAATGACGTTGAATTCGGTCTGCTCTTCCGCGGCCGGAGCGGCAGCGGCAGCGCCGGCGGCCGGAGCGACGGCCACGGCGGCGGCAGCAGCCGAAACGCCCAGTCTCTCCTCCAGCATCTTGACGAGCTCGGACGCCTCAAGCAGCGTCAAGCCCTGAATCTGATCCGCGATTGCATTGATGTCAGCCATTTCCTAAACTCCCTGTTTTCCTAAAACCGTATTGTTCTACTCGTTTCGGCCCGGGAATCCGATTCCGTTCGGACCGTCTTACGCTTGAAACTTGTTTTCCTTGACGCCCTGGTCGACGACGACGGCGAGGTTGCGACCGACGGCGTTGATCACCGTCGCGAGCCGCTGGGCAGGCGCCTGGATCATGTAGAGCAGCCGCCCCATCATTTCCTCGCGCGAGGGCATGTTGGCCAGGTCCTGGATCGACTTCACCTCGACGACGCGGCCTTCCACCAGGCCGGCCTTGAAGGTGAACGTCGGATTGGCTTTGGCATAGCCGGTGAGGGCCTTGGCCAGCGCCACCGGGTCAGTCTTGGTGTAAGCGACCGAGGTCATGCCGCGAAGTCCACCCAGGGCGCCTTCGGCCGGCGTTCCCTTGGCAGCGAGCTCGGCAATATTGTTCTTGACGACGCGGTAGTTCCCGCCGGCGCCCCGGACGACCTTGCGCAGTTCGTAGTCCTGGGCCACCGTGAGCTTCTCGAAACCGGCGACGAAGACGTGCGGGGACTGCTCCAGATCCTGGCGGAGCGTTTCCAAATCCTTTTGTTTCTGTGACTTATGCTTCATGCTGATTCAAGCCCCGGCCGCACGCGGCCAAGCTCCTCGACCTTGTTGAGCGGTTATTGCACCTTGACGTTCAGGGACGTGACATCCAGCGGCACCCCGGGCCCCATTGTGGAGCAGACCGTGGCGCTGCGAACGTATTTCCCTTTGGCTGCGGCCGGCTTCGCCTTAATCACGGCCTGAATGAGTGTCTGGGCGTTCTCCAGCAGCTTGTCGCTGTTGAAGCTGACCTTGCCCACCGGCGCGTGGATCACGCCTGTCTTGTCCACACGGAACTCGACCTTACCGGCCTTGATCTCCTGGACAGCCTTGGCGACATCGGTGGTCACGGTGCCCGTCTTCGGGTTGGGCATGAGACCGCGGGGGCCAAGCACCTTGCCGAGACGTCCGACCGAGCGCATCATGTCCGGGGTGGCGATGACGGCATCGTAGTCGATCCAGCCGTCCTGGATGCGCTGAACCACCTCTTCGCCGCCGGTGAACTCCGCGCCGGCCTCCTGGGCCTCGCGCAGCTTGTCGCCGGAGGCGATCACGAGAACTGTTTTCGATCTTCCGAGGCCGTTAGGCAGCACGACCGTTCCGCGGACCATCTGGTCGGCGTGTTTGGGGTCGACGCCGAGGCGCAGGTGCACCTCGACAGTCTCGTCAAAGTTGGTGAACTTGATGCGCTGAACGAGGGGAATGGCCTCCTCCAACTGGTAGGACTTCGCCTCGACCTGTTTTGCGGCGGACTGATACTTCTTTCCTGGTTTCCTTGCCATGAATCCTCTCTGGTGCGAACGGCCTTGGCCTACCGGCCGCAGCCTCCCATGTGAGCGCAGGACGTCCGAAGACGTTCTTTCAAATGTATCAAAGAGTTACCCGTCTGCGCAACCGGGCACTCTGCAATCACTCCTAAGAACCCGCGAGGAATCGGTTCTCAGCCACAGATGGCCACGGATTCATACGAATAGGACGATTCCTTATAATCCGGGTACATCCGTGCGCTTTATTCACCGCGTCTCTAAGCGACGTCGATATCGACGCCCATGCTGCGGGCGGTGCCCTTTACCGAGCGGATGGCCGCCTCCACCGAGAAGCAGTTGAGATCCGGCATCTTAATCTTGGCGATCTCCTCGACCTGCTTCTCCGTGATCTTGCCTACTTTGTTCTTGTTCGGCTCGGCCGACCCCTTGGCCAGATTCACCGCTCGCTTGATCAGAATCGGCACCGGCGGGGTCTTTGTAATAAAGGTGAAGGAGCGATCCGAGTAGATCGTGATGACCACCGGAATGATCAGCCCTTCCTGATCTTTCGCCGAGGTCTTGGCGTTGAACGCCTTACAGAACTCCATGATGTTGACGCCCTGGGGACCGAGCGCCGTGCCCACAGGCGGAGCCGGGGTCGCCTTCCCTGCCGGGATTTGCAGCTTAACCTGTCCAGTTACCTTCTTTGCCATATCAACCTTCCGCGTTCGGCGGCGTAGGCGCGAGGAACCCCGCGCGGCCTCCCGCCCGCAATCTCATTTCGCCGGGTTACAGCTTTTCCACCTGGAGGAAATCGAGTTCGACCGGCGTGGCGCGGCCGAAGATTGTCACCAGGACCCGAAGCGTGTTGCGCTCGGTGTTGACCTCGTCGACCCGGCCGGAAAAGCTCGCAAACGGTCCGTCGATGATCCGGACCATTTCATTCTTCTCAAACGTCAGTTTCGGACGCGGCCGCTCGGCCGCCGTTGCCTGCCGATATAGAATCGAGTTCACCTCGTCGGGAGAGAGCGGCACGGGCTGCTGCCCGCCGCCGACGAAGCCGGTCACGCGCGGGGTGGACTTCACCGCGTGCCACAGCTCGTCGTCCATCTCCATCTCGACCAGGACGTATCCCGGATAGAGGAGGCGCTTGCTGGTGACCTTCTTGCCGCCGCGCAGTTCGACCACCTCTTCGGTCGGAATCAGGATCTGGCCGATACGATCGTCGAATCCGAAGGCCTGGGCCCGGCTGCGAAGCGACTCAGCCACCTTCTGCTCAAATCCGGAGTAGGTGTGGATGATGAACCAGCGCTTGCCGGTGTCTTCCTCCGGGGCAGGTTCCGGCTGGGCGGCAACCGCCTCCTCGCCGCCTTCCTGCGGTTCGCCTTCGGCAGCCGCCTCCACAACGGGGACGGAGACATCCTCTGCCGCGATCTCCTGCTGCTCTGAGGGCGTTTCAGGCATCTGTTCCCCGCTCTCCTGTTCCCCGAATTGGGTGTCCGGCTCCTTCTCGTTTTCCGTGTCGGGCCGGTTCACGCTGTCCTGGTCTGGCATTTGGGCACCGTCTACTTCGTAAATGCGTCGAAGATTCGATTGATCGTACGTCCGAGCAGGAGATCGACGACAGCGAAGTAGGCTGCGAACATAAACACAGCGACGACAACCACGGTCGTGGTGGCGCGAACCTGCTTCCAGCTCGGCCACGTGACGCGGCGCATCTCCATCTTCAAATCTTCGAAATAATTTTTCGTTCGGGACGGCCAGGAGGCCAGCCGTTCGCCGAAACCGGCCTTTTCCGGCAGTGCGTTTGCATCCATATCGCGTCGTATTTCGCCAGCCCCGTGGCGGCGAGTCCCCGTTTTCCAAGGATTGGCAGGGGCGGAGGGATTCGAACCCCCACTCGCGGTTTTGGAGACCGCTGGTCTACCGTTAAACCTACGCCCCTACTCTCAACAGGACCGCCAGGACCCGGCAGTCCGGCCGGCTGTGCGAAAAGTCCTTCTTATCAGTATAGTTCCGAACCCCGCAACCGGTGCAACCTGGCCAGCTTACCGCAACCGGCGGCCGCCCTGCTATTCAATGATCTCGCTCACCGTGCCGGCGCCGACCGTGCGTCCACCTTCGCGGATTGCGAAGCGCAGACCCTTGTCCATGGCCACCGGCGTGATCAGCTCGATCTCCATCTGCACGTTGTCGCC
>JBKBWD010000076.1:0-26368 GCA_046289265.1 Bryobacteraceae bacterium | reverse complement strand
GATGGTCGTGGAAAACCAATATCCTACGAGATCGGAAACGCCGTCAGTGTTTGGTTGCGGCTACGCCGCGCTGTGGAAGATCTTCCCCAAGTTGCGAAACCTGCGGTGGTTCCCACTCGACCGGTTTCGCAGCGTCAACAAGGGCCTGGAGTTGTTCCATCGTGCCGCCCGCCTCGATCCAATCCCACAGATCGCCTTTCGCGGGTACGCCCGGCAAGCGGATGATCCTGACCTCGGCTACATAGCGCGCCAGGGCTTCGGAGACGACCCGGCCGTGCGTTTCGCCCTTCTCGTCGCGGTCCACCACGATCCGGATGCGCTTGCCGATGAGTGGCTTCGTATATTCAGCGCACCACTTGCCCTCACCGTCGGGCGAGCAGGTGGTCACGATGCCCAACTCGGCCGCGCCGCGGTCGGCGGCCTTCTCGCCGTTCACGATGAAGACTTCATCCGCGGCGGCCAGCGTGTTCAAGCGATAGAGAATGGGGTGCTTGCCCGCCTTCTTCCGCGAGATCCAGCCGCCGTTGGGTGAGAGGGCGTATTGCCGGAAGGTCTTGTCGTTCTGCTTGTCGATGAAACGGACCTTGACGTAGGCGAAGCGGCCATCCGCATCGAAGTATGGGTAGGTCGCGCTGTGCTTCCATCCATGCTCTGCTTCGACCTTCGCAATGCGCTGGCGCAGGTACTCGTGCTGCCAGCCCGACAAACCCCACTTCATCTCCGGTTCCGGTTCGATGGGGCGCGGCTCCGGCCTGCCGATGATGCGGCGTACCTCGCGCGCGGCGTCGGGAAAGTCGGCGCTCGACAACGCCATCTCCAGGTCGTAGATCGACCCGCCGCGCCCGCACTGGCTGTGGCACATCCACAGGCCTGTCTCGGCGTTGACCGAGAAGTTGGGATCCTTGCCGTTGTGGATTGGACATCCCGCCCGCCACTCGCTGCCGCGCCGCTCGAGGCCCGGCATGCGGACGCGGTAGTATTCGGAGACCTCCGACGGCGTCAGGTCGCCATGGGAATGGACCGCCGCGCTCATGGCTTCTCCTTCACCACCTCGCGGATGGCGCGCCGCTGGACGCGCATCATCACGAGCATCGTGGTCTCGACCTCCGGGTCGTGGCGATGGTCCGGATCGGCCAGGCGCAGCAGGTGGTCGATGATCTTCTGCGTAGTGGCGCTCGGCGTCCCGCGCTTGGGCGCACGAATCCTCTTCTGTTTCACGTTGGGGTTTCCTTGACGGCTCGCCGCTCGCGGAAGCGGCGCGATTATGCCGTCAGGATGGGAAGGGCAAAACGGGGAACCGCCGTTACTCCATTTACTCCATTAAGGACGGCGGCGAAAAACGGGCACGAGGAATCAGTGAGTTACGTGGCCAAGAATCAACGCCTTGAACGCATAAGTCTTTTGTTTACAAACGGCGTTTAATTTCCCAAGCTGGACGTCGCCGGTTCGAATCCGGTCTCCCGCTCCAGAACCAGCTGATTCCATTCGCGAACCGGAGAACGAGCAGCGCGGCCGATTTCTGCTCGGCCGGCTTCGGTAACTTTCTGAATAGAAAGGACGATGAATGGCGAGCGTCTCCACTCCTTATGTGACTGTCAGCTTGAATCTTTTGACAGTCGCAAAGGAACCCGTCGTATCAGGGAAGTGAATCGGACAAGCTCGTTTCCACTCCCCGTCCTGGAGTGCGACGTCGTAGCCCAAGACGGGATTCCCGCCGACCCACTTGCCCTTCCTCCGAGCCGCCCCCATCTTGTCCCGTGCCCGCTCGGAGATTATTTCGCGCTCGAATTGCGCATATTGCAGTTCTCCGCATAATGCGCAAACGACAGGAGAATGTTGAGCGTCAGCCGCCCCGGCCTTGGATGTCCGAATTCGCCGGTTGTCGCTCGGCCGGATAAAGATAGAGGCGGCTTGGCTTGGCGGATTCCCCTGGCACTGCTCTGGAATCATTTGGGTGAGGGTCAGAACGACCCCGGCATCGACGTACGCTTTCACTCCTCTCCGCTGGCAGTTCGAAACGGGGGGAGCCGGAGTGGGGTGCGCGACATCTCTGTGGAAGCTCAGGCGGCTCTTGAGCGAGAGGCCCAGTAATCTTCAAATTCTCGGCTCAGGCGATTACAGCGGAGAGCGATGATGGCATTTGCGCCGCGCACGCTCCAGAACATCCCGGATTGTTTGAGGCGGCGTCCGATGACGGTCTTGCAGCCGGCCTCAATGACACCCGAACCAACGAATAATCGCTGGCGGCGGAACTCCGGATAGCGCATGCGCTCAGCATTGCGTTCAAAATAATCGGCCTCCAGGCGGATCCTGTCGGCGAGTTCTGGGTGATCGGTTTGCAAGGAGCGCAACGAGCAAACCAGCTTTTCGATCTCGCCGCCGTCGAGAAGGTGCTGTTGGCACAGGATCCAACGCTTCTGCTGGGGCTCGCCGCCGGGATACAAAGCGCGCGCCAGTTCCCATAGGTGTTGGCGGGCATGATAGAGATCCACGATTTGAATGGCGCCAGGAAAGTGTTGATCGGCGATGTTCCAGATCCATTCGGCTCCGTCGCCGAGAATGACCTTTTTCTCCGCACGAGTCCAGCCGCGTCCCCAAGCTTCGGTGTACATGCGATGGCCGAACTCCTCGGCTGCTTCAATCGCGCCGGTATAGGTGGTGGAGTCCTCGTCACGAACCGGCCGGCCCTGCTCATCCGTGGTGGTCTGCGTGAATACACAGCCGAGCTTGACTTCACGCGTACGCGCTGGCTGGCCTTCTACTCGGCCCGGGTGGCCATCGAGTTCGCTACGCCGGATCGGTACCTGTGTGCCGTCCATTTCGATGTACAGCACGGCCACTTGGCCGCCGAGAATCTCCGGAAACTCCAGTTGTTTGGCGCGTGCGATCTGCGCCTGTTCCTGGCGAGCGATATCGGCGCCAATGGCCTCGGCCTGGCGCTCGACGGCTTTGGCGGTAACTTCCAAGCCGGCCAACAGTTGGAGTTGTTCACGGCCGTGGTCAAAGCTGTTCTCACTGCCCACCACGGCCATCATGCGGCGCACCCCGGGCGAATACTCTGTGCTCTTGACATCCAGCTCGGCGTCGCGCGGACTCTGCCCTTGGTGGCAATGCGGGCAAACGTAATAGGGTCGCTGTATGGTGATGGGACCCAGAACCGTGAGTAGCCGTTTAGGACGCATTTCGTGAAATTGCGCCTGCTGCCCACAGCCGCAGGCCAGGGTACGCTCGAACTCCACCGGCGCGCTCAGCAGTTGTTCCAGCATCTTGGCTCCGAGTTGGTGGGCGGCGGCACGGGTGGCCATTTCGACGGCTTCCAGATCGAATTGACCGCTCTTGCGACAGCCGGTGAAGATCAGCTCCAGCAGGCCCGTTATCTCGCGCGCTGCTTCGCGTTGAATGGCTTCGGCCGTTTTTTTTCCTGGGGAGACCGGGAATCCTCGGCCGGGCGTGCGCGGCAGATCTCTTCATTGACTTCCAGCAGTTGGCGGCTGAGTTCGCGGAAGCGATGAAAGGCTTCGACCTCGCGCTGGGCCTTGTTCAGCGCGGTGGGAGAAGAGAAAGTTTCGCTGATCGTTTTGCCGTTGACTTTGCGAGTCAGGCGGTAGTTGGGGCCATGGCCGGGTTGGCCGGGCTGATGGCAGCGGCAGTTGGGCTTGCCGCAGCGGCCGCTGATGGCTGTGATCGATCCGCTGCGAAAGTCGCCGAGTTCGAGGATTTGGGCGAGAATCTGGGATCTTTGCTGTTCCAGGGCAGTGAGAGAGTCAGCAGGCAAGGGGGCACCTCCATACCTAACGTATCACTACGCACGGACTAGTGCCACAAAAAAGGAAACTCACATCTCTCTACATCTATGTCGCGCACCCGCCGGAGTGCGCCGACAGCTTGCCAATGGTTGCGTATTGTACAATTGCCAATGCATCGTCAGGGGTGGATTGTATCAGCCGCAACCGTAACGACTCAAGGTATCCTTAATAGTCGGAGCAAAATAAAAATTTCCGGTTGAGGACATGTGCCAGGATACGGCCTGCCATTCCCTCTTGGTCAGGAAAGGGTTTCGGCGCATCGCGGCCAGGTCTCATCAGGGCCGCACTGAGTTTGTGCGCCGAAATGCAGCCATGGCGAGTGGCCGCGATGCCGTATGCTCGCCGCTGAGGGAATGGCAGGTGGGATTCCGAGATATTCGGATCTGATGAACCGCAGAAATCGGAATTTTCTACTTTGTCCGACAGGTACGCTTTGACAGGGCACGCCTTAACAGACAATCGTCCGGACCAATGTTCATGGCTAACGACCGGCTGCAAAGCTTGTAGGGCGACACCGAACTCCATTGACAATGGCGTCTTGGGAGGAGGAAAGCAGTGGGTATCTGCCGGACCGTGAGGATGGATTGCCACCGGGGCGCAGGACCGGGATGCCCCCAACCCCATCAGAGGACCCGCGCATGTCAGCCGGTCAGTCGCGTGTCTTCTTCGGAGGTCACTTCCTTGTACCTGGGCGCCCAGAAGATCCGGACGTCGGGACGCCGCTTGCGGAACTGCTCGACTCGCTCAGGGCTCACCTTCGTACCATCAACCATCACCATCCTCAGTTGCTTCATACGTTCCGCAGTGTCGAGAAAGGCATCCGTGATCGCCGTCTCGGAGAGATCGAGGATCTCGAGCTTCTTCATCGCGGCGATAAACTCCGCCGCAGAATCGTCGATCCGCGTCGCCTGATACAGGTTCAACCGGCGTAATTCGGGGAGCCGCGTCAGTGGATCGAGCCCCTTCGCCGTAATCTCCATCCGGCTCACATCCAACGTATGCAAGTTGACGAGCTTCTCGATTGCGAACATGCCGACGTCGCTGACGATCGCGCCGCCCATATTGAGCACCTCCAACTGCGTGAGCGCCGCGATGCTTTCAACATTGACATCGGTGAGCATGAGGCCCCAGCGACCGGAATCGGTCCGCTGCGAACCGTTCACGTCGAGATTTTTCAGGGAGGGCAGCAGGCGTAACAGCGGCAGCGCCAAGCCGCTCATCTTGTTTCCGCCGATATGCAGTTCCTCGAGTGATTCGAGCGCCGAAAGCGGGTCGAATCCATCGTCATTCACCCGACTGAAGCCGACATCCAATGTTTTTAGCCTCTTCATTCCGGCAAGATGATCGAAAACCCGTCCGGTCACCTCCGTGCCGCGCATGTTCAATGATTCGAGGTTCTCCCAGTGCTTCAAGTAGGCGACGGCGCCGTCGGTCAGATAGTCGCAGTAGTAGCAGATGAGATGCGTGACTTTCTTCAGTGGCCGCAACTGAGCGAAGCCGAGGTCACTGATCTTGGCATGGGACAGATCAATCTTTCGGAGTTCGGGAAAGGCCGTCAACTTCGCCAAATCATCGTCGCGAACCCAGGTCAGAGACAGATCGACTTCGATCACCTGCCCGGAGCGGTCCCGCTTGAAACTGCCGCCGAGATCCGTGATCCAGTCCGTATCGCCGTCCGTGCGCACGGCAATGGCCGGGATGGTCACGGCCAGCAGAACGAGTGTTGCCGGAACTGCGCGGAACATCCTAGCTGCGCCTCCGATTGGGATTGGCCGACTGCTCGTCCCACAGCACGACGCAATCGGCGAGCGTCTCTTGGAGTCGCCGGTGGACGTCGGCGCCCACGAGTGTATGGTACAGATTCAGCCTCCGGAGCTTACCAAAATCGAGCAGCACGGTTTGGCTCTTGTCGGACACGTTGGTGCTGTCCAATCCCAGGCTCGTCAACCTCTTCAGGCCGGCGATCGCACTCAGTCCGGCGTCACCGATATCGGTATAGTCAAGATTCAGATCTTCCAATTCCGTAAATCCCCCGATGACAGGCATCGATTTGTCCGTGACCGTCGTACGGACCATGCTGAGGCGCCGCAGCTGTTTCAGCTCGCTCAAGTGCGCGAATCCAGCGTCGCCGAAGCGGAACGAGTAATTCAGGACCAGCTCCTTAAGCCCCGTCAGCCCTCTCAGGTGCACGAGGCCGGCATCATCGATGTCCGTAGCCGACAGGTCGAGAGACTCGAGTTGCGCCAAGCCAGCCAAGTACTTCAGACCCGCGCCAGACAGGTCCGTATGCGCCAGCGAGAGCCTCCTCAAGCCTGAAAGACGCTCCAGGACTTCGAAGCTACGGTCCTGGATCGAGCATCCGAGCAAACTCAATTCGTCCAGGCTGCTCAGCTTTTCGAGGTGATGAAGGCCGTCACCTTCGATCAGCGTATTGTTAAGGCGAAGCCGCTTGAGGTTTGTGAGACGGCCGACGTGCGACAGGCCGGCATCGGATACGGCTGTGTTCGCCAAGCTTAACTCTGAGAGAGCCTTCAAAGAAGCCAAATGCTGTACTCCGAGGTCACCGATCTCCGTCCCGTCCAGGATCAGCTTCCGGAGCCCGGACAATTCGGAAAACGACTGCAGATGGGCATCGGTTACGGGTGCACCCGCGAGTGAAATCTCGACTAGTCTTCCGTTCTCAAGCGTCGCTTCGCCCCCAAGCGAACGCACCCACTCGGCCACCGCCGCATCGCCCTTACCCGCAAGCAGCGGAGCCTGCTTCGCTCCACCAGGTTTCGAGGGATCGTCCAGGAAGACGAAAGCTGCGTTTGGCAGTGCAGCGCGAAGCGAGTCCACGCCGGCCTGGGTCGCGCGGCTGTAGCGGAGATCGACTTCCCTCAGTTTCGTGAAATTCTTAAGTTTCTCCAGACCTGCATTCGACACTTTCGTCGCATAGAGGTTCAGATACTCGAGGTCTTTCATCTCCGCGAGGTAATCGAGACCAGCGTCGGTAACTCCAGAGCTGAGGAGGTCGAGTTTCTTCAGTCGAGTGAGGCGTTGAATGTGCGAAAGGCCCTGATCGGTAATCGGAGTGCCGCCGATGTGCAGTTCTTCCAGCGCAGTCAGGTTGGAGAGAGGCTCCAGGCCGGCGTCGGTTATCCGGATCTCCTGGGCCCACAATTTGCGCAACTTCGGCATCTGCGCAAGACACTGCATGCCTTCGTCCTGAACGCCGGTCCACGTGATGTCGAGTGCGCGCAGGTTCGTGAAGTGGCAGAGGCTCGTGCCTTTCATCCTTGCGCGGCGGACGACAAGTTCCTCAAGGGTTCCGCCCAGGCCCTTGATCTCTTCCAACCCGACATCATAGAAGCGGATCGTCTCCAGAAACGTGTATCCGAAGGCGAGCTTCTTCAGAGTGTTCAACCCGCTGAGATGGCGCATTTCCGCGTCATACTCGGTTCGAGACTCGGCCCTCGGATTCCACATTGGACCGGGTACGTGAAGTTCGCGCAGAGCCGTGAGCTTGCCAAACGACTCCATATGGGGCGGATGCATATTTGTCCCGATCATATTCAGGACGACAATGCGAAAGTCACCCGCCGGCAGTTGCGCCACGTCGCGAATGGGGCGGTTATGGCCTTCGAGCACGACGGCGCCTCCCATACGTAACGCCCACAAGGCGACTTCACGATCCGCTTCTGCTGCCACCCCCGGGGTGATCCCCGCCAGAGCAAGCAGCAAGAAAAAAATCAACGCACTTGAAATCCGAGCCATCGTTGGCGCTATGATATCAGAAGATACCAGAGTAGCTGCAAGCGGGTGGGTATCGTGGCTTCGGCAGACATGAGAGTTCTTTTAGCGCTGTTGTTCGCATCGGCCTGTTTCGCCCAAGAGACTGCACCGAGGGTCCAGAACCGGCTGTTCCAGGAGAAAGTGTATCCGGTGCTGGAGAAGGCGGAATGCCGGATGTGCCACAACAATAACGGCGTCTCCTCCGCGACTCGCCTGGTCTTTCCGCCGGAGGATGCAGGGCCCGGCATAATCAACGACTTCGGACTCCGCCTGGCCTCTCTGGTGGACCGGGCGCAGCCTGACCAGTCTCTCCTGCTTCGCAAACCGACGCAGCGTGTTGCTCATGCAGGCGGTGAACGGATTCGCAGAGGAAGCGAGGAAGAGGCCGTGCTCCAGCAATGGGTCGACTACCTCGCCAAGGCGCCGGAACCCGAAGTGCGCGCCGCCCGGGAGCGTTTCGTCGAGAGGCAGGGCGAGGTGCGGCACACCGCCCTGCGCCGTCTGACACATAGCCAGTACAACAACACCGTACGCGACCTGCTCGGGGATCTCACACGGCCGGCCGACCATTTCCCGCAGGAAGATTTTTTAAACGGCTTCACAAATCAGATCGAAGGCCAAAGTGTGTCTCCGCTGCTCGCTGAGGCGTATACAGTAGCTGCCGAGAAACTCGCAGCGAATGCCTTCCGACAGGGCGACAGCAACGGTCTGATTCCATGCAAAGCGACGTCGGTCCACGATGCCGGGTGCCGTGATCGGTTCCTCAGGGAGTTCGGACTACGAGCCTTCCGTCGTCCGCTGATCGATGCGGAAGTGCGATCCTATGGCGCGCTATTCACGCGAGCAGCAGTGGACCACGTGGATTTTAGAGCTGGGGCCAAAGTCGTCGTGGAAGCGATGCTGCAGTCGCCGAGCTTCCTTTTCCGCCTCGAAGCGGGGCCGGGAGAACAGTTCCGCCAATACGAGATCGCGAGCCGGCTCTCCTACTTCCTTTGGGACACGATGCCGAATGGTGAGTTGCTCCGGGCGGCCGCAGCTTCTGAATTCAAGGACCGGGAGAGCATAAGCAGAATCGCCCGGCGGATGATGGATACGCCGCAGGCAAGGCGCTCGCTCGACGTCTTTCTTGCACAGTGGATGCGATTTGACCGCGTGATGGCCTCGGCGCGCAATGTCAGGCAATACCAGGACTTCGGGCCATCGCTGCTTGCGGCCATGACGGAGGAGACACGCCACCTCTTCAATCATCTCGTGTGGAACGACAGGAACTTCATGGAACTGTTCAGTTCGGACTACACGTTCATCACGGCCAGACTCGCGCAGCTTTACGGACTCGAGCCTCCACCACAGGACTTCGCAATGCTGAAGTATCCCGCCGGCAATCATCGGGCGGGCATCCTTGGACACGCGAGCTTCCTTACGTTGACGGGGAATCCGAACGAGACTTCGCCGACGAGCCGCGGCCTGTTCGTACGGGAGCACTTCCTCTGCCAACATGTGCCGCCTCCGCCGCCCGGCGTAGATACGAACCTGCCAACCGTGACGGAGGAGAGACCGATGACCACGCGGGAGCGCCTGGCCGTGCACACGACCAACGCAAGCTGTGCAGCCTGCCACAGTCTCATCGATCCGATCGGCCTGGGGCTGGAGGGCTTCGACAATATCGGGCGATTTCGAGAAAAGGTCGTGATTCGAATCCGGCAGGGCCGCGACGCCGTGACGAACCAGCCGCGGCCTCCCCAAACGATCGAGCTACCGCTGGACACGAACGGATCGATCCAAGGGATCCCGAATTCGCAATTCTCGACACCGGCGGAACTGGGCAGGATTCTATCGAACGACTCCACTTGCCAACGATGCGTAGTGAAGCAGCTCTTTCGATACGCTATGGGCCGCCATGAAACGCCCGCGGATCAGGCCCAGGTCGATGAATTGTTCAAAAGCTTCCGCGAATCCGGATTTCGGTTTCGCGAGTTGGTTCTGTCTCTCGTGATCTCCCCGACGTTCTTAGGGGAGGGTCCACAGAGGGCCAGTTCGAGCCCAAGCGCCCGTCCGGTGCTTGCAGAGGGCAATAAGTCGCGATAATATCGCTCAGTATCTTGGAGGACCGCCGATATGGCAGTTTCAAGACGAACGTTTCTCAAAGGCGCCGGCCTCGGAGGCTCTGTGGTTCGCATCGGTCTCCCGCCGCTCGCGGCCATGTTCAACGCCAGTGGGACTGCATACGCCGCCAAGGGATCCAAGCAGGCCATCCCCTCGCGGTTCGTCATCTGGTTCAACGGCAACGGCATACTCGAAAACTACTGGATGCCGCGCGAGACGGGTTCGGGTTTTGAGATTACGCCCTGCCTGAAGCCGCTCGCAGCCTTCCGGAAGGACATCCATATCATCAGCGGCCTCGATAACCCGAACGGCAAAGGGCATCACGGCGCCATGAGTTCCCTCATGTCAGGAGCGGCCTTCACGGGACGTGGCGCCGGCGGACCGTCGATCGACCAGGCGATCGCGCAGAAGGTCGGCAATGAATCGCGGTTCCGGTCGCTGCAGATCGGAGTCTGCCAGGAATCGTTCGGAGAAAGCATCCAGCGCAACATGAGTTGGGCGGATCGCGACCGGCCGCTGCCGCCCGAGATGATTCCGCATCGGTTGTTCGATCGACTGTTCGGCGGAAAGGATCTCGGCTGGATCGATCGCAAGAAGAGCGTCCTCGATCGGGTGCGGGAGGACGCGCACGCGTTCCAGACCCGCCTGGGGCAGGAGGACAAGGCGCGACTCGACGAGTATCTAACATCAGTCAGGACTGTAGAGCGCACCATCGCGAGCCTGCCGCCGGAGTACGCCACCGAGGTCCAACGCCCGGATGATACCGGCGACATGCGCGACTGGCCGCGCATCGCGAAGCTCCAATCAGACCTGCTGGTGCACGCGCTCGCCTCTGGACAGACGCGCGTGGCCTCCTACATGCTCACCAAGTGTCAGAGCCTGACGCGCTTTCCATGGCTCGGCCACACCACGCTGCGGCATCACGACTACACGCACACCCGCGCGAACACGGTCGAAGGACAACGCATCATGCGCGACATCTGCCGCTGGCACGTCGAGGAATTCGCGTACCTTCTCGGGCGCCTGAAGGCCACGCCCGAGGGCGATGGCAACCTGCTCGACCATACGCTGGCGATGTTTGTCCACGAGCATGCCGAGGCGAATTCGCACAAAACGAGCGGGATGGCGGCAATCCTTGCGGGGCATGCGGGCGGCGTGAAGATGGGAATGCATTCGATGCTGACCGGCACAGTCGGCGATCTGTACCTGACGCTAGCGGAGGAGGTCATGGGAGCGCAGATCGGGAAGTTCCCAAGCGCGACCCAGAAGCTCTCGGATCTCGTGTAGCGCCGAGGCCGCATCGGCGGCCTCTCTTCGGCTTGCGCGGAGCGGCACATTTGTGGTTTCCTCGTCCAGGATGCGGATCGGAATCGGATGGACGGTCGCGCTGCTGCTGGCATTTGGGGCTTGGGCTCAGCGCCCGGCGGAGCTTGAGTTCGCGCGGGCCATGGAACTGGCCGCCAGCGGTCGATTCGCCGAAGCGGAAGAGGTGTTGCGTTTTCTGGAGCAGGCCCACCCGAATCAGTTCGAACTTCACTATCGCCTCGGTGTAATCCTGCTGCGCCAGGGCAAGAACGCAGAGGCGCTCGAACGCCTGGAAGCTGCGACGAAGCTGGCTCCGGAATCTCCACTCCCGCACCTGGCACTGGCCCAGGTGCAACTGCGCCTGAAGCAGCGTGAGCAATCCATGGCTTCAGCCAGCCGTGCAGCGGAACGCTCCGCCTCACAGCCGGCCGTCTGGCGCGCTCTCGCGATGTTCTATACCGAGTCCGGCCAGTACGCACTGGCTGCGGAATTCGAGGAACGCTGGGGAAAAGCCGCGCCGCAGGACACCGAATCCAGATTGCGACTCGCCCAACTCCATCGCCAGTTGGCCGGAGAACACAGGAAAGCGAAGCTCCCGGCGGAGGCCGCCAAAGCGTATCAGACAGCCATTCGACTGGTTCCGGAGCAGCCTGCGGCGTACTACGAATTGGCCACGATGCTCCTGGATCATCGAATGCCGGAGCCTGCCATAGCGATCCTGAAGAGCGCGGCGGCACGCTTCCCGAAGGAAGCGGAGTTCCACCGGCTGTTGGGGCTCTCCTTTTACCATTCCGGTCAGGTGAGCGACGCCATCGGTGCGTTTCTCCGCGTAATCGACCTTGAGCCCGGCTCCGAGGTCGGTTATGCATCTCTGGAAACACTCCTCGGTGACGCCGGTCCGCAGCTTGGCGTGATCATCTCAAGGTTGCGCGACTTTCGGGAGAGGCAGCCGCAGACTCCGGTCGGCCATTTCCTGCTGGCCAAGGCCCTGGCAGTTCAGGGTTCGCCGGCCCCTGAGGTCGAAGGACTCCTGCGCCAGGCGATCGGCGTGGAACCACGGTTCTGGCCGGCGAAGTACGAACTCGGGTTGCTGCTCGAAAGCAAGGAACAACAGGACGAGGCCGTGGAGTTACTCACCGAGGCTTCGGAACTGAACCCGGAGTACGCGCCGGCCCACTTTGCTCTCGCTCGCGTCCACGGGCGGTCCGGCGACCGGCAACGCGCGATTCATCACCGCCGGAAGCATGCGGAACTGACCGAACAACAGCGCAAGGCCACTGAAGCTGCGCGAGCTGAGTTCCCTGCGCTGCCCTACCGGATCGAAGCGGGTTCTGCTGAATCGGAGCGGAAGGAGCGCTGAAAGACAATGCCCTCCCCCTCCCTGATCCGTACGCTCTGATTCGCCGCCACTCCTCGGATCTCCTCGGCTGCGCCGCTTGGCCAGCGAATCGAGATCTTCCGAATCACCCCAGCGCCGCCAACCCCGAAGTGAAGGCGGAAATCCGATTGCGACGCGAAGCTCGAGCCGCTTCGGACCTCGTTCACCTGGCGGAGACCGTCTGATTCCACCGCGACCTTCGCACCGATAGCGTTCCGATTCGACTTGACACCCTCTAATTGAATAACAATGGAATTGCCGCGGCCGGTTTCGAATCGAAACAGAGAAGGAGGCTCATTCATGTTGGTGACGATCACTTCAAGGGCTCCATCGCCGTCAAGGTCGCCGGTCGCCACACCGCGTGACGCATAGGGCATTGTGAGCGCCGAGCCTGCGGCGTTCGTGATATCGCGAAAGGCGCCGTTCCGCAGATTCCAGTAGAGGAGTTTGGGCTGGCGGTAGTTCTCTCCTGCCTTGGCGCCTGCCAGTTCCGGGTAGATATGGCCATTCGCCATGAAAATGTCCTTCCACCCATCGTGATCGAAATCGAGAAACTCAACTCCCCATCCGACGATCTTGGTGTGAATGCCGAGCCCCGCCTCCACCGTTGCGTCCTCGAAGAACCAGTCTCCGAGATTACGGTACAGCGTCGAAGTCTCATCGATAAAGTTCGTCTTCACGATATCGAGGAGACCATCGTTGTTGTAATCGGCGGCCGCTACGCCCATGCTGCCTTCTTCCTGTCCGGCATCCCCGTAAGCTGTTCCCGCCTCCACGGCGATGTCGGTGAATGTGCCGTTCCGGTTGTTACGGAAATGAAGACTCGGAGTGGAGTCACACGCCACATAGATGTCGGGCCAGCCGTCGCCGTCAAAGTCGCCGGCGACAACGCCAAGGCCGTAGTGCAGTCCGTCGACGAGAATGCCGGCTCCGTGCGAGACATCCGTGAACCGGCCATCACGGTTGTGGTAGAGGGCGCTTTTGCCCGTGGGGAACCCTTTCGGGCCGCAGAAAACAGGCAATCCTTTCCAGAAGCAGAAAGGACTGCTGCCGGGCGCCGCCCCGCGGCCCAGGTCGAACTCGACGTAGTTCGAGACGAACATGTCGAGTGAGCCGTCCCGGTCGTAATCGAGGAACGCGCAGCCGGTTGCCCAGCGCTGACCTGTTGTCGGCAGGCCGACACGGGCGGTCACGTCCTCGAACCGGCCCGATCCGAGATTCCGATAGAGCACGTTGTGGCCGTAGTAAGTGATGAGGACGTCGGTATGGCCGTCGTTGTCGTAGTCCCCGGCGCAAGCGCCCTGACCCCACCCTCGATTGTCGATGCCGGAATTCCTGGTTACGTCGTCAAACGTACCATCGCCGCGGTTCCTGTAGAGCCGATGAGGAGCAGGACGATCCGAGCCAAGCCGACGGCCGTTGACGAACAACAGGTCCGGCCAACCGTCGTTGTCAAAGTCAAATACCGCAACACCGTTGCCCGTCATCTCCAGGATGAACCGCTTGGAGTCGATTCCACCATAGACATTGTGAGCGGTAAGGCCCGAGGCAGACGCGACATCGGTGACTTTGATTGCCGGTGAGGGTGGGCCGGCAGCTACTTTCGATGATCCGCGCGATGTGACGCGAACGGAACTGCCCATCCCTTGACCGAAAGCCCAGCAGGCGGCCAGAAGTCCCAGTGCCAAAAAGAACGGCCGCGCTCGAAGCATTTTGCAATGATCCAATCGCGGCCGGTTGCATGTCAATCGCTGTCTCAGAACATCAGCTTCAATGCGAACTGGATCAGTCTCGCATTGACGGTGGTCGTGCGAATGGTTCCGTAATCGGGCGAATCCATGTTCGTAGTTGGGTTACCGAAGTTCGCGTGGTTCATCAGGTTGAAGAATTCGGTCCGGAACTGCAGCCTCCAGCGATCTGTGAACGGGATTTCCTTGAACGCGGAGAAGTCAAGATTCCATTGACCCGGACCATAGAACATCCCTCTGCCGGAATTGCCGAACGTACCGACAGGCGCTCTTGAGAACGCATTCGGCAGCATATATCCGTTCAGGTTCTCTTTCGCCGACCCTGGAGCTCTCAGATCTCCGCTGAGATTCACGTTGGCGAAAAGATTCGTCGCCGTCGTTGACGTCTGGCTGCCCCCTATACCGCGCCCGCTGTCACGGTTGGTGACGGTGAGCGGGTTACCGGTCTGGGCCACCAGGAATCCGTTGATGGACCAGTTGTTGAACAGGTGCTTTGCAGAGCCGGTAAACGCATTGGGCAGATCATGGTTGAACACGAACGAAACCCTGTGGCGCCGGTCAAAGTTGGCCGGTCCTTTTGCCCGACTCATATCATTCCAGGGAGCAGCAAAGCTGCCAGTACGGTAGCGGGAGCCATCATTGCCGTCGCCGAGGGTCTTGCCCAGCGTATAAGCAAACTGGAAGGTCGTCGTATTGATGCGTTGCTTAAGTGTGGCCTGGAACGAATGGAAGGTCGAGTTGCCGTTTTGGGTGATGTGCCCCATATCGCCGAAGCCGGGGAACATCCGGCGCATCGGGATTCCGGGATACAACTGCGCGTCAATGCCTGCGACCGGAATCAGAGGATTCGCGTTCCGGTCCATGTTGAGGTGCGTTCCTTTCGTCCCCACATAGGCGACTTCCGCCAGAGTTCCAGTCCGCATCTCACGTTGGATCGCGAAGTTGTACTGTATGGCATTGTCGGTTTTGGTGTTTCTCTCGACACCGTTGATGCGCCGCTCTTCGGTCGGACTGGTCGGAAAGGGAACAAATCCCTCTTTGTGTCCAGGATCGAGATACGTCCAGTTGTCCGGGCCGTTGAGGTTGCACAGGACATTACGCTGGCAGTCGGCGTCGATACGCGTGTATACCGGCGGATTGCCGAACATCGACTGTGCCACCTGCCCCGTCCGGAGATCGAAATAGATGCCCCCACCCGTCCGGATCACCCATTTGTCGGAAACGCGCCATGCTATGCCGACTCTCGGCTGGAAGTTGTTCCAGTCACCAGTTATTGTCGAAGGAGGAACACCGTCCAGACCACCTTGCACAATGCCGGTGCTGCGGAGAGTTCCGTCCAGCCCTGTATAGCGATGAGGCCACCAGTTTGTCATGTTGACGTTGTAGGCTGCTGCCTGCTGATCGGCTTCGTATCGAATTCCGAGATTGAGGGTAAGATTCGGTGTCACCTTCCAGTCGTCATTGAAGAATGCCTGATGGAAGTGGCTCCGCATTTTGAGCTGCCCGCCAATCTCGGGCACATCGGCTCCTCCGAACAGCTTCGTGGCAGGAAGCGTTAGCAGAAAGTCGGCATACTCATCGCCCCTTGCTCCGTTTCGACCAGTACCAAAACCGCGGAATTGCCACTGACCACGCATCGCGAGATTGTTCTGCGGATTGAGCCAGGTCGCATGATGTTCATAACCGAATTTGAAGGTGTGGCGTGATTTCGTCCAAGTGAACGTGGGCCCGAAGGCATATCGGTCGATAAAGTCCGACCAGTTATTGAAGTTGCCGAAATTCGTATAATTGTCGATATTAATCTGTGGTAGCCCGGCCGCCGAACCCGCGTATGTGACGCCCGGAATTGGATTGAGACCGACGGACACTGGATCGGTTCTGTCTTCACCGGCAGTGAACTGGTCCGTATAGTCCCCGCTTCCACGGAATTCCATGACAAACGCTGGACTGAAGATTCGGGTAACGGTGACTCCCCAGGTATGCTTCTCACGGTTTGCTAAGTTTCCCATGCCGGGAAAGCCCCGCCCGAATGGGGCGAGATCTTCCTGGAAGCTTTCGAACCATCGCGCATTGAGCGTTGTCTTGTCCCCAAAGCGATGATCGATGCGGATGGTGTATTGATCCAAATCGGTCGGCTCGGCCCGGAACGCCTGGAAGTTCGCTCGGATTCCCGGCTCTGAGAAGTTGGGTAGCGGGATTGCAGAATCCGCGATTTTCCTCGATGTCGCATTGATGCGCGATGAAGGAATCACATTGTTCGGGAAGAGACCATTCGACAGCGGATCATAGAGAGTCACCGAACCGAAATTGCCGGCCCGTTGTTCGGCAGTGGGCACTCGCGTCAGCAGCCGTGCCCCGCCGCCGTTAGCATTTCTCTGGCGGGAACTCTCCCAGCCTGCGAAGAAGAACGTCCTGTCGCGCCGGATCGGGCCGCCGATGTTTGCACCAAACTGGTTCTGGTTGTTCGGGTTGCGATTCGGAAAAAAGAAGGGCCGCGCATTGAACACTGTGTTTCTCAGGAACTCGTAGGCCGATCCATGCAGCGAGTTCGTCCCGCTTCGGGTGGTAACGTTGATGACAGAACCCAGATTGCGCCCGTACTCCGCACTATAGAGGCTGGTGAGAACTTTGAACTCACTTAGAAACTCAATGGACGGCGTTCCGTCGCCATCGGGGGCGTTGTTGAGCTGATTGGTGGTCGGGACGCCGTCCACGAGCAGGTTGTTGGATCCTCGCCGTGCTCCGTTGACGCTGACACTGTCGGAACCCGTACCCCGGTTATCGGCATTCATGATTGCACCGACCACGCCGGCGGAGGTTCCAAGAATCTGGGTGAAGTTGCGGGTAGCCAGAGGGATTGAAGTAATTGTGCGTCCCTCGACGACGTGACCGAGAGTGGCTTGCTCGCTCTGAAGCAGTGGGGATTGAGCGGTTACCGTGACCGTCTCGGAGACGGCTCCGACTTCCATCTGAATATCCACACGCAGTCGCTCTGCCGTGTTAACGATAATGTTCTCCCGAATCAGCCGTTGGAAGCCCTGCTTCTCGACTGAAATTCGGTACCGTCCCGGACGCAGCAGCGGGAAATTGTAAGCTCCCGTTTCGTCCGATTCAGTCCGGAACTCCTGCCCCGTGTCGACGTTGACAGCCGCTATCGAGCTCCCTGGTAAAATCGCCCCGGAATTATCCGATACGACACCGTTGATCGCACCCGTAATCTGTTGCGCCGGGCTTGGCGTAAGGCTCATGATCATCACGCCAAAGATTGTCCCCAACACCCACTTCCAGACACACATCACCCAGTCCTCCTCCATTGATTCAGATATCATGTGATCTCAGTCTTGAGATATCAGATGATCTCACCCAGGAGGAAGTGTAGCTTAGGTTCACGCTGATGTCAACGAGAATCGCTAGGCGCGCCGAAAAATAAGAATGTCCTCTACTGACAGCTTCCGAATGGGGCACAGCTTGGGTGCAACCGGCACGGGGCAAGTGGAAAATTGCAAGGTTGAGAGCCTTACAGCGAGCCAGACTTCACGCATCGAAAGCTGATGGTAGGACTGCGCTCCTTCTGGCGCGCCCAACTGCGGTAGGAACAGGTAAGGAAGAGTTTCGGCTGATCGAACCATGAGCCGCCGCGCAACACGCGATAGATCCCCTTTTCCGGGCCAGGCGGATTGCGTTCCGGCGAGACCTCGTAATACTCCCTTTCATACCAATCGGCCGTCCACTCCCAGGCGTTCCCGACCATATCACAGAGGCCGAACTCGTTCCTGCTCTTGCTGCATACTTGAATAGGTCCGTCGAGCGCACCGTAATGGGCGTCCTTCGGCGTGGGATCCCTGTCGCCCCACGGGTACATTCGCCCATCGACAGGGCCGCGGCACGCGCGTTCCCATTCGGCTTCCGTAGGCAGTCGTTTTCCTTCCCACGCGCAGAATGCCGCAGCGTCCTCCCAGCTCACATTGACCACAGGATGCTTTTCCTTGTCCTCCGGCATCGCCCCCTCGCGCCAGTGGAACGGCGCCCGGTGGCCCGTCGCCCTGACGAACTCGGCATATCGTTCGTTGGTGACCTCGGCTTCGTCCATGTAAAAGGCATCGAGAGTGATCGTCCGCACCGGGCGGTCATCCTTGGCCGGATTCGGATACCACTTCACCTCATAGTCGGACCATTCAAAGGTGCGGCCCCGCATGAACTCACCACCCGGTATGAACACCATCCCGGGTTCAGCGGCGCATACAGCTCCACAAATTCCAACGAGCATTAAAGCAGTGGTTCTTCCCATGATTGAACTCGCGTCGCAGGGGCGTTGTCTCTGTGCTACCGCCAGCCTGAGGTTCTTTCAGCCGGCAGGCCGTTCAGGATATCATGCCGTATGCGTGGCGCATTCGCCACTTCCTTGCTCCATGGCTTCGGCTCATATCCCTTCGTAGATGGGCAAGTCCCCCCTGTCCGGCGTTTCAGCACGGCAACGGCGGCGTCAATCCAAATTCGCGATGAGAATGACCTATGCCCCATATATACCCGCAAGCTCGTCCGTTGGAATGATTCCGTTCGCGCCAAGCGGATCAACGTAGGTATAGGTTCTGCGAGAGGGCGTGTCGTGAACATCCTTCGCCCAGTCAATGCCGAGTGCTGAATAGATCGTCGCGATAACATTCTCGATCCGGGGCTGATCTTTGTGGTTCCAGCCCGTATCGATGCAATGATACCCGTCGGCGTCACTGGCCCCCAGCACAAGACCTCCCTTGACTCCGGCCCCGGCGAACATGGCCGGGAAACAGTGCTTGTGGTGGTCGCGACCCGCCATGAAGTTCAATGGACCCGGAGTACGTCCGAATTCGCCCATCATCACGACGAGAGTCTCATCGAGGAGCGTCTTCTGCGGGCTGGTTTTACCGGGCAGCGACGCCAGGTCCTCGATCAGGCTTCCGAGAGCAGGATCCGCCTCGGCGATCAGCATGTAGTGATTCGTCGAAGCGTCCTTCGTCCAGATCTGTTTGTGGTGATCCCAGCCGTGCTGGCAGATATGAACGTACCGGGTTCCGGCATCCTGATCGAGGATATTGCGCGTCAGCGCGCAGGACAGGCCCACAGCGGTGTTGCCGTAACGCTTGCGATCTTCTTCCGAAATCCTGAATGCTGCGGGCCACCGCGGATCGGTGAGCAGCCGCTTTGCCGTGTCGCTGAACTCGTCGAACGCCGTGATATGCCGCCCGGCGCTCTCCACGCGGCTCCGATTGATCTCGCGGAACCGGGCAAGGATCCGGTATCGCTCCTCCAACAGTTCGCGAGCCTTCTCGTCCAGCGACATGCCGCTGAGCGCCTGCTCAGGGTTCAGGTCGAAAACTGAAAACCTCGGAGGCAGGAAGCCGGTGGACAGCGCTCCGACCTGGTTCGTCTGCAGGTTAAAGGAGACATAGGTCGGGAACGGATCGGAGTCCCGACGCTGCGACTCGAGTTCAGAGGCGACGACAGAGCCGACCGAGGGGATCTCGGGCGCGAAAGCGACGTTCAACTGCCGGCCAGCCTGAACGTAGTACTGTCCGCGGAGATGTACCTCCTCATGACTGACAAAAGACCGGACGATCG
Organism: Bryobacteraceae bacterium; assembly: GCA_046289265.1. Classification (GTDB taxonomy): domain Bacteria; phylum Acidobacteriota; class Terriglobia; order Bryobacterales; family Bryobacteraceae; genus JBKBWD01. Next base: position 6,659 of record JBKBWD010000076.1, on the reverse strand, counting down.
CAATCTTGTCGAGTTGGCTGATCAACCGAGGGAACAACCCATACGGGGCGTAAATTCCGGTAGGAGTTTTGCGGAAGTCGAACTCCTGCCTGGTGTCCTTGTTCTCTTTGAAGTCGAACGAATCCACGTGGCTCAGGGCTCCGGAAAACTCGTAGAAGATTACGTTCCGCGCATTACCCCTGGGTGTAACCTTTCGTTTCGTGCTCGCGCCGACCTTAACCGGCCAAATGGAAGCCGCGGAGGCACCCAGCAGCCCCAATCCACCGAACTGCAGCAATTCCCGTCGAGTCGGAATCAACTCGCCCACCGTCTTCGCAACTTTCATGTTCGCCTCCTTCAATCCGCCGGCTAGAAATTATAAAGGAACTCTACGACGTTCATGAGAGCCCAATGAACGTTCTGGGCGCCCTCAACCCGATCTTTAGACATCACCTCGAGCGCAATTGCTTTTTCCTCGGATGAGGGAGTTCTGGAGAGTGTGGACATGAACAACTCCTCGACGATCTTCTCGTTGTCCTTGTAGGCGTCAAGGAGACGATGCACGCGACTGTCCTTCGCGGCGATCACACGCTCATTTACCACCGAAGAACGCATCATCATAATCGGCTGCAATGGTGAGGGCGCCGGAGACTTCGGCGGCGCACCCCGATTGGACTGGCCGAAAGCCTGCATGAAGCTCTTCAGTTCGCCGGCAGGGCGCGGCATGGGCACCTGCATCGCCATTCCCACGGAGTTACCATCAGCCCCTCCGCGGCCCGCTCCGATCGCGAACTTGCCCGGACGCTCAGTGGCAACCACGATAGCGTCATGCAGTTCTTCGGCCGTTAGCATCCGAGCATATTTGCGTGCGTAATAACGTGTGTAGGTATCGTTCCACTCACCCGGAAACCGGGCGGAGAGTTGATATGCGCTCGAATTGGCGATCAGCTTGAAGAGATTGTGGATGCTGTAGCCGTTCTCGCGGAAATACGCAGCGAGTTTCTCCAACAGTTCCGGATGCGACGGCTGAAGGTCCCATCCTTCCGGAAGGTTCTTCGGGTCAAGCCGGGCAAGGTCGAATTCATCATAGGGGTCCACGATGCCGACGCCCATCAACTTGGCCCAGAACATGTTCACGGTCGCTCGCGCGAATTGCGGATGAGACGTCATCATCCTTGCCAACTCCTCGCGCGGCAGGGTATCGGATCGTGGTGTCTCATTCGTCAACAGGAACTTGGGAGGCGCCGCTCGGCCAAACCGCTTGATCCGCAGCATGCTCTCAGCCTTCATGTCGTATCCCGATGCGAAGTCGTCTACCATGAAGTGCCCCATCACCGCGTTTGTGTTTTCGACATGGGGAATGTACCGCGTGCGGCCCATGAAGGCAGCCTGCTGGAAAAAGTCCATCCGCCGCTGTTTACTGAGATAAACGTTGACTTTATCTAAGCGCCCTTGTCCGTCGTGACACGAGATGCAGGAGAGATTGATCCCAAGAAATAACTTACCGAATAGAATGGTCAGTTCGTCGTGCGTATCCGCCTGATGAATTTTCGTCAGGTCGTCCCCGTTCTCTTCTTCTCCGGGCTTGCCTTCGACGTGCTCGCGAACGATTGGGTTGGCCGCCGCCACTACGTAGTTGCTCTTGCCGGATGCCGCAATGATGCTGGCAGCCCAGTCGTCATAAGGCCGGTCAGCAGCCAGGCTCTCCTTCAGGTCGTAGTGAAAGAGAACATTGCCGCGCCCCATTTTGCCATTCGCACGGAGGACATCCATGATAAAGTATGTCCACTTGTCGACGAATTCGGGACTACCGACGAGCCTGTCGATGAGCCGTGCGCGCTTGTCGGGGGACGTATCGGCAACGAACTCACGAACTTCTGTAGCCGTCGGAATACGCCCGGCGATGTCCAGCTTCACCCGTCGTATGAACTCCTGATCGGTTGCCAGCGGTGCGTGCGGGACTCCGTCGCGCTCCATCTTCCCGAAGATCTCGTCGTCAATGAAGTTCACGCGCGGAACATTCGGAGTCGCAGTTTCCTGCTTGGGAAGGGAGGCCACAAGACGCTCTGTGAGCACACCTGTTTCCAGCTTCTTCGACCGGAACAAGGGAGCGTGCGCGTCCGAGGACATCTCGATGTCCACCGACGGACTCGATTTTCCGGCTGGACTCTTACCTTCCTCAGCAGCAAAAGACACCAGAGCCACGATGGACACGAGCGCGAACCGGTTCAACGACATGGCGACCTCCAGCCTTCTATTCTGATATCTCACAAAGGGGCCGCGTGTCAAGCTCGGATTACCGCGCACGCGCGTCGGATCATAAAGACTGTCGAACGAAGAGGGCTTGACTAGTCGTTGTCCCTGTCGGACTCGGCGGCAGAGCCATTCCTGCGACGGGGGCGCTTCGTGAAGACGTCCACTCGTGAATCGGTCCAACCGGAGTAGAGAGCGAGTCGCTGGAGGTGTTCCTCCATACGATAAGTTGTGTGGCGGCGCATGGCGGCATCGGCAATTTGCGGATCGCCTGAAACCAGGGCCTCGGCCAGTTGCGAATGCCACTTGGGCAGAGGAGCCGGATTCCCAAGCGCGATGTCATAGAGCCAGTTGAAAATCAGCACCTGGTTATTCTCTATTGCCTGGCACAATTCATCGCAGCCGCTGCACTCGGCGATTCGCATATGGAACTGCATGTGAATCTGATGGAGGTGGTACAGGCTATCCCGGGAACTCTCTCCATCGTCGCTGCTCGACTCGTACAGGCGATCGAGTTCGGCAGCCCGCGAAACGATCTCGTCCCGCTCCTGCAAGCTGGCCTTTTCAGCGAAGATCCGAGCGGATTGCGTTTCGAGTGCTTCCCGAAGAATGAAATGCCCGCGAACAGCCTTGGTGGTCGGGATTCGGACTCGCGTTCCTACACGCGGCCGACTCTCCACCAAGCCCTCGGTCTCGAGGCGCTGGAGTGCGTCTCCAACCGGGACGATGCTGATTCCGAGTTCCTCCGCGAATGCTCTCCGCGAGAGGGGGGTGCCGAACGCAAGTTCACCTCGAAGAATCTTATCGCGGACATAGCGATACGCGTGCTCAGTCAGGCTTCCCGCAAACGAGTTCATCGTACTCTAAAATGACCGATTGCAGGAGCAGATCGGGACTGGATCAGCACTTCGAAGCTTCGCACAGAACTCACCACCGTATTCTACGATAACAAATTCACAAGCCTCGACGGACCTGCGGGGGCATGGGGCCCGCATCTCGCCAGCTGCGATTAAGAAGACGCTACTGTTTCCTGCACCAGATCCTCGGCCAGATCTCGGGAGTTGATCAGACGGACAGCAGTTGTATAGAGGCTTGAGAGGTTTTCGAGCAATGTACGCCCACCCCGGTGCCCGATCGGTTCGGCCGGCATCGGTGCCGACTGTGTCCGTAGCGGCAGAACTTTCGCTTTGGGCTGTGGATCGGACATCTCGCCTTCTGGTCCCTTTGTAAGCTACAACGCAGGACGAAGTCGAAGTTTATCCAGCCGGTTCATTTTTCCTCTCGGGACCACGAGATCTCCCGCCTCTGTCCATTCAAGCCTCCAACGCCGACCGTCTCGGGCGATGAGGACGGAGCCAGCTTCCGGTCCCCATGAGCCGGCCGGATAGTTCGGGAAATCGGTGGCCTGCGTGGAGGCCCAGGCTTCCAGGAGTGGAGTCAGCACAACCCAGGCGGCTTCGACATCCTCGAACCGTTTGAAAAGCGTGAGGTCTCCGATCAGGATGTCGTAGAGCACGGTTTCGTAGCCGGTCTGAGGCGTACTCCCGAAGTACCGGCTGTATTCGAAATCCATTGCTACCACACCGAGCTGCAGAGTCGAGCCAGGCGCCTTCGCACCGATCCGGCTGAATGCGAACACGATTCCCAGCTCCGCGTGTTCACCGCCGCTGGCTCGTCTCTGAGTGGCTCCAGAAGCTGGGCTGATATCAGGCACGAGTTTCATTTATGTCACTCCCAACGAGACCAGGGCGGTCTGCGGGGGGCGGACAAGCTTCCGTAGACTTCGGCTGCCCTTACGATTTTCCGTGCGCCGCTTCGGCTCTCGGGAGAAATGACCCGGGTTTGCTCGCCAAAAGTGACCCAGCAGACGACCGAGAAGCGAGGAGATGATCACACCGGCTCCAGAGACTCTTGCCAGCGTGCAAATCGTGGGCGGGACTCGCATCATGATGACGACACTCAGTTTGCCCGAGGGCAACGCCTTCGGCGTGGATGATATTGCGGGTGCCACCCCCATTGTGAACTATGCCGAAAATCGGGCGAAAACGCTGTTCTCCGTGTGGGTCACTCTATCCGAGCACAAATAGGTCATTTTTGGCGAGCGCCGAGGGCGCCGCGACTCAGGTGTCCACGCAGTGGACATGTTGCGATTCGCATACTATTATGCGATACTACCGACAGATTGCGGTGGTTGCGAGTGGGTGCCTCTCAGAACATTCTTGCACTTGCCAAGCGGCATGGCGTCGTCCGTCCCCGTGATCTCGAAAAGGAGGGGATTGCGCGGGAACACCTCCTGCGCCTCTATCGGAAAGGTATTCTCGATCGGGTTGCTAGAGGCGTCTATGTGCTCGCCGAGGCGCCTGTGACTGAGCACCACAGCCTGGCCGTCGCAGCCAAACAGGTGCCCAGTGGAATCGTGTGCCTGCTTTCAGCCCTACGATTCCATGGACTGACCTCGCAGGATCCCCACCAGGTCTGGATCGCGATTCATGTGAAATCGCGCCGCCCACGAGTGAGCTGGCCACCTCTCCGAATCGTGCGCTCGTCGGGCCGGGCGCTTTCCGAAGGCGTCAAAGAACACGTCATCGAGCATGTGCCGGTCCGGGTATACTGCATCGCAAAGACCATTGCAGACTGTTTCAAGTATCGGAATAAAATCGGAATCGATATCGCTATCGAAGGACTCCGCGAGGCGATTTCCGGGCGTCGAGCGAGTGTGGACGAGATCAATCACTTCGCGCGCATCTGCCGCGTCGAGCGCGTGATCCGACCATATTTGGAGGCACTCGCGTGAGGAAACACGGCCTGCGCAACATTGCGGCATCCAACCGAGCGCGGCTGTTGGAATTGGCGCGACAACGGAGAGAGGATTTTCAATTCCTCCTCGGCCGGTGGATGGTGGAACGCTTCCTCTATCGACTGGGAATCTCGCCATTACGCGATCGTTTCATCCTGAAAGGCGCGATGCTGTTCACGGTCTGGAGCGGCGATCTCTACCGTCCGACCCGCGATATCGACCTCCTGGGCTGCGGATCGCCCGCGGTTAACGACGTAATCGACGCGATCCGACAAATCTGCGCAACCGAAGCAGAGGATGGCCTTCGATTTGACCTCAACGCCATCGAGGGATCACGAATCAAAGAAGATGCCGAATATGAGGGCGTACGACTCAAAGTCCCGGCCAGCTTGGATGGCGCCAAGGTGCAGCTACAGATTGATGTTGGATTCGGCGATGCCGTCGAACCCGCCGCGGACGACATCAGTTTCCCCGTCATACTGCCAATGGAGCACCCGACCATTCGCGCCTACCCACCTGAAGTAGTCATCGCCGAAAAGTGCCAAGCGATGGTCCTACTTGGCATTGCGAATAGCCGGATGAAAGACTTCTACGATGTCTGGATGATGGCTCGAACAATGACCTTCCAGATGGATCGACTCGCGACCGCCCTGGTGCGTACTTTCGAGCGCCGTAAAACCGACCTGCCCGCTGATGCACCCTTCGCCCTGACCCCTGACTTCCTGAACGATGCCGCCAAGCAAACTCAATGGCGCGCCTTTGCGAGCAGAAGTGGCCTGACCGAAACCTTGCCAACACTGACCGAAGTTGGTGAAGCGATCAAGACCTTCCTCGTTCCAGCCCTACAGGCTGCGCGCTCCCCAGTCGCCACCAAGACCGCCTGGAACCCGCCGGGACCATGGCGCGCTGTCAGTGAATGACCCCAATCTCCGGCCGCAAACTTGCGCAGAGATTGATTACGCCTAAACCGCAGCTCGTTTGTTGCCCCGCCCGTGATTCCGTTGTGATTCCATTCGCGCCCGCCGAGGGCCAAGTTTTTGGAAACTCGGTGCTCGTTCGTGCGCGTTGGGAAACTCAGTACCGCGTAAAATTCGCAAAACACGATCGGCAGACGTTTTCCCAAGCTGGACGTCGCCGGTTCGAATCCGGTCTCCCGCTCCATAACCTGCCTAGTCCGAAGTTCCATCCCGCCGCACGCACTATCTGACTGATGTTACTGGAGAAGAAGCCGGGTTGGCGTTCGTGTTTCTGGCTACAGGCCGAGAAGCTGGAAGGCGCGCGACTGCAGCGGCGTGGATTCGGTCAGTTGATGGAAGCTGGGCGCGGCGGGCTGGGCGGCGATGCGGCAGGTGTTGCGGCAGCGGGTGGCGAGTTCCCGCAGCAGCGTCTCAAAGCTGTGGACGGGGAATCCGTCGGCGCTGATGTGGCCGCTCTTCTTGGCCAGCGCCGATGCCGAGCACTCGGCAGGGGCGACGAGATCGCGGCTCCAGCGCTGGCGGCTGAGTTCCTCGTCCTGGAACAGCAAAGGGGCGAGGTCCTGGCGCATGTGCCACTCCACGTAGAAGGCCAGCATGCACAGCAGAATGTGCGCCCGCACGTGATCCCCGGTGCGGTGATGGATGGGGCGAAT
>JBKBWD010000075.1:0-26662 GCA_046289265.1 Bryobacteraceae bacterium | reverse complement strand
TCACCATTTGGGTGGCTCCTGGGAATCGGGCTTGCGGAGCTGCTACTCCGCTTCCCTACTGTTTTAACGCAGGATTCCCAGGGGTCCCAAATGGCCTCAGCCTTCAGCCGCCCCAACGCCAGCCCCGGCTTCGTGCATAATTCAGGTAGAAAGCAGTTCATGCCGAGATTGGGTATCGCCTACCGGTTGTCGAACACCATGGTGCTGCGCACCGGTTCGGGCCTGTTCTTCAGCCCGCAGCAGATGAATAACTTCAACATTCTCGGACTGAACCCTCCCTTCTCCGGATCGACTGTTTTCGAAAACAACCGGACCAATCCCACGGCTACCATCGATAATCCATTCGCGGGCACTCCGGCGGGCGCCGGACCGGCTGCCTTGATCATGCTAGGACACCTAAAGGCGGATCGCGGCAACCGTTCTCTCTACCTCAATAACTATATCTGGCAGTGGACGATGGAGCTCGAGAAAAGCTTCGGGCGCGACCTGGTAATGGGAATCGCCTATGTCGGCAGCGCGGCGTCGCACATCGACATGCCGGTGCAGAACGCCAACAATCCCGATCCCGGCCTGGGTGCGGTTCAGAGCCGCCGGCCTGAGCCGTTCTACGTCGATTCGCGCAATCCGGACGTCCTGCTGCCGTTGGGGACCGTGCGCCGCCTGGAGACATGGACGAATTCCAATTACAACGCGCTGCAGGCGCGCTTGGAGAAGCGGTACTCGAACGGCCTGACCTTCAATGCCGCCTTCAACTTCCAGAAAGCCATGTCGATCGGCTACAGCGTCAACGAAGCCGGCGGGTTCGGCACTCGAGAGACCCAGAATCCGCGCGATCGGAATGCCGACTATGGCCGCTCGAATATCGATCAGCGCTTCCGGTTCGTTTTCAGCCACGTTTATGAACTGCCGTGGCATCGGAATGCACCCGGCCTGCGCGGGCTGGTCCTGGGCGGGTGGTCCGTCAACGGCATCATCCAGTTAACGTCCTGGCTGCCGGTGACGGTATTCCAGACGGGCGACTCGCATAACACGGGAACAGCGAGTGTACCCCGGCCGCACATCGTCTCGGGAGAGAAGGTGACGCGTGTCTTCGAGAACCGAAGCGTGCACCAGTGGTTCAATACGAACGCGTTCGTGCGGTCCAAGTGCGATGGATGTGCGGGCGAAGGTATTTTTCTCGGTCCGCTGGGCTATGGCAACGCCGGAGCAGCACTGTTCGATGCCCCCGCGATCAAGACCTGGGATTTCGCGCTCTTCAAGGAGTTTCGGATTCGCGAAGGACACCGCGTGCAGTTCCGCTGGGAGTCTTTCAACTTCCTGAACACGCCTCAGTTCAATGCGCCGGGGCGGACGCTGGGCGGAGCCGATTTCGGCCGCATCACCTCCACTGTCATAAACAACCGCGAGATGCAGTTCGCGCTGAAGTATATTTTCTGAGATGAAGCGTCGTACACTGCTGACTTCTGCTGCCGGGGCGTTACTGACCCCGTCACTCCTCCGGCCGCAAGGTCGGAAGAAAATCGCCGCGCTTTCCACGACCTATCATGTCCGCTCGCATAGCGACAACTTCATCACGCGATTCCTGGAGGGCTACTGGATCAATGAGCAGTACTACCGGCCGCCCTGCGAGATCGCTTCGCTGTACGTCGATCAGATCCATCCGGCCGATATCAGCAGGCGGCTCTCCATGGCATATGGTTTTCCGATCTATCCGACCATCGCGGATGCGCTCACGCTGGGGACCGGGAAACTCGCCGTCGATGGGGTGTTGCTGATTGCCGAGCATGGCGACTATCCCGAAAACGAAAAGATGCAGAAGCTATACCCTCGCTATGAGTTCATGCAAGAGGTCGTCCGCGTTTTCCGTGAAGCCCGCCGATCCGTTCCCGTCTTCAATGATAAGCACCTCTCCTACGAATGGAGCAAGGCAAAGCAGATGTATGACTACTCAAGGGAACTGCGGTTTCCATTCATGGCAGGATCCTCTGTCTCGGTGACCTTCCGGCGTCCGGAACTGGATTTCCCGTTGGACACGGAACTCGATGATGCGCTGGCGGTAGGTGGCGGATGGACGGCCGACGGTGGGATTTTTCACGTGCTCGAGGCGCTGCAGTGCTTCGTTGAGCGGCGCAGAGGGGGTGAAACCGGAGTTCGCGCCGTGCAGCACCTGGCTGGAGACGCGGTCTGGAAGGCCGCTGAAGCGGGTGCCTGGTCGCGGGATTTGCTGAATGCCGCACTGGCGCGCGGACAGAAGATCGCCCCGGGGCGCCCGGAGGACCTCGCGCAGAATCCTGCCGCCTGTCTGCTCGAGTACAACGACGGGTTCAAGGCCGCGGCGCTGATGCTTGGCGGGCTGGTCAGCGAGTACCTCGTTGCCATCCGGACGAAAAATCGCAGGGAAATCCAGTCCACCCTCTGCTACATCCCGATTGAGAACTCGAATAACTTCAGTCCTCTCGTCGATTCCATCGCCCGCTGCTTCATGACGGGCCGGACGGACTACCCGGTGGAACGCACTCTCCTGACGAGCGGCGCGTTATCTTTTCTCATGGAGTCGGCGCATCAGGGGCACAAGCGCCTGGAAACGCCAATGCTGAAAATCGCATACCGGGCGCCCGCGCGTTCGTACTTCGCCCGCGGCATGGGGTCATAAACGATGGAGAAGGTCGCAAGCGGTTTCCAGTTCACCGAAGGTCCCGTACACAGCAGGATCGGCTATCTTCTTTTCAGCGACATTCCCGCGAACCGTATCCTGAAGTATGAACGCGGGCAGGTGACCGTATTCCGTGAAAATTCGAACGGAGCAAACGGTCTCACTTTCGACCACCAGGGGCGCCTGCTCGCCTGTGAGGGGGGGCGAGGGCCGAGTCACGCGGACCGAGAAGGACGGTAGAAACACCGTGTTCGCCGGGGAGTACGATGGCAAACGTCTGCACGCGCCGAACGATCTGGTGTATGCGATCGATGGCAGCATCTACTTCACCGATCTTCCGCGGCGCGATGCCGCACCGGATCCGGCCAGGACTGGCTTCGCGGCTGTCTACCAGATCACGCCGAAAGGGGTGCTGAGGCTTGCAACTCGCGAGTTGACGCGCCCCAACGGCGTGGCGCTCGGCCCCAAGCAGCTTACGCTCTACGTGGCCGACAGTGCAGCGAACAACGTTCGCGTGTTTGAGATCTCCGGAGACGGCTCAATCGCAAAGGGTCGCGTATTTGCCGAATGCGAGCGTCCCGATGGCCTGAAAACCGATGAGGCCGGGAACGTATACGTAGCGGGCCCAGGCGGAATTTCGGTGTTTTCCACGTCAGGGAGGCTATCGGAAATCATCGAGGTTCCCGAACCTCCGAGCAACTGTAATTGGGGAGCTGGTTTTCGCGGCCTTTACATCACTGCCCGTACCTCCGTTTATTTCGTGCCCGGGATCGGTCCCGGCACCCGGACGTATTGACGCCTTGAGCATCTACGCCCCCGTTGTATGGAAACGTGGCTCGCGGGCCCGAAACCGCGTCCAGATCGCAGGTATCTGTCTGAAACGGCAAGTAGCTCAGCCGGATAGAGCATCTCCGCTCTGAGCAGAGGCTCGCAGGTTCCAGTCCTGCCGCGCCCGCCTCCGCTCCTCAGAATCGCCAGTCCAGTCCGATCAGCGGGAACAGGCCCAATTGCTCGGCGTACTCATGGCCGCCCGTTCTCCGGTTCCAGTCGATGCCCGCAACATTCCTGCGATTGAAGGCGTTCTGCACCCCGGCGAACACCAGCACCGGCTTCTCGCGGAGCACGAAGGTGCGGTCCACCCGAAGGTCCAGGCGCGAGTAGGCTGGAAGGCGCTCGGCGTTGACGCGCGCCAGATCGAAGATGGCGCGCCGCTGCCGCGCCGACTCCGTGAGGTCGAACGGCGTAAATGGCCGCCCCGCCAGGAATGCATAGCGCATCGAGATCTCCCACTTCGAATTCAACCGATAGCCGCCGACCGCGTTGACGATTACCGGATAGTCGTACACCGAAGGGCGCATCACACCGTCCAGTCCGGCCTGCCGGCTCTGCATGAACGCCAGGTTCGTCTGCCCGAACCATCGGTCGGAGAACTTCTTCTCCGCGAAAAACTCGATGCCCCTCACCCGGCCGCGCCCTGCGCTCGTCAGTGGGAACAGAACATCCCGCACGACAAACGTGTCTCCGACGTTCGCCAGCGAGAGCGATGGAAACTGCGTCGAAACGGGATAGTCCTTGTATTGCTTGGCGTAGGCTTCGATGGTGAACCGCAGCCCCGGATTGACGACGTATGTAACTCCGGCGACTCCATGATCGGCTCGGAACGGCACGAGACCGCGATTCTCCGGAAACACGTTAAGGAAAATGAAAAACGGCTGCTGGTAGTAGGTTCCGAAAGCGCCGCGCAGCGATAGCCGCTCCGTCAACCTGTAGCTCAAGCCCACCCGCGGACTGAGCCGCCTGGATGAGATGTACTCATAATGGTCGAACCTTCCGCCCCAGGTCAGACTCAGGCGCCGCGTCAGATTGCGTGTCGATTGCACGTAGGCGCCGCCCTGGTACGCGGTAAATCGCGTGTTCACGAAGTACGGATTCATATTCCGCACAAGCGAAAATGGAGTGTTCTGGCCGGTGGGAGAGGCGGTATCGTAACGGATCCGGAAGATTTTGTAGCTGCCTCCGGCTTGCAGTTTTTTGAAAAAGCCCAAGTACGACGTGAGGTCATACTTGATCGTCGTCTCACCCTCCCCTGAGTCGTCCCGGAAGGTGATCGGCGCCGTTTGCAGCAGTTCCTCCAGCGGGATGCCCGGCGGCTGAGGCTCTGCGCGCCGCAGGTCGCGCACCGTCGAATCCAGCCGGGCCTCCGAGTGCGTCACTCCCAGCAATCCCACGGTGCTCTCGCCCATCAGCCGCTGCCAGTTCACGCCGTTCGCGGACCGCCACCCGCTGTAGCGGATGTCGAGGTTGCTCAACTCGCTGTCTTCCAGCTTCCCCTCGCGAGCCCCGAGCCGGATGGTGTCCGCTCCCGAGACCGACACCGCCCAGATACGGTCGCGCGGCGACAGGTCGTACGTTGCCTTGCTGTTGAACGTGTAGAGGACCGGGACGCCCCCGAAGCCCACGTCGTCGGTGAACAGATCGATAAAAGAACGGCGTGCCGAGACCACCCACGAGCCCTTCCCCTGCCGGATTGGCCCTTCGAGGATTGTTCCGCCGCCGGCGAATCCGACCGTCGCCCGGCCCCGGAACTGTTCGCGGTCGCCTTCGCGTTGCGCGATCTGCAGGACCGAAGAGGTGCGATTGATGTATGGCGCCGGATAGCCGCCCGTCAGAAAGGTGACGTCCTGGATCAATTCGGCATCGAGGATCGAGACTAACCCGCCGGCTGAGGCGAAATTCGCGAACGCGTTGATGTTCGGTATCTCGATGTTGTCCACGACGAACAGGTTTTCGAGCGGCGAGCCGCCCCGGACGATAATGTCGTTGCGGAAATCATTCGACCCGATCGCCACACCGGGCAGTGTCTGCACGTACCGCGCGACGTCCTGGAGTACGCCGGCCGACTTCGAAATCTCCTGCCGCTGAATCAGGAAGCCTGAACTCTTGATCTCCTCCGGGGGCAGAAAGGCCGGTTCGGTCACTGTCACCTCCTGCCGGGTGCTGCCAAGGTCCGGGACCACGATTTCAATCCGGGTCTCCAGTCCGGCTCGCACTGTTACCCCGGCGCGCCGCAGCGTCGGGCGCCCCGCCGCCGTGACCTCGAACGCGTACACGCCGGGCCGGAGGTCGGGAATGCGGAACCCGCCGTTGGCGTCGCTCACCGCACACCGGACTACTTCTGTCACGCAGATCTTCGCGTTCGGCAGCGGCCCTCCGCCCTCCTCCTGGGCCACTCCGGCCAACCCTCCCACTCCCGTTGTGTCCTGTCCGGGCAGGCCCCACGGCGTCAGCAGTGCCAGAAAAACCCCTGTCCCGAATGCCTTCGACATTGGCTTCCTCCGTTGCGGACGAAAACTACAGTAGAGCACGATTGGAAATGCACTTTCCCTCTGGACCTCCCGCCGGCAGTTGTGTTACTCTGCTTCTAGTTGCAAGTGGTTTGCGTCAGCCAGATGCGGGCTCAACAGGTATACCGATCAGCGCAATCCGCCGTGCAACTGGCGTACAAGTTGTTGAAGGAACGTGCATGACGCTGATTATGGTCCGTACCGAGTGCTGCCAATCGTATAAATGTACTGGAACCCGCTGCTCCATCTGTCCGAACCGGCCTGAGAACAAGGAGAGCGTTCTGCGCTACCAACAGGAGTCGAAGCTGATTTCGATCGGCCGGCGCCTTCCCGCCTCGCAGTCAGGCGCCACCGTTTCCGCTGCATAGATTCTCCCACGATGCCCGGTCCGCCATTTCGGCGCCGCACCTCGGTTAAGCTATCCCTCATGAGTGACCGAGTAGAGCGCACATTGCAGTGGCTGGTCCTGTTCGGTGCGCTGGCAACAATACCCCTTACCGTCTTCGTCGAGCGCTATCCCTGGAATCCCTGGGTTTACTTCGGCGATTGGGCCGTCTGGTTCATCTTCGCCGCCGAGTTCACGATCATGTTTGCACGCAGCCGGAATCGCCTGGCATACGTCCGGGCCAACTGGCTGAACGTCGCGGTCGTCGTCCTCTCGTTCCCTCTGCTGCCGCATCTGCTCGCGTTTACGCGGCTGGCCCGCATAGCCCGGCTGGCTCGGCTCTTCCGGCTGACAGCGGTGACGATTCGCGGCTTCGGCGCCTTGCGGAAGACGGTGGGGCGTCCGGGATTGCTTTAAATGGTGAGCATCACGATGCTCGTGGTCCTCGCCAGTGCCGGCGGACTGCTCATCATCGAGCCCAAGGCCGTAGACGGCCAATTCAGCAACGGCCTTTGGTGGGCGATCGTCACCGCGACCACGGTGGGCTACGGCGACATCGCACCAACCACCCCGCTGGCCCGCCTGCTCGGACTACTTGTGATGATCACGGGCATCGGCCTGATCTCAACGGTTGCCGCCTCAGTAACAGCCTATTTCGTCGAGCACGATGAGGGTCCGGACCTCCGGGCGATTGCGGCCCGGCTCGACAGAATCGAAGGGCTCCTGGTACGGATTCAGGAGCAGCAGAACGGCGCGGCGAAGGAAACGGGCGTAGCCATAGCCAATGCCTCGGCTGACGCTCAGGCAGGTCCCTGAGCGGACGCCCGTTCTTCGGAGTTGAACTGGGCGACGGTTGCCTCCGCCATTTCCCTGCCGACGAGCTGCTCTTCGTTGACCAGGGTGTCGGCGCCGGCGCGCCGCAGATCCTCCGAGAACATGTGGTACCGGGCCCGGACAATCAGGGGCACGTGCGGTGCAATTCGCCGGATCTGGTTCACCGTGAGGCGCGCCATATTGGCATCGGAAACCGTGACGACTACGGCGCGCGCCTGCGCCACGCCGATATGGTGCAGAATCTCAGGCTGCGAGGCGTCGCCGAACTCGATCGGGATGGCAGAGCGGTAAGTCGTGACCGTAATGGGATTGAGTTCCAGAACCAGGAACTGGATCGCCTCCAACTGGAGCCGTTTGACGATCTCCTGTCCTGCCGGACCGTATCCGATCACGATCACCCGGTTCTTCGGGAACTTCACTCTGGGCTCCTCAAACTTCCGACGCTGGATCGGCGACAGCCGCCGCAGGAGCGCGGTCGAGATCCTGGGGGCGGACGCGATCAGGTAGGGCGTCAGAATCAGGGTCATGACGGAAGCGCCGAGCAGCATTTGGAAGGTTTCGGCGCGAAGAATGCCAGCGCGCATGCCGACGTCGGCAAGGACAAACGTAAACTCGCCGACCTGGGAGAGCGCAAGTCCGGTCGCGATGGCCGTTCGCAACGAGTGCTGAAAAATCCAGACGATAAGTCCGACGATGAAGGCTTTGGCGACCAGGATGCCGAACGCACTCAAAGCGATGATGAACAGTCGCAGGCCGCCGGGGAGTTCCGCCATCGTGCCGATCGAGGCGAAGAAGATCGTGATAAAGACTGCCCCGAGCGGCGTGATGTCAGCCCGGATCTGTTCGGCAAAGGGCGACTCGGCCAGCAGAATGCCGGCCAGAAAAGCGCCCAGCACAGGCGAGAGCCCCAGGGCGTGGGAACTCCAGGCAGCCCCGAGGCTTGCCGTCACCGCCAGCACCACCGAGAGCTCGCGGCTGCCGGAACTGGCGGCGCGGGTGAGCAGGCCCGGCATCAGGTGCCGCGTGATGACGACCATCGCGACGGTCAGGGCGAGAGCGGCCGCGATGTTACCGCCGAATTTCAGCAGCGCCGTGTAGCCGCCCTGACGCTCGGCCAAAGCCTGTGTCATCAACAAGAGCGGCACGACCGCGAGGTCCTGCAGCAGGAGGATGCCAACACTGTTGCGCCCGTGCAGGCTATCCATCTCCGCCCGGTCGGCCAGGACCCGCAGGACGACGGCGGTGCTGCTCATGGAAATGGCAAATCCGATGACGACGGCTTCGGCGGTCTCAAAGCCGGCCGCCAAAAAGACCCCCGTGATGACCGCGATCGTCAGTGTGAGCTGCAGCGTTCCGCCAACGGTGGCGACCCGGCCGATCTGCCGAAGACGGGCGAAGGAGAACTCAAGCCCGATCGAGAACAATAGTAGGGCGACTCCGAGTTCGCTGAGATCCCGGATCTCATCGCTGCTGCCGACCACAGCCAGAATCGTAGGGCCGATCACAACCCCGGCCACCAGGTAGCCGACAACGGCGTTCTGTTTCAGGCGGCGCGCCACGATCCCGAAGACCAGGGCGACACCGAGGAGAATGACGATTCGTTGTAGGAGATCCCAGCTTTCCATGAAGTGCAAGTGGCCCGGAGCGGCGCTGACTCTTTATCGTCCCATACTGAGCCCAGCTCTGTGAAGTTCGCGATATGCTAGCATCAGGGCAGCACCGATATATGTTCCCGGACGGCACATCGACCGCCGCGCTCCGCCGCAGACTCGCGGGTTGGCTCGCGCTGTCGCTGCTGCTGCTCACGCAGGCGGCGGCCGTCTCGGCCGCGATGATGGGCGCCAAACCACTTGCCGAATGCTGCCGCACCAACAAGACGTGCTGTTGTAAGCGGTCCAAACTGCGAGCGGCCGATGGGAAGCCGGCTCTGGCCGCCACCCCGATGTGCGAACGGCGCTGCAACACAGCGGTCCGGATCGGTTCGCCCCAAATCTCGGCTGCGCCCGCAGCAGGCTCCGCTCGATGTGGGCCGCCGCCGCTGCTCCGAGTCACCCTGCGCGCTGCCTCGGTTGCTTTGACGCCGGGCTACGATCCATTCCTGTTCGGACGGCCCCCACCGTTCCTTCCTTCGCCGACAGCTTAGTCAAGCCGCGTCGCACCGCCGCCGCGGCCACCCGAAGCTCTACTGTCTACAAGTCGAAGGGAAGACGATGAAACGCACGCTTGTTGCCGCAGTTACGCTCTCATTTTGTTTTTCAGCGCACGGCGATCAACCCGCCAGCGCCGCACCCTGGGTCTTCGAAAAGGAGCCGCACGCCCTCGCCGCAGGGCGCAGTCCCAAATTCGTCGCGCGCCGCGCTCACGGACTCCTGATGGTCATGACCTCACCCGGCAAGGGCGGCCAGGACCTGATCTTCCGTTCATCCAGCGATGTCGGCGATAGCTTCACGCCGCCGCAGCGCATCAACCACATCCCCGGCGAGGTCTCCGACCACGGCGAGAACAGCCCGCAACTGCTGGTCTCGCCCGACGAGTCCACCCTCTATGCCGTCTGGAACGGAAAGGATCCGAACATCCAGGGAGGCAGCCATATACGTTTCAGCCGCTCCGGCGCCATGATGCCCTCCTGGTCGCCCGCCGTAACGGTGAACGATGACGGAATGCCGGTCTCCCACGCCTTCCAGACCGCCGCCGTCGCCCCCGACGGAACCATCTATATTGCCTGGCTCGACGGCCGCGACAAGGATACCGAAGGGCACATGCCCGGAACCTCATCGATTTATCTATCGCGGTCCGTCGACGGCGGGAAGACTTTCGAGAAGAACATCCGGATCGCCCGCAACATCTGCCCCTGCTGCCGGTTGAGCATCGCGTTCGCGAAGGGAAGGGTCCTGGTGGCTTGGCGTTCGGTGGAGTCGGGGGATGTACGGGACATTTACGTCGCGGCATCGGCCGACCGCGGCGTGACCTGGGAGAAGCCGGTCCTGGTCGCGCGCGATGGCTGGAAGATCAGCGGCTGCCCGCATGTCGGACCCGCAATGGCGTCGATCGGGGACAAGCTCTACGTAACCTGGTTCAGCGAGGGCGCCTCCGACCCGGCCATCTATTTGGCCTCGTCCGCTGACGGCGGCAAGAGCTTCAGCGCCAAGCGCAAGATTTCGGAGGGGACTCACGACCCGACACACCCGCAAGTTGCCGCCGGCGACGGGAAACTCGCCGTGGTCTTCCAGGCGCGCGACGCCAGCCGGGAGAGCGGCTGGGGCCGGATGGGCGTCTACTACCGGGAGATCGACTCCAGCGGGACAATCTCCAGCCTGGTGCGGGCCGGCGAGGGAAAGGTGAACGCCAACTACCCCTCGGTGGCGATCGGGCTCAGCGGCCGGATCTTCCTGGGCTGGACCGAGACCTCCGAAGGCGTCTCCAAGGCTTACCTGCTGCGCGGGCGCGCGACGCCGCGGACGACGGCGGGCAGAACGGAGTAAAGTTTTTCAATCGATTTCTATAAATGTCGGGCGCGACCCGCGCAGTGCGGGGCGCGCTCATCGAACTCCAACGACCTGCATTGCCCTGCTACTCCCGCGTGATCCCGAGCGACCGGATGCGCTTATGCAGGCTGGTGCGCTCGACCCCGAGAGCGCGGGCCGCGCCGGAGACGTTCCAATTACACTCTTCCAGCGCGCGCAGAAGGTGCTCGCGCTCGGCGGCTTCCCTCGCCTGCTGAAGGGTCGAACGGGCGGCCTGGTCGCGGGGCATCCGGAGCTCGATCGGAACCGACTCCGGCGCCAGGCAGTCCCCTGCCGTCAGAATCGCCATTCGCTCGACGACATTCCGCAGCTCCCGAATGTTTCCCGGCCATCCGTAATCCTCCAGAATCGGATAGACCGCCGGCGTCAGGAGCTTGGGCTTGAAGTTGTTCCGCCGGCAGAACTCCTCCAGAAAGTACGCCGCCAGGGCCGGGATATCGGCCTTGCGCTCCCGCAGCGACGGCACGCGGATGGGCACGACGCAGAGCCTGTAATAAAGGTCTTCGCGGAACTTCTGCTGCGCAGCCATCTCGGCGAGGTCCCGGTTGGTCGCCGAGACCACGCGCACCGAGACGCGGATCGGCCGCTCGCCGCCGACCCGGTGAAACTCGCCCTCCTGCAGCACCCGCAACAGCTTCGCCTGCGAAGCCGTGTGCAGGTCCCCAACCTCGTCCAGGAAAATAGTGCCGCCGTCGGCCAGTTCGAACTTACCGCGCCGCAGGCCCGCCGCTCCGGTGAAGGAGCCCTTTTCGTGTCCGAAGAGTTCGCTCTCGATCAGCTCCGTAGGGATCGCGGCGCAGTTGACCTTTACGAATGGGCCGGAGGCGAAGGGGCTTTCCTTGTGGATGTGGGCCGCGATCAGCTCTTTGCCGACGCCGGACTCCCCGGTCAGCAGAACCCGCGCATCGGACCGCGCCGCCATCGTCGCCTGCTCCAGAACGCGCTGGAACAGCGGACTCGACCCGATCATCCGGTGCGGGCCCCCCACGATTTCGCGCAAACGCTCGTTCTCCGCCCGAAGGCTCGACTGCTCCAGGCTGTTTTTCAACGCCAGCAGAACCTTGTCGCGGCTCAGCGGCTTTTCGAGGAAATCGTACGCGCCGGCGCGCGTTGCCTCCACCGCATCCGCGATCGTCGCATGGCCCGAAATCATAATGACTGGCGCCTGCGAGTCGCCCTGCTTTAACTGCCGCAGCAGGTCGATACCGTTGCCGTCGGGCAGCCGCACATCGACCAGGTATGCGTCGGCGCGCGGGACGTCGGAATGCGCCAGAAACTCCCCCGCGCTCTGGCAGACGGTGACCCGGTATCCCTCATGCTCCAGGATCAGGCGCAGGGAGCGCCCGATGTTCTCTTCGTCATCGACGATGGCGATTCGCTTCATCGCGTTGCGTAAACTCCTTCCGGGATAGCGGCTTTCGGCAGAATCACCCGGAATCCGGCGCCGCCGAGTTCGCCCCGGATCAGGACGATGTCGCCGCCGCACAAGAGCGCACTCTTCCGCGCGATCGAGAGGCCAAGTCCCATGCCCGCCTTCTTGAAACTGATCGTTGGCTCGAAGAGCGTCTCACGGGCGAGCGCGCTCAGGCCCGGACCGGAGTCGTGCACCTCGATACAGACCCGGCCTTCCGAGAGCACGGTCTTCACCAGGACCGAACCGCCCGGTCCGGCGGCCTGCGCCGCGTTCTCGATCAGGTTGGTCAGGATGCCCCGGAGCAGGTCTTCGTCGGCCAGGGCGGTGAGCGGCTCGCCCGCGCGCGCGGTCCGATAACAGACCTCCGGATGCGCCGCCCGCAGGAATGCGATCCGCTCCTCGGCGATCGAAGCGACATCCACGGGGCCCGGCCGAACCGGCGGTTCGGCGGCGAACTCGGAGAACGCCCGTACGCGCCGTTCGAGCGTGTTCACCTCGTCGGCGACAATCTGGGCCGCCTGCTCGATGAAGGGATCCTGACTGGAGCGGCGCGCCACGATCTCCTCCATGTTCAGGCGAATCGGCGTCAGCGAGTTCTTCACCTCGTGCGCCATCTTTCGGGCCAGCGCCTGCCAGCTTGCCATCCGCGTGAGATAGATCAGGCGGCTCCGGCTCTGCTGCATCTGGTCGGCCATGTGATTGAAGGCGCGGATCGCTCCCCCGATCTCGTCGTTGCGCGAGGCGCCGACCCGCGTCTCCAGATCGCCGCGCGCCAGCTTCGAGAGCGCTTCGGTGAGCTGGTGGATCGGCCGGCAGATGCGGTTGGCGACATAGATCAGGACGGTCAGAGCCACGAGCCACACGGCGGCCGCGAGCAGGATAAAGGTGGTGAGGAACCCGCGGCGCAGGTTGCGGTCCTGCGCCGTCTCGACCAGCGAACGGGCCTTCCGGTACTGCTCGGTGAGACGCGACATCCCGATGCCGCCGAGCCGTTGGGAGTAGACGTGGATCTCATCCCCGCGCCGCACGAAATAGTTGAGGCGATCGCCCTGTGGGCCTGAGAGGAGGAAGCGCTCCTCGGCCTCGCTCTCCCGGAATTCCCGCACGGGAAGGGGCCAGGCGGCAAGGTTTGCCGGTTCATATCGCTCGGCGCGCAACTGGCCGGAATCGGCCTGCTGTTTCAGGGATTCGCGGGCGCGCTGGTAGATCTCGCGTCCGGCCTCGCCGAGCAGCCGCGAGACCTCGTCGAGTTCCGCCGTGGTGGCGTAGCGGAGACTATGGTCGAGGAGCGAAGCCGCCAGCCAGAGCGTGGCCCCCAGCGGAACCAGCGTCGCCGCCAGGAAGACGAAGATCAACTGGTTTCGCAGGCGGTTCATCGGGACTTCTCCCCGCCGGCGGGGGAAGGAATGCTGCCGAGGCGCACCGGACCGTGTTCGGCCGACCAACGCATCTCGCGCCGCTGGCCTCCCCGGCTGAACAATTCGACCAGGCGGGCGAGGTCCACGGAGGCATCGGAGTCGCCGTCGATCCTCTCGTTCGACTCCTCGGCGCGGATCTCAAGCCGCAGCCAGACGGGGCGCTCCGGAGCGATTCCCGAGGTCGGAACCGCCAATTGGTCCAGGCACCAGACTTCCGCTGCCTGGGCGGACAGGTGGGAAACCGCCTTCGATCCCTGGCGAAGCCCAATCACGGCGAATCTCTCCTCCCAAAGATCGTAGCTCACCGCAAAGCGCTCGATCGAGCGGCGGAGCGCGTTCGATTTTGAATCGACGGCGAGGGAGAGTTGAATTTCGAAGATAACGGTTGCGCCGTTTTTCAGCCGGTCCAGCGCGCGGCCGGTCAGGAAGTGCATCTCAGGGGCCTTCACCCGTACCTCCTGCGCCCGCGCCTGCACGAGCAGATCCTGGGCCGGCAGGGCGAGCGGAACGGCGAACAAGAGCCCGGCAAGAAGTTTCCGCATGACTCGGACGCTAACGCGGCGCCATCGTGAGCATGAACACAGGAATCGCACGCCCGTCGCGGAGGGGGAAGGCGACCGAGAGAAGGACCGGTCCCGCGTGCAGGCCGACTCCGGCGCCGTGGCGAACCGCCGCGTCCTCCCCATCGTCCCACACGGCCCCGGTGTCGTAAAAGGCGCGCAGGAACCGGTACCGGTATTCCACCGATCCGTGCGCCACCCGGTTCCCGCCAAGCGGCGCAATCTCGAACTTGTTCCACCCCCGGAGTGTGGCTGTGTTGCCAAGGACGAAACGCTCAAACAGCGGCGTTCGTCCTGTCATCGTGCCGGCCAGAAATTCCGCGCTCAGGCTCTGACGGCTGCGGGTCAGCAGGTAGCGGGACGACCACGCATGACGCGCGTAGACATAGTCGGAGGCGAGGGTTCTGGTGGCCGCGCGCAGATCGTAACCTGCATCCAGGCGTTGGCTGCTTGCGAAGGCCTCCCAATGACGCTGGTAGCGCAGAGTAGTCACCAGCGCATTGGCCGCCTGGATCTTCGCGGCCGGAAACTGTTGCTGCAATTGCTGAAAACTCATCCCCGTAGACAGCGTGAGCGGGCGCGCGACCCGGAAATCGAGGACTGGCTCGACGTTCCGGCGGGTCCGGTAAATGGCGCCGGGATCGCTCGCGTCGGCGGCGCGAAGCGTTGCGCCGTCCCATTGCTGGTGAAAGCTTTCGGCGTCGATGCGCAGGCCCACCCGCGAGGTTCCCAGCCGCGGCCGCTCGAAACGCGCCCGGATGCCTGCGAAACGCTCTGTCAGGCGGTCGCCGTCGCTGACGACGCCTCCGGTGAAGCGATTGCCCCCCATGGGCAGACTCGCGTCGACCCCGCCGGTCCACCCCTGCCGCGAATGGTAGGCCAGCAGCGGCGCGGGCACGCGAATCACCTCGTTGCGGCGCACCACCTCGAAAACCACGCGGACATGATCCGGCTGTGTGCCCTTACTGATCTTCTGCATCACATCGCGTGCGTTCGTCTCCTGTCGGATTCGTCGGCCGAGCGCGTTTAGCGCGTTCAGATTCAGGCGCTCGCCGACCAGCTTCTGCAGATCGCGGTGCAGCGACGGGCTGACCCGAACCATGCTCTCCGGGATCAGTTCGACGGTCTCCACCGTATAGCGCGAGTTGACGTTGGGCATCTCCTGCTGGTTGCACGCGACCGAGGGTGCGGTACCCAGCAGTGCCAGCAGTATGATCACGGACCTCATGCCAGCAACCACTGGCAATCGGAGTTCCATACCTAAGTTGCTGATTCTAATCCGTGTGCAGGCGCAACGGGTGTGAAAGCAAGGCACGGGTGTGCTGCCGGCAATCGAACGCGCCACGGATCTTCGCGCCAGACGTGCTGGTAGTAATGGATAAATGTTAATTTTAGAAAAATAATGTAACTTGCCTTACATTGCAGAGGCGATTCGCGCTTTTTCTTTTGCGCCTGGGCGCGGTGGCTGCGTCAACCAGCCGTCTGGTGCGAAGCGCGCTGATTCGCCGCGGTGCGCAAGGCGTCTAGCGAGGTGAGTATGACGCGGCGCCGGCCTAAATGGATCAGATTTTTCCGAGCGAGCCCGTTCAGTTTGTTCGAGGTGGTCTCCCGGGTTGCTCCGATGATTTTCGCGACATCTTCCTGAGAGAGGGGGATCGAGTACTCGGCACTCGAATGATCCCGGCCACAAATCTCAGCCAGGTCAAGGAGGCAGGAAATAAGACGCTGCTCGACGTCCTTGAGTACCAGTGCCTCGATCTTATTTTGGAGGCTGGCCTGCCGCCGGGCGAGCATCTGGGCGAGCAGAATCCACATCTCCGGGTGGCCTTCGCAGAATTTCAGGAAGATCTCGGCGGGAATCGAGTAAATGGCGGCGTCCCTGAGAACTTCGGCGGAGGCGCGATGAGGTCCTTCGAGCAGCAGGCACTGCTCGCCGAAAAGCTCGCCCGAGCCGATGATGTTGAGGACGATTTCCCTTCGGTCGTCGTCGCGCCGGAAGACTTTCACCAGTCCCGATTCGAGCAGATAGACGGAAGCGGCTGCCTCTCCGACCGTGTAGATGGACTTGAAGCGGCGAGCATGCAGCCTGCCCACGCCGTCCAAGTGGACCAATTCCCTGCGTATGAGCGACGAAAGTGAGGACATTTCAACGAACGGAATTCAAGGCGACTTCCGCCTGTAATCCGATTTTCGATTAAGTATAAAGGATTTTTCGGAAGAATTCTCTGAGAAAAATCCCACCCCCGGATGGAGGCGGCATTGGCCGGGCGGCCGGCGAAGCAGCGGGCTGCTAGCGTTTGCCGTTGCGGAGGCGTGCGGCGAGTGCCGCGCCGGCCTCGAAGCTGCGGCGGGTCTCGTCGCTGACCAGTTCCCGGCGCAGCTCCTGTAGGCGCTCGACAAAAGCTGCCAGCGCGCTGTCGATGGCGGCGCCGTTGGTAGACAGGATATCGTCCCAGATTTCGAACGAACTCATCGCAAGGCGCGTGCAGTCGAGCAGGCCGGGGCCTCCCGCAAGCAGGTAGCCTTCGTCGGTGAGCCGTTCGGCAAGCGTCGCTGCGAGCGTCGTGGAGAGCAGTTGGGGCAGGTGAGAGGTGAAGGCGACCACCCGGTCATGCTCCTTGGGCGAAAGAATCAGCACCCGCGAGCCGATTCGTTCGATCCACTGCCGAAATGCAACGGCCGCGGGCGTTTCGAGTTCGGAGGGCGCCGACGGCGTCAGGATATAAGTCCTGCCCCGGAACAGGTCGGCTTCGGCGGCCGCCACGCCCCGGCTCTCTTTTCCGGCCATCGGGTGCCCGCCCAGAAACTGCGCCCGTGTGACAGCCGCGCGCGCCCGCCCGACAATCTCTCCCTTGGTGCTGCCGGCATCGGTCACCAGCGCCCCCGGAGCGAGCCACGGATCGAGCGACGAAAGGTCCTCGATGATCCGGCGGATCGGCTGCGCGAGGTAGACCAGGTCGGATTCGGGCAGGGCCTTGCTAATCGGCAGTCCCTCGTCGATCACCCCGAGCCGCAGGGCCTCCTGGACCGTCGCGGGCGAACTGACCCCGACGATGCGGCCCGTGTATCCGGCTTTCCGGATCGCAAGCGCGAACGAGCCTCCGATCAGCCCGACCCCGACGATGGCAACCTGCCGCATCCCTGGCGCCTGCCGCTCCTAGAGGCTCCGCTCCACGGCCTGCGCGATAATGCGCAGCTGGCCGACAAGTTCGAAGAGCTGATCCGGCCGCAGCGATTGTGCGCCGTCGCTGAGCGCGCGGTCCGGGTCGTGATGCACTTCCACAAGCAGTCCGTCGGCGCCGGCCGCCACTGCCGCGCGGGCCATCGGGATCACCTTGTCGCGCCGCCCGGTGCCGTGCGAGGGGTCCGCAACCATCGGCAGGTGCGAAAGCTTCTTCACCACCGGGATCGCCGAGATGTCCATCGTATTACGCGTGTAGCTTTCGAAGGTCCGGATGCCGCGCTCGCAGAGGATCACATCGTAATTGCCGCCCGAAAGGATGTACTCGGCCGAAAGCAGCAGTTCCTCAATCGTCGCCGAAATCCCGCGCTTCAGCAGGACCGGCTTACGCACCTTGCCCAGTTCCCGCAGCAGATTGAAATTCTGCATGTTGCGCGCGCCGACCTGGAAGATATCGACGTAGTTGCACATCGTCGGGATCTGGGTGTGGTCCATGACCTCGCTGATGACCAGCAGTTTGTGGCGATCGGCCGCGTCCCGCATCAGCCGCAGGCCCTCTTCGCCGAGCCCCTGAAAGCTGTACGGCGAGCTTCGCGGCTTGAAAGCGCCGCCGCGAATGACCTTGGCGCCCGCCTTGGCCACCAGTTCGGCAGCTTGTTCGATCTGGTCCCGGTTCTCGACGCTGCACGGGCCGGCCATCAGGACCACTTCGTTGCCGCCGATTTCCACATCCCGGACCTTGACGATCGTGCCGCCCGGCCGGAAGCTTCGGCTGGCGAGCTTATAGGGCGAGGAAATCCGGTGGCACTCCTTGACGCCCTCCATCACCTCGAAGACCGCCGGGTCGATACTGTCATCCGGACCGACCCCTCCGAGCACCGTGTGCTGCACGCCTGTCGAGCGGTGCACCGTGAAGTTCATGGCGACCAGCCGGTCGATTACGGCCTGTACCTGGGGCTCGGTGGCGCCCTCCTGCATCACTACCAACATCGAAAGTTACTCCTTGTTACGACTTCGGGCCCTGCTGCATCCGCAGGCGCTGAACGGTCCGCATCTCATCCATGATGCGCTCGAAGACGCGGCGGACCGCATCGTTCGGAAGCGGGCCGGCATTGTTTTCGGCGACGTTGCGGAAGACCTCGTCCTCGCGCTTGGGCTCGTATATCGGCATCGACGTCATCTGCTTGAGCCGGCCGATCTCCTCGACCACTCGCGTCCGCTCGTTGAGCAGCGCGAGAATTTGCAGATCCAGTGCGTCGATGCGCCGGCGGCAGTCGGCCAGCGCTTCCGCCACGTTTTCGTTCCTGGTTGCTTCCTGGCTCATGATTCGAGTCCCTGTTTGAGATCGCGGACAAAGGCTTCCAGGCGGGCTTCGAGGTCGGGCGAGCCTCCATGCTCCTCGATAAGCCGCACGATGGCGCTGCCGACCACCACCGCCTCCGTCTTGCCGCGCAACGCCGCGGTGTGCTCGCGGCGGGAGATACCGAAGCCCACGGCCAACGGGAGATTGGTGACGCGGCGGGTCGCCTGAACCAGCGGGTCGATCGAAGCCGACAACGAATCGCGCTCGCCGGTGACGCCGGTACGGGAGACCAGATAAACGAAGCCGGTCGAGTATTTGCCGACCAGATCCAGCCGTTGCGGAGTGCTGGTGGGCGCCGCGAGAAAGACGGTGTCGAGCCCGTGGCCACGCATCGAATCCACGTACTGCTCGGCCTCTTCGACGCTCAGGTCTGTGAGGAGGCAGCCGTCGATGCCGCGCTCGACGGCGTCGCGGGCGAGCGCCTCGAAGCCGTAGCGCAGGACCGGATTCAAATACGTGAACAGCACCAGCGGGATCTGGCTGTGCCGGCGGATCCCGGCGGCGATGTCCAGGACGCCGCGCAGCGTGGTGCCCGCCCTCAGCGCCCGTTCGGCCGCGCGCTGGATCACCGGACCGTCCGCGATGGGATCGGAGAAGGGAACTCCCAGTTCGATCAGGTCGGCCCCGCCGCGCTCGAGAGCGGCCACCAGGCGGGGCGTGGCCTCAGGCGTAGGGTCGCCCGCCGTCAGATAGGCCACCAGCCCGGTCTTTTGCTCTTTTCGGAGGCAATCAAAGAGGCGGGAGATTCGTGTCGGCTTCATCCAGTTCCTTGAAGTTTTCGCGGTAGATATCGATGTCCTTGTCGCCCCGGCCCGATACGTTGACGATGTGGATCTCGCCCTTGGCGGAGGGGGCGCGGCGGATCGCCTCGGCGACGGCGTGCGAGGATTCGAGCGCCGGAATAATGCCCTCGATCCGCGCCAGCGTCTGGGCGGCTTCGAGCGCCTCCCGGTCGCCGATTGAGACATATTCGGCGCGTCCGCGGTCGTGCAGCCACGCGTGTTCCGGGCCGACCAGCGCATAGTCGAGGCCCGCCGAGACCGAGTGCGTCAGCGAGACCTGGCCATCGGCGTCCTGCAGCAGGTAGCTGTATGCCCCGTGCAACACGCCCGGTGCGCCGCCGGAGAAGCGTGCCGCGTGCTCTCCGAGCGCCATCCCCCGGCCGCCCGCCTCGATCCCAATCAGCCGTACGCCTTCGTCGCCGATGAAGGCGTGGAAGATCCCGATCGCATTGCTGCCTCCGCCGACGCAGGCGAAGATTGCGTCGGGCAGCCGCCCGGCCTGCTCCAGGACCTGGGCGCGCGCCTCCCGTCCGATCGCGCTGTGAAAGTCCCGGACCATCAGCGGATAGGGATGCGAGCCCAGGGCCGAACCCAGCAGGTAGTGCGTGGTGGCGACGTTGGTCACCCAGTCGCGCATCGCCTCGCTGATGGCGTCCTTGAGGGTCCGGCTGCCGTTGGTGACGCCCACGACCTTCGCGCCGAGCAGCCGCATCCGGAAGACATTCAGCCGCTGCCGCCGCATGTCCTCCTCGCCCATGTAGACGATGCACTCCATCCCGAACAGCGCACAGACGGTCGCCGTGGCGACGCCGTGCTGGCCCGCGCCGGTCTCCGCGATCACGCGGCGCTTGCCCATCCGTTTGGCGAGCAGCACCTGCCCCATGGCATTGTTGATCTTGTGGGCGCCAGTGTGGAGCAGGTCCTCGCGCTTGAGATAGATCTGCGCGCCGCCAAGCGATTCCGAGAGACGCTTGGCATGGTAGAGCGGGGTGGGCCGGCCGCAGTAGTTCTTGAGCAGGTCGCTTAGCTCGGCCTGAAACTGCGGGTCGGTACGGGCCTCGACGTAGGCCTTTTCGAGCTCTTCGAGCGGGGCCATCAGGACCTCGGGAACATAGCGTCCGCCGTATGGTCCGAAGTGCCCGCCTGCATCCGGTTGCGAAGTGATCATAACGACTCCGATAGCGCCGCCCTCACAAACTGGCGGACTTTGTCGTGGTCCTTCCGTCCGGGCGCGCATTCGAGCCGCGAGGAGGCATCCACCCCCCACGGCGCTGCTGCCCGGATCGCCTCGGCCACGTTCGAGGCGTCCAGTCCGCCGGCCAGGATGATCCGGCCGGGCAGTCCGGCGGCCAGGCGCCAGTCGAAGCTCCGGCCCGTTCCTCCAAAGCCGCCCGTGGCGGGCGTGTCCAGCAGGAAGGCCTCCGCCTTCCATCGTTCCATGGCCCCGGCAATCTCGTCCGGGTTCGCCCGAAGCGCCTTCCAGATCCGCAGATTTTCGGGCCACTCCCCCGGCGGCTCGTCCCCGTGGAGCTGTGCCACATCCAGACGCGCTTCGATCACAATTCTTAACACCGTTTCGGGCGGCTCATCGACAAAGACCCCGACCTTCAGGACCTCCGGCGGAAGCTGCCCGGCAATCGAAGCCGCCTGCTCCGGAGTGAGATAACGGGGGCTCTTCGGGAAGAAATTAAAGCCGATGGCGCCGGCCCCTGCCTCCACCGCGGCCTGGGCGTCTTCTACGTTCGTAATTCCGCAGATCTTAACCATCATAGCGCCGGTCCGCTCATGCCGTGAGCGCCCGGATCGCCCCGGCCGGGTCTCCCGATCTCATGAGATGCTCGCCCACCAGGAAAGCATGGTATCCGGCGGCCCGGAGCCTCCGGACGTCATCGGCGCCGTGGATGCCGCTTTCGCTGATCCTGAGGGTGCCGGCGGGGATGCGTTCGGCCAGCCGCAGCGAGGTATCGAGCGTCACTTCGAAGGTGTGGAGGTTGCGGTTGTTGACGCCGATGATCCCGGCGCCCGAGTCGATGGCGCGGTCGAGTTCGCTATCGTCATGGACCTCGACGATCGCGTCAATCCCGTGCAGCGCTGCCAGCTCGCGGAGGCCGCGGAGCTGCTGGGTGCTGAGGATGGCGGCGATCAGCAGGATGGCATCGGCGCCGTGGGCGGCGGCCTCGATCACATGAAATTCGTCGATGGTGAAGTCTTTGCGGAGGACCGGCAGCCCCACGGCAGCGCGCGCGGCCTGGAGGTCCTGTAAGCTGCCCTGGAAGAAGCGCTCGTCGGTCAGGACCGAAAGCGCTGAGGCGCCGCCCGACTCATACGCGCGGGCGATGGCCGGCGGATTGAAATCGGCCGCCAGCAGCCCTTTGCTCGGGGAGGCTTTCTTAATTTCCGAGATGATGGCCGGCGCGCGGCTCGTCAGGGCGGCCCGGAAGCCCCGGCGGCCGGCCCGGGAGCGTTCAGCAAGCTCCTCCCACCGGGCCCGTTGGCTGCTCCGTTCGGCCAGCTCGGTCTGCTTGTGGGCCACAATTCGGGCGAGGATATCGGGGACGGCGCCGGTCATTGTAAGGAAATTTCATGCTAACACGCGGAACGGCCGTCAGGCCCCGCCCCGGAGCGCCTCGATCGTCTCCAGGATTCGCTCGTAGTTGAGGACCAGGATCGTCGTAATCATGACGATCTGGAGGACGCCGAGCGCGATTCCCGCCTTGGCCCACCCGCGGTGGTGCGTCAGGGTCGGCTCCTCCGGACTGGTCCGAAGCGCCATCCAGCCAAACACAATCGCCAGAATTGCCTTCTCAAATCCCAACAGATTGATGAAGCTCGCGATTCCCACGATCAGGGCCGCCGTTGCGTAGGCATATTTCTGCCCGATGACGGCCGGGGCCGAAGCGCCGAGATCGCCTGTACTCATCCTCACCTCCCTCGCTGGGAGTATGACGCTCAACCGCCGAGGTACGTGTTGACGTGGGTCATGCCGGCCACGCGCGTATTGCGCTTCCAGTCCTCCAACTCGGGTCCGGGAAGTTTGCGCTGGTCGGCGCGGGCCCGCAGTTCCGCCATCTGGTCGGCCGAGAGCGGCTTGAATTGTTGGGCGATCCGCACATCGTCTTCGAGCTGGCCGATGGTGGTGCATCCGATCGCCAGACAGTGGATCGGCAGGGTGAGGACGTACCGCAGACAGTCGGCCACGCTGAAGCTCTGGAGCAGCTTGGCGTTCCCGGTGCTTTTCATGCCCTGAATCCCGAGCCCCCGCTCGACCGCGACCGGCAGCACGAGTTTCTCGAAACTTAGATATCCCGGATCGGCTGCGTGCAGCGGCATCAGGATTGTGTCGTACTTGTCGTAGCGCTTCAGCATCTCCAGGTGCACGTGCGGGTCACGATGGCCCGTAAAGCCGATGAAACGGCATTTGCCGGCCTTCTTGGCGGCCTCGAAGGCCTCGATTGCGCCGCCCGGCCCGAAGATCTGGTCGACCTCGGCGACTTCGTTCACGGCGTGGATCTGCCATAAGTCGACGTAGTCGGTCTTGAGCCGTTTCAGCGACAGTTCAAGCTGCGCCATCGCGCCCGCTCGGGTCCGATCCTGAGACTTGGTCGTAATAAAGACCTTTTTACGGAACGGCGGAAGCACCGCGCCGAAGACCTCCTCGGATCGCCCGCCCCAATAGCCGTGGGCGTTGTCGAAGTAGTTGATGCCCAGGTCATAGGCCCTGCGGACGATGGCCGCCGCCTCGTCGAAGGTAATCAGCGGGAAGCGCCCGCCCGCCTGTCCGATGATTGTGAGTTTTTCGCCCGTCCTGCCGAAGGTGCGCATCGGAACGTCGCCCGGCTTGACGGATGAATGGACCTGCGCCTGCGCCGCCGCAACTCCGGCGACTGCCCCGCCTACGAATACTCTGCGTCGCATGTACGCCTCCTCGGAATATACTACCGCGGAGCACAGCGTGAATGCGCTTCACAGGCCGCAACTCGAAAACTGATTGTTTTCAATAGTTCGGGATTGGTCTCGGTTTTGCTTCCCAAGGGGCATGGTCCGATTCCTGCTGCTTCTCGCTCCGGTTGCTGCGCTCCAGGCACAGCCGATTTCGTATGGTTTCAAGCTCGGCTCTCAGATTACCGATTCAAGTGAGCATTCCTGGTTCTATTCCACGAGTTCGCAAAGTCGTTGGACTGGAGGCCCGACCGTGGAGTTGCACCTGCCCTGGCGGCTTTCCGTCGAGTTCGATGCACTGTATCGCAGGGAGCGTGCGAATACGACGTTCCCACTATCGCTCGGAGCTGCCCAGAATCCTTATCTGTTCAGCTCCAGAGAGAGGACCAGCACGTGGAACTTCCCGCTGCTGCTGAAATATCGCATCCTGAACTTCTCCGACGGCAGGCTGCGGCCGTTCGTCAACGCGGGCGCTTCCTGGTCCTATCGCCGGAACGAGGGAACCGCCGTGTACTCATGCCTTGGTCCTCAGGGTTCCTGCCAGCCACCGGAGTATCCGACGGAATTGTCCGTAGCTAATTTCGGATCCACCAGCACCAGGTTCGGCCCGGCCGCCGGAACCGGCCTCGAAATTAAAACAGGGTTCGGAACGATCGCCCCGGAGATCCGATGGAATCAATGGAGCGGAAATACGCGGAACCAGATGATAGTCATCGTGGGTTTCACCTTGGGGCGCTGAGATGCGGTTCCGGCGGTTCCGGCAGCCTTGCTTGAGCGCGCTGCCCCGGTTTGATAGGCTCATCGCAAGGAACTTTTTTCCTCGAGGGAGGTTGTGCGATGAAACGTCTGGGTTGGTGGCTCCTGTGCGCGGCGGTTGCCGGCACGATGAGCCTCTCGGCGCAGGGTCCCAAGACGCACCTGAAGGTCGGTGACATGGCGCCGGACTTCGAGCTGCGGTCGTCGCAGGGCGGGACCGTCAAGCTGTCGAGTTTCAAAGGGAAGAACTCCGTCGTTCTGGCGTTCTTTCCGGCCGCTTTCACAGGTGGTTGAACGAAGGAAATGACGGCGTACCAGGCTGGTATCGCCAAATTTGAAGAAGCCGATGCGAAGGTCTTCGGCATCAGTACGGATAACTCTCCCTCGCAGAAATACTGGGCGGAAGAGGTTCTGAAGAGTCAGGTTCCCCTGTTGAGCGATTTTATGCGCAAGGTTTCGGCCAGTTACGGCATCCTCAATGAGCAGGCGGGCATCGCGAGCCGGACGACGTTCGTAGTCGACCGGGATGGCCGCATTCAGTACATCGAGGAAGGATCGGCAGCGATCGATCCGAGCGGCGCAGAGGCCGCCTGTAAGCGAATCAAGAAGAACTAATGCCGCCGCCGGCCGGGCATCGATGTCCGGCCGGCCTTTCCCGTCTCCGGCCGCTGCCCGCTCCTGACCGGACATGACCATTGAACGCCTGAACTCCCGCGACAAGCGCCTCCTCCTCATCGTTCTGATTCTTTCCATCGCGTCAGTCGTTTATACGCGCCTCTCTTACGAAGCAGCCTTCCCCCAGGCGTCGATCGATCTGCGCTACTCGCGCGAGGAGATCACCCGCATGGCCGCCGAGTTCCTCGACCAGCGCGGGCTTGACCCGGCCGGCTTCCGCAACATCACGCTCTTCGATCCCGACCATCTTGCCCGTATCTACCTCGAACGCGAACTGGGGCTCGAGGAGGCCAATCGCCTGGCCGCCGAGGAGGTCTCCATCTGGCGCTGGCGTGCGCGGTGGTTCCGTCCTCCGGAGCGTGAGGAGCGCGTCGCCTGGCTCTCTCCCACCGGCCGCGTCGTCGGACTCGATCACGTGATTCCCGAAGCCGAAGCCGGCGCACGGCTCGCCAGCGACGAGGCCCTCTCCATCGCCGAGGCCTTCCTGGCGCAGCGTACCGCCGAATCGCACCGCCTGATTGAGCAGACTCTCATCGAGCGTCCCAATCGCTACGACTACGTCTTCACCTGGGAGCACGAAGTCTTCCGTGCCGGCGATGCCCCCTACCGCCGCACCGTCACGGTCCAGGGCAACGCCGTCGGTCGCTATCGCGAGTTCCTGCATGTCCCTGAGGAGTGGCGCCGCGAATACGCCGCGCTCCGCTCCCGCAACGACCTCTACGCCGGCATCGCCCAATTCTTCTACGTGCCCCTGATCCTGGGGGCCATCGCCATCCTGATCCAGTCCCTGCGCCGCCGCCAACTGATTTGGAAGCCGCTTATCGCCATCGCCGCCGCCGTCGGCGGACTCATGATTCTGAACGAGTGGAACGCGATCGCCTTCTTCATTGACCGCATGCCGACCAGTTCGCCCTATCACGAGTCGGTGCTGTTCGGCCTGCTCCAGGCCATGGGCGCGGGCGTAGGCGTCTTCTTCTACGTCATTCTCGCCGCGGCCGCCGGCGAGCCGCTCTATCGCGCCCAGCACCCCGGGAAGCTGTCTCTCCGCGGGATCCTCACACTGCGCGGCGTCTGCTCGAAGGAGTTTTTTCTTGCGACCCTTGTCGGCTACGGACTGGCCGCCGTGCACATGGCCTTCGTCGTCGCCTTCTACCTCGCCGGCCGGCGGTTCGGCGCCTGGAGCCCGCAGGACGTCCCCTATTCGGACCTCCTCTCCACCTGGCTCCCCTGGCTCTACCCGCTCACCATCTCACTGCTCGCCTCGACCTCCGAGGAGTTCTGGTTCCGGCTCTTCGGGATTCCCTTCCTCAAGCGCTACCTCAAGTACACATGGCTTGCGGTCGCGGTCTCGGCATTTGTCTGGGGCTTTCTACACGCCAACTATCCGCAGCAGCCTCCATGGATCCGTGGCGTCGAGGTCGGCATCATCGGGCTTGCCGCGGGCTACCTTTTCCTGAAGTTCGGGATTCTCGCGACACTCATCTGGCACTACACGATCGACGCTGTCCTGATCGGCATGTTTCTGTTCCAGGCCGAGGACTGGTATTTCCGTCTGAGCGTCGTCGTCGTAGCCGGGGCCGTGCTCTTCCCGCTGCTGTTCTCGCTCGTTCAGTACCGGCGCAATGGAGGTTTCATTCATGACCCGGAGATTCTGAACGCCAGCGTCCACCGCGAGGAGGAGGAAGCGGCGCCGGCTGTCGCGCCCGAACAGCCCGCCCCCGCAGCAGCCGACGTCCGCCGCTGGTCCGTCCGCTGGCTCTACGGCGCTGCGGCAATCGGCCTGGCGTCCGGCGTCTTCCTGAACCCGGTGATCTTCGGCGCCTTCATCGAGGTC
>JBKBWD010000074.1:0-27106 GCA_046289265.1 Bryobacteraceae bacterium | reverse complement strand
CCGGCCCCGTTCCGGTTCCGGAATGTAACTGCGAATGCCGTCTGCGTTCAGATCCACCAGAACCCGACCGCTGTGATCGGCTCCCCGCTTGCAATTCGCCGGGTTTCTGAATAACCTCAGAGTCACACGGAGGTCCTATGCTTTCTCGTTTCGGACGGCTTACGCGGCGGCATCTGCTACAGTACCTGGGAATGGCAGGATGTTCGGGCGCGATGCTCCAGGCACAAGGAACGGCGGCGGCCGGAAGCGGGCTTAAGATCGGCCCTAACATCTACGAGTCGATCGGAGTGCGGCCTGTGGTCAACTGCAAGGGCACGTTCACGATCGTAAGCGGCTCGCTCATGCTGCCGGAGGTCCGCCAGGCCATGATCGAGGCGAGCAAGCATTACGTTCACCTCGATGAGCTCATGGAAGGCGTCAGCAAGCGGCTCGCCGAGTTGACCAGGGCCGAGTGGGGCATCGTGACGAACGGGTGCGCCGCCGCCCTGGCGCACGCGACGGCCGCCTGCATTGCTGGCGCCGATCCCGAGAAACTCCAGCGCATCCCCGATCTCACGGGACTCAAGAACGAAGTCATCGCGCCGCGCCACTCGCGCAACGTCTACGACCACGCCGTCCGCATGCTTGGCGTGAAGATCGTGACTGTAACGACGGCCGAAGAGTTGGAACGCGCCATCAATCCCCGTACCGCGATGATTATGGTTTTGGCCGCGCCGGCCGCCGACCGCGAACCGCTCTCGACCGCGACGGTCTCACGCATCGCCGCGCGCCATAAAGTACCGGTCTTAGTTGACGCGGCCGCCGAGATCCTCACGATCCCGAACAAGCACCTCGACGCCGGCGCGACGATGGTCTGCTACAGCGGCGGCAAGTGTCTGCGCGGTCCGCAATCGGCCGGACTGCTGCTTGGACGAAAAGACCTGGTCCAGGCGGCCTGGCTGCATAGCGCGCCCCATCATGCCTTCGGCCGGCCCATGAAGGCCGGAAAAGAGGAGATCATGGGGATGCTGGCGGCCGTGGAGGCATGGGTCAAGCGTGACTACGACGCCGAGTACAAGGTCTGGGAAGGTTGGCTCGCCTCCATTGCCAGGAAGGTGACCGCGGTCCAAGGGGTCACCACCGAGGTGATCGAGCCCAGCGGCCTCTCGAATCTCTCACCGCGCCTCCAGGTTCATTGGGACAGCCAGAAGCTGGGCATCACGGGCAGGGAAGTGGAGCGCATTCTCCTGGCGGGCGATCCCCGGATCGTTCTCGCCGGCGCAAGAGGCGACCGCGGCCTCGAAACCGCCAGTTCCGTCATGATCATGCCGTACATGATGAATCCGGAGGATCACCGGGTCGTCGCGGACCGGCTCCATTCTGTGCTTTCCAAACCGCCGAAGCAGCCGGCGGCTTCCCGGTCCGACACCGCCGCGGCAAATCTCGCCGGCCAGTGGCGCGTCACGATGAAGTACTTCTGCGGCGAGGCCGAGCACCGCCTCTTCCTCGAACAGAACGGAGGCGCGCTGCTTGGTATACACCACGCCACGACGATGAATGGCACGCTGCGGGGCGACGTCGCAGGCGACGAAGTCCGGTTCCGCAGCCGTCACCGGTACGAGGGAACGACTCTAGACTACGAGTTCACCGGCAAGGCCTCCGGCGCCCGCATGTCCGGAACCGTCAGCATGGGAGAATACGGGATCGGCGAGTGGGTCGCCGAACGATACCAGTATCAGGCATAGCCTGCGAAGGAGAAGCAGTTTGAAGCGAGTTGCGTTCATTGCGTTGTGGAGCGTTGCGGTCTTCGCCGCCGATCTGAAGGTGGTGGCGCCGGAGGGAGCGACCGTTGTCGGCCCCTACAGTCCGGGCATCTTCGCCGGCGACTTCTTCTATGTCTCCGGCCAGGGGGCGGCCAACGACGAGAGGAAATTCGCCGACACGCCCGAGCAGCAGGTTGCCGACACATTGAAGAACGTCGAGCGAATCATCCGGGCAGCCGGGCTCACGATGGAGCACGTCGTCTACACGCAGCTTTACCTCAAGGACACATCGGTCTACGACCGCATCAATCCGGTCTGGCGCAAGGTCTTCCCGAAGGACCCGCCTGCCCGCGCGACGCTCGGTGTCTATGAGATGCCCACCGGCACACCGGTCGAAATCACAGCCGTCGCGGTTCGGGATCTCAAGATGAAGAAGATCGTCAACCCGCCCGGTCACCCGGCCAACGCAGCGATCTCGGCCGGAGTCCTCGCGGGCGACCGTCTCTATATCTCCGGCTTCGTCGGGCGCGATCCGAAAACCGGCCAGATCCCGGCCAGCCCCACCGAACAGGTGCAGCTTGCCCTCGATCGGATGAAACAGGTCCTCAACGCCGCCGGCCTGGACTTCCGCCACCTCGCATTCGTCAATCCGTACCTGACCGACAAGGTGCCGATGGGCGAAATGAACCGCGTCTACGCAAAGCATTTCGAATTCGGCAACACACCGGCTCGCGCCACGATTCGCGTGAACTCCCTCCCGCGCGGCGGAAACATCGAGTTCACCGGCGTCGCTGTCACGGATCTAGCCAAACGCAAGGCCGTGCGTCCGAAGAATATGGAACCGAGCGCTACCGCGAGCCCGTGCGTATGGGCAGGCGATACGCTGTACTGCTCCGCCAAGTCCGGATTCATCCCGGGGCCGAACAGCGGGATCTACGCCCAGACGGTGGAGCACCAGGTACGCCAGACGATGCGGAATCTTCTGGATGGGTTGGAGGAGGCGGGGTTGTCGTTCAATAACGTCGTGGCGACGAATGTCTATCTCGACAACATGGACGAGTTCCCTTTAATGAACAAGACCTACGCGGAATATTTCCCGCAGATGAAGCCGACCCGCACCACCGTATCGCCAGCCCCTCGCGTCGAGCGCAAACCCGACGCGAGAGGCAGATGGCCGAAGCTCGAAGAGATCTCGGTGATCGCGGTCCGGTAAGGCGGCCCGCCGTCAGACCTTATCCGGCGGCGGAACCACGAACCCTTTCCGATAGGTATCGACCAGCATACTGTTGGCCTTTTCGTCGCCGACAAAACGCTCTTTGACGGGATCGAAATCCAGTGTCCCGCCGCGGCGCATCGTGATGTTGGCGATATGGGCCAGCGCCGAGGAGTAGTGGCCCGTCTCGATCGGCCCGTTCTGATCTTCGACCTTGCGGCTCCGTACCACGTCGATAAAGTTCTCGTAGTGCTTGGTCGGCGCCTTGGCGGACGGACCTGGCTGGTTGTTTTTGCCGAGGAAGATCTGGTACTTGGTGTAGCCGCTGATCGCCAGGTAGCCCTCGGAGCCGTAGAACAGGTTGCCGTTGGCGTCCTCGGTCTCGTGGTTGGAGCACCAGAACCGGACGGCAATTTCGGCGTACTTGTTCTCGTTGCCGAAATGGCAGAGCGCGGTCATAAGCTCGGGCGTTTCCCGGTGATCGTTCCAGAGATACTTGCCACCCATGGCGCTTACTCTGGTCGGGAGCTTCACGCCAAGGCCCCACTGGAGCATGTCCAGCTCATGCACGCCCTGGTTCCCGATCTCGCCGTTCCCGAAGTCCCAGGTCCAGTGCCAGTTGTAGTGGACGTGATTCTTCGAGTAGGGCCGCCACTTTCCCGGACCCACCCACAGGTCGTAGTCGAGCGTCTTTGGAGGCTCTGCATTCGGATGGTGCTCCATCTTGGGGCGCCACTTGAAGATCACCGCCCGCGCCATATAGACGTCGCCGATCGCCCCTTCCCG
Source organism: Bryobacteraceae bacterium (assembly GCA_046289265.1). Lineage (GTDB taxonomy): Bacteria > Acidobacteriota > Terriglobia > Bryobacterales > Bryobacteraceae > JBKBWD01. Next base: position 23,365 of record JBKBWD010000074.1, on the reverse strand, counting down.
CAGCTTCTGGACCGCCTCCTGGATCGCCTCGGAGCTTCGGAGCTGAACGCCGTGCTGCACGATGCGGTTGTACTTCTTCGCCGCCGCCATCATACTGCGGCCTTCGGGAACGGAGTGGGTCGCGGGCTTCTCGACGTAGACGTCCTTGCCCGCCTGGCAGGCCCAGATCGTCGCGAGCGCATGCCAGTGGTTCGGCGTCGCGATGCTGACAACGTCGATGTCCTTGTCCTCGAGGACCCGCCGCAGATCCTGCACCACCTTCGGGCGGTGGCCGTAGCGGTTCTCGAAGTCCGTGGCGCGCGCGTTTCCGACTTCGAGGTCCGGATCGACGAACGTTGTCACTTCGACGTTATGCAAGGGCTGGAAGCCGTTGTAGTGGTCCCTTCCGCGTCCGTTGACGCCGAGCACGGCAACCCGAATCGTATCGTTGGCGCTCGGTGTGCGGGTCGGTCCGGCGGCCATTGCGAGCCCCGGCGCCGCGGCCGAGGTCATCAGGAAATAGCGTCTGTTCATGAGGAGTCTCCCTTCGTGCTTCTGTGCCTCCGCGGCATCGTTGGCCTTGCCAATGCCGGAGCCGGCGAAATCCTTTGTACGATCATACCTCCAACTGCTGCTCATGTGGTGCTACAATGCGCTCCACGAGAGTGCTTCAGAGGAGGCGGGGATGGATCGGGTACCTTCAGAGATTGAAATGGCGACAGAAGCGGCTGCAGCGCGCCTGGCCAAAGGTGAGCGGATCGCCCTTCTCAATCGCGTGATCGACAGCCGCACATTCGCCCAGGCTCCCAGAATGCGGGAGTTTCTGCGATACATTGTCGAGGCGGCTGAACGCAGCGACGCCAACGCCCTGAGTGAATACGCCATCGCGGTCGAGGTTTTCCGGAAACACCCGGACTTCAATCCTGCTACGGATAACATCGTCAGGGTCACGGCCCGTCACCTGCGCCAGAAGCTGCAGCAGTACTTTGAGACGGAGGGGCGCGCCGAACCTGTCCAGATCGTGATTCCCAAGGGGGGCTACACGCCGGCATTCGAACTCCGGGCGTCGCCGGTTCCGGAGCAGGAATCGCTGGGGCAGAACAAACCGGCTGCGCCGCGATGGCGCGCCATGGCGCTGGTTCTGCTCGGGGCAATCGCAGGCGCCGCGGCGGTGGTTGCACTTCGACCGGGCGTATCCTCCCCGCCCACCGTCGAGGCCCGGCGGGAGGCGGCGGGCAGCCTGGTGGATCGGATGCTTTCCAGTTCCTCGGTCCCGACCCTCGTCGTCATCAGCGACTTCTCAGCTGTCCACCTGCGAGCATGGGCGGGCAGATCCGTCTCGTTACAGGACTATGTTCGCGGGGACTATATACAGTCGGACTGGCTTGGTCGGCCGATTCCTCCCGAACTTGAGAAACTCCACTCGTCAATCGTCAACTCCCAGACCACGACAATCGGCGATGTGCTCCTGGCGATGCGCATCATGAGGGCCGCCGGGCCGTCGACACCCCAGATAACAACCCAGCATGCGCGCGACCTGACGCCGCGGCACTTTAAAGAAGGCAACATCATCTTGCTCGGCGGAGCCGGCTCCATTCCATGGTCGCGTATATTCGAACCGTATCTCGGGCTGGAGCAGATGCTCGTGGGACCGAGCCGGAGCGGCTTCCGGCGAAAGGAGCCGATTTCCGGTCGACCTTCCGAATATCTGAACCACGAGCCCACTCCGAATCGGCGAGTTACATATGCACGCATCGCGTTCTTTGAGAATCCGCTCGGGATCGGGCGTGTCCTGATGCTGTCGGGATCGTCCATGGTCGCCACCGAAGCGGCCGGCAACTTCGTACTCGACCCGGCCTCTTACCGGAACCTCTTCCAGCAACTCGACCGGCCTTCCGGCTCGCCGCTTCCGAATTTCGAGGCGTTCCTCGCCGTTGAGGAGTCTTCGGAGTCTCAGGGCGTCGGAACACAAGTGTCGCTTGAGGAGATCCGCCCGCTGCGAATCGAGGTGGCCGGGCAAAAGCGTTAGTTCGACGGCCGCTCCGGCATCCGGTCGTATCGCATTTCGCCGCCCTGGAGCCTGCGGATTCCACCGGCGCCGTGTCGCTCGCTTCGCTCGATTCGGGCTGCCTGTGCGTCCATTTCATCGAACAGCTTTTTCAATCGCGCCACCACCTCCGGATGTGAGTCGGAGACGTCCTTCTGCTCGGTCGGGTCGGCCTCCAGATCGAACAGCATCATTTCCTTCGGCGCCGCACCGCTGTGGACGCCCGGATACTGATCCGGGCGCGCCTGCTCGAACTGCGCGATGAGGGTAACGCCGTCGGGACCACGCGGATCGACCCACTTCGCCGCGGCCTCCGGGTCGAGACGCTGCGGCCCGTTCGCCGGCGTCCGCACCGCCAGCTTCCACTTGCCCGAACGAACGGTAACCAGGTTCGGCCCGGACATCGAGAACAGCGCCTCGTGCGGAGTCTTCGCGCCCTCCCGGGTCATCAAAGAAAAGATGTCCCGGCCGTCCAGAACCCGATCGGAAGGAAGTGGGACGCCGGCCAGACCACAGATCGTCGGGAAGAGGTCGATAACTCCTGCGATCTCGCGACACACGCGCCCGGAGGGTATGCGGCCCGGCCACCGCGCGATCATCGGGACGCGGATGCCGCCCTCCCAGGAACTCGCCTTCATGCCTCGCAGCCCCGCCGTCGATCCTCCGAACCACGGACCATTGTCCGAGGCGAAGACCACGAGCGTGTTTTCCTCCAAGCCCAGCCGCTTCAGAGTGTCGAGGATCCGGCCGCATTCAAAATCCAACTCGCGAATCACGTCGGAGTAGAGACTCCCCGGCGTTTCGTAGCTGTAGAAGCGCTCGGAGGCCGCCAGCGGCTTGTGCGGCATGGCGTGCGGCAGATAGAGGAAAAACGGCTTGCTGCGGTTCCGCTCGATGAAGTCGATTGCCCGGTCGGTATACTCGCGCGTCAGGTCGGCCTGAATCACCGGATATTTCGCGACCCGCTCGTTTTCCACTAACTGCACTGGCCGCATGTCGTTGGAGTAGAGAATCCCGTAGTATTCATCGAACCCCTGGGTTCGTGGAAGGAACTCGGGCAGGTGGCCGAGATGCCACTTGCCGATACAGGTCGTGGTGTAGCCCTTCGACTTCAGCGCCTCCGCGATCGTGATCTCGGAGGCGCGCAGGCCCGCATCGTTCACACCGGAATCCGGCGCCGGATTAAAGACCATTCCGTTGCGGAACGGATAGCGCCCGGTCAATAGGGAGGCTCGCGAAGGGGCGCAATACGGCGTCGGAACATAGAAATCCGTGAATCGGACGCCCTCCTGCGCCATCCGGTCCAGCCTCGGGGTCCGGTGCGCCGTGGCGCCGTAACAGCTCAGGTCGCCGTAGCCGAGGTCGTCGGCATAGATCACCACGAAGTTGGGCGGCCGGCTCTGGGTCTGTGCCGCCAGACCCAGAGCCGATGCATGGAGCGCCGTCTGCAGGAAGGTTCGTCGATTCATCAGAAGTACAGCTTCAATGCCAGTTGCATCGTGCGCGCCTCGGCGGTGCTGTTGATCTGCCCCGCGATCGGATTGCCGATCGCCGCATTCGGGGTGCCGAAGTTGGCGCGGTTGAAGGCATTATACATCTCCGTCCGGAACTGCAGTCGGTACCTCTCGCCGAACAGGAATTCCCGCATGATGTTCATATTCACGCTGAACATTCCTGGGCCGATCAGGATGCCGCGGCCAGCATTGCCGAAGGTGAACTGCGCCCCCGGAGCAAAGGCTGCCAGATCGAACCAACGGTCGACCGTGCGCTGGCCCTCGGGCAGGTTGCCGTCGGCCAGGCGATTCGGACGGTCGCCGCCGCCCCCGGCTGAATTCGATACGGCCGCAGCCAGCGTGGGCGTGAATCGCTCGCCCGAGGAGGCCGACCAGATGCCGCTCAAATTCCAATTGCCGAAAATGAGTGACGCAGGTCCGGAGTTCAGGAACTTGCGTTTCCGTCCGAACGGCAGCTCCCAGTTATGATTCACCACGGCGATGTGCCGCCGGTCCTCCGGCATCGGGCCCCACTCGCAAGCCGTGCATCGCGCATCCTGCGGTGGTCCGTTGCCGCCGCCGTTGATGTGATTCGTGTTCGCCATATACTTGGCCCAGGTATAGGCGAGCGACGCGGTCAGCCCGGCGGCATAACGGCGCTCGACGCGCACCTGCATGGAGTGATATTTAGCCCCGCCGTAATTGGTCCGATAGCCCAGGTTGACCAGGTCCGGGTTTATCGCGAAGTACGGCCGCCGCGGCCCTTGCGCGCCGGGCCCTGGGAAGGACTGGTTCAGGTTGACATTCGAGATCAGCGCGTTGGTTCGGGTTCCGACGTAAGTCACGTCCAGAAGCGTGTTCTCCATGATTTCACGTTGGATGCCGGCGCTCCACTGCATTACTTGCGTTGATTGCAGGTCGAAGTCCCATGCATTGGGGTTGCCTCCGGAGAGCTGCTGGATGTTAGTCGGGTCCGGCATGACCGGCGCCGGGAGTCCTTGCGAAAGGAGGCGCGGCGGCGCCGCGTTCTGGTCTGTCTGGAGTACCTGCGAGAAAAAGAACGGCAGGTTTTTATAGAGTTGTCCGCCGCCCTGGCCGGCCTCCACATAGGACATGCCGAAGCCGGATCGGAAGACCGTCTTACGGTCCTGGGTCAGCATATAAGTGAGGCCCGTTCGCGGGGCAAAGTTATTGAGGTCGAAGTTACGCAGCCGCCGTCCGGCGCTGCCGGTTCCTGCAACCACCAGGCGCGCCGTATCGATATTGAAGTTCGACCAGCGGTCATAAACTTCATACGGCGGCGCCTGCACATCCCATCGCAGACCGACATTCCAGGTAAGCCGATTGTTGACGCGCCACGTGTCATCGATAAAGGCCCCGAAGTTGAAGAAGCGCATCCCGAACGTGCCGACCAGGATATTCCGGTTCCAATCCGCCAGAGCGCCCAGAGCGTAGTCGGCGAGCGAAGTGGCCGCGCCGCCCGCGCCGGCCTGTCGCGTGAATTGGCCGTTGAAGTTGAACGTGCCGCGCGTCGGGAAGGCCGAAAAGCCGTTGAAACGGTGACGAACGAAGATCGCACCGGCTTTCAGCGTGTGGTTGCTCTTGGTCCAGGTCGAGACGTTCTCATACTGAAAAGAGGTCATCTGGCTGGTCTCCGGAAACGTGGAGGTGTCGCCCAGGTTCTGGAAGCCGGCGATGTTCAGGCCAGGCAGTCCGCCGGACTTGTCATTGATATTGATTCCCGGAATTCCCACCGCATCGGCTGTGTTGAACTCGTTGTTCAGCGGGTTGATGTTCTGATTCCATCGCACTACGCCCAGGCGCGTTTCGTTAATGAAGGTCGGGCTGAAGACCTTGATGTAGTTGAACGTGCCGGACTGATTCCTGAGTGGCGTCGTGGTGCCGGAAGTGACGCCGCCCGCCGAAAGGAAGTCGCCGATCGGCACGTTGGCCCCCGGTGCCACCGGCACGGAGCCAGGCACGATCAGGTTCGTATCGTCGAAGCTGTACTTGAAAAAGAACCGGTCCGCCGATCCAACGTTCTGGTCGATGCGCGCGTCGAACTGATCGGTGCGCTGCTGCCGCGTCGGATTGAAGACGAGGTTGCGGGTGGCCGCATCGGAGGTCGGATTCGGGAGCAGCCCAAATACATTGCGGGCGGCCGGATCCAGACGGCTCGCCGGAATGCGGTTGCCGGCAAACGGCGCACGGATGCGGGTGTTGTTCGGGCCATCGACCATCGTGAACGGATCGAAGACCTGCGCGCCCAGCCCGCTGAAGTCGCCTGTCGTCACCATGTTTCGGTGCGCCAGCGTCGGAATGGTTGCTACCGACGGCTGCGGCTGGCGGATCCGGATGCCCTGATAGTCAGCGAAAAAGAAGGTGCGGTCGCGGATGATCGGTCCGCCAATGGTCCCGCCGAACTCGTTGCGCCGGAAGGCCGGCCTCTGCGCCCCCGCCCGGTTGTTAAAAAACGAGTTCGCATCGAGCTTGTCATTGCGAAGAAACTCGTAGACGCTCCCGCGCAGGCGATTCGTGCCCGACTTGGTCTGCACGATGGTGATCGCGCCCGCGGCGATCCCGTACTCGGCCGAGTAGTTGCTCGTCAGCACGCGCATCTCCTGGATGGAATCGACCGTCGGCACCATAATCAGCGTGCTCAGCCAGAGGTTGCGGTTCACCATCCCGTCGATGAAATAGCTGTTGTTCTGCGCGCTTGATCCGTTGACGCTGATATTGGCGTTGCCGCGCATCGCGTATGGCGAGGTGTTCAGATTGTCGCTCGACCCGGTGGTCGCGCCCGGCCCAAGCAGCAGCAGGGCCGTGAAGGTTCGGGACTGCAGCGGCATTTCGAGCATCTGTTCGTTCGAGACGAGCGTCGAAACCATGGCCGTCTGCGACTGCAGCAGCGGCGCGGCCTCAGTCACCTCGATGGTCTGCTGGACATCGCCAATCGTCAACCGCAAATCGACCGTGATCGCATCGGCGGCGGTCAGCTCGATATTCGTGCGGACCAGCCGTTGAAATCCTGGATGCTCCACCTGAACCCGGTATTGTCCCGGAGGCATCGCGTAGGCGACATACTGGCCCTGTGTGTTCGTCACTGCCGTGCGTGTGAAGCCCGTCCCTTCGTTCGTCATCACGACCCGCACACCCGGAATCACCGCTCCAGCCACGTCGGTGACGATCCCGGCGATCGTTCCGCTGGTTCCCTGGGCTGTTGCGGGTGGCGCGGCGCCGGCGATCATCAAAACCGCCAGCAGAATCGGAAGGCATTTCAGCGTATTCATTTCTTGCTCCTTGGGTATTGCAACTACAGCGAAACCGGCCATCTCCTGCCCTGGGGTTCGCCCGTGGTTGGGGAGGCCGGAGGAAGAAAGTCATGTGTCTGGTGCATCCAGCGGCTCAAACGTCCCATCAGGTCATCGAGAACGGACGCGTGCGCCTCGGAGGCGGCCAGGTTGTTAAATTCATTCGGGTCGGCCTTCAGGTCGTAGAGTTCCATCATCGGCCGGGACGGCGCAAAAAGCGCCAACTGGCCACTGGAAAGCCCGCCCCTGCGGCTGAGGCGCTGCATCGCGCTCCAGGAAGGCGAGTCCTCAATGTCCCACGCCGGGCGATAGGGGAAATGCGGTGCCGCGTTGAAGATCAACTTGTGGGTCCTGGTCCGGACGCAGCGGATTGGATCGAAGTTGTCATGCCAATTGCGCTCCGAGTAGATCTCCAGGCGCTTGGCGGCGCCTCGGCCCAGTAGTACGTCCAGAAAGCTTACACCCTGCATTTTCTGTGGCTTGGCGATTCCGGCAACGTCGAGCCAGGTCACCGGCAGATCGACATGGGAAACCAGTTCGCTGGAGGCGCTCGCCGGGCGGATGCGGCCGGGCCAGGCGGCAATCATTGGAACCCGGATTCCTGGGTCGTAGCAGGTCCCCTTGGCACGGGGGAAGGGCATGCCGTTGTCTCCCGTGAAGATCACCAGGGTGTTGTCGGCCAAGCCGCGCCGTTCAAGGATCTCCAGAATCTGGCCGCATTCGGCATCCATTCGGGCGATGAAGTCGTAATAGTGACCAAGGTCCTTCCGAACCTCCGGGTCGTCGGGCAGAAACGCCGGTACCCGGACCTTCGCCGGATCGTGCGGCGGATCGTAGGCCCCTGGATAATAGCGGCGGTGCGGATCGGTGAAGCCCGCCTGAAACCAGAACGGTTTCCCCTGCGGGACCCGGTCGAAGAAGGTCTCAAAGCTCTCCGGTTTGCTCTCGTAATAGTCAAACCTGGATTCGAACTGCCTCCCCTGATGCACTTTCCTCACGGCGCCAACGAAGTAGCCGCGTTCCTTCAACCTCTCTATGAAGGTGGGCTCCCAGGGCGGCATCGGCGTGTGGAGGCGGGATGTGCTGGTCGAATGCGGCGTGCACCCGGTGAAGATCGCAGACCGGTTCGGACTGCACTGTGGCGAGGCCACGAAGCAGTGGTCAAACTTCATCCCGCGCGCCGCCAGGCGGTCCAGGTTGGGGGTCCTGATCGCCGGGTTCCCGAAGCAGCCGAGGTCTTCGTGACTGTGATCGTCGGAGAACAGAAAAACGATGTTCGGTGGAGGACCCGAAGACGGTCCCTGCGGAGCGGCATGAGCGGCAGCGCTCAAAGCGCCCAGTTGGGCGAAGCTTCGTCTGGTCATTACGTCTCAATCCTGCGTCCGACACGGATGCCAGGAAAGAGAAACACGGGGTTTTTACAGTAAAAACACTGTTGTATCAATCAGATACAGACCATGAGCTTTGAGGCTCTGCGAAGCGGGAATAATATGTTTCGAGGATTGCCCCGCTTGGAAAACCGGCCTAAGATGCCAGAAGCTCTACTGGGAAAATTACTATGAAATTCGGGATTCTGTTCTGTTCCCTCCTGGCCGTGCCGGTCCAAGCCCAGGAGGTCTCTGTAGCTGACGTGGTTCGCCAGGGGCGGTCCTCGCTGAGTGTTCGGCCTCGAGTCGCCATGGCCCCGGCGGACTCCTCTGTCTTTGCGGAGGTCGCGCCCGGCGCCAGGGTTCCGAATACTCTGCGAGCGCTCGCGGCTCTACCCGGCGCCATCCGGCCCTACTCGGACCTCATGCATGCGGCCATCTACCGCGGGGTCGTTGAACCCGAACTGAAACTGGCAATGGGGCTGCGCATTGCCGCGCTTCACTCCAGCGGTTACCTGGCGGTGCATCTTGACCGCCTGATTCAGGCCACCGAGCGGGGCAGGGAACTCCTTTCCTTGGTCACACAATCCGAATCGGCCGGATCAGGTTCTACCCCCGAGCAGCTCGCCCTCGCCTACGCGTCGCTGTTGACCCGGGACGTCCACGGGGTCAGCGAGGCGGAGTTCGCGAGGCTTCGAACCGCATACAACGACAGCCAGATTGTCGAACTGACCATGACGGTCTGCCTCTTCAACTACCTGACCAGGATGGTCCATGCGTTCAACCTGCCGGTCGAACCTTGGGCGCTCGAACCGGCAAGGTTCCGCAGCGATTCCCCTTATCAACGGCCGGCCGCGCGGGTCAGCCTCGTCTCGGATAACCAGATGGAAGCCTTCGCCCGGCTACGCGGGGGGGAGAGCGCACCGCAGTCGCGCCAGAGCGGCCTCGGCCTGGGCATCGCCAACTCGATGCGCGCGATGGTCTTGAGCCCGGAGTTCGCCTCTGCCTGGCGCGCGTATTGGGGCGCCGTCCGCCAGGAAGCGTCACTCGGCCGCGACATCCTTCTCCAGGTCTCCTTCGCTGTTTCGAACGCCAACGGCTGTCGCTACTGCACCATCCACCAGGTACTGGGCCTGCGCCGTCTCGGGGTCGATCCCGTCAAACTCCTGCAAATGAAGAAGGATGACAGCGCGCTTACGCCACGCGAACTCGTAGCGGTGCGCTTCGCCCGGAAGCTGACGACGGAGCCCGCCTCCGTCACGGACGCGGACTACGCTACGTTGCAATCCGAATTCGGGGAACGGGGCGCCATGGAGGTCGTCCTGCAGACCTGCGCCTTCGCCTTCATGAACCGCTTTACCGATGGTTTGCGCCTTCCCTCCGAGGACGAAGCGATCCGGGTCTATCGGGAGGTCTACGGACCAACCTCGGAGTAGGAGCGCTCCGTTTGCATGGTGCCCTCCCGCCGAAGAGAATGGAGAATTGGCCCACTCTACCGCGCCGTCCCGAATCATCCGAAGCCCGATTGGTGTCGCGAGCGCGCTGCTTGCCACGCTCGTGTCTATTCTTTGGGGCGGAAATATCGTCGCGATCCGGATCGGCGTGGCGAATGTCCCGCCGCTGTGGAGCGCCTTCTGGCGGATGTTCCTGGGCGTCCTGATCGTTGCGATCTGGGCCCGGAGCCGGGGCGTTGGACTTTGGCCGGCGCGGGGCGAAGGGCGGCCGCTCCTCATTCTTGGCGTTCTGTTTGCCGTCCAGATCGCCCTCCTGAATCTCGGTACAGCCTACACCTCGCCAGGCTACGCCGTCGTTATCCTGAATTCCTATGCAGTCTTCGCGAACCTCACGGGCCACTTCCTCGCCGGCCACTCCGTCGCAGGCAACCTCGAACAGCCGCTTACGCGCGGCCGGAGCCTCGGTCTCGTACTGGCGCTCGCCGGCGTCGGCATCCTCGCCTTCGGGCAGGAGGTTTCGGAGTTGGCGCCGCGCCCGCTGCTCGGAAATTTCCTCATCGTTGTCTCGACCGCTCTCCTCGGCTTCCGCCAGGTCTATACGCGCTGGATTGTCCAATCGGTCGACCCGGTCCGGACGATCGTATGGCAGATGCTCTGGTCGATGCCATTGTTTTTAGCGGCCGCAGCCTTTTTCGAGCCTCCAGTCGTGGGCTCAATTACTTGGCAGGCCGTCGCCGCGCTTGCGTACCAGGGATGGGTGGTGGCAGGAATTTGTTTCGTAATCTGGGCGTCGCTCCTGAAGCACCACTCGGCCGGAACGCTTTCTATGTTCGCTTTCCTGGTGCCTTTCTCGGGTATCGCCTTGAGTGCCCTCTTGTTCCGCGAGCCGATGCGCGTAGAGCTGATCGTCGGTGGAATTCTCGTACTGGCCGGCGTCTGGGTTGTAACCCGGATGGAAGTCTCCGAATCCTAAAATTGTGGATTCGGCTTAGAATGATTTCAAGGAGTGAGCCGATGCGCATCTGCCATCTCTGCCTCGCCGCTGTTGCACTCCTGGCGGTTGCGCTGCTTTCCTATCGTCCTTTGGGAGCGCAGCAGACACAGTCGCCTGCCCCGAAGAACCAGACGCCTGCACCCTATCCTCCAGTGGGCTACCCGCCCGGACAGTATCCGCCCGGACAGTATCCGCCGGGACGATATCCGGAGACCTATCCGCCGGGCCGCGTGCCTGGTGTCGGTGTGCCGATCCCGGTGCCGGAGATCCGCCTTCCCAGACGCGGGGGCAAGGATGACAACAGGAAGAGCGAGAGGGGCCGGAACGACAAAGAACTCACGATTACACTCCAGGGCGTTGAGGGCGCGCTTCGCGAACTCGGCGAGAAGGATATGGTGGTCGAGTCCGGAACCGGTTCGCTGCTTCAGTTCCGGCTTCTGGCGAAAACTCAGTTTCGCGACAAGGATGGCGAAGCAATCCGGGACTCTCTGCTCAAGCCTGGCGATCAGCTTCTGATCGAATTCAATCCGGATGACGCCGAAACCGCACTCCGCGTAAAGTTATTGCGCAAGGGAACCCCCGCGGAACGCGCCGAAGCCGCGAAACCTTTCGACCGCGCGGCCGTTCGCTCCCCCGATGCGGAAGCCGACGGCCGCCCGAGCGTGGTGGGCCGGGTTGGCGGAGGCGTCGATAGCGCCGATGACCAAACGCCGCGGATCCGGCGCGGCCAGCCGGAGGAGTATCAGAATCGGGATCAAGAGCAGGACGCTGTACCCCCCGCGCCTGCCTACGAGGAGCACTGGCCGCGCGGCCTGCCCGAAGTCGATCCGATTATCGCCCGGGCGCGCGAGGAGTCCGAAGAGTTCAGCGCCACTCTGCCGGATTTCATCGTCCAGCAGTACACGACCCGCTTCGCCAGCGGAACCCACCCGCCGCAGTGGCAGCCTATCGACGTCGTCGCGGCCGAGGTAGTCTACCTTCAGGGCTCCGAGGAGTATAGAAACGTGACCGTCAACGGGAGACCGGCCCGTGTCCCTGTTGAGCGGACCGGTTCGTGGTCCAGGGGTGAATTCGCAACGCTGCTCCGCGACGTGCTGTCGCCCTTTAGCGCTGCAAGCTACGTCCGCAAGGGCGAAGACTCGGTCGGCGGCCGCCGCGCCTGGGTCTATGACCTTAGTGTCAAGCAGCCCAACTCAAACTGGCAGGTCCACGACGAACTGCGGGTCTACAATCCTGCATACTCAGGCAGCATCTGGATCGACAAGGAGACCAACCGCGTCCAGCGCATCGAAATTCAGGCGCTGTCTTTCCCGAGCGACTTCAGCTTTGACAAGGTGGAGTCCGTGCTGGAGTACGGATTCGTGCGGATCGGTTCGGAGACCTACCTGATGCCGGTTCACTCGGAAAACCTGATGTGCCAGCGCGGCACCGCCCGCTGCAGCCGGAACGTGATCGACTTCCGGAACTACCGCAAGTTCACGGCCGAATCCGGAATCGTGTTTGATAATGTCACCAAGCTGAAATAATCGGGCGCCTCTGCTCACGCGAAGGAATCCAGGCAGCACGCCGAATTCACAAGCCCCGTCTCGCAAATTCGTTCGGCCACATCCGGGTAAACTTACGTGTGGAGAGCGACGTGAACGGCCTGGTCCAGATCGAGACCGCTGACCGCGCGCTGCTGGCGAGCCTCGCCCGGTCAATGGCCGAGGCGGTCCGCCGATCCGGCGCCTGGATTGTCTGCCGTCCGGGTTGCACCCAGTGCTGCATCGGGCCGTTCGGGATCACGCAGCTCGACGCGCTGCGCCTGCGCAGCGGAATGTCCGCCCTCGCGAGCGCCGATCCGGAGCGTGCCGAACTCGTACGCGCCCGCGCCGCCGCCTACATCGCCGCCATCACCCCCGAATATCCCGGAGACCCACGAACCGGCGCGCTCCATGACGAGGAGCGCCTCCCCGAGTCGATGGACGCCGAGCCCTGTCCGGCGCTCGATCCGGAAACCGGCTGCTGCGATCTCTACGAAGCACGGCCCATCACCTGCCGTGCCTTCGGACCCGTCACGAAGGTAGGGGAAGACACGTTTGCGGCCTGCGAACTCTGCTATGAGGGCGCGACCGAAGAGGAAAGAATCCAATGCGCGGTCGAGGTCGACCCGGAAGGCCTCGAGTGCGAAATTCTGACCCGCCTCGATGCCGCGGGGCTTGCAGGGTTGACGATCGTCGCGTATGCGCTGCTGGAAGACGAACGTCAGTAGCCGCTTGGCACGATCCAGAAGCTCTCGCGCCATTGCGACTTCGGCGGAATCGTCTGAAGCTCCTGATAGAGCCCGGCGTGAGCGAGATTGAAAGCATTGGTCGGGCCGGTCATCGGCTCGAAGCAGATGAAGTCGCGGCCGGCCGGTGCATAGACGACGGCGGTCGTGTATTTGGGTCCGTAGATGACCGACACCTTCTCGTTCCGGCCCTTCACCGAAAACGCGGAGCGCCCGTCACCATCCCGCACCAGGCCGGTGTAGACGTCATCAAGCTGTACATTCTTGAGCCCGAACGGCCCGGAGAAGCTGACCGGCTTGCGCTCGCCGGTCGGCACCAGCGTATTTGACAGCATGACGCGCTCGCGTACCGGAAGCTCCACCACCCATTCGTCGCGCGGAGCGTCGTTGACCTGAAAGTACGGGTGATAGCCGAGCGACACCGGCATCGCCTCGCTCGCGTGATTCTCGACCACCGTCTCGACCTCGAGCGCACCGTCGCGCAGCCGGTACGTCATCTCGATGCTATGGGCGAACGGGAACTGCGCCATGTACGCGGGATACCGCCAGAAGTCGAGCCTGCTGGTGACCTCGGCGGCGTTGCTGTCCGCCTTCAGGCCTTTGACCTCCCACTCCGCGGCGTGAAGCAGCAGCCCGTGGATCGGCTGCTTGTGCCCATCCATCCGGACGTTGCCCAGTTCCAAATTCAGGGCGAAGCGCCGCCCGTTGGCATGGAATCCGGGCTGGTCGAGCCGGTTGGCCCAGGGAGCCAGCAGAGGATTGCCCCCCATCGCCGGCTTCGCCTTCCATTCCGCGATGGCGTTGTAAGGCGACCAGAGGACGCGCTTGCCCCGGACCTTCATCTCGACGGCGATATTGCCGATCGACGGCGCGATCAGGATTTCGGTCTGCCGGGCGCTGTCTGTCAGCCGTACCACCTCGACAGAGTCGATGCTCGTGCGCTCAGCCGTGTAATTGGCAGCCGAAGTCATCATGGGTAACAACCAGCAAACGAGAAAAGCCGCTCGGCTCATGGTTCGTCGTGTTCGCGTAGATCGATGGCTGTCTCGTCCTGACAGCACATGCACTTGCCCGGAGTATAGGTTCGGATGGCGCAGACGTCGCACCAGTAAGTCACCATCAGGCGCTTGCCGTCCTTGTGGACGAACAGATTCCGTTTGTGGATCGGGTCGATCTCGAACTGGTCCGCGGCCGTGAACCGGCCCACGGCTTCGAAATCCGCACCCTTCACCCGGTCGTCTCGCAGGACCCCCTCGGTCTGCTCATCGCCGTGCAGGAAGACCAGCTTCCCCTCGGCCGTGCGGATCGCGGGCCTGCCGTCGGCCTCGGTCAGAGAGCCTCGGACGGACTGCCGCCCTTCCGTCTCGGCCAGCACGGGCACGGCGAACAGCAGGGCGGGGAAGAAGTGTCTCCGTTCCACGTCTTCCTATTGTACTTGCAATGGGGCCATTCGCGTCCCGATCCTTGGCCCCGATGATACAATTCAAGGTTCATGGGTTCCAGGGTCTCGCTGTTCGTTACCTGCGTCATCGATCAACTCTTCCCGAAGGTCGGACTCGCGATGGCCGACGTCCTCGAACGGCTCGGCTACACGGTCGACTTTCCCGAGGCCCAGACCTGCTGCGGCCAACCGGCCTTCAACAGCGGCTATCACGACGAGGCCCGCAGCGTCGCCCGGCACTTCCTCGACGTGTTCGCCGATGCCGAATACATCGTGGTACCTTCCGGTTCCTGCACGTCGATGATCGGTCACCACTTCGCCGACATCTTCGGCCAGGACGCCAAACTGCTGGCGCAGGCCCACGCCATGGAGAAACGCGTCTTCGAATTCTCACGATTCCTGCTCGAAGTCGCCAACGTCGACGACGTCGGTGCCCGTTTCGAAGGCACCGTTACCTATCACGACAGTTGCCATGCGCTCCGCGAACTCGGCATCAAGCACGGACCGCGGCGGCTGCTGAGCAAAGTACGCGGCCTGACCCTGAAGGAAATGGATGCCGCCGAGGAGTGCTGCGGTTTCGGCGGGACCTTCTCCGTCAAATTCGCCGGAGTCTCCGGCGGTATGGCCCGCACCAAGATCGACTCGATCCTGCGCACCGGCGCAGGCTACGTCGTCTCCATCGACGCCAGTTGTCTCATGCAGCTCCAGGGCGCTCTCTCGCGCGCCGATGCGCCCGTCCGCACGATGCATCTCGCCGAAGTGCTCGCACAACGCTAAAGGTTTCCCGAATCGCCCCATGAACGCCACGCCCCAAGCCAAGCCACCTGAAAAGATCGGCCGGACGCTCGAAGACGCCAACCTCCAGCTTGCGCTCTACACCGCAACCGGCCGGCTCAAGGACAAACGCAAAGAGGCCGTCGCCGCCGATGTCCTGCCCGACTACCAGGAACTGCGCACCCAGGCCAACCTCATCAAGCGGCATACGCTCGAAAACCTGGACTACTATCTCGAACTGCTCGAACGCAAAATCAACGAGCGCGGCGGCGAGGTCGTCTTCTGCAAGGACGGCGCCGAAGTGGCCGATTTCGTCCTCGGCCTCGCCAAAAAGCGCGGCGCGCGCCTCATCGTGAAATCGAAGTCGATGACCACCGAGGAGATCGACTTCAACGAGCGCCTCGAACACCATCAGCTCGAAGCCGTCGAAACCGACCTCGGCGAGTACATCATCCAACTCGCTCACCAGCGTCCCTATCACATCGTGGCGCCCGCCCTGCACATGACGCGCTACGACGTCGCCGACCTGTTCAATAAGAAACTCGGCGTCGAAAACGAAACCGTCATCGAGAAGCAGACGCTCATCGCCCGCGCCGTTCTGCGCGAGAAGTTCCTCGCCGCCGACATCGGCGTCTCCGGAGCGAACTTTCTAGTCGCCGACTCGGGCGCGGTCGTCCTGGTCGAAAACGAAGGCAACGCGCGCCTCACAACCTCCGCGCCTAAAATTCACATTGCCGTTGCAGGGCTGGAAAAGCTGATCCCGCGCGCGCAGGACCTCCCCACGTTCCTGAAACTGCTCGGCCGAAGCGGCACCGGACAGCCTCTCACCGTCTACACCTCGTTCCTTTCCGGACCCCGCCGCGAAGGCGAAATCGACGGACCCGACGAGTTCTACCTCGTCCTGCTCGACAACGGCCGCACCAAGCTGCTCGCCGACGCCGAAAAGCGCGAGTCGCTCTTCTGCATCCGCTGCGGCGCCTGCCTCAACACCTGCCCGGTATATCGCAAAATAGGCGGGCACAACTACCCCTGGATCTACTCCGGCCCGATCGGCGCGATCATCACGCCCCAGTACATGGGCATCGCCAAAGACCCCTGGCTGCCCTATGCCTCGAGCCTTTGCGGCGCCTGCGGCGAGGTCTGCCCCGTCAAAATTGACATCCCGCGCCTGCTGCTCGAACTGCGGCGGGACGTGGTCGCCGCCAAAAAACGCACCGGCCAGGATCGGATCGAACGACTCGTCTTCAAGCTCTGGGCCTGGGTCATGCGCCGCCCGAAGCTTTATGAATTCTTCGGCATGGTGTCCTCTTCGCTCGTTCCCTCCGGCGAAGGTGGGGACTGGGTCCGGCGCCTGCCGGGTATCATGAGCATCGGACCGGTCAAGGCGTGGCTGAGCCAGCGCGACCTCCCGCGCCCGGCCGCGCGCAGCTTCCGGCAGCAGTGGCGCACCCGCCGGAAAGAGAGCCGGTAAATGTCGCGCGATCACATTCTCCAGCGTGTCCGCGCGGCCTTGGGACGCACCGCCGGACAACCTCCCGCGCCGCAGCCTCCGGCCCGCATTGTCATTCCGGACGTCCCTATCGAGGACCGTATCACCTCGTTCCTCGGCAACATCGAGAAGCTCGCCGGCAAGACACTGCGTGCCGCGACGAAGGACGAACTGCTGCAGTACGTCGCCAACGTCTGTGAGGGCAAGGACGTGGTGGCCTCGAACGCCCCGTTTCTGCGCGACTGCGGTATCACCCACCTTCCCGGCGTCCGGACCGGCTTCTACGACCGCGACGCGCTGCGCGCGGCCTGCGCCGTCTGTGACATCGGAATCACCAGCGCCGACTTCGCGCTCGCCGATACCGGGACGCTCGTGATGCTCTCTTCGCCTCGCGAGGCGCGGCTCATTTCGCTGCTGCCGCCGGTGCATCTCGCCATCGTTCCGCGAGACCGCATTCTGACGGGCCTCGATGAGCTGTTCAGCATCCTGCCGCAGCCGGCCGAGCAGACCAGCTCCATGGTGCTCATCACCGGCCCCAGCCGGACGGCCGATATCGAGCAGATTCTGGTCCGGGGCGTCCACGGCCCCGGAGAGATCCAAGTTGCTGTTTTGTAATGCGCTTGCGATCCTATGTAGGAGAGAGCTCGTCCGGACGTTCATACCGCTGGATGGGACGGGCAGATTACCTCTTAAACAAAAAGAGGGGAATGGAAGCGATCGAATGAAAGTATTCGCAAGATTGGCTTTGGCCCTTTGTGCTTTTTCCGCAATGGCATCGGCCCAGGTCGCCGAAATCGGGCTCCATGGCGGTGTATCCCGTCTCAGCAATCGAGTGCTCGGCGATATCCCATTGCAGGGCGGGGGAACCATGCCGCTCAGCCTCGATGACGGCTGGCGGTTTGGCTTCCGGTTCACGATCAACAACTACCGCTTTTTCGGAAATGAGTTCGGGTACGCGTACAACCGGACCAAGTTGAACCTCGGCGGCCAGGGCGGCGACGGGATGGCGATCCACCAGGGCTTCTACAACTTCCTGGCCTACGCGACGCCGGAAGAGTCGACCATCCGGCCGTTCGTGACTGGCGGCGGACACTTCAGCAACTTCGTCCCGCCCGGCCAGACCGCCACCTGGGGCGGCGGCCAGACGAAGTTTGGCATCAACTACGGCGGCGGCATCAAGATCCGGGTCAGCCCGATCTGGCTGATCCGTCTTGACTACCGTCAATACATGACCGGCAAGCCCTTCGACCTGCCCGGGCCGGGCGGAATGCTTCGCCAGAATGAAATCTCGGCCGGCTTCTCCTTCACTCTCTAGCTCTGCCACCTGTACGATTCCGACGGATGGCGCGCCCCAGGCGCGCCATCCCTCCCGACGATGCTTCTCAAAGCTGAAGTCCTTCAGGGCGTAGCCGATGGTCGCGTACGGCTCGCCTTTCGGCGCTGGGATGCCTGCCGCGTAAGGCCCGGCCGCAC
This sequence comes from Bryobacteraceae bacterium, assembly GCA_046289265.1. Taxonomy (GTDB): domain Bacteria; phylum Acidobacteriota; class Terriglobia; order Bryobacterales; family Bryobacteraceae; genus JBKBWD01. Next base: position 5,274 of record JBKBWD010000074.1, on the reverse strand, counting down.
CTTCCTTTCCCCCGTGGGTCTGATTCGCATCGATTCGATCTCGGAAGTGGACGAGGATCGCATTTCCGAACGAGAGGCCCATGCCGCTGGCTTTCCCTCTCTCGCCGCGCTGCTCGAAGAGATCAGGCGGTCCCGTGGGCGAAACCTCTACCGCATCGTACTGAGCTTCGCGGGCGCCGACCCGCGGTTCGAACTGCGTGAGCGCGAGGATTGGACTCCGGATGAGCGTGAGACGATTCGCAGGAAACTCGCCGCCTGGGATCTACGCGGCGCACACGGACCCTGGACAGAGCGTGTACTCCGCACAATCGGTCAGAATCCCGGCCTGCACGCCCGCAACCTCGCGGAACTGACCGGGCTGCCGAAGGAGTGGCTGAAACTCAATGTCCGAAGGCTGAAGAACCTCGGACTTACGATCAGCCACCCCACCGGCTACGAACTTTCGGCTCGCGGTCGTTCGTTCCTCGACGGAATTGAAAGTTAGACCCGGACCGCTTCGACGGATGCAAGCTGCGGCGGCGCCACCGGCTGGAACTTCACCGAGACCAGTTTCGAGACGCCCGGCTCCTGCATCGTCACGCCATACATCGCCTGCGCCGATTCCATCGTTCGCTTGGCGTGCGTGATCACGATGAACTGCGTCTGCGCTGACATCTCCCGCAGCAGCCTCGTCAGGCGCTCGATGTTTGGCTCGTCCAGCGGAGCGTCTACCTCGTCCATGATGCAGAACGGGCTCGGCTGGTAGCGGAAGATCGCCATCAGGAGCGCGACCGCCGTCAGCGCCTTCTCGCCGCCCGAAAGCAGCAACACGTTCTGGAGCTTCTTGCCCGGAGGCGACGCAACGATGTCGATGCCGGACTCGATCGCGTTCTCCGCGTCGGTCAGCCGCATCTCGCCGATCCCCCCGCCGAACAGAACCTTGAACATCTCGCGGAAGTTAGCATTGATCGCCTCGAACGCCTCGCCGAAGCGCTTCCGGGACTCGACGTCGATCTCCTGGATCGCCTTCTCCGTATCCCGGATCGAATCGAGCAAATCCTGGCGCTGCGCGTTGAGGAAGTCGTAGCGCTGCTGCGCCTCGTCGAACTCTTCGGTCGCCTGGAGATTCACCGGCCCCAAAGCCTCGATGCGGTTGCGCAACTCCTGGTAGCGCTGCTCCGCTTCGGTCAGCGCCGCCTCGTCGAGAACCGTCTCGTCGTCCTTGGCCAGCTCCTCGATTGGACTGTTCAACTCCTTGCGGCAGGTCTCGTCGAGGAACTTCAATTCGGCCTGGCGCTTCACCAGTTCGACCTCAACTTGCGAGCGCCGCTCCTGCGCCTCCTGGGCCGCCGCTCGCATATGCTTGAGCGCCTCGTCGGAAGCCGTCAGGGCCTCGCGCATCTGCGTCTCCTGCGCCGCCAGGCGGTTCACCGCGCCTTCGACCTGCAGGATCTCCTCGGCGAGCTTGGCCGCACGGCCATCGAGCTCGATGTTGTCGGCCAGCAGCCGGGCCCGCTCGACGCCCATCCGCTCCATCATCGCGGCGATCTCCTGCCGCCGGTGCGCCACGTCGCGGAGTTGTCCCTCAAGCCGCGCCTGGGCATTCTTCTCCGCCCGGCGCCGCTCTTCGATCTCCGCCATCTGGACCCGAAGAGCCGAATGCTCCTCGCCGATTCGCACCACTTCGGCCTGCATCTCGCCCAACTGGGAGCGCACCGCTTCGAGCGCCTGCTCCTGCGCCGCCCGCGCCTGCTCCTTCTCCTCGACCTGCCGGGCGCTGGTTTCGCGCTTCTCCCGCGAGCGCTCGATCTCGCGGCGCAGCCGCTCCAGCTCCATGCGGGCCACCGAGAGCCTCTGATTCGAACGCGCCTGCTCCTCCGCGAGCTTCCGCATCTCGTGATCGAGCGCCAGCGCCTCCTTCTCCTGGCTCTGCTGCTGGCTGCGCAGCACTTCCAGTTCTTCCGACAGCGCCGCGATCTCGCGCTCCAGCTCTTCGAGCAGACTCTCCGCGCTCTTCAGCGCCTTCTGCTTCGAAGCCACCTGCCCGGTCAGCTCGCGCAGTTCGCGCTTGAGCGCCAGCGGACCGCTGCCCGTCTTTCTGCCGCCGGTGACTGCGTGCCCGTGGTAGCAGACGCCGTCGGGCAACAGGAAATACACGTCCGGATACTGCACGGCGAGCCGCTGGGCGGCTGCCTGATCCTCGGCCAGGAAGCACCGCGCCAGCCGCGGCAGAATCTCGGCCGGAGCATTCGTCAGCCCGTTAGTCAGCCGGACCATGTCGCTCAGCCGGGCCACGATGCCGGTCTCGGGTCCGATCGCCGGCTCCCGCGCCGGCGGGGCAGGGAAGTTCACCGGATCCTGCTCGGTGCCCAGCCGCGGCTCGACCAGGAAGGTGGCGCGACCATCGAGGTCGCCGCGAACCACCTCCAGGCCCCGCTCGGCCTGCTCCCAGTTCTCCACCACCACGTACTCCAGCTCCTCATGCAGGAACTCTTCGGTGGACTTCTCATAAGCCGGATCCGAGACCTCGACAAAATCGGCGAGCACGCCGACCGGCTTCAAATCCTGTGCCTTGCCCTTCTCAATCGCCGTGAAGAATCGCTTTACCGAATCGGTTGTATATGACCGGTGCGAAATGACTTCTTCAAGCGAATCCTTGCGCGCCTTCAGCCGCGAAGCCTCGCTGCGGAGCTGCTCGAGCTGACGGCGCGTTTCGACGGCCCTGGACTTCCGGACCGACAGCTCCTCTTCCAGTCCGCGCCGCCGCTCGACGAGCGATTCAAGCTGCATCTGCCGGACCTTGAGCTTCTCGCCGATCTCGGCACGCCCCTGCTCGACACGCGTGAGGTCCGCGGTTGCGGTCTCCTCTTCCTTCTGGGCCCGTGCCGTGTCGCGCTCCATCGAGGCGAGATACGCGTCGATCTGAGCCAGTTGATTCTTGAGCGTCGAAGCCTCTCCGAGCAGCCGCAGCACCTGTTGGCGGGCCGCTTCGATCGAACGCTCCCGCTCGCGCAGGCTGTTCTGCAGGACGTCGCGCTCCTCGTTCTTGGCGGTTAGGCGCTGGCGGGCGGTCTCGGCCTGCTCCTCGAGTTCCTTCAACCGCGCCGCGTGTCCGTCGAGTTCCTGGAGGAACTGCTCCTGGCGCTTTTCGAGATCCTGCGTCTCGGACTCGCCCTGCGTCAGCCGCTGTTCAATCGAGGCGATCTGCCGCGCCTGCGACTCCAGCCGTCCGCGTGTACGCTCGGCTTCGACGCGCATCTCCGCCAGTTTCCGGCGCTCCTCGGTCAACTCGCCCTCGACCTTGTAGCTCTGCTCGATCAGCGCGGTCTGCTCGGTCTCCTTCTCGCCAACCTGCGCGGTGAGCATCTGCGACTCCCCGGTCGCCAGGTTCAGGTCGATCGCGGCCTTGGCGGCTTCCCGCTCCACCGTCCGGAAACGCCCGGTGAGAGCGCGGCGCAACTGCTCGACCATCTCGGCCTTGAGCTCTTCGTAGCGCTTCGCCTTCGCGGCCTGGCGCTTCAACGAATTCACCTGCCGGCCGACCTCTTCCAGAATGTCGAAGACGCGCGTCAGGTTCTGCTTGGCGCCTTCGAGCTTCGCCTCCGCCAGGCGGCGCTTCGTCTTGAACCGGGTAATGCCGGCGGCCTCCTCGATGACCGAGCGCCGGTCCGCCGGCTTCGAACTGAGGATCTGGCCGATGCGCCCCTGCTCGATAATCGCATACGATTCCGGACCCAGCCCCGTTCCCATGAATAGATCCTGGATGTCCCTCAGCCGCGCGACCTTGCCATTGATGAGGTATTCGCTTTCGCCGGACCGGTAAAGCCGGCGCGTGATCGTGATCTCCTGCGGTTTGGATTCGGAGTGTCCATTGCCGTTCGCGTGGCCGTTCGCATGGCCATTCGCGTTCCCGTTGCCATGCCCGTTCGCGTGTCCATTGGCATGGCCGTTGGACTCCACGTGAATCGTGGCGGCGGAGGTGGACGGATCCACCAGCGTCAGCGTCACCGCGGCCATCCCCAGCGGCTTGCGGTCCCGCGTGCCGGCGAAGATGACATCCTCCATGCGGGTGCCGCGCAGGCTCTTGGCGGACTGCTCCCCCAGCACCCAGCTTATGGCGTCGCTGAGGTTGGACTTGCCGCATCCGTTGGGGCCGACGACCGCCGCGATGCCGGACCCGTTGAATCGCATCTCCGTCCGCTCATAGAACGACTTGAAGCCCTGGATTTCGACGCGCTTGAGTTTCAGCAATGGCGTTCCCCTTCTTCCATATATAGTTCAGGTTCTCGAAGGCCGGTTAGTGCCCTCGTCTCGGGGGGATGCCACTATAGTAAACGGACCTGCTGGAAAAGTAAAGGAGGTGGAACCCTCAATCCTGTGGTTTTCACATTTCGAACACAAGATCTTGTGGTTCACCTTCAGCGGGCCGGCTTTAAATCGATCCGCTCGACCGTAGCGGCCTCGACGGCCTTCCTCGAATAGGGCATCGGATGGTACTCGCCCCTGGCCCAGGTCTCCATCAGGTCGCTGTAATGCGGACTGGCCGGATCGCCTGACTCGCCCGGGACATTGGTCATGACGGAGCGGTCCCAGTCGCTCAGATCGAGGATCTGGCGATACGATGCGCCATTGGTCTGGCGATAGTTGGCGCCGCTGGTCGAGTTGACCGTGTTGCCGTCACCCGGACGCGCCACCGGACCACGATGCCATTCGGACCTGTCGATCGGGTGCCGCAGATGGAGCGTGTGGATCCTCCCCCAATTCCACTTGGACGAGTCTTCTCCTAACCGTTGGCGCAAATCTTCAAGCGTCGCTTGAAATGTGGAGAGCAGGGCATCCTTATGGCTGTTGGCTTCCAGCAGCACCAGGATCACGTCCAGACCCGGCCGGAAGCCGCGTTCGGCGAAGTGGTCCTGGAGTTTGGTGGTCCATACCGAATAGAGCGAGGCTTCCACGGAGTCAACCGTAAGGGCGGCGTCCCAGGCCAGCAGGCGCTGTAGGAGCGGATGCGAGGCGGCCTCCTCCGTGCTCAGACTCTTTCGCGCGGCCGCCTGAAGGCGCCGTGCCGGAACCGAGACGACGTCCTGCTGCATCCGGATGAAGTCCTGTATGCTGAACTTCTTCTGTGCCTCGATCATCTCCTCGATCCGGAGATAACGGAACGGAGCGGCCCACTCGTAGGCGAGTTGAGGACGGTAGCCCTCCGGAATCACCTTGTGAATGCCCCACGGCGGGCTGCCACAACGGGGGATGAAAATGTGCGAGAGGCCGGCTATTCTGGATTCGCCGTCTGGC
>JBKBWD010000073.1:0-27360 GCA_046289265.1 Bryobacteraceae bacterium | reverse complement strand
GGCGTTCGCTTCACCAGCGCCTTTCCGGGGCGAAACGTCCAACCGCGCTCCATGGCCTGGAAGATGAAATAGACGCCGAAGCGGTTCTGGCGCTCCATGCGCTGCAGGTAGGGACGCACGAAGTCCTCCATCCGAACGCCCTGGTCGTGCCAGCGGATCTCGATGGAGTGGTTGCGGGCGAAGCTCTCGACCCAGCGCACGTAGTCCTGGGTGCGGCTCATGAGCACTTCCTTGGTGATCGCCTCAATGCCGAGCACCTGCTGAAGCCAGTAGACGACCTGACCGGGCCGTTGCAGACCCATCAGGTAGCCGCTCAAGACAACGCGGTCGAAACAATGGTATACAAAAACCAGCCAGGCTCCAAACAGCTTGGTGAACAATTCCATCGGCCACCTCCCGACGCTCTTGCGGATAACAAGATCATCGGCGATGTGGCTGATGGGATCAAACGGCTGGACCATCCCAGGGAAGAATGGGGTGCAGGGGAAAGAAACCGCTGGTTTCGTTCCCCGGCAAGCGCAGCCAAAATTTCAAATTTCTTTGGCTAGGCATAACCGGCCGGCCCCGAGGTGTTCGGCTCCGCTCTCCCTGGATGGTCGGAGGTTGCACTTCCCACCTCGTCCCATACCCGGTGAGCGATAGTAGATCTGCTTCCGGGGGTGCCTTGCAAGTCCCGCCGGATGCTCTCCTTCACAATCATGCCCGGTATGACGCGATGAACCGGCTGAAGCAGGCGGTCGAGACGAATGGCTGGATTCAGAACTATGGGTATGACCAGTATGGGAACCGGGCCGTGCTGGCGTCAAGCAATTACATTCCGAATCCGGCAATGACGCCGCAGGCTCCGGACCCGACGCCGCTGGTGCTTCCGTTTACGAACAACCGTTGGGACGGGGCGGGCCACGATGCGGCGGGGCGCCAGACGAGCAATCCTTGGGGCAAGTACAGCGCTGGTCCGCGACAGATGCTTCCTTCCACGGCATCGCGTGCCCTCCCGATGCCTTCTTCCCTGCGCCACATCTCTCCGAGTGTCAACGATGTCGCCGGATTGGACCCGCCCTAGTAAAGCCTTGTAACCAGGACGACAAGAGGTGCAACAAGCAGTTCAAGTAAAATGCTGCCAATCTGAAGCAGGGGCTTGCCGAGCCTCAGAAGCGAGTGAATTAACATGAAGGACGGCGCCTAAAAACAGCGGCTGGCCGCCACTTGGTCACTGCCGCTTCGCGGTAAACGGGAACGTCCGTCCGCCGAAGCCGCTTCGGGAGCCTTTGATCTGGTCTTCGTCGACGGTTCCTTCCCACTCGGTTGTGAATTCGCCTTGCGGGCCTTGCGTGGTGGTGGAGAAGGAGAACTTGTTTCCGTCGAGCTTGCCGTTTTTCACGTCCGCCCTTCGTTCGGTTCCGCGGAAGTTCGTGACGACAGTGCCGGTCAGGCTGTTGCCGTCGCTTTTGAGGTTCAGGGTGCTCTGAATCGTGATCTCGTCGCCGTTGGGCGTCTGGATCTTCGATTCGGCCAGCCAGTTGCCGTCGATGCCGGCAGCGAGCGCGTTCAGGGAAAAGACACATGCCATGAGCAGCAGAGCTAGAGAAGCTTTCATTTTCAGGTCCACTCCAATCCTTTTTGTCGATTGCTGACGAAGATATGACGGAACAAGGCGCCGGCGGGATTACGCGGGCGGCAGCGGTGGAACGGTTGGCCGCTTTAACCGGTACCGATAGCCTCGCCACTCGACGCTGTCCGTGAGGGCGGAGGCGAGGAGGCCGTAGAGCCAGACCCAGGTGATGAGCGGCGTCCACCAGGCGTAAATCCAGCCGTGGCGGCGAAACCAGAGAGCGTCCTCGGGGAAGAGGCGGCGGGCGAGCGCCGCGCGGTTGCGGCCCTTCCAGATCCCGGCGCCCAGGATCCAGGCCAGCGCCCACCAGCCGGCAGCGGCGCCGGAGAGTCCCGCCGAGAGGCAGGCGATCATGGCGGCGCAATAGAGACAATGCGCGATGAAGGCCAGGAGCCACAAGCGGCGGTTGTAGATGCGGGTGATGATCATCTGGCGGGTGATCCAGCCGAGGAATTCTTTCGCGCCAGTGTGGTCGCGCGAGGCCACCATGGCGCCGGGAGCGAAGGCGATGCCGAGGCCAGCGCGCCCGATCGCCGCGGTCAGGCCGTAGTCGTCGCTGATCGCGCCGCGCCAGAATTCCGGGACGCGGGCCTTGTCGAACGTCTCGCGGTGGAGGGCCATCGCGCCGCCCCAGGCGAAGCGGTTGCGGCCAGGGCCGAAGCCTCCCGCGATCACGGCGTTCCAGCCGCTCCGCAGCAAAGCCCAGAAGCCGGGCCGCGCCGGGATGTGCCAGCGATAGCCGGTCGCCGCACCCGCTCCGGGCTGCCGGAGGGCGGCCACGAGCGCACGGAGCCAGCCCGGCCGCACACGGCCGTCCGAGTCGGCGAAGGCCAGGATCTCCGATTCAGGCCGGGCGGCGGCGATGGCGGCCAGCAGGTTGTTGATCTTTTCGCCCGTCTCCGGGTCTCCGTCGCCGGCGAGGACGACGCGGGCGCGCTCCGGGACGACGCCGGCGGGGATGTCGGCGCGGCTGCGCGCGGTCACGATCAGTTCATAATCCGGATAGTCGAGCGAGGCGAGCGTGGTGAGGTTTTCAGCGAGGCCTTCGTCCTCGCCCTTGACCGGCACGATCACGGTAGCGGGCGGGAAAGGGCCTTCCGGCGGATGCGCCAACTGCTCGCGGATATAACGGAAGCGCTTGCGCTCGCCCGCGAAGGACGCCGCGGCTAACAGGATTGCGGGGAGAACTAGGGGCCAGAACCAGAGCACTCGGACGAGTCTAGCAGAAACGACTCGCGCTGGAGTTGGACGCGCGGGAGCATTCCCCGCACGCCCGAAACGGCCCGCTCCTTCCAAAAGGCCGGTCCGGCGGAGGACGGCTGCGCCACGCGGGCGGCCGGATCGGAGTAGAGATGGCGGACGGCGTCGCGGTCGCCTTCGGAGAGTCCGGCGCGCTGGCCGATCCGTATGCCGGAGGGAATGGTCGAGATGGTCGGCTTGCCGTTCCTGGAGAAGGCGTAGGCGCCGTAGTGCATCACGGAGCGAAAGTCATAAGGCCGGGGGCTGTTTTCAAAGATGTTCTGGCTGAAGTTGTGCTCCTGGCCGCGCTGGATGTTCTTCCAATTGATGCGCACATGCCGGTCGCGGTCTTCGCGGGACTGCTCGTGCCAGAGTCCGACGGCATGGCCGATTTCGTGGATCATGTTGCCGATTCCGCAATTGGCGCCGACGTAGATGCTCTGGGCGCCGATGCCGGCCATGCCGACGTAGGAGGCGCAGCGCTCGGGATCGGGGCTGAGTTCAAAGTGCACCCAGTTAGTCTGGCCGGTGCGCGGGACGAGGCGGATTGTGCCGTTCAGCGTGGAGTTCCAATGGCGGATGGCCTTTTCGATCCGCTGAGGGCGGGGAATCTCCGGATCGACGGTGTAGGGAATGACGCCTCCGGGCCAGGACTGCGGCGTCAGGTCCGGCATGCCTGTGGCGGGGCCGCTTTGGCCGGGGCGCGGTCCGCGAAGGATCTCTTCGGCCGTGCCGAGGATGATGTCGCCTTCGAAGATCGCGAGTCCGTCCTGCACGGCGTAGTGGAGCGGAACGCCTCGATGGATGAAGGGCGCCGGGGCGGCGTCGCTCACAAGGGCCGCGGGCCGGTGGACGGCATCTCCGGCGCAGGTTTGAGGCGGCGATGCGGCGGTCCAGGGGTTCCACAACAGTCCTTGCAGAGCCAGCAGGAAGCCGAGCGCGAGGATCAGGGCAGCGCCGGGCGCGAAGGCCTTGGGGCTGCCGAAGGGAGGGCCTCCGAACGGGTTGAAGGGCGGGATGGCAAAGGGATGGCTTGCTCTCACGTCGTTCCAACGCCGGGGACGGATCGGCCGTACGACAGGATGATCAGGGACGTGAACCGGGAGTCAGGGAGCGCGGACGGGACGGGGAGAATGGCCGGCTGCTTCGTTGTCGATCCGAACCGGATTCCTAGAATTTGAATCACCAGAATAACCCGGTCCGGCGTGGGAAGTCCACCCCTCGCCCGCCTATCGCCCCAGACGGTGAAGTCCGAGTCGGGTGCCACCTCCGATCACGCGCTTGCTTAGGGATCCAGAAGGCCTGCCGCCACACCAACAGGAAGCCGTTGAGTTGAGACCCTCCATGCACGCGTTGTATACGCGACTCGGAATGGTTCTCATGCCAGGTGCACCTGAATGCCAGCCCGACGCAACGATCCTTTGGCTACCAGATCCTCGATGACGGCTCGAATCTGGTCAGCACCTTCAGCTCGAAGTCGATCAATCCCGAAAAGACGCGCGACGGCCTGTGGCAAGGACTCCTCTATTACGCCGAACTGGTCTTCGACCAGATAGAGAATTGCCAGCGCGATCTCGGTGGGAGCGATGTACTCAATCGGTCGCCGCACGGAATCCACCGGCAGACGGAAAGACTCAAGCTGATGACCTGGTTCGTAATAGAAGGACAATCTGGGATCGCGAGCGATAGTACGGCTCGTTTCCCCGTCGCGCAGGGCTCGTTCGATGTTCGCCTGAACATTTGATCCCATCCTCGCAACGTTGTGGATCTGCTTGAGCCGTTCGATGACCATCTCACGATGGATCGGCCCTTCAATCTTTACAACATCTGCGATTGTTCTCGAGAGGGTACGTGTGTGAGAAGCATCTAACAAGTGATCCCGGCTCAAACGGCGACTCGGCTGATATACCGAATACGGAATCCCCGCCTTATACTGGCGCGGTAGTTCTGAAGCCGGCTGACTGCCGGCGCGCGGCTCTGGATTCGAAGGCGTAGAAGTGGGAGGAGCGTACACAGCGTGCGTGATCGGAGTTCTTTGCGCCTGCTCTACGCTTCTAAAGATGTTGCCAATCGCCTGTTCCCGATCGTGAAACCACTCCGTTGACCAGACCCGATGGATTCGCCAGCCCATCCGTTGGAGCACCAACTGCCGCAAGAGATCGCGGTCGCGTGCGTTTCTGGCACTGTGATACGTTGCGCCGTCGCACTCAATCCCTAGGAGGTAGCGCCGATCATCCCGCGGGTCGCGGACAGCCAAGTCGATACGATACCGACTCGCACCTACCTGCATGTCCACCTTGAGACCGCGATCGATCAACGCGGCCCTCACGGCTTCTTCGAATTCGTTCGTCTCAGCGTTGGTCAGGACAGGCACCTCTGCCGGCAACTCCCCATTCCGCTCTGAGAATTCCAGGAAGTCTCGAAGCGCCACGGCGCCACGATTGTTGGGATTAACATTGGCGAAATCCAACGCCCGAACGCTTGCGACCAGAATGCACTCCCACCTTGCCCGCGTCACCAATACGTTCAGCCGGCGCCATCCTCCATCTCTTACGATTGGACCGAAATTCATGGTGAAGCCGCCGGCTTGATTCCGACCGTAGCCTACGCTGATGATCATCGTGTCTCGTTCGTCTCCTTGCACGTTCTCGAGAGACTTCACAAACACCGTGCTATCACGGTTATGATCAAAAAAGGGAGCCAGGTCCGGCCGGTCAAGCTTCAGTTCCGAGATCGCGTCCTCAATCGCTTCCTTCTGACTCAAATTCAGCGCTACGATTCCGAGTGACCGCTCGGGATGGCATTCGAAATGTTCCCGAGCCAACGTCGCAACTGCGCGCGCTTCCAGCCGGTTCGTGCGGCTGCGGCCGCGGTCATAAACGCCCTCCTTCACGTGTACGAATCGAACGCCCTGGGCGGCCGCATTCGGGTTTGCGGCCGGGAAGGTTATGAGCCTATTGTCGTAGAAGAAGTGATTCGAGAACTTGATCAGCCGCTCGTCACGACTTCGGTAGTGCCAGCGAAGGTGTACTTCCTGGAATACCGGGACCACCGCAACGCAATCATCCAAGAAGGACTCCAGTGGGACCTGTCCTGATGCGCCGTCATCATCTTCCTCCTCTTCCTCTGTCGTCAACGAGGCTTCGAAGAACGACGTTGGCGGCAGTTGTTTAGGATCGCCTGCCACAACCACTTGGGAAGAGCGAAGTACCGCAGGAATTGCTTCCGCAGTCGGCAACTGAGAAGCCTCGTCGAAGACAACGAGATCAAAGTGGAAAACGTCAGGCCTCAGATAAGTCGAGACGGAGATTGGACTCATCAGGAGGCACGGCTTTAGTGCCTGTAGCACGTGCGGGATCTCCGCGAAAAGCTTTCGCAGAGGCTTGATCCGCTTTCGCTTTTGCAACTCGCGTCGAAGAATACCAACCTCGCTGGCGTTCTCCGGGATCTCTTCTGCTGCCCGGACCCTTGCCGAGGCTGCAGAAGCCGTCATCTGCGCGCGCCCGACCGCAAGTTGCCGCACACGGGCGTCGAGATTCCGGAACTTTTCCAGCAGGTTGTTTCCTTTGGCTTCCGTGAACTCTGAAAGCGCCTGGCTCCGATCAATCGCTGTACTCAACCAGAGGTTCAGGAACCGCCGTTCGAACATCTGGGGTGCATCGGCGGCGCTCTCCGAGCCGAAGCTTGCCAGAAAGGGTGATAGTCCAAGAGACGCGCATTGCTGCAACGCCCGGTTTAGCAACACCCGCTCTCGGGCGCGCTGCATGGAAGCAAGTAAGGTCGCGGCGCGCGCGAATAGTTCAGGTAGCGGGGCACGGCTGGCAATCATGTCTCGAACGAACCCTAGCGGCCAGTCGGAATCAAGCCGGTGCACAGCCGCGACCACGATCGCGTTCGATATTTGATCCGGGATTCCCTTTGCAGCGTTCCTGCTTTCCACGTTGATGGACAGCGCCGGCAATGCGTCCTTTCCAACGAGAGCGAGTCCCCGTTTTAGGAGGCTTGCGGCAGTGAAGGACTGGCTGATGCCACGCAGAACCCCAGAAGTTTCTGCCACGCCGGGTTCGAGATAGTGAGCAATCTGCGGTCTATGCTTCGTAAACCAGTGCTCGATTTCAAGGGCGCGCCGGCACTGCGCGCAGAGAGTCGCCACACGCGCCCGGGTGAACTCGCATAACAAGTGCGCCTGAACGTCCTTCCGCCAGCGCCAATATCCAGGTCTTAGGATGCTGTGCCAACCTTTGAACCGATCCTCGGCCGGTCCCAGGAGGCCTGCGACATCCTCTAGGGCACCCTTGATTGACTTCTCGATCTCTCCTACCAACCTGTCCAGTTCATCTCGCCGACCTGCCGCGTCGGCGAAGAGCTGCGCGAGCTTGGATAGTTCAGCGTCACTTTTTTCCCACCAACCCTTGGGCAGGCGGTCCGTCTCGGCGATCGCGCCCAGCGCGGCCTTCAGGAGATTCCATTCGTGGATCGACAGCAGCCGCGCACCCGGTATCAGGCATTCAAGCGTGTCGGCTGCCGGAGTCACCTTTCGGTTGAATTCCGCCAGGGCTTTGAAGCACGACGCGAGGCTCTCCTGCTCAGCCACGCCGAAGGTGGTCGGCGCGAAACCGTACCATGGATGCGCTGTGCCTTGATCGAAAGTCTCGGAGTTGGCGGCAAGTTCTTCCAACGCGCGAATACACTCGTCGAGTTTGTCTCGAGAGGCATCGAGAGGATTGGGCCACGGCAGAGGTCCACAAACATCGGCAAAACGCCATATTTGGGCGAGCCGGGCGTTCGCCCGGAATACAGAAAGTCCGAGAGGCTGAACCGGCGTATGTAGCTCCCGAGCATAGGCGTTGAGTTCCTCACGGACACGCAGCAGAGCCTGCAATTCTCGATCAAGCGCGTCGCCGTCATAGGCAGTCTCGGCTTCCAAGGTCCTTCGAAGTTCGTCGATAATCTTTTGCTTGCCTGCCTTGGTGCTGTGAGCCTCGAGGCAGAACCTCTGTAGTCCGAGCTCTTTAAGGCGCTCATAAACAACATTCAGCGCGGCCATCTTCGCGCTTACGAAAAGCACCTTCTTGTTGCGAGCCAGAGCGTCCACGATAAGGTTCGCGATCGTCTGACTCTTTCCGGTCCCCGGGGGACCGTGGACAACGACGTGACGGCCCAGGGCTGACTGAGTAAGGGCCTCAAGTTGGCTAGAGTCGGTCGGTAGCACTGGAATCGGGACCGTGGCAGGAGTGGGTAACGAGTCGAGCCCCTGTGGCAGTGCCTCGGATTTGCCGGCCGCGGCCGACGCCCGGGAAAGTGCAACGACAGTAGGGTTGGCCGCGGCGAGATCGGTCAGAGCGCGAAGATCCCGGTAAATTACCAGCGATTCGAAAGACAACGTGCTCAGCCAGACCTCATTGGTGACCTCCCATTTTTGCTCCTGCACTGCCAGCCGTACGTGACGAAGAGTTTCCGCGAGCGCTTGGGCGTCAGCCTCTTCTGGAATATCCGGCAGTTCGATTTTGTGACGCTCGCGGAGATAGCATTCGAGAGCCGGGTTGATCTGAGAATCTTCATCTGCGGGACAGAGACGGAGCGGTGCATCCGGTCCCTTTTCCTCGAACTCGCACGGGACCATCCACAGCGGGCTCACTGAATCGCCAAGCAGCTCATCCTTCCACCGCAGTGCTCCGAACGTCAGGTAGAGAGTCGTAACACCACGCTCCTCCATCGTTGTGCGCGCGTTGTCGCGGATTCGCCGTAGCCGCCGCATTATATCCAGCGGTTTGGCGTCGAAGGTGACGTCGCCAGGTTCCACAACTAAGTCTGGATCTTGATCGGGTTGAAGCAGGGAGGGCTGCTCAGGCTGCCCGGCGCGCTTGCGAACGAGGGGCATGCGGAGCTGATTCTGTTCGACGACGAACCTCGCGAAGAGCGTATCCCCCTCTGGCTTGATCACCTGAAGCTTGGAGACGCGGGAGCGATTGAGACCGATCAGCGGATTGGACTTTGTCAGGTCCAGCACCCGATCTTGCCATCTCCGCATCTGGGCTTTGACGCGGCCATGATCGACAGGCCCCTGCGGCGAGGGAGATCCCGGGGGTGCGGCGTTCACCGCTGCCGGTCTATGGATTCTTGAATCAACTTCCGCCATCGAGCTGCACCCGGTCTGCTGGGTCTTTGGCATCGCTGAGTGCGATCAGCCGGAAAAGATTAATCTTACAGTCTAACGCGCAGCGCCCAACCTGATACATTCCCCCGCCGGAGTGGTGGAAGGAGGAACACGGGCTTCCGGTATACTTTTTATTGATGTTCCGGGCCTGCCTTGGGTTGTTGTGGCTGGTGGCGGGGACGTGTGTTTCGCCTGCGTGGTCCGCCGAAGGGGCGGTATTGCCGGAGGAGTACGCGGCCCGGCGCGCGGCGCTGCGCTCGGCGGTGGGCGAGGGCGTGATCGTGTTGTTCGGAAAGCCGGAGGCGGCGGACGAACTGCGAACCGGCTTCTTTCAGGAGTCGAACTTCTACTACCTCACGGGTTGGAATGAGCCGGGCGCGATCCTCATGATGACGGCTACGCGCCAAGGGCAGGGCGAGGAGTTTCTCTTTCTGCCGGCGCGCGATCCGGAGGCTGAAAAGTGGACGGGGCGCAAGGCGGCTCCGGACGATGACGGCATCGCGGACCGCACGGGCTTCGCGGCGGTCCTGCCGGGCGCGAGCTTCGAGGAGCGCTTCCGCCAGGCGCTCAGTGCGGCCGCGTCGATCCACACGCCATCCGGACTTCCGGCCGTTGAGAAGATCAAGACGCTCGCCCCGCTGCGGGAGGTCGCGGACCTGCGGCCGGCGATCGCGCGCCTGCGGATGAAGAAGAGTCCGGCGGAGCTGGAGCTGATCCGGCGGTCGATCCGGGCGACGATCGCGGCGCATCGCGCGGCGTGGGAGCGGCTGCAGCCGGGCATCCACGAGCACCAGATTATCGGGACGATGGTGGGGCACTATCTCGGGCAGGGGTGCGAGCGGAGCGCCTACACGCCGATCGTGGGCTCGGGTCCGAACTCGACGGTTCTGCATTATGCGCGGGGGGCGCGGCGGATCGAGGCGGGCGACGTGGTCCTGATGGATGTGGGGGCCGAGTGCGCGGGCTATGCGGCCGACATCACGCGGACGCTGCCGGCGAATGGTCGCTTTACGGCGCGGCAGCGGGAGATTTACGAGATCGTGCTCGGGGCGCAAAAGGCGGCGATCGCGGCGGTGCGGCCGGGGATGCGGCTCGGCCGGGGTACGGAGAACAGCCTCTACCAGATTGCCTATGACTACATCGACTCGCACGGCGTCGATGCGCGCGGCGAGCGGCTGGGCAAATACTTCACGCACGGGATCGGGCATCACGTGGGTCTCGACGTGCATGATGCGGATGTGCCGGGCACGCCGCTCGAACCTGGCATGGTCATTACGATTGAGCCGGGGATCTACATTCCGGAGGAGAACCTCGGGATTCGCATCGAAGACATAGTGCTGGTGACCGAGACCGGGGCGGAGGTGCTGACGCGCGATCTGCCGAAAGAGATCCGGGAGATCGAACGGCGCGGGCGGCGGTAGGCGGCGAATGCGGAGCGGGGGACAGTACGGCTATCTCGCGGTGCTGGCGGCGGCGCTGGTGATCGGCGTGGCGGCGAGCCTGACGCCCCTGGCGGTCCAGATCGACAACGACGGCTACGACTGGGTCTTCCGGCTGCATCCGCCGGAGCGTTGGGAGACGCGGTCAGTGCTGCTGACCATCGACGAGGCGTCGCTGCTGAAGCTGGGGGGCGTGCGAAAAATCCGGTCGATACTGGCCGACGGGTTGGAGCGCGTGGCGGAGGCGGGGCCTCGGGCGGTGGCGATCGATCTGACGCTGGCTGACGAAGGCGATCCGGACGAGGACGCGCGGCTGGAGAGCGTGCTGGCGCGGGCGCCGAACCTGGTGCTGGCGGCGGACCTGATGCCGGGCGGCAGCGAGTGGCAGGAGCCGCTGGCGCGCTTTGCGCGTCATGCCGCGGCGGTCGGCCATGTACACGCGGCGCAGGATGCGCTGGATGCGGTGAACCGGGCGATTCCGCTCGAGAAGGCAGCCGGGCGGGACCGGCGCTGGGCGCTGGCGCTCGAGGCGTGGCGGCTGTATGCGGGAGGCGGGCGGATCGAGGAGTCGCCTCGGGATCTCCGAGTGGGAGAGGTAACAATCGCGGCGGCGCGCGAGAATGCCCGCGCGATGCTGGTGCGCTATCTGCCGCCGGGCGGGGATGGGGCCCCATCCATCCCGCAGGTTTCTTTTCGGGAACTGGCGGAGAGTCCGGAGTTGGCGGAGCGGTTCCGGGGGCGGGCGGTCTTTGTCGGGGTCACGGCGCAGTCGATGGCGCGGGACCGGCTGATGACGCCGTATTCGTTCTCGACGCCGATGCCGGGGGTCGAGATTCACGCGCACGCCTTCGAGACGATCGCGGCGCGGCGGTTCCTGGAAAATGCGCCCGCGTGGATGGTGCTGGGGATCTGTCTGCTCCTGACGGCGGCCGCGGCCGCAATCTTCGCGCTGCGTTCGGGCGGGCAGGCGTATGCGCTTTCGGCCGTGGTGCTGGCGGCGGCGCACCTACTGCCGCACCTGTTCTTCCGGCAGGGCGTGGTGTTTCCTTATTTCGCGCCGGTCTCGGTGGCGTGGCTTTCGCTGATCGGGGCGGGTTCGTACCAGCATTTCGTTGTGCGGCGGCAGTTGCGCAAGAGCGAGTCCGACCGGATGCGCTACCAGCAGGCGATCCAGTTTGTCACGCACGAGATGCGGACGCCGCTGACGGCGATCCAGGGATCGAGCGAGCTGATCGGCCGCTACAACCTCAACGAGGAGAAGCGCAAGGAGATGGCGCAGATGATCAACTCCGAGTCGAAGCGGCTGGCGCGGATGATCCAGACCTTTCTCGACGTCGAGCGCCTGACCGATGGCCAGGTGGAGTTGAAGCGCGAGCCGTTTGGTTTGGATGAGCTCGTGGATGCGTGCGTGCAGCGGGCGCGCCCGCTTGCTGAGCGCAAGCAGATCGCGATGATTTCGGAGGAAGTGCCGAAGACCGTAATCGAAGGCGATCGGGAGTTAATGGAGTATGCCGTCTACAACCTGCTTACCAATGCGGTAAAGTATTCGCCGTCAGAGACCGAAATTCGTGTGCGGGGAGAGCGTTCGGGTGGCCGCGTCCGGCTGTCGGTGGAGGACCAGGGCATCGGGATGGACGAAAAGGAGTTGCGGAACATCTTCCGCAAGTTCTACCGGACTAGCGGGGCGGTGGCGTCGGGCGAGGCGGGGACCGGGATCGGGCTATCGATCGTGGACCAAATTGTTTCGCGGCATGGTGGCACAATAGAAGTTAGCAGCTCCCCTGGGAAAGGCTCCTGTTTCACAATGGTTTTACCGGTGCGGGAGGTCCGGGCCGCGGCCGGCGGTTCGGTATCGCAAGGGTGAGTGCGCGAGGTGAGAGTGCAGCGCCTTTTGGTAGTGGAAGACGACAATTCGGTTCGCAATACGATCGTGACCTTCCTGGAACTGGAGGGTTTCGCGGTGGATGCGGTGGCGTCCACGCGGGAGGCGATCCAGCGGCTTTCGTCGAACCGCTACCCCATCGTGATCTCCGACATTTACCTGGATGAACGGACCGGGCTGGACGTGCTCGAGGCGGCGCGCAGCCAGAACCCCTCGTGTGCCGTGATCCTGATGACGGCTCGCGGCACGATGGAGACCGTCATGGCGGCGACGCGCGGCGGCGCCTTCGACTACGTCGCCAAGCCGTTCGACCTGGACCGGATGCTCGAAGTGGTGCGGCGGGCGCAGGCGACGCTGGCGGCCGAGGAGGAGGAGGCGGCGGTCGAGATCGACGACCTGCCGGCGAGCGAGATGGTCGGCAGTTCGCCCCAGATGATCGAAATCTACAAAACGATTTCGCGAGTGGCGCCGAACGATCTCACCGTCCTGATCGAGGGCGAGACGGGCACGGGCAAAGAGCTGATCGCACGGATGGTGCACGACAACAGCACGCGGGCGAGCCAGCCGTTTGTGCCGGTGGACTGCGCCTCGATCGCGCCGTCGCTGATCGAAAGCGAGCTGTTCGGCGCGATGCGCGGGGCCTACACGGGGGCCGACCGCGACCGCATGGGCGTTTTCGAGGCCGCCAATCATGGAACGGCGTTCCTTGACGAGATCGGCGAGATCGATTTGGCCTTCCAGTTGAAACTGCTGCGTTTCCTGCAGGAGCGCGAAATCCGTCCGCTGGGGGCGTCGCGCTCCAAGCCGGTAGACGTCCGGATTGTCGCGGCGACCAACCGCGATCTGCGCAAGATGGTGGACGAGGGCAAGTTCCGCGAGGACCTCTGGTACCGGCTGAACGTTGTCCGGATCGTGGCTCCACCGCTGCGGGAGCGCCGGGGCGACGTGGCGCTGCTTGCCCAGACGTTCCTGCGGCGCTACAACGAGCGCTACCACCAGCAGACAAAGCTGCTCGAATCCGGGCTGCGGGCCATGGAGGACTATACGTGGCCGGGTAACGTGCGCCAGCTACAGCACCTGGTCGAGAGGCTGACGATTCTGGCTCCGAACGGGCGGATCGACGAAGAGGTGGTGCGCGATGCGCTGGAGTCAATGGAGCGCCGGGAGAGCACGGGCGAGAGTCTGGCGGAGACCGAAGCCGAGCAGATCCGCAAAGTGATGGCGGCGGCGGGCGGCAATAAGAGCCGTGCGGCGCGCATCCTCGGGATCGAGCGCAAGACGCTCTACCGGAAGCTGGAGAAGATGGGGCTGGCGTAGCGCCCGCGCGCGGCGAAGCGGCCGTCGTTGTGTAACGGAATTCACGGGTCCGTTACGAATTCGCTTGTCCCACTCCGCAATCCGAACTAAAATTGGGCTAGTTCATATTGTTGGTCGTTATCATAGCGGCTTCATCGGTGTGTGACTCCAAGAAGGAGCAAGACATGTTTGAGAGCCTGGATGACCAGATCAAGAATGACGAAAGGGCAGCGACGACGAGCCGCGAACGTACCCTCCGGTGGGTAGCGGTCGCGGCGATCACAGTCTTCATCTTCGGCGGGCTGTATGTCGCCATGATGCTGGTGGAGTAGAGCCAGCCGCTAGTTGAGAGTGGCTTCGGGCGGGAACGTCTCCGGCCCAAGCGCCCTCATGATCATCTTGACCTTCGACGCGTAGTCGTTGTACGGGTTATAAGTCGCGAGAATTGCGTCGAGGTCCTTGTCCTTATAGAGCTTGGAGTTCGCCAGACGGGATGCGACTGCATGGATTCCGTCGCGAATCGTGGGAAAGTTCTGCCGGCACGAATCCCATCCCAGGATGTTGTTATTCCGGTACTCTTTGCCGCCGCCGGATTCCAGGAATGAGATACTCGGGAGCAGTCTCCAGTCCAGGTTGTGTTTGTCTGAGGCGACCAGGAAATCTTCGGCCATCGCGTGAGCGGGAGATCCTTTTTGCTGGAAGAACTGCTGCAGGCGTGTGAGCCGCGGATCGGATTGGTAGGGATTCTCAAGTACTTGGAGGTTGGGATCGGATGAGCCAGGCACGGCTAACAGCCCGGCCACGACTACCAAACCTTTCGATACGGATTTGAGCAAAATATCACCTCCACGAGAAAAAACTGACAGGACAAAAGGAAACGTCTACAGAGACTTTCTGGAACGCGGATAAAACTGCACAGCCGCAAATACGGAAGAAATCAGCGAACTACTCACATGGGCTCCATTATACCAGGAATCGCAGTTTACAAGTCCAAAAGCTGCGGGAGGGCGATTCCTAGGCCGGAGGGGCGGACGCACTGTGGTATGATGGGCCTTCGTTCGTACTGCGGAAATTAATTACTTTTCAAATACTTAGGCTGTTATACGTTGGACTCTGCCGCATTGGAAAGACTTGTGGCCCGGATCGGCGAGGAGATCCTCGCGCGTGCGGCCGCGCCGCTGATCGACCATACGATTCTCAAGCCGGAGGCTACCGAAGCCGATGTGCGGCGCTACTGCCGGGAGGCTATGGACTACGGATTTGCCAGCGTGTGCGTGAACCCGTGCCGGGTTCCGCTCGCGGCCGCGGCGCTGGCCGGTTCCACCGTGAAGGTCTGTACCGTTGTCGGATTCCCACTGGGAGCGGCGATGACGGAGGTCAAAATGCTGGAGACGGAGATCGCGATTCGCGCCGGTGCGCGCGAGATCGACATGGTGCTGAACGTCGGCGCTTTGAAGAACGGAGACTTCGACCGCGTGCGTCTGGACATTGCCGGAGTGACCGGGACGGCGCATGGCGCCGGCGCGATCGTCAAGGTGATCCTGGAAACCGCGCTTCTCACTGAAGCGGAGAAGTCGGCCGCGTGCGACCTGGCGGTCCGGGCGCGCGCCGATTTCGTGAAGACCTCGACGGGCTTCGGCCCCGGCGGCGCGACCGTGGACGATGTGGCGCTGCTGCGGCGCTGCGTCGGAACGTCCGTGGGCGTGAAGGCTTCGGGCGGCATTCGCACGATCGATGACCTGCGCCGGATGGTGAAGGCCGGCGCCAATCGTATCGGCGCCAGCGCGAGCGTCGCGATCATGGAAGCGGCAAGCCGGGCGGGGGAGTAGCGGATGTCCACGCCATGGCAGTCGCAGGCGCGGTTTCAGGAGCGGGCGGAACTGCTCGACTTTCTCCTCGAAGTCGCGGCCGTCACGAGCGAGACGCTCGACCTGGACAGTCTGTTGACGGCGGTCGCCGAGATCGTCAATCGCGTGGTGCCGCACGACCTGTTCGCGATTCTGCTTTACAGCGAGCGCCGGCAGGGACTGCTGATCCGCTACGCGCGCGGCCACAGGGATGAGGTGGTGAAGAACCTGGTGGTGCCGCTCGGCGAAGGCATCACGGGGGCGGCGGGCGCGACGTTGTCCCCTGTGGTGGTCAATGACGTCCGCAGCGATTCGCGCTATCTGAACGCGATGGACGCGGTGCGGTCGGAGCTGGCGGTGCCGATGACGGCGCGCGGCAAGCTGGTCGGGGTGATCGATGTGCAGTCCACCTATCCGGACGCGTTCAGCGACCAGGACTGCGCGCTGCTGCAGCTTGTGGCGTCGCGCGTTTCGGCCGCCATCGACAACGCACGCCTGTATCGGAGAGTGGAGCGGCAGAACCGCACGCTTCGCATGCTGTCGCGCGCCTCGCAGGAGTTCTCGTCGATTATGGCGCTCGATCAGCTTCTGAGCAAGATCGCCCGGAGTGTCCGGACGCTCATCAATTATGACGCCTTCAGCATCCTGCTGGTCGACGAGCGGCGCGGCGTGCTGAAGAATTGCTTCAGTGAACGCTACGACGAGCGCGTCGAAGTGGACAATGTGCCGCTCGGCAGAGGTCTCACGGGTGCGGCGGCCGAGTCGCTCGAGCCGATTCGCGTGGATGACACCCTGACCGATCCGCGATACATCGCCTCGCATCCGGATATTCGCTCCGAAGTCGCGGTGCCGCTGGTCGCCAAGGAGAAGGTGATCGGCGTGATGGATCTTGAGAGCGACCGCGTCGGCTTCTTCACCGACGAGCACGTGCGAATGCTTTCGATGCTGGCGCCGCAGATCGCGATCTCGATCGAGAACGCGCGGCTGTATGAAGAGCTTGCGCATCGGGAACAACGAATGGAGCAGGATCTGAAGGCGGCGCGGAAGCTGCAATCGGTCCTGCTGCCCCGCAAGGCGCCGGAGCTGGAAGGAGTGCGCATCGCGATCGGCTCGAAGGCAGCGCACGAGATCACGGGCGACCTGTACGATTTTTGCGAACATGGGGAAGACTACGCATTGATTGCCTGCGGCGACTCGAGCGGCAAAGGCGCTGCCGCCGCGTTGTACGGCGCGATGGTAACGGGCCTGCTGCGGAGCATCGCGCCGCGCCGGCGGAGTCCGTCGCTGCTGATGCGGTCGCTGAACGAGGTGTTGCTGGAACGGAAGGTGGATGCGCAGTATGTCACGCTGCTGCTGTTGTCGTGGCAGGCGCGGACCGGCGTGTTCACAATGGCCAATGCCGGCGGGCTGCCGCCGGTGATCTGCCGCCGGGGAGCGATCCTTTCGCCCAAGGTGGAGGGCGTGCCGCTCGGGCTGCTGGAAGACCGCGAATATGAGGACGTAGTGTTTCAGGCCGAAATCGGCGACGTGCTGCTGGTGGTCTCCGACGGCGTGCCCGATCAGCAGAATCCGGAAGGTGAAGAGTACGGCAGGCGGCGGCTCAGCGCGTTTCTCAAGCGCAACTATCGCCGATCGCCGGAGCAGATCGTCGAGGTGCTCTCCGAGGAGATCCGGAATTACCGCCAGGATGCGCCCGTTAACGACGACCAGACAATCATTGCGATTCAGGTCACTTGAGCCGAACACTCATGCAAAATTCGTTTCACTACGAGGGGAACACGCTCTTCTGCGAGCAGTTGGCGCTCGCCGACATTGCGGCCAAGGCCGGCACGCCCTGCTACGTCTATTCAAGCCGGGACATCCTGGAGCGCTTCCGCGCCTATGACGGGACGCTGACGGGCGTTCCGCACAAGATCTGCTACGCGGTGAAGGCTAACAGCAATCTCGGGCTGCTCGCGCTGCTGGCGCGCGCCGGCGCGGGTTTCGATATCGTCTCCGGCGGCGAACTGTTCCGTGTCCTCAAGGCCGGCGGGCAGGCGGGCACAGTGGTCTTCTCGGGGGTCGGCAAGACGGCCGAGGAGATCGTCTATGCGCTCGAGGAGGGCATCCACAGCTTCAATTGCGAGTCGGAAGCGGAACTGAGCCTGATCGACTCGCTTGCCGGACGGCTCGGCAAGCGGGCGAGCGTTTCGCTACGGGTCAATCCCGACGTCGATGCGGCGACACACCCTTACATTTCGACGGGACTCAGCGAGCACAAGTTCGGCATCGACATCCGCGACGTCGAGCAAGTCTACGAACGCGCCCGCGCGCTTCCGAATCTGAACCTGGACGGGGTGAGCTGCCACATCGGCTCGCAGGTGCTGGATGTGTCGCCGATGCTCGAGTCGGTGCGGAAGATGCTGGCGCTGGTGGACCGGCTGCGCGCGCGCGGTTTCGACATCCGGCGCGCGGATCTCGGCGGCGGCCTGGGCGTTCCCTACAAGCCGGCCGACCAGGCGCCCGATATCCGCTCCTACGTCGCCGAGGTGCGCCGGCTGGCCGAAGGACGCGGGCTCTGCCTCATGTTCGAGCCGGGACGTTCGATCGTGGCCGAGGCGGGCGTGCTGCTCACGCGGGTTCTCTATCGCAAGGCGACGCAGCGCAAGGAGTTCATCGTCGTCGATGCCGCGATGAACGATCTGATCCGTCCCTCGCTCTACGGCTCCTATCATGAGATCGTTCCGCTGCGGCGCAACGACGGCGGCACGCTGCTGGCCGACGTCGTGGGACCCGTGTGCGAGAGCGGCGACTTCCTGGCGCGCGACCGCGAGATGCCGAACGTGTTTCCGGGCGATCTGCTGGCGGTCTGCACGTCGGGAGCCTACGGCTTCGTGGCGGCGTCAAACTACAACTCGCGCCCGCGCCCGGCCGAAGTGCTCGTCGAAGGCGAGACGTGGCGGATCGTGCGCGAGCGGGAAACGCTTGAGGACCTGGTTCGCGGCGAACGGGGCTGATTCAGAGGAGTTTGGCGGCCGCGGCTTCGATATCCGCAATCGGAGTCTCGCCGATGAAGGAGTGGATCTTGCGGCCGTCGCGGTCGTAAAGGAACAGGGCCGGAAGCGCGCCGCTCCACCTGGGATCGACGATGGCCGTGAAGCGGTCGTCGTCCTTGGCCTTCTTGATATAGGCCGCCGCGGGAGCGCCGCTCTCCTTGAGAAAGGCGAGCGCTTCGGCTTCCTGTTCGGGTTCGTCGGCTGAAACCGTTACCAGGACAAATTCCCTGGACTTGAGCCGCGCTTCGAGAGCCGCCAACTGCGGCATCTCGGCGCGGCAGGGAGCGCACCACGTGGCCCAGAAGTTGACCAGGAGCACCTTCCCCTTGTGCCGCGCGAGCAGCTCAGGCCACGACGCTTCGTTCAGCGCGGTGAGGCTCGCCGGCCCAGCGGCCTGCGACATCAGAGTGAATGTGAGCAGGAGTCCGATCAGCAGCCGCATGGAGCTACGATTTCTTGGACTCCAGCTTGAGATTGATCACCGCCTTGGTGCGGTCGTCGAAGACGCTGAGCGTACGTGTGGGGCTGGAGGCGCCATCGTGCTCGGCGACGACCTCATAGTCGATGCTCTTGCTTAAGCTCTGGAAGGTGTAGCGTCCGTCGCTCTGGGTGATAAAGGAACGAATCTGGAGTGTTTTGAGATTCTTCAGCTTGACCACGGCGCCCGAGACAATTTTGTCGTCGGCATCGCGCACGACGCCCTCGAGCGACCGGATCGTTGGGTCCGGCGGTTTTTCTCGCTTCTTGTTGGTGAGTTGGGCGGAGAGGCCGGCGGCCAGTATGACCAGCAGCAGCCCCACTGAGAAGAGCTTTTTCTGTTTCATCGCGTTCTTTGCGGCCGGCCTGCCGCCGGCTAGGGCTTGCTTTCAGCTTTCAACTCGATGAATACGTCGATGCGCTCATCACCGAAGATTTCAATCCGCTTTTCGGCGGACTGAAAGCCACTTGCTCGAACGCTAACAGTATAGCGCACGGGGGCGGCCGGGACGCGGAACGCATACTCACCGCGGCTGTCGGAGACGGCCTTCGTGGGCTTGATTTTGAGATTTTTCGGGAGGTCCTGATCGGGATCCGGCGTGAGAGTTACCTCGGCGCCGGCGAGCAGGAACCCGGGCTCGCGAAAGACAGTGCCGGCGATGACGGCATGCGCCTCCGGCTGCTTGCGCTTCCTCTCCTTGGCGGGAAGACCGGGCGCGAGCCAGCCCGCCATGAGAAAGGCAGTGGCCAGCACAAGAATCAGCCGCCGCGCGCAGCGACTACTTCCAGTCTTCGTCCTCCTCTTCGTCGTAGGCGAATTCCTCATCCTCTTCATTTTCGTCCTCAGCGGACTCCAACTCCAAAGGGGCAAGGCCGACAACCCGGAGCGTGGCTCCACATTCCTCGCAGGTCAGCTCGTCGCCCTCATCCAGCTCATCTTCTTCAACGTCGATCAAGGAATCGCACTGCGGACAGTTCACCATCGAGCAAAGCCTCCAGAGATTGTAGACAGGATCAGCGCGCGCCTCCTTGCCGGCCGCTCACCGCTACAAGCAGGATTGTCGCGCGAATTACGGATCCAATGCAACGACGCTGAAGCGCCTGCTCACGTTATCGTTTTCGAAGCGTAAACGCGCGCTTCTACGCCTCGGCCGGGGGTGTCCTGTCGCGCACGCCGGATCCCGTGGGGAGATGCCGCGATTCTCAGGAAGTTCGAAAATGCAAGGCGAGGTGAGGGGGCTAGACGTGAGGTTCGACCTGCGCGGCCTGCTCCAGTTCGGAGTTGTACTCTTCCAACTCCGCCGGCGAGACCGTGACGATTGTCTTGTCCATGTCTTCCCAGGTGGAGATCATTTTCTCGAGATGAAGAGCCGCCAATTTCATGCACCACGGATCCGTAACCGGACGCCCGGCCCTGTCGCTCACGGCGACCAGATCCTTGTGCATCAGGGCGATCACGCGCTCCAGCCGCGTATCTTCGTGGGCGAGGAAGAACTTCACGTCCACCGAGTCGCTGTGCCGGATGGAGATGGCGTTCTGCTGCCAGCGAAACTCCACATCCCAAGTGCGCCCGAACGGATCGGCCACCTGAAAGTGACGAAAGTTTTTAAGCATTGCAACAACTATCCTAGCAGAGCTGGAACGGGGACGGCCGCGGCCGGTGATATAATCCGCCGTGTCGATGACGGATCAATTCTCCATGCGGCGGTCCCGGCTGGCGCTTGTGCTGATCGCGGTGGCACTGGCTCCTGCTCTAATCGCGCAGACGGCTTATTTTCCGGCCGCGGGCGCGTGGGAACGCAGGGCGCCCGCCGACGCCGGGATGGACACCGCGAAGCTGCGGGAGGCCGTGCGATGGGCTCAAACCCATGGCTCGCGGTGGGATTTCGAGAAGGACCAGGTGCGCGTATTCGGGCGGGTTCTCGGCCCCCTACCGCCGAAACGGGCGGCAACCAACGGACTCATCCTTCGCCGCGGATACATCGTCGCGGAGTTCGGCGACACGCGCGCCAATGACCCGGTCTACAGCGTCGCCAAAAGCTTTCTCTCGACGACGGCTTCGGTCGCATTCGCCAAGGAACTGATCCGGAGCGTTGAGGAGCGCGTCGGCGCCTCGGTCCGGGACGGCGGATACGATTCGCCGCAGAACGCCCCGGTGACCTGGAAGCATCATCTGCAGCAGGAGAGCGAGTGGGAAGGCGAGATGTTCGGCAAGCGCTCCGACTTCGCCGGCCGAGAGGAGTTCGGCGCGGGCGAGAGAAAGCTTCGGACGTTGCAGGCCCCAGGCACTTACTACGAGTACAACGATGTGCGGATTAACCGGTTCGCCTTGTCGCTCGCTCGGGTCTTCGGCCGGGGACTGCCCGAGGTCTTGAAAGAGAGCATCATGGACCCGATCGGCGCCTCCGGCGAATGGCGCTGGCATGGTTACGGAAAGGTCTCAACGGTCGAGATCGGCGGGAAACAGGTCGAGTCGGTGAGCGGCGGCACGCGCTGGGGCGGCGGCATATGGATGAACTCGGAGGACCTCGCGCGGTTCGGTCTGCTCATTCTCAACCGGGGCAGGTGGAACGGGCGCCAACTGGTCGAGGAGCAGTGGATTCGTGAGGCCACTACGCCTTCGGCGCATGGCCCGAACTACGGGTATCTCTGGTGGCTGAACACGGACCGGAAGCGGTGGCCCAGCGCGCCGGCCACGAGTTTCGCAGCGATCGGCGCCGGCAACAACCTGATCTGGATCGACCCGGAGCACGAGATCGTGCTGATCTGGCGCTGGCACGAGTCCGGTGCTCCGGTGGACGGCATGATCCAGCGGATTCTGGCGTCGATCAAGCAGTAGCGCTTAGCGCCGTTGAAGCTCTTCAGCCGCCCGCGCCAGCGCCGACCGGAATGCCGCCGCATTGAGGCCGGTGAATCGGAACGTGTTCCTGCCGGTATGGGCCGAAAGCCCGGACCAGCCGGTGATGGTCGAACACCGCGAGACGTAGAAGAAGTGCGCGCCGGCACGCATGGCGGACAGGAACCTGCATGATCCATAGCAACCGTTCGAGACGCCGGGCTCGATACGTCGCGCCGAGTCGTCGACCTCGGCGAGTGCATCGAGCAGCGGCTCTACGAGAGCTTCCGGCACCCAGACTGCATCGCGAATCTCCCCGCTGGCGAAGCGGATGCGGACCCCGCCCATCTCGACGCCCGTTTCATGGTTTCGAACCCTGACTGCTGCGATCTGGGCATTCGCCTGTTCCCCGGCGATCGGGGGCACGACCCGTTCCCATTCGACGGTCGAAGCGGGAAGGGAGGCGAAGCGCTCCAGCGATTCCACTGCTTCAATGGTAAGGGCTTCCGGCTGAGCAAGGCTGGTAGCCGAGAGAATCGTAAGGAGAGTTACGGTGCGCACGAGTGAGTGCATAGCATTGCTCCCGCAGAGTCAGTTTGCGGATTTTTGCAGCACCTGGTCAAGAAATTCGTAGAGCGCCTGGGTGGCCGGATCGCCCTGTGCGCCAAGGTCGCGGTCCAGCTTACTGTGATCGCTCCCTTCGGCTCCGAAAATCGTTGCCGGGATGCCCGCCTGATCGAGCGCCGCCCATAGTCGATAGGCCTGGGCCGTCGTGTCGGTGTGATCAGCCACGTGGAGAATGAGAAAGGGCAGAATGCCCCGGTTCGGCGCGACATGGTTGACGGCCGAAAGCTCGCGCTGCTGTGCGAGATTGCCGAACTTCTCCGGATGACCCCACTTTGGCGGCGGCTGATGGAGGCTTTTGCGGCGGGCGGTCGCGGTGGCGACCTGGAGCGGCACGTCGTAGGTGTCGCCGTCGACGGGAACGCAGCCTTTCAGGCTCGCGCGCGGCACCCCCTCGGCTTCGATGTACCGGCTGTCGGTGCAAAGCAGGGCCGCCAGTTGTGCGCCGGCGGAATGCCCCATCAGGAAGATCCTGCCGGGATCGCCGCCGTGCCGTGCAATGTTTCGGTGCACCCATCCGACCGACTTCGCCACGTCGCGAACGATTACCTCCATCGTGACGTCCGGAATGAAGCGATAATTTACGGGGACGAAGACGAATTCCCGTTCGACGAAGGCAGCGGGTTTGTGGTCCATTGAGTCCTTGCTGCCTCGCATCCACCCGCCACCATGCACCCAGACGACAACCGGCCGGTTCGAGCCGGCGGCCGGCTTGTAGATGTCGAGCAGATTGCGCTCGTTTCGCGGTTCGGCGTAAGCGATATCCCGCTCCACCCGCATCGACTGGGCGGACGCGAGGGCCGCGCACGCGACCATGATTGGCAAGAGCCGGTACATTTTCAATTTAGCCTTCCTCCCCGATTTCGTAAGCCGGCGGAGGTGAGAAGAGGGCAGCCTCCACGCTGCCGAACTCGATACCCTGCCCGCCCCCGTGCACGAAGACACGCCGGCAGCGCAAGCACGGGATGGCGTCGAACTCCTTCGTGTAGCGCGGTGAGCAGTTGAGAAACGCCCAGTCGCGCGGAGGCATCTCACCGGCCGGATGCGGCATCCCGGCATCAATCTTGCCGCAGAACGCTCGCCGGAGCAAGCCGGGTCAGCCCGATGGCGGGGACCAGGCTGGCCAGTCCGCTGACTCCGATCAGGGCGAGCGACGCGATCGCGAACGTCGTCGCGTCGATCGGTTGCACGCCATAGAGCAGACCCTTGAGCAGACGGACGGCGCCGAGCGCCAGGGCAACCCCGATGAGGACGCCCGTCAGAGCGAGGAAAATTCCCGGCGTGACGGCGTTACCGATGACCCGCGGCACCGAACCGCCCAACGCCATCCGAATTCCGAACTCGCGGGTTCGCTGCGTGACCGAATGCGACATGATCCCGTACACTCCCACGAGCGCCAGCGTCAGGGCCAGGCCCGCCAGCGACCCCAGCAGCCACGCGTTGGCGCGCTCCGAATAGAGAGCGATGTTTCGCTCGTCCGACATCGACCGAATGCTGGCGACGGGGAGAAGAGGATCGTAAGAGGCAATCGCGCTCTCGATGCGGCGGATGATCTCTTGCCGCTGGCCGGTAGCGCGAACCACCCAGGCGGGTGAGTTCCATGTGTGCGCAATTTGAAAGCTGGAACTCGAAATCTGTGCGGCGGGGATGTACATGGCCGGCTCGGGCATCAGCGGGCCGGATCGCGTTAGTCCCGGCCGCTGCTGCAGATCATTCACGACTCCGACAACCTGGAATTGCGATTCGCCCTGGATCACGAAACTGGACAGCGGGTTCGCTCCGTTCAGCAGCTTTCGGGCGAAGGTTTCGTTGATGATCGCCGCCGGCATGGATGCTGCCGAATCACGATCGTCGAAAAATCGCCCGGAGCGCAGTGGGATCCGCAGAGTCTCAAAGTATCCCGGGGTGACGTAGTTTACGGATGTGCCAACCATTGCTCCGTGATCGGATCCGCTCCGGATCCTCACGCCCGTGTTCAACCAGCGCTGATACGGCACATGGAGTCCGACTGCCGCGGCCTCCACGCCAGGGATTGCGCGGATGGCATCCAGGGTCTCGCGGAAGAGCCGATTCACGTTGCTGCTGTCGTTATACCGGGCGTCCTGAAGCGACGCGCTGGCAGTGACTACGTTCGTCGGATCGAAGCCGGGGCTGAGGTTTTGGAGGTACAGGACTGTCCGGATCAGCAGTCCGGCGCCCACCAGCAGGACCAGGCTCAGGGCAACTTCCGCGACCACTAACGCGCGGCGGGGCCACTGGCGCTGGCCGCCGGCTACGCAGTGAGAGCCGGCCTGGATCAAGGTCCGGCGAACATCGAAGCGCGCCGCCTGCAGCGCGGGCGCCAAGCCAAACAGCAGGCCCGCCGAGATCGAGAGCAACGCGGTGATCGAGAGAACCCGCGCATCGAGCCGCACCTCCTGCCAGATCCCGAAACGTTCCGCTGCTGCCTGAAGCGCTTCGATTCCAAAGTAGCCGAGAGCGACTCCGGCCACTCCACCCAGGAGAGCGAGCAGCAGCGATTCGCTGATGAGCTGCCGCGAAAGCGATGCCGGGCCGCCGCCGAGGGCAACGCGCGTTCCCATCTCCCGGCTACGCGCTGAGCCTCGGGCCAGCATCACAGAGGCGATATTCACGCAGCCGATCAGGAGCACCAGCCCGACGGCGGCCCCGAGGAGAAGCAGGCGTTCGCGCAGTGCGTTCTGCCCGGCCCGGTCGTAATGTTGGAGATCAAGACGCGCTGTCACACCTGGAGGGAATGTTCGGCCCTCGAAAGCCGAGGCGCCGAGCGTCTGCGCTTCGGCTCGCGCCTGCTCCCAGGAAGCGCCAGGCGCGAGGCGGGCGAAGATTCCGTAATTCGTCCCGGCGCCCTCTCCTTTGGTCGAAGGCTTGAGGGGCGTCCAGAGATCTACCCGGCTTCCTGCCCGGAAGCCCTCGGCTGCGATCCCGATGACCACGTAGGGTTCGCCGCGGAGCTGAATCGAGCGGCCGAGGATCTGCGGATCGCCCTGAAAGAGACGATTCCAAAGGCCGTGACTTAAGATCACCACCGAAGGTCCACCCTCGCGATCTTCGGTGTCGTCAAATTCGCGGCCCAAAGCCAAAGGCACCCCGAGCACGCGAAAGTAGCCCCGGCTCACCCGACGCTGCTGTACATGCACCGCGCGATCGCCGAGCGCGAGATTCACGCCTCCTGCGCTGCCGACGGCTGCCGACTGGAAGCTCCTGGCCTTCTGCAGCGCCTCCCACGCACGTCCGTCGTGGGAGGGGCCGGAGTCGGCAACGGCGCCGCCACGCATCAGCACCCGGACGACTTCGCCCAGGCGCTCCTGCTCCGGATAGGGCAGAGAGCGCAAGAGCGCCGCGTCGATCACGCTAAAGATCGCGGTGTTGGCGCCGATGCAAAGCGCCAGCGTGAGGATCACGACGGCCGCGTAGCCGGGTGACCGCCGGAACTGGCGAAGCGCGTAGGTGATGTTGCGCCAAAGTTCGTCGAGCAGCGCGGCTCCCTTTGCTTCCCGGCACTCCTCTTCTACCCGGCCGATGTTTCCGAATGCCCGGCGCGCCCGCATCGCAGCCTCTTCCGGTGGAACGCCTTGCCGGACCAGTTCGCATGCGTAGGACTCGATGTGAAACTGAATCTCGTCCTGCATCTCGGCATCGAGCCGCCGCATGCCGATAATCGAGCGGAGGGTCGCCTTCACCCGATCGCGCATCAGGCCTCCTCCGGCGCCGCGCCGAGCACGTTGCCCACCGCCGTCGAGAACAGTTCCCACTGCTTCGTCTCTTCACCGAGCCGCTTCCGGCCGGACTTCGTCAAACGGTAAAACTTCGCGCGGCGGTTCTTATCAGAGACGCCCCACTCGGATTCGATGAGACCCGCCCGCTCCAGGCGATAAAGCGCCGGATAGAGCGAGCCCTGCTCGATTTCGAGGATCCGCCCGGAGAGTTGCTGTATGCGCAGCAGCACGCCATAGCCATGCAGCGGTCCGAGCGATACCGCCTTCAGAACGAGTAGGTCGAGCGTTCCGGGCAGGAGGTCGGTCAGCTTCCCCATAACTTCCTCCTAGTCTGTCTAGGATTATGCGGCAGCTCTCCCAGGCTGTCAAGGAGAGTTTACACCGATCTCTTCCGCCACAAGCGCTGGCGGCTGGGCGCCCAAACAGGTGCGGAGGGACCAGCTCATCTGCTGCCGAGCGGGCGCACCTGGAGATTCAAAACGTGGGATTCTCGCCCGAGCACAGTCAAATCCATGCCCCGAGAGGCAATCGTGCGAACGGCGGCCTGGTCGTGCAGGTACCATTCGGGTAGGTCCTCGACGGCCAGCGCCCTATATCTTCCGGGCCGCACTCCCGCGGGGAACGCATAGTATCCGTTCTGATCGGAGCGTGTCACCTGCGGTACACCGAAGCCGTCGGGGATCAGTAGTACCGTCGCGTCCGCGACTGGGGATTCGTTGTCGGTCAGGTCCTGCCGCGAACGAACCCGCCGTCCAGGCTCAGAATGATCTCGATGGCGCCGAGGCCCGCTGCCAATCCGCCAGTTAGCACACTCCGCCCTGACTGGGTTATATCGGCGAGATAAGCTCCGCGAGGGAGATTTTCGACTCGCACCATATTCTCACCGGCAAAGACTCTGGGAAGAATCACATTTCCGTCGGAGTCTATTGTGGCCTTGGAGGCGTTAAGGTTCAGCGTGGGATGATCGAGGGACACTGGATGAATCCGAAGATTCGTCGGGATCGGCTCGTCGCCGGCCCGGTTCTTCAAAATGATCGTTCCGCGAACGTCGCCCGGCGGGGTCAGAAGAAGTGGTCCCAGGTCCTGGTCTTTATCGCTGATCCCTGAATTATGCACGAAGCCGGGGCTGGCGTTGGGTCGGCTGAAGGCTGAGGCCATTTGGGACCCCTGAGAATCCTG
>JBKBWD010000072.1:0-27438 GCA_046289265.1 Bryobacteraceae bacterium | reverse complement strand
GGTTCGGCAACTGACTCCGGTGGCGGCATGAAAATCTTCGCGGGCAGAAAAGAATCTACGGGTTAGTAGTACAGGAGGGTCTTCCAGTAGGGAGACGCCGTGTCGAACGCCGTGACGCTCGCAATCGAATAGCGGGAAGCGAGATCATAACAGGGTATGCGCTTCGCCCGATATACCTTCCTGCTCGCCGGCATTTACGGCCTGCTCGCTATCACGCCACTCTACTTTCTGGAGGACCGGATCGGCCGCGATTTCCCGCCCGCCATCACTCATCCGGAGCACTACTACGGCTTCGCCGGCGTGGCGCTCGCCTGGCAGATCGCCTTCCTCATCATCGCGAGCGATCCCCTGCGCTTCCGACCGATCATGCTCGCCGCCGTCGTCGAGAAATTCAGCTACGGTTTCGCGCTGCTGGCGCTCGCCTCGCAAGGCCGCATCGGCGCCGCGGTGCTGGGAACCGGGCTTTTCGATTTATTCTGGGGTGTGCTCTTCGTCGCCGCATTCTTGCGCGCCAGAAAACCCGTGTAGAAAAATGGTACGCGTGAAGTTTACTGCGCCCATCGCCCTGCTCCTGCTTCTCGCGGCGGCCTGCTCGAAGGGACCGGAAGCGCCGGCCGAGTCCAGGCCGCCTGCGATTGAGCCCGGCCCGGCTCGCATCCTGCACCTCTACGCCAGCCCGCCCGCGATTGCCCGGGGTGAAACCTCGCTGGTTTGCTACGGGACCGAGGATGCGGTCGAGGTGCGAATCGATCCCGAGATCGAACGCCTCGCCCCGGCCCTCAGCCGCTGCATCGAGGCCTCGCCGTCAGCCACGACGCGCTACACACTCTTTGCGAAAGGCAAGGACGGAAGGGAGGTGTCGGAATCCCTCGAAGTGACGGTTTCGGGCGTTACGGCGCCCAAGCGCCAGGCCGGCGGGCCTGAAATCCTCTTCTTCACTTCGACCTCCAGGGAGGCGGTGAAAGGGCTTCCCGTGACGCTCTGCTACGGCGTCGCCAACGCCACGTCGGTGAAGGTCGAGCCGGATGCCGGTGAGCTAAAGCCCGTCAAACAGTTCTGCTTCCAGGCGAAGCCGGAGACGACCACCACCTACACGTTGACGGCGTCCGACGGATCGCGGACCGATCGCAAGACCCTGACCATCAAGGTCCGGTAGCATCGCTAGCGCCGGGAAGGGTGAAGCGGAAAGACGCCCCGCGGCCCGGTTCGGACTCCACCCAGATGCGGCCGCCGTAGTGCGAGACGATTCGCTGGCAGATCGCCAGACCGATGCCGGTACCCGGAACTCTGCGGCCGTGGAGCCGCTTGAAGATGCCGAAGATGCGCTCGTGGTGTTCAGAGGCGATTCCGATGCCGTTGTCTCTGACCGTGAAGATCCAGTCCGGGCCGCATGGCTCCGCTTCGATGTGAATCTCAGGCACGGCCTCCGATCGATATTTGAGCGCATTGCCAATCAGGTTCTGGAATAACTGCATCAGGTGCACGTTCTGTACAGCCACGACGGGCAGCGCGGAGCGGGCGATTCGGGCCTGATGCTCCGCGATCGCAGTGCGGAGGTTCGCGATCACTGCGTCCAGTACTTCGCCTGCATCCGACGACGCCGGCCCTTCGGCTCCGGCGTGTTTACCGACAACTCCCGTGTATGACAACAGGCCCTGGACCAGACTGTGCATGCGCCGGGCGCCTTCAATGATGGTCGATATGAACTGGTCAGCCTGGTCATCCAGACGGCCTCCATACCTGCGGGCCAGCCACTGCGTGTAGAGCGCGACGTTGCGGATCGGCTCCTGCAGGTCATGCGCGGCCGCGTAGGCGAACTGCTCCAGATCGGCGTTGGCGCGCCGGAGCGCCTCGTTGGATGCGCGCAGCGCCTCCTCGGCCTTCTTGCGTTCGTCAATGTCGGTAACGGTTCCGACCCACTCCCGCAGCGACCCATCCTCGTTTCGCACCGGAACGCCGCGCGAGAGCGCTTGACGATGTTCGCGGGTTGGAGCATGAAACAGCCGCAGTTCTACTTCAAACGGCTCCCCGGTTTCGATCGACCGCCGCCAGCGATCTTCCACCATCTGGCGGTCCTCCGGATGCACGACCGACATGCCTCCCATCGAGGTATACTCAGGCCATTTCTGTCCGGTGTATTGCTCCCAGGATGGCTGAAGCTCGACGAAGACTCCGGAGGCATCGGTCGTCCACACAAGCGATGCCGTCGCGTCGATCAGCGATCGATAGCGAACCTCACTTCGCTCCAACGCCTTCTCGGCGAGCCTGCGCTCGGTGAAGTCGAGAACGGCGCCAATCTGCCGGACCGCGCCGTCGTCCTAAAACACCGATCGAAACACCGTTCGCGCGCGAAGGAGCACCCATCGCGTGCGGCCCTCGGGGAGGAGAATGCGAAACTCCAACTGGGCTTCGCCGCGTATCGACGGATCGAGGCTCCTGGCCAACCCGACCTCCACGGCGCGCCGGTCCGACGGATGGATGCGCGCCAGAATTTCGCGTGGTTCCACTGTCTCCTGTTCGAGGCCGCAGAACTCACGGCAGCGCGCATCGAGTCGGATCAGGCCGCGCCGCAGGTCCCAGTCATACGACCCGACGCGCGCCACCTCGAGAGCCAGACGTCTCTGCTCTTCGCTCTCGCGCAGTGCATCCTCGATCCGCTTGCGTTCAGTGATGTTGAGGACGTAGGCGCTGAGCCCTTCCTCTGTCGGCGCCGCGTGGACCTCATACCACTCGCCGTTTGGATAGCAGACTTCGAAAGCCAGCGGGATGCGTTCCTCCATCACGCGGTGATAGCCGGTCCAGAAGGCCGTTTCCCGTGCCTCCGGGACCACCTCCCAAAGATCGCGGCCCAGCAGAGGTTGGCCAAGCCGCTCCTGCACCCGCCGGCTGACATAGACGATTCTCCAGTCGCGGTCCAGCGCGATGAATGACTCGGTCATGCTCGCCAGGATGTCGCTGATTCGAGCTTTCGCCCGCCGCAGCTCCGTTTCGCCCGCCTTCTCGGCCGTGATGTCCCGGGCGACCGACGCGACGGTGACGACCTCGCCGTCGGCGTTGCACTCCGGAACGAGCTTCGCTTGCAGCAGAATCGTCCCGTTCGGACCGGTGAAGCCGCACTCGAAGGTCGTCTCCCGCTTGGCCTCGAAAGCTTCGCCAAGCTTGCTGTCCCAAAGTTCGCTTTCGTCCGGCGGCACCCCTGCCTCGGCGAGCGTCCTGCCCAGAAAGGCATCCCTGGAGATGCCCGTGATCCGGGCGATGACCGGATTGACGTACAGGTGCCGGCACTGGCGGTCGAACCGGGCAATCAGATCAGGTGCATGCTCGGCCAGCGTCTCGAATTCCCGCTCGCGGCTTGGCGAAAAGCTGATTGCCAGCGCGGGCGCGCTATCTGACGAAACCAGCCAGGCCGTGATCTCGACGAATGCGAGGCTCCCGTCGAATCTCTGGAAAATGGAGGTCAGGAAAGGCCGGGGTTCGGAAGTAGCCGCCGCGGCTTCCAGGTAGGTCCGGAATGCCTCTTTCAGCCGGGACGGCACGAGGCTCAGGAGGGCGAAGCCGAGGATTTCTACGGAATCGGCCCGAAGCATGGTTCGGGCTGCCGGATTCGCGTAGGTGATGAATCCGTCGCGAGCGACCAGGACCGGGGCCGGGCAGGGGTCGAGCAGGCTCCGGTATAATTCCGTTCCGGCGTTGTCGTGTCTTCCAGCCGCTGTCGCCGCTGCCGACTCCATGCGTGTCCCCGCTTTTCAGCTTCTCCCCACTGTAACCTGAAAATCATGCTCCGCAAAGAGCGAACCGGAAGCTGTTCGCCGCGATTTCTTCGAGTTCAGCCGGCGTGAAGCCGAAGTCCCGCTCGGCGATCTCGTATTCGCGGCTCAGCGTGGTATTGAATATTCCCGGATCATCGGTAGCGAGTACAATCGGCACTCCTGCGTCGAAGATTTCGCGAACAGGATGCTCGTGGAGCGATGCTGCCGCTCCGGTGCAGAGATTGCTCGTAATGCAGATCTCAAGCGGGATTTTGTCTTCGCGGAGCCGGCGCAACAGCGCTGGGTCGCCGACCGAGCGAATGCCGTGGCCGATGCGGGCGGCGCCGTGCTCGATCGCCTCCCAGACCGACTCGGGTCCGGTCGTTTCGCCTGCGTGCGGAAGGATGCGGAGCCCGTGATCAGCGGCGAAGCGGAACGGCTCGCGGAACCACGCTGCCGGCCCGCGTGCCTCATCGCCGCCGATCCCGAAGCCGACGACGCCGTCGGCGGCGAACTCCACTGCCAGTTCCGCCACCCGCATCCCGTCCTCCGGGCCGAACTGCCGCACCGCGTCGAAAATCCAGCGGACCTCGACCGCCGCTCCCTGCGCCGCCTCCCGGATGGCGCGGAAATTTGCACGCGCATCCTGGTTGCGCCAGAGCATGACCCCGACCGAGACGTTGATTTCGGCATATCCGATGTTGTCGCTCCGGAGCAGATCGAGCAGGCGCCGCGTAATCCTCGCGTAGTCCTCCGGCGTGCGCAGATAGCCGGTAATCCACTTATACGTTTCGATGAAGCCCTGAAAATCGGAGAAGCGATAGCGGGACGCGACCTCCTCCTCGGTCAGGCTCGGGTTTAGCTCGCGCATAGTGGCCGGCTCGACCGAGCCCTCCAGGTGGAGATGCAGTTCTGCTTTCCTCATTTTCTGATAGGAACCGCTCATTCTTGCCATAATAGCTGCGATGACCCATGAAGAAGTGGAAGCGATCGTAGGCGGTTATCATGGAGATGCGTTCCGGGTCCTCGGCCCCCATGCGGTCAAGAAGAAAGGCCAGCCCGAAGGCTGGGAGGTGCGGGCCTTTCTGCCTCAGGCGCAGAAAGCGGAGGTCGTCACCGAAACATCCAAGGGCAGAATCGTTGCGCCGATGGAGAAGAAGCATCCGCACGGCTTCTATGTCGCTTCCCTGATCGGCGAGCGCCAGTGCTACCGTCTGCGCCTGCAACTCTGGAGTGGCGAGACGGTCGAGATCGAAGATCCCTACCGGTTTCCTCCGCTCCTCAGCGATTTCGAACTTCACCTGCACGGCGAAGGCACGCACTATGAAACCTACAACAGCATGGGCGCGCACCTTGCCGTCTGCGAGGACGTGCCCGGCGTGCGCTTCACCGTCTGGGCGCCGAACGCCATCGCCGTCACCGTCGTCGGCGACTTCAACGAGTGGGACACCCGCCGCCATCCGATGCGCCTGCGCAACAGCGGCGTCTGGGAACTGTTCGTACCTCACCTGGAGCACGGGACCAAGTACAAGTACTTCATCCGCTCCCGTCATCGCGGTTACGCGCAGCTCAAGGCTGACCCCTACGCCTTTGCCTGCGAGGTTCCGCCGAAATCGGCCTCGGTGGTCTGGGACCTCAGCCGCTACAAGTGGAACGATGCCGGCTGGATGGAAGAGCGCGCCCGAAAAGACTGGCTAAAGGAGCCGTTCAATATCTACGAGGTCCACCTGGAGTCGTGGATGCGCGACCCGCAGGGGCAGCCCCTGAGCTATGACGCATTGGCCGAT
Source organism: Bryobacteraceae bacterium (assembly GCA_046289265.1). Classification (GTDB taxonomy): domain Bacteria; phylum Acidobacteriota; class Terriglobia; order Bryobacterales; family Bryobacteraceae; genus JBKBWD01. Next base: position 21,902 of record JBKBWD010000072.1, on the reverse strand, counting down.
ACCCTGGTCCCTTACGTCAAGCGGATGGGCTATACGCACATTGAGCTGCTCCCCATCATGGAGCATCCTTTTTCGGGCTCCTGGGGCTACCAGGTGATCGGCTACTTCGCCCCGACGGCGCGCTTCGGCACTCCCGACGATTTCATGCACTTCATCGACCGCTGCCACCAGGCCGGCATCGGGGTGATCGTCGATTGGGTGCCTGCTCACTTCCCCAAGGATGCCCACGGGCTCGCCTTCTTCGACGGCACCGCGCTCTATGAGCACGAAGATCCCCGCAGGGGCGAGCACCGCGACTGGGGAACCCTCATTTACAACTATGGCCGCAACGAAGTCCGGGCCTTTCTCATCTCCAACGCGCTGTTCTGGCTGAAGAAGTATCACATCGACGGGCTTCGCGTGGATGCCGTCGCCTCGATGATTTACCTCGACTACTCGCGCCAGCCCGGCGAGTGGATCCCGAATATGTTCGGCGGCAATGAGAACCTGGAGGCGATAGACCTGCTGCGGCGCTTCAACGAGCAGGCCCACAAAGTGCCGGGAGCCGTCACGATCGCCGAGGAGTCCACCGCGTTTCCGGGCGTTTCCAAGCCCGTCTACCTGAACGGGCTTGGCTTCACGATGAAGTGGAACATGGGTTGGATGCACGACATGCTCCACTACTTCTCCGAGGATCCGGTCTACCGGAAGTACCACCACAACGACATCACCTTCAGCCTGCTCTATGCCTTCACCGAGAATTTCGTGCTGCCGATCTCGCACGACGAGGTGGTCCACGGGAAGCGTTCGCTGCTGAACAAGATGCCGGGCGATGAATGGCAGCGCTTCGCCAACGCCCGCTCCTTCCTGGCCTACATGTACGGACACCCGGGCAAAAAACTGCTGTTCATGGGCTCCGAGATAGGCCAGTACGAGGAATGGAACCACAATGCCGGTCTGCGCTGGGAGCTGAATGAGTTCGGCTATCATCGCAAGCTCCAGCACATGGTCCGGCGGCTGAACCGGTTCTATCGCTCCGAGCCGGCGCTGTACGAAGTGGACTTCCACTACTCCGGTTTCGAGTGGATTGATTTTCGGGACGTGGAGGGCTCGGTGGTCTCGTTCGTCCGCCGCGCGCAGGACCCCAATGATTTTTTGATGTTCTGCTGCAACTTCACGCCGGTGCCAAGGCAGAACTACCGCTTCGGAGTGCCGGAGGCCGGCTTCTATGAAGAGGTCTTCAACACGGACTCGGAGGAGTTCGGCGGCTCGAATGTGGGTAACGGCGGCATGGTCTCGAGCCGCGAGATCGCGCAACATGACCGCCCTAACAGTATCTCGGTGACGCTGCCGCCGCTCGGGGTGGTGGTCTTCAAGCCGCGGCGGTAGAGGAGAACACGATCATGGCGGACCGGCTCTACCTCTCCTACTGGCTGCGCGGTTTCACCGAAACCAACATGCTCCGGCACTTCGGGACGGTGCTCAAGCGCTTCCCGTTCTCCAAGCTCGCCCCGGAGGTCATGCTTCGCGTCTACGCACAGGAACTGAAGGAGCCTGCCGTCGCGGAGCGGCACTTCAAGGAGCCCATCGACTGGAACGAGGTGATCGCGGCGGCGCGCCAGTTCGGCGGCGCCGATACTGCCTTCGAACTCGTCGGCCGCTGGGACATCTGGCAGTTCGAACAGGACTGGCATTTGAAGCCCGCCGAGGTCTCAATTTTCTGCTTCGCCCCCGGCTTCGATCCCGATTTCGAAGAGGATATCCGAATCGACTTCGGCGTCGATATCCACTTCCTCCCGCAGCCGGAATACCCGGAAGGCGTCCGTATGGTGCAGTCTAACGTCAAGAGCCTGCTGCAACTCGTCCACGATCTTGACGATGCACTGACCCTGGAGCGCCGGCTCCTGCAGGCCGAATCGGGCGAGAACTTCGCCGAGCGCCTCCAGGAAGCACTGCGGGAAATGGAGCAGGGGTAAGGCTTTGCGGCGTCCGTTGTGCGACACTGGACAGCGTGAGCGCCCGCCTTGCGGTTTTTGCGGCGCTGGCAGCGGTCGCGATCTGGCTGGCATGGCCCGGATCGCCGGAGCCCTCGACGCAGGCGCAGTCCCGACAGCCGGCGCCTGTTTCTCAGTTCAGCCCCTGGTACGCCGAAGCGCTGCGGGACATCCTCGATCTGGAGGAGACGGATATCCCTCCACTCGAACGGCGGCTTGCGGCGAACCCGAATGACTTTCCGGCCAGGCTGAAGCTCATGGCGTACCACTTGCGCGCCGACAGGGTCGCCAATCCGGAAGATCGGGTCAAGCGCCTGAGTCACGTGCTCTGGCTGATTGAGCACCATCCTGACTCCGAACTGCTTCGTTCCTATGTCTCACGGCTTACACGGGACGAAATGACGCAGGAAGAATACCAGCGGGCCGTCGCCCTCTGGGATGCCGCCATGCAGGCGCGTCCGGACGAGCTTGCTGTGCAACAGAATGCAGCATCGTTTTTTGCGGAACTCGACCGCGCCCGCCACCTCCGACACCTGGAAGCCGTCGTGGAAGCCGATCCCAACCATCCGCAGGCGATCCGTCAACTTGCTCACCTGTACGTGCGTTCCATTCTGTCCATGGACTCTCTGGCGACCCGAGCGGAGGCGGCTCTGGAGGCATCCAGAAACGCATGGGTGCTCAGCAATGCCGCGCATGAGTTCCAGCAGCACCACAATGCGGGGCGCATATGGGCCACTCCCAAGGCCCGCGCCGCGGAATTGGCGGAGCGCTACTTCCTCCGCGCGAAAGCTCTGAATCCGACATTGGACCGGGAGAAGATTCTTCCCAAGCCCGACACGAAGGCGATTGCGCGAGCACTCGAAGCAGAGCAGCGGGCCATAACGGCGCGATTCGAAGAGGCCAGCCGGAAAATCCAGCGGCTTCCATTGGAGGCATTCCCCGAACTGCCTCCCGCCGTCGCGGAGGTGCTGCGCCAGCGGAACTGCCGGATTCCCCAGCCGTTTGAGGCCGAGTCGCCCCGCAACGTGATTCGCGGCGAGTTCTTCGAGAAGGGCGAGACCGGCTGGGCGGTGCTGTGCTCGGTCGACGACTCCTCGACGCTCCTCGCATTCCGCCACGACCAGGATTCGAATCCGGCGATCATCACTGAGGCCATCCGGGACATGCATCACCTACAAGGGCTCGGCGGTGATACGATCGGGTACTCCCGCCAGATCTCTCCTGTCGGCCGCGACTACATTATGCGGCATTATCGGGCATATGGCGGTCCGGAGCCGCCCCCGATCGACCACCACGGCATCGACGACGCGTTTCTCGGAAAGGCGTCCGTTATCCGGTACTTTTATGAGGGAGAGTGGCTTGCCCTCCAGGGTGCCGACTGATCCGAACTGACCCTCTGCTACCATGGAAAAGACACTACTCGCAGGCTTCTCTTCCGTGGACCTACTCATCTTTGATTTAGACGGTACCCTGATTGACTCCAAACTGGACCTCGTGCACTCGGTGAACGCTGCGCGCGCGCATATGGACCTGCCGCCGCTTGAGCCCGATGTCATCTCCTCCTACGTCGGCAACGGCGCGCCGATGCTGATCCGCCGTGCCCTCGGACCCGGCGCGACCGAGGAGCAGATCGAGGAGGCTCTGCGCTTCTTCCTCCAGTACTACAGCGATCACAAACTCGATTACACGGATTTGTATCCTGGCGTGCGGGGAACCCTCGACCAACTCCATCACGAGGGCGTAAAGCTCGCGGTCCTGACCAACAAGCCCGTGCGGATCAGCCAGGCGATCATTGACGGCCTGAATCTCACGGACCACTTCTTCCGCGTCTACGGAGGAAACAGCTTCGGCGAGAAGAAGCCGCATCCGGTGGGGATCCACACGCTGCTCGATGAGTCGGGCGTGGAGCGCTCCCGCGCCCTGATGGTGGGCGACAGCGCCGTCGACGTCAAGACCGCGCGGAACGCAGGGATTCAGGCCGCCGGCGTCACCTACGGCTTCCAGCCCGAGACGCTGATCGCGGAGCCGCCGGACATTCTCGTCGATCGCATGGAAGACCTCGGGACGCGCGTGCTCGAGATGCGCGCGCGGGAGTAAGCCTTAGTCCGCCTGCAGCGCCGCGAGGAGTCCGCGCAGTTCGGCGTGTCCGCCGGTAACCCGCAGGGCGCTCGATAGGTGCGCAATTGCCTCGGCCTTGCGGCTCTGCCGGGCAAGCGTCAGGGCATAGTTCTTGTGTGCCGGGACGTAGTCCGGCTTGCTCCGGATCGCCGCGCGGAAGTGGCCGGCGGCGGCATCGAGCCGGCCCCGCTGTCCTTCGAAAACGCCCAGGTAGTTTCGCGCCTGTGCCGCATACTCAGGCGGCAGCTTATGCCGGATCGCCTGCTCGAAGGCTGTCTCCGCGCCTGACGTGTCCTGCTGCCGCAGCAGCATCATCCCGAGCGAGAAGTGCGCCTCGGCGTATTCCGGCCGCAGGCGCGACGCTTCGCGGAAGGCCGCGAGCGCCTCGGCCGTCCGTCCCTCCTCGGCGAGCGCCCGCCCGAGATTGTAGTGTGCGCGGGAGAACTGCGGCGCCAGGCGCACCGCTCTCTCCAGGTGCATGATCGCCTCCTGCCGCCGGCCCTGTCCGGCCAGAACGAACCCAAGGTTGTGATGGATGACCCCGTTGTTCCGGGTGAGCCGCAGGGTGTGCTCGAACAGTGTAGTCGAATCGCGCCAGAGCCGGGTCTGCGCCCATGAGGCTGCGGCCAGGGTGGGGAACAGGACAGCGGCTGCTCCGACCGCTGCCTGCTGTCGCCATGCCCAATTCTTCGAAAGCTCCGCGACCGTCCAGACGATCGCGATGAAGAGCCCGATGAGTGGGATATAGGTGAACCGGTCCGCCCGCGCCTGCGCTCCCACCTGCACCAGGCCGATCACCGGAACCAGCGTGCCCACGAACCAGAGCCAACCGACGAGGATCCAGGGCCGCCGCCGCGCCTGCCACAGAGCCAGCGCGCTCACGGCCGCTACAACGGCAAGACTCACGATGAGCTTTGCGGCCGGAATCGCCGGGTCGACCGGATAGAGCATTGCGAGTGGATGGGGCCAAACGAACGCCCGCAGATACTCGGCGTAGGAGACCACGGCGTTTTGGATGCGCGACGCCAGCGGGATCGATCCCGCCACAGCCATCGCGCCCGAGGCCTTCTGTCCGTAATAAGCCACGATCGAGATCACACCCGAGAGCGCCAGCAGTGGGAGTTTTTCGCGCACGACAGGCGAAGTGGGCGACGGGAGTCCTTCGATGCGCCGCAGCGGCCAGTAGTCGAGCAGCAGCAGTGCAAACGGCAGCGTGACGATCATCGGTTTCGCCATCAGGCCCAGCACGAACAGTCCGGCCACAATTCCGTACCGCCGAGGTGAGGGCGCCTCTGTGTAGCACTGCCAGGCCCGGATTGCGAGCAGCCAGAACAGGGCGCATAACACGTCCTTGCGCTCGGCGACCCAGGCGACCGATTCCACGCGGAGCGGATGCAGCGCAAACAGGCCGGCCACGAACGCGGCGCGCCAGGGAAAGCCTGTCATCCGCCGCAGCAGGCCGAATAGCAGCAGGGTGTTGGCGACATGCAGCAGGACGTTGGTCAAGTGATGCAGGCCGGAGTGCAGTCCGAACAGCTCGACATCCAGCATGTGCGACAGCCACGTCAACGGCTGCCAGTAGACGTAATCGAAGGTGGAGAAGGCCCAGGCAACGCCCGCCGCGGTCAGCCCGCCGCGGACGTGCGGGTTGTCCGAGACGTAGATATCGTCGTCGAAGGCGATGAACTCGAAGCCGAGCGTCTGCGCGTAGACCGCCAGAATCGCCGCGGCGAGCCCGAATGCGATCGGGAGCCCGGGCCTGCGCATTCCTACACTGTATCGACCCAACCGCGCCGCGAGGCGGATTCGCCGACCTTTTCGATCAATTGCATGCCGCGCAGTCCGTCCTCGAAGGTCGGGAAATCGGCCGGGCAGGAGGGCTCGGCGATTTTCCGGTAGAATCGGCGGAAGACCTGCTTGTGCGTATCGTCGTAGCCTTCGCCGTGGCCTCCGGGCAGATCGGCGAATCCGGCCGCGCGCGGGTGGAGCAGGGACGGATCTTTAACGATCGTCTGGTTCGGCGAGTTCCGGTGTCCGATCCACAGCTCATCGGGCCGTTCCTGGTTCCACATGACGCCGCACTTGGTGCCGTAGATCTCTACCTGGAAGCGGTTCTTGCAGCCGGCTGAAACCTGGCTCACGGTGTAGGCGCCGCGCGCGCGGTCGCCCAGGTGCAGCAGAACGGCCGCGAAGTCCTCGGTGTCGATCGGGACCTCCTCGTAGTCCTCCGGCTGAAGCGTCTTGCCGGCGAAGGTCTCGATCGAGCCCTTCGGGCGCTTCCGCGTCTTATGCACGGTGTTGATGTCGGCGCAGAGGGCCGTGATCTGGAGGCCGGTGAGGTGCTGGATCATGTCCATCCAGTGAGAACCGATGTCGCCGACAACGCGCAGATCGCCGTTGTCCTGCCGGACAACGCGCCAGTTCCAATCGGTATCATAGAGCAGCCAGTCCTGTGAATAGGTGCCCTGTACGGCGACCACATCGCCGAGTTCACCGCTGCGGATCATCTCGCGGATGTGCTGCACAACGGGGTAGTAGCGCAGGTTGTGGTTGACGCAATGGATGACGCCCTTGGCGTTGGCCAGTTCGAGCATCTCGCGCGCCTCGGCGGAACTCATCGCCAGCGGCTTCTCGCACAGCACGTGCTTGCCGGCCTCGATCGCGGCCTTGGCGATCGGATGGTGCAGCGCGTTGGGCGTGCAGATGTGGACGGCTTCGATCGTGGCGTCATTGAACAGCGTCGCCTGGTCGGAGGTGTAGCGCTCCACGCCGACGCTGGCGGCAAAGCTTCGCGCCTTCTCCTCGGTGCGCGCCGCGACCGCGGCGATCTCGACATGTCCCAGCCGGAGAATCGCCTCCGAGTGGACCCTTCCCATAAAGCCGCCGCCGATGACGGCGGTTCTGATTTTTCGCATAGGTGCTCCTGATTTGGTACCGTGTTGGTGATCTGCCAAAAAAACTACTGTAGCAGGCCGCGAAGACAATGAAACGTTCGATGCGGGACTGGATTCTCGAGGTGGTGTCGGCCGTTGCGCTGGCCGGCCTTTTTGCCGTTGTGCTGTTTTACTGGGGGGACTTGCCGGACCGCGTCCCAAGACACTTCGGTTCTTCGGGCGTGCCCGATGCCTGGGGTGCGAGGGGCGAATTGTGGATCCTGCCGTTCACTGGATTGGGTCTGTACGCGCTCCTGACGGCCGCCTCCCGCTACCAGGGCCTCATCAACATGCCGGTCAACGTCGACCGCAACTCACCCGAGGTGCGACAGGTCCTGTCTGAGTTCTGCATCACGCTGAAGGCCGTCCTATCGGTGAAACTGCTCTATATGGCGTGGATGCATGTCCACACGGCGCTAGGCCGCGCCAATGGTCTTGGGAGCCGCTTCCTCCCGATCTCATTGACAGTGATCGCCGTGCCCATGGTCTGGTACTACCTGCGGCTCCGCCGGTACGCGAAGCAGTAGTTCAGCGCACCCGCGCCCGCGCGCCTCGCGTTAACAGGTCCCGAACCTCTTCGTCGCTGGTGGGGAGAAAGTCGCGATACCAGAGCCCGACGGCGTAAAAGGGCTCCGGAGTTTCGGCGCAGATGACTTCATCCACTTCTTCGCGGAAGGATTCGCAGGTCTCGGGCGGCGCCACCGGGACCGCGACCGCCACCCAGGCGGGCCGGAGCTTCCGGACCGCGCGCGCCGCCGCCAGCATGGTCGCACCCGTGGCGAGGCCGTCATCGATGAGGAGCACGGACCGGCCCTCGATCGGAGCTGGCGGCCGCCCGTTCCGGTAGACCCGCTCCCGCCGCTCAATCTCCTGCATCTCGCGCTCTGCGATCGCGTCGATGCCCTGTTCGTCGATTCCAGTCATGTAAAGGACATCGTGATTCAACACGCGCACACCGCCGCTGGCGATTGCGCCGAGTGCCAGTTCTTCGTGGCCCGGTACGCCCATCTTCCGGACGACAAAGACATCGAGGGGCGCATCGAGATACGTTGCGACTTCGTAAGCGACAGGAACTCCGCCGCGCGGAAGCGCCAGGACGGTAACGTCCGGCCGGCCTCGGTAATGGGCCAGCATCTCGGCCAGCATCCGGCCCGCTTCGCGCCGGTCGGCGAATGGCAGCGGCATGGCAAACCTCCAGGCTCAATCTGGACGCCGGGCCCCCTGGCCCTGTTTCATGGCCGGCGAAGCGCAAGCGTATGCAACCACAATGGTAAACTGGAAGTCTTCAGGGACGTCCGTATGTTGGTCAGAATTCGCCTCCGGCAGGGGCCGACACTCCGACGTAAGCGGCGCAAGAACCAGCGGCTCGCTCTGGCTGCCGCCGCGCTTCTCACGCCCGCGGCGCTGATGGCATGCGTTCTCGCGTTGTGGAGGCTTGGCGCAGACCTTTCGATCACGAGCGAGTTCGCCATCTCCGAAGGGCTCTTCTCGCACTGGCAGGTCTGGCTCGCGATGGCCTTCCTCCTGCAGTTCGCAGCGATGTGGTTAAATCGCTACGGGCGCGGGGACGATGCCGCGGCCTCGTAGGCGTGCGCCTTCGTGCATCGGAATACCATCAGATGTTGCGTGAACACCAGCGGCCATAGCGTCTTCTCGAAGATCAGGCTGCCCTGGTTGCCGACCGCTGCCAGGACCTCTTCCCGCGTAAGCGGCCGCTCGTCGGGAAACTTCCAAAACCCTGCCGCTTCGCAAAGGGCGCGAGCCGCGCGATAGAGCCACGTGGGCGTCGGAAAGGAGAGAATCACCCAACCATCCGGAGCCGCCGAATCAAAGTGCGACTGGACTGCGCGCCGGGTGCCGTCGGTGTCGAAGTGCTCGATCAGACCTACACTGAAGACCACGTCGGTCCGGACCTCCGGTGAGAACCGCAGCACGTCCCCATAGCGCACCGATACGCCGCTTTCATGTCGCAGGCGCTCACGTAGCAGATCGAGCCCGTAGTCGTTGTTGTCGATGACATGATATCGGTCAATCGGAACATCCTGCCGGATCCTGTCGAGGAAGCAGCTGTTGGCGCCGCCGAATTCCAGAATTTCCACGGGATCGCCCTTCGCTGTCGCACAACGGCGCAGCGCTGACACCAGTACGCTCACGGTGTAGCGCCGCGTCAGCCGTGCCGTCACCGGCGTGCCCTGGTAGTAGCGGGTCCAATCTGTCGCTTCGCCCGTACGCTTCCGCAGGGAGCGCGTGAAGACATAATCGCGCTGGATCGCGAAGTTGATGAGGAACAGCAACCCTTCGGCTGTCAGCTTGGCCCAGATCGTCGCCGTGTCGAAGCTTGCGATGATGGCGTGGATCAGCGCGTAGGAGGCGAGTCCGTTTCCGAGGACAACCAGGAGATAGCGCGGCAGCGTCACCCTGTGGGTCTCTTTCGACAGAAAGACAGCACGCCGCGCCGCCGTGTAGTTGAAAATCAGGGCCACGCCCCGCGCTGCGATCTGCGAGACGCCAATTCCCTGTCCGGTCCGGAAGACCAGCCAGAAAATTGTGTTGTCTATGAGGGCCGTAAGCAGTGCCAGGATACTGAATCGGAATAAGACGAAGGTGATGCGAAGTGAATCGAGTACAGGGTTGAAATGCGACGAGCGGTTACCGTCGATGTAAATGGTTCGAATCGGTTCTTCGACGATGCGGATGCCGCCGTGTTTGGCGGTGATGAGCATATCGAGCTCATATTCGTAACCCGTGGAGGGGATCGAAAGCAGCGCCGGCAGCAGATCTCTCGGGATGCCGCGCAACCCGGTCTGTGTATCGCCGAGCCGCTGTCCGAGCAGCAGGTGAACCACGCGCCGAGTGACGAGGTTCCCGACGCGGCTGCGCAGCGGGACGTCTTTTCGGAACTGGCGCGCACCGATCACCATGACGCCGGGTTCGCTCTCCAGCCGGTCTGCTACGCGCGCGATGTCTTCCGGATGGTGCTGCCCGTCGGCGTCCGCTGTGACAACGCCGGCGATTTCGGGATGCCGGACTAAGGCGGCGTTGAACGCGGTCTTCAGCGCCGCGCCCTTGCCGAGGTTCACGGCGTGCGTCAGCACGCGGACTCCCTCCAGGCTCGCAATCCGGTCGAAGATCGCCGCGCACGCCGGGTCGCTTCCGTCGTTGACGACCAGGATCTCCCGGAAACGCTGCGACAGCAGCGTCTCGACCAGCCTACAGAGCGAAGCGGCAGGCTGATAAGCGGGAATCACGAGCACGCAGTTTCTGGGGTGATTCAGCCGAACTGGATCCATTCGTGCAAATCGGCGGCTTGCCTCTTCCAGTGTACTCCGGCTTCGTCCCGCTACACCTGCCGTGCGAGCCGATCGCTTAGATAGTTCCGCACCCATTCGAGGCGCTTGCCATCGAACTGCGTACCGATATACTCCAGCCGGCGGGAGCCGCCTTCAATCATCAGCCGCGCATGGTAGATCGGCGTTCCCTGAGACGCGCCCGTAAAGCTCGCGTAGCTGTCCACGCGCACGCGTTCAATCTCGGAACGCGCCAAGGGCGGCGTCTGCACCGAACCTTGAATCCAGATACGCTCCCGGTCCAGGCAGATCGCCCGCTCCGTGCTGCCTTTTCCGCGGTTCGTGAGCCGGCCGAGTCCCAGGATCATAAGGACGAACACCGCGGCCATCGCGCCAGCCGACAGGCCTGCCATCGGCTCGATCTGGTACGCCAGACCCCCGAACAGCACCGGCAGCGCGAGCCACCACATCCAGGTCAGCCTCTTGCTCAGGCGGCTCTGCCCGATAACGATCCTGGTCACGCCATCGAACTCCTGGACCGAGATGCCGGAAGGCGGCGCCCCCGGATCGGCGGTCTGAAGGCCTGCGCCGGACTCCACTATCTCCCCGCTGTCCGGCGAGAGTGCCGGCAGCCCGAAGCGTCGCGCGAAGGCTTCCTGCAGTTGTCGCGGCGGCTCGCCGCCTTCGGCCACGTGGAGCGCCACCCGCTTCGCCGGATCGGCATGCGTAAGCTCAATGATGAACCAGCGCCTCGTCGTAGCCATGTTGCCGACGTTCTGCGACCGCATCTGCTCTTCTCGCAGGAGCACGCCCCGGTAGTTGGCGATCGGCTCCCGCCACCGCCGCGCGCCGAACAGCGTGCGGGAATCGAAGTAAACCTCCGCCGGCGTAATTGCCAGTGAGAGCGAGAACCGGCTCTGGAGCACCCCGTAGCCGAGGTTGACCAGGCCGAAGAACCCGAAGCCGCAGGCCACGAAAATCGCGAATTCGTCTTCCAGGATGAACAGCACCAGGAGCGTGACAATTGACAGCACAATCGTTCCGAGCCAGAGGCGAAGCTTCACCTCGCCTGCCTCCGGGGCATGGATGAGTTTGATTTCGGGAGCTTCCGGGTCGAGACGGGGCTTCACGGCGAGCCAGTTCCCCGGATCGAGCAGCTCGCGGAGTGGTCCGGGCATGGCGCCAAGATATCATAGGGAAGAACAACTTCGGAGGAAACAGTGCCCGTTCCTGAAAACAACCATGTTCGCCACGGTTTCGGCGCCGCGCGCCCCTACCTCCACGGCTATCTCGATCTGCCCGACTTCGCACGTGAAGTGTTCGGAGCCGTCGAGATCGAGCGCCACGAATTCAGCCCCACGTCCTGGCATGTCGAGTCCCGCATCGGCGATTCGGTCGTGGTCATTGAGGCCGGCGACCCGCCGCACCCCGCGGCCACGAAGGCCTCGGTCTATGTGTACGTGGAGGATGTGGACGCGGTCTACCGGCGCGCCCTGGACTTTGGCGCAATTTCCGTCGAGGCTCCCGAGGACAAGCCCTACAACGAGCGCTCCGCGGGCGTGAGGGACTCCTTCGGCAACATCTGGTGGATTTCCACCTACATCCCGTAGCCGAGGCCGGCCTCTTTGCGTACCAGGTCGTCCATGAGCGCGGTGTAGAGCCGGTTGCTGGCGCGGCGGACATCCTTCTCGCTATGTTCCGGAAAGGCCAGGTGCTCCAGTTCATGCAGCAGCACCGCCAGGATGGCGGCCTCAAAGTGCAGCGCGGGCAGCTGCCCGCCGAGCTCGCCGGCCGCCAGCGCCGAGAGCGGCTGCGGACTCCATTCGCGAATGGCATCGTAGGCGAGGTCGATCTCCCCCACCGGGCTACCCAGGTCGGCCGCCAGCCGCCGCGTCAGGCGAGACTCGGTGCCCGGCGGATGGTGATGCCCCAAACATCCGCAAAGGTTTGTCGGCCGCAGCAGCACCACGACCATGCTCGGGAGCTTGGTGAACATCTTGCGGTAGGGAGCCAGGAAGTCACGGTCCAGGAGTCCCGGCAGTGTCCGGGCATAGGCGGCCTCCAACTCCCGCGCGGCCTCGCTCTGCCCGCGCGGGAAGCTGAGCAGCAGAAGCGGCATGCACTCGGCGCCGCGGACCAGCAACTGATGCCGCCCGCGCAGCCGCTCGATCCAGCGCCGCAGGATGCCGGGAGGGTGGACTTCAACTGCCGCCGTCTTCCTCATAGAGCCGCTATTCGCTCATCTGTTATTCTGATACAGAAGGGGCCGCGGTCCGATGCGATACACATCTCAGTACCGTTCCTCCGGCTTATCCCACTCCGGATTTCTGCCACCGGGTGTGAAGTGGCTGCTCATCAGCAACATTGCCCTCTTCGTCTTATACTTCTTCGCCGTCCGCAGCGATTTCGGCGATATTTTCTACTACTTCGGCCTGATCCCCCGCGCCGTGTTCCAGTTGTTAGCGGTCTGGCAGCTCTTCACCTACATGTTCCTGCACAGCCCGTTCGGCTTCGGGCACATTCTGTTCAACATGCTGACGCTCTGGATGTTCGGCACAAGTCTGGAGCGTACCTGGGGCACCAGGCGCTTTCTCCAATATTACTTCCTCTGCGGGGTCGGCGCGGGCGTCTGCGTGGTGATCGGGAATCTACTGTTCGGCACCCTCGATACCCGGACAATCGGTGCATCGGGGGCGATCTACGGTCTCCTTCTGGCGTTCGGGATGCTTTTCCCTAATACCACCGTCTATTTCAGTTTTCTCTTTCCGATCAAGGCGAAGTACTTCGTCATGATCCTCGGAGCGATCGCCTTCTTGAGTTCGCTCGGGGCCACCGGCGGTGGCGTCAGCCATGTCGCCCATCTCGGCGGCATGATCTTCGGCTTCCTTTACCTCAAGTCCCGCCGCACGGATATCGACCTGTTCGGCTCCATCGACCGCTGGTATCGCCAGTGGAAGATTCAAAGGGCGAAACGGAAGTTCCAGGTCTACCTTCGCAAACGCGGGTCCGACGACGGCCCGGTACACTAACGGTAACGCAGTTCTGTTGAGGGAGAAGAAGTTAGAACGAAAAGGCGGCAGCGCACGTCTTTTCTGATATAGTTCGGTTGGGATCCAATCCCGCCTCTCAGGAGCTGCGATGAAGAATTTACGTAAACTTGCTGTCCTCCTGGCTGCCTGCCTTCTGGCGGGTCTCGCCGTGGGTGTCGCACAAGGTCCGAAGAAGGAGACCGGCGAGACGGTCGTCCGGCCGAAGAAGAAGGACGCCGAACCCGAACCCGAGCAGGAGAAAATCCCGTCGAAGTTCACCCGTAAGGACAACACGCTGCCCGAAGGCCTCACGACGTTCCGCAGCGATGCCATCACGGTCACCGTCGACGTTGCCGTGCTCGACAACCGCGGCCGCTTTATCCCGAACATTCCGCCCGGCAACTTCCGCGTGCTCGAAGACGGTGTTCCGCAGCAGATCACCAACTTCAGTATGGGTGAGGCCCCGATGACGGTCTGTTTGGTCATCGAGTTCAGCAACCTCTTCCAGAGCTTCTGGACCGAGACCTGGTACCAGACCCTCACGGCCGCCTACGGATTTCTCGAAACACTGAAGCCGGAGGACTACGTCGCCGTCGTCGCCTATGACTTGCGCCCGGAGATCCTCTCGGACTTTTCCACCAACAAGCAGGCCGCCTATGAGGCGATGCAGCGACTCCGCATCGCCGCCTACTCGGAATCCAACCTCTTCGATGCCCTCGTTGATACGGCCGAGCGGATGTCCGAAATCGAAGGCCGGAAGGCGATTGTGCTGATCTCCTCCGGCATGGACACCTTCAGCAAGCTGACCTTCGGCCAGACCCGCACCAGGCTCCAGGATGCCGCCGTTCCGATCTACGCCATCGGACTGATGCAGGCACTGCGCGAGTGGTACGATGCCCGCGGCCTGATGGGCCCGATCGCGCGGCTTGACTTTCTGCAGGCCGACAACCAACTCCGCACCTTCGCCAAGGAGACTGGCGGCCAAGCCTTCCTGCCTCGGTTCTACGGCGAATTCCCTGGCATTTTCCGGGCGATCTCCGAGTCCCTGCGGAACCAGTACTCGCTGGCTTACCAGCCGGCCAACCAGGCGCGCGACGGCAAGTTCCGTAAGATCAAGGTCGAACTTGTGAACCCGGCTACAAATCAGGCGCTCCGTATCGTCGACGAAAAGGGGAAGCCGATCAAATACAGCATCATGGCGAAGCGCGGCTACACGGCTCCGCGCGAAGTCGAGTAATCACAGACTCCCGGCGGGCTCCCGCAGTCGAGCAGGGGCCCGCGTTCCGCACGCCCTTCAACAGCTCACCCCACAATGTCAAGTTCTCAATCTCCCCTTTTTCCAAACCGATACGGATTCGTTGACACTCCGATTACAGCTTTGCTAATTTCGCTGAGTCCGGTACATGGTTCAGCTTGCGCCATCAACGCCCTGTCGAGGGACCGAGATTCTGCTTGTAGACGATAACGGAAACGGTTTAGCCGCCCGAAAATCCGTCCTGGAAGAGCTCGGATATACGATTACTGCCGCCAATAGCGCTCAAATGGCGCTGGAGGAGCTGGAACGGCAGAGTTTCGACCTGGTGATCACCGACTATCGGATGCCGCGGGTCAACGGTCTCGAATTCATCCGCCAGTTGCGGGAGCGCGTCCCAAACATCCCGGTGATTCTGATCTCCGGTTTCGTTGACGCCATGGGCCTCAATGAGAGCAATACGGGCGCCAACGTCGTGATTCAGAAGAGCGCGAATGAGGTGCAGCATCTCATTCGATCCGTCAACCGGCTCCTGAAGCGGAAAACTCCGAAAAAACCGGTGGCATCCCAGACTTTGCCCAGAAAAATGAACCGGAAGAGCGTCTAGCTGACGTATATTTAATAGAAATGAAGTTTTGGAAGTTCGGAGCCGGGATCGGTGCTCTGATCGCGGCAGCCCTCCTGCAGAGCTACTTCCTCGCGCCCGCATCCGCCAATCGTCCCCAGACGGCCCCGAAGGCCGAATCGAAGAAGGCGGCGGTGTCGGAACCGGCAGCGAAGAAGCCCTCCCCGGCGCCAAAGCCCGCCCCGCTCTCGCCTGTCGATGCCTGGATGCGGCAGATGACCCTGCGCGACAAAGTGGCCCAATTGGTCGTGGCGCCATTTCATGGTGATTCCGCCAACGCCAGGTCGGCCCATTATCGTGAAACCCTGCGTCTGGTGCGGGACGTCCGAGTCGGCGGCCTCATCGTCATCGGAAAGGTCCAGAGCGGGTCCATACGAAGCGCGGAGCCTCACCAGATGGCCGCGTTTCTCAACCGGATGCAGCGAAACGCCAAGGTGCCGCTGCTGGTGGCGGGCGACTTCGAGCGCGGCGCCTCCATGCGCGTCTCTTCCACCACGAAGTACCCGCATATCATGGCCTACGCCGCCGCCGGCGACCTCGACGCCACGCGAAACCTCGGCGCCGCCACGGCCCGCGAGGCCCGTGCGATGGGCGTTCACTGGGTCTTCGCTCCCGTAGCCGACGTCAACAACAATCCCGAGAACCCAATCATCAACATCCGTTCCTTCGGCGAGGATCCGGAGCAGGTGGCAGCCCATGTCCAGGCGTTCCTCGACGGGGCTCACGGCGACCCGAAGAACCGCGTCCTGGCGACAGTCAAGCACTTCCCCGGACACGGCGACACCACCGTGGACAGCCACATGGGGCTCGCCAATCTGCAGGCCGACCGCACCCGCATCGAGCGTGTCGAACTCGTCCCCTTTCGCGCGGCTGTCCGAAAGAACGTGGATGCCGTCATGACGGCCCACATGGCTGTCCCGGCGATCGAGGCCGAGGAGATCCCCGCCACCGTCTCCCCTGCCATCCTCAATGGCGTCCTGCGCAATGAGCTGCGCTTCAAGGGCCTGATCGTCACAGACGCCATGGACATGCACGGATTGAGCAAGCAGTTGCCGCCCGGTGAGGCGGCGGTCCGGGCGATTGAAGCCGGCGCCGATATTCTGCTCATGCCGCCCAAGCCCGAGGAGGCGATCCAGGCGGTCGTGAAGGCGGTTCAGAGCGGCCGCATCAGCAGCAAGCGAATCGATGAGAGCGTCGCGCGTGTGCTCAATGCGAAGGTGAGGGTCGGGCTCCATCGCCAGCGCATCGTGAATCTCGAGACCATCGGCGATCAGATCGATACGCCGGAAGCTGCTGAGGACGCACAGCGCGTCGCCGACCGCAGCGTCACGATGGTGCGGAACGCCAACGGCCTGATTCCGATCAGGCAGCCTGAGAACCACTGCTTCATCATCCTGAGCGAACGCCGCGGCTCCACGCAGGGCGCCCGCATCTCCGAGGAGCTTCGCAAGCGTGTCGCCAACCCGAAAATCATCTGGCTCGATCCCGGCGTGAATGAGCCGGCGGCCAAAAAGATCGTGAACGGCGCGGCCAAGTCAGACCACATCACCGTCTTCGCATTCGTCTCGGTGAGCGCCTATCGCGGCAACGTCGCGCTGCCCGGCAACTACGCTCCGCTCATGGAGATGTTGTTGAAGGCCAAGCGCCCCGTGACGCTGGTTTCGCTGGGCAATCCGTACATCCTCCGCAACTTCCCGGAGGTTTCGGCCTACCTCACCACCTACAGTCCGGTGATAACATCGGAAACGTCGGCTGTGCGGGCGCTCTTTGGTGAGATTCCGATCACGGGCCGCCTGCCGGTGAGCATCCCCGGATACGCCTCCGTCGGCGACGGGATTCAGATTGCGGCGACCGCCTCACAACCGATTCCTGACGAGATAGAAGAGAACAAGGAGCAAGCACACGTTGGAAATCACATGGCTCGGCCACAGCACCTTTCAGTTACGAACCGGGAACGGTGAGGTCCTGGTTCTCGACCCCTGGATCGAAGGCAATCCGAAGTACCCGGCTGGACACAGCTTCGACCGCGTCGACGCCATCCTGGTCTCGCACGGCCACTTCGATCACATCGGCGGCGCCGTCACGCTGGCCAGGCAGTTCAAGGCGCCCGTGGTGAGTAATTTCGAGATCTGCAACTGGCTCGAATCGAAGGGTGTCCCCGCGACCTGCGCGATGAACAAAGGCGGATCGCAGAAGGCGGGCCCCATCACCGTCACGATGACCCACGCCTTCCACAGCAGCGGCATTCAGGATGATGGGAAGATGATCTACGGCGGTGAGCCGGCGGGGTTTGTCCTCCATCTGCCGGACGGTCGCCGCGCCTACTTCGCCGGCGACACGGCGGTCTTTTCGGACATGGCCCTCATCCGCGAACTCTATCAGCCGGAGCTTGCGATGCTGCCGATCGGCGACCTGTTCACCATGGGGCCGAAGGAAGCCGCGCTCGCCTGCCGCCTGCTTAAGCCGAAAAAGGTCATTCCAATGCATTTCGGGACCTTCCCGCCGCTGACGGGGACACCCGAGGAGCTTGCCTCGCTGATCGAGGACCAGCCCGAGACCGAGGTCTGGCCGCTCGAGCCCGGCAAGCCCGTCAACTGGTAACGTGCCAGGGGCCCGTCCGCCGGGCCCGCCCCTATCTCTCGTTGGCCGGACGCAGCCCCTCTTCCGCGCCCAGCCCGCGCTCCAGCCACCCCTCATACCATCGAAAGACATTCCCGGTCAGGCTGCCGATGAAGATCTCTCCCGCGCGGCTCATCGTGATCCAGTGACCGGGGCTCTCCATCGCTCCGAGAATCTTGCCCGTGTTCAGGTCGATCTTCATGATCCGCCCAGCCAGCGTGTCGTAGGTCAGGTTCTCGATGTTGTTGCGGTGCGTGATGATCCACATCTCGTCGGAGGGCGTGATGAACAGGTTCTGCGTCGCGCCGAGATGCGTCCACTGCCGCAGAAACCGGCCGTTGGCGTCGAAGATCTGGATGCGGTTGTTTTCACGGTCGCTGACGTAGACGCGCCCGCGCGAGTCCACGCCGATCGAGTGCGGCGTGTTGAACTCGCCCGGTCCAGTGCCCCGCTTGCCCCAACTCGTAAGGTATTTGCCGTCTTTGGAGAACTTCACGACCCGCGAGTTCCCGTAGCCGTCGGAGACGTAGACTTCGCCGGTCGGCGCAAACGCGATATCGGTCGGACGATTGAAGGTCTGGTTGTCAGTTCCCGCCTTGCCGGGAATGCCCAGCCGCAGCAGCAGTTCACCGGTGCGCGAGAACTTCATGACCTGGTGGTCGCCGTTGTCGGTGATCCAGACGTTGTCGTCGCGATCGACGCGAAGCCCGTGCGGGTTGCGGAACATGCCCTTGCCCCAGGAGCGCAGGTACTTGCCCTTGGCGTCGAAGACGATCAGCGGATCGGCCTTGGGCCCGCGCTGGAAGACGTATACCTCGTTTCGCGAATCGGTCGCGACGGCCGAGACGCGGCCGAATTTCCACCCTTCCGGCATCGTGTCCGGCTCCTCGCCGAACCGGATGTTAACCCGGTATTTCAGCAGGCCGCCTTCGTGCGGATACCAGCCCTGCGGCGCGGGCGCCTGCGCCAGCAGCACGCCGGCCAGCAGGACGGAAACAGAGTAAGGTTTTAGCATTTCCGACACTCCGGCCATCGACTCTATCCCATCGGGCTCCGCCAAGCAACACGCCGATACGGTAGAGTGAAACCTTCGGAGTAGACCCATGCGTAAACACGTATTCGTTTCGGCCTCGCTTCTCGCCGTTCTCACACTGCCCTGCGGAGCGCAAGAGGCTGTTTCGGGGGAGCGCAAAGTCTGGCATCGTGTCACCCTCACCTTCGACGGTCCCTCGGCCAGCGAGGACGGCGATCCCAACCCCTTCCGCGACTACCGTCTCAATGTCACCTTCCGGCCCGCAGGCGGAGGTCGAGCCTACACCGTGCCCGGCTACTTCGCCGCGGACGGAATCGCGGCCGAGACCTCGGCGAAGGCGGGCGACAAATGGCGCGTCCACTTCGCCCCGGACCAGGAAGGCGAGTGGCGCTACGAAGTCTCCTTCCGGACCGGGACGGACGTCGCGATGAGTCTGGAGCCGAACGCCGGCACACCTGCCGCCTTCGACGGCGCCACCGGCTCCTTCCGCGTGGCCCGCTCCGATAAGCAGGGCGCTGACTTCCGCGCCAAAGGCATGCTTCGCTACATCGGCGGGTTTCATCTCCGCCACGCCGGCAACGGCGAATATTTCCTAAAGGGAGGCGCCGACAGCCCGGAGAACTTCCTCGCCTACGCCGACTTCGACGACACCTGGGACGCCGACGCCGATTCGGGCAGCTACAAGGCCGTCGGCACCTTCATCCACACCTATGAGCCTCACCTGAAAGACTGGCGCCGCGGCGATCCCACCTGGAAGGGCGGTAAGGGGAAGGGAATTATAGGCGCCCTCAATTACCTCGCCTCGAAGGGAATGAACAGCGTCTACTTCCTCACCTACAATCTTGACGGCGGCGACGGTCGCGACACCTGGATGTGGACCAGCCCCAAGATTCGTGACCGCTACGACGTCAGCAAGCTCGACCAGTGGGAGATCGTCTTCACCCACATGGACCGCCTCGGCATCATGCTCCACGTCGTCACGCAGGAGACCGAAAACGACCGCGCCCTCGGCGGAGGACCCGGACTCAACCCCATCCGCAAGCTCTACTACCGAGAACTCGTGGCGCGCCTCGGCCACCATCCCGCGCTCATCTGGAACCTCGGCGAGGAGAACAACACCTCCGATGCGGACCGCATCGAGATCGCCCGCTACATCCGCACGCTCGACGCGTACGAGCACCCGATCACCGTCCATACCCACAACAACAAGGCGCCCGACTTCTACAACGGCATCCTCGGCTCATCGTACTTTGAGGCGACCTCCATCCAGAGCGCCATGGATCGTTACTACGGCGACGCCGTCGTGCTGCGCGAGCGCTCCGCCAAAGCCGGCCGCAAGTGGGCCATCTTCGGTGACGAGCAGGCCCCCGCAAGCCACGGAGTGTTGCCCGACGCCGAGGATCCGAACCATGATGGACCTCGCAAGCAGGCGCTTTGGGGCAACCTGATGGGCGGCGGCTCGGGTGTCGAATGGTACTTCGGGCACAAGTTCCCTCACATGGATATCAACTGCGAGGATTGGCGCTCGCGCGACGGTATGTGGGACCAGACCCGTCACGCCCTGGAATTCTTCCGCCGCCACCTGCCCTTCTGGGAGATGGATCCGGACAAGGATTCCAGCGCCGGCAACCGCATGTGGGTTCTGGCGAAGCCGGGCGCCGTCTACGCCGTCTACCTCCCGAACGGAGGCACGGCCGCGCTGAGTCTTCCCGAAGGGAACTACGACGTGCGGTGGTACAACCCCCGGACCGGAGGAAGTCTCCAGAACGGCACGATCCGCACGGTGAAGGGGCCTGGCGCCGCTGACCTCGGGGCCCCGCCGGCCGACCCGGAATCCGACTGGGCCGTGCTTGTGCGTCGGAAATAGGCCGACCGGCTACACGCGCCGGGTGAGGCGCTGGATCCGGCCGTATTTCCGAAACCCGGTCGCCGGCTCGTCCCAGATCAGCAGGTAGTAGCGGTCCCATCCACGCCGGATGTTATCGCGCTCGACGTGGTCGCTCGCGGATCCGCGGGTGGTGACGTCCAAGGCGATCATCGGCGCCCCGGCCATGTATACGTCCGGACCGCGAGCGCCGCCCGGTGTCACTGTCAGCCGCCCGGCATACGGGGCGAGCGGCCCGTTCTGCAGCGCCCCGAGCACCAGGCACTTGAAGACAGAGTCCACACAGTTACCCATTGCCGTCTGGAGCAGTTGCTCACCCTTCTTCGGCTGGCGACGCTGAATGAGCTGGCTGGGCTGGTTCCTGATGCGCTCAATCACAGCATCCAGATGTTCGCCGAACATCACCTGGCAGAGGATCGCATCCAGAATCCGGGTGATCTCCTGCTTGTCATCGCCGCACTCCTGCATGGCAAGATTCATGACCCTCGGCGAAGTTCAGCCCGTGCATCCAGTCTTCGACCGAGGTGTCAAACACCACGCCGCGCCTCGTGAATCCAAGCTCCATATCCCCTCCCGCCCCGTATTCTAAAGCAGCGTGCCTCAATGTGCCGTAAAATAGAAAACCGTAGGGGCGCGTAGCTCAGGTGGATAGAGCATCTGCCTTCTAAGCAGAGGGTCGCAGGTTCGAGTCCTGCCGCGCCTACCACTGCTTCCGCATCGGGCCCGAATTTTCCTCTGGACGCGCCGCCGGAAGTTGTGTTAGTCTGCTTCTAGTTGCAATTGGTTTGCGTCAGACGCAATCAGCCTTCGAGCAAAGACTGAAACGCTGCAAAACACCGATTGCGACTGATGTTGTTGAGGAAATCCGGCATGACCCTGACTATGGTGCGAACGCAGTGCTGTCAGTCGTACAAATGTACTGGAACGCGCTGCGAAATCTGCCCGAACCGGCCCGAGAACAAAGAAAACGTCCTGCGCTGCCAGCAGGAGTCGAAACTGGTCTCGATCGGGCGCCGGTTGCCCACTCCACCGGCGAACACCGGCGCGACTGCCTGATCCGGGCGCTCCGCCCGCTGTACTACTAACCCGTAGATTCTTTTCTGCCCGCGAAGATTTTCATGCCGCCACCGGAGTCAGTTGCCGAACCG
>JBKBWD010000071.1:0-27930 GCA_046289265.1 Bryobacteraceae bacterium | reverse complement strand
CCCTTCGGCGATGGCACGCTAAGAGATCTAAAAGACAGACTTCTGCCACGGGCTGGTAGGACAACAATTCGGCCAGCCAGTGGCTGTCCTTGCGGTCGGTTTTGCGTCCGGGTATGCCGTGGAAGTGCTGCGGGTTCACGAGCAGCAACTGATACCGTGCCCCTTCCAAAACGTTCCAGACCGGCTTCCAGTACACGCCGGTGGATTCCATGGCCACGTGAGTCACTTTCGAGGCCACCAGCCAGCGCTTGAGCTGAATCAGATCCTTGGTGAAGGTAGCGAACGTGCGGCGGCGCACCTCGGGCTCGGAGCCCGGCTCCCGATGGATCAGGATGCAGGCCGAAATCGAAGCTTTATGCACGTCCAAACCACAGCAACGGCGGTATAGTATCTGCATGTCGCCTCCTCTGCCGCCCAGGCGAAGGACGCTTGGAAAAAACTCGACTTTCCTTCCCGTGCTCTCTGCCGGGTGGCAGAGGCGACAATCCGTTGTGCCAATTGCACAAACTCCGCGTCCAGGTCACATTCACAGACGGGCTTAGAGAGCGCCAGATCGCATCCGACCTTCGTTTCGCCAGACGGCGAATCCAGAATAGCCGGCCTCTCGCACATTTTCATCCCCCGTTGTGGCAGCCCGCCGTGGGGCATTCCTTCGAAAATCGGATACCGTAACCCGTTGTAAACGCTTCGGTTAGGCTCTGCGCTACCCGCCTGACGCTCACCCTGGGTCTGCCGATTTTCATCCCCCGTTGTGGCAGCCCGCCGTGGGGCATTCACAGACATTCATCCCCCTTAACTGTCACAAAACAAAGCCGCCCCACGTTTGCGAACCCTAAATCCTTCCCACCCATGCCCTATACTCCAGGCGGAGACTTCTATGCCCAACCAAACCAACAACACCCCCAACAAACGCGGCCCCAAGACCCCCGAAGGCCGCCAGCGTTCTTCCCAAAACGCGATCCGCCACGGCCTCACCGCCGAACAGGTCGTGATGCCTTACGAGTCCCTCTCCGACTTCGACGCCCTCGAAGCCGCTGTCACCGACGAACTCCAACCCGAAACCGAGATCGAGCGCCAACTCGTCTCCGACCTCGTCAACTACCGCTGGCGCCTCGACCGCATCGTCCGGATCGAAACCGCCACCTTCGACCTGAAAATCGGACACCAGCAACGTTGGGTCGAGCGCGAATACCCCGAGGCCGATGCCGACATCCGCCTCGCCCTCGCCTTTGAGAATCTCGCCGACGGTCCCGCCCTCAAGCTCCTGGACCGCTACGAAGCCCGGTTCCGACGCGCCTATGACCGCACCCTCCGCACCCTGCTCCAGCTCCAGGCTGAGCGCCGCGCCCGGGAGGCCGCCGAGCAATGCGTCGAAGAATCAAAGACTTCCGCCGCACCCGACCCGCGCCCGGCACTCGTGCCGCAAAAATTGCCAAACGAATTCCCACCGGCACCCCCGGCGCCGCCCGTGAACGGCCATTCCAGCCCGGCCGCATCCCAACCCGAGCCGCCGTCGCCTCTAAACGACACGCCTCCCACTCCGGAAATGTGACCCGTCCGCGCCTACTCACGCAGCCCGCCCGCCCGTTGCACAACACCCCCATCCACACACGCCCCACTGGATTACAAGCCTCATTCCTCGCTACCCTGTACACAATGAAGTTACTGGACCTGGCCGCCGCCCTCGGCTGCGAACTTCGAGGCGACCCGGCCATTGAGATCACGGGCGTTGCCGGAATGGAGCACGCCGGCCCCCAGGAACTCACCTTCCTGGCCAATCCCAAGTACGCGCACAAAGTCAAAAATACCCGTGCCGCCGCCATCCTCGTCGCGCAGCCCATCGACGGCCTCCCCATCGCCTCGCTCCTCTCCTCCAACCCCTACCTCGACTTCGCCCGCGCTCTCGCCCTCTTCTACCAGCCGCCCCGGCCCGCGCCCGGCATCCATCCGCTCGCCGCCATCGCGCCCTCGGCTCGCATCGGCGAAGGCGCCTGCATCGGACCTTTCGCCGTCATCGGCGAAGGCGTCTCCATCGGCCGCAACGCAATCCTCCACCCCCACGTCGTCATCTACGAAGGCGCCGAGATCGGCGACGACTTCTACGCCCACTCCGGCGCCGTCGTCCGCGAATACTGCCGCATCGGCCACCGCGTCATCCTCCAGAACAACGTTGTCATCGGAGGCGACGGCTTCGGCTTTGCCAAGCGCGCCGACGGGTCCCACTTCAAAATCGTGCAGTCCGGCATCGCCGTCATCGAGGACGACGTCGAGATCCAGTCGCTCTCCTCGGTGGACCGCGCCACCATCGGCGAAACCCGCGTCCAGCGCGGCGCCAAAGTTGACAACCTCGTCCAGATCGGCCACGCCTGCGTGGTCGGCGAGGACAACATCATCTGCGCCCAGGTCGGGCTCGCCGGCAGTTCCGTGCTCAAACGCAACGTCCTGCTCGCCGGCCAGGTCGGCGTAGCCGGACACCTCACTATTCACGACAACGCGATCGTCTATGCCCAAAGCGGCGTCGGGAACGATGTGAAGCCCGGCAGCGTCATCTCTGGCTCACCGGCTTTTGACAGCCGCGACTGGCTCCGCGCCGTTACGGCCTTCCCCAAAGTGCCGGATCTCCTCAAGACGGTGAGAGAATTGGAAAAACGCCTCGCCAAACTCGAAAATGGCGCGGCAAAGGCAATGGATACAAATGAGTGAACCGAGACTGAAAGCCCGCAGGCCCCTGGCCTATAAGAACGAGGAATTCCTCGACAGCTCCGCCGCCCGCTCCGTCCGCATCCTGTCGGAATACCTCCACCCCCTTGACCATTTCCGGAAACAGAAGATCCGCGACACCGTCGTCTTCTTCGGTTCGGCGCGCATCACCGAAGAAGGCCCCATGGGTCGCTACTATACCGAGGCCCGCGAACTCGCGCGCCGCCTCACCGAATGGTCAGACGGCCTGGAGAACGCCATCCGCCGTTTCGTCGTCTGTACCGGCGGCGGCCCCGGTATCATGGAGGCCGCCAACCGCGGAGCGTGCGATGCCCAGGGCAAAACCATCGGCCTCAACATCGGCCTCCCCTTCGAGCAGTGGCCCAACGAATACATCACGCCTGAGCTCTCCTTCGAGTTCCACTACTTCTTCATGCGGAAGTTCTGGCTCGCCTACATGGCCAAGGCCCTCGTCGTCTTCCCCGGCGGCTACGGCACCCTCGACGAGCTCTCCGAAATGCTCACGCTCGTCCAGACCCAGAAGCTCAACAAGGAGATCTTCATCCTCCTGTACGGCACCGACTTCTGGAAGGAAATCTTGAATATCGAGGCCCTGGCTCGCTACGGCATGATCAGCCCGGCCGATCTCGATCTGTTCTCCTATGCCGACGACCCGGAAACGGCATTCACCACCCTCCGGGACTGGCTAACCCGTACTTATCTCGAAGCGCCGGACACCGAAAAAGACACCCCGGCCATCGCGAAGTCGCGGCTCTAAACAGATCGGTTTGCGACCGTGAGCCTCAGGGACGTCACTTCACATTTCGGGCGCGTGGAGGGGGCATTCGCCCTCTCCCTGGTCCTCTGGCTCGCCGTCTCCTTCCTGGCTCCCGGCTCCCTCGCTGCGGCCGTCGTTCCCCTGATCGTCTGGGTTCTCGCCTTCTGGAGCGCCATCCGTCTGTCGGCCCGCGCGGTCCGTGAATCGATCTGGCGCCTGCGCAACCGCCTCATCGTCGCCTATCTCTTCATCGCCGTCGTCCCCGTTCTCCTCATCGCGATCCTGGCGTTCCTGGGAATCTGGGCCCTCTCCGGCCAGGTCGGCGTCTACCTCGCCGGCGCGGAACTCGAACGGCGTATCACATCCCTGCGCGGCATGGCCCAGTCCATCGCTCGTATGCCCGAACCCAATCGGCCCGACGCCGTCCGCCGCTTCGGCTTCGTCTTCCGCGATCGCTTCCCCGGACTCGAAATCCTGGTCAGCAGCGCCAACGGCGGCCTCCGCTACCCCGAGGACGCCACCCTGACCCCTCCGCCCGTCGGAACCGGAGAAGACTCTGGACTCGTCCTCAAAGACGGCTATCTCTACGCCTGGACCCACATCCCGCTCCCCGACGCCGCCGTCACCGTCACCGCGCCCATCACCCGTAGCTTCCTCACCAATCTTGTCCCCGGACTCGGCGTCATCGGACTTCGCGGATTCCGTGACCCCACGCGCCCCGCACGCGAGCGCGCCATGCGGACCTTCAACAACAACAACAACGAGGACGTCGCCGCCGTCCCGCCCTCCCTCAATCCCCTCGACTTCGAGGTCGCCTGGTTTACGATCGTTCCCGTCTCGCTCTGGGAGTCGCCCGGCGAATCCGACGTCGCGCTCCTGGCCGTGCAGACCCGCATCTCCGGAGTCCTCCGCATCGTGCTCAGCCGCGAGGCCGCCTGGGATCAGCCCGCGATTCTCTATTTCTTCTTCGGATTCGCGGGCCTATTCCTGATCGTCGAACTCATCGCCCTCGTCATCGGAGTCTCCCTCACCCGCACCATCACCGGAGCCGTGCACGAACTTTACGAAGGCACCCACCACGTTCTTCAGGGCGACTTCAGCCATCGCATTCGCATCCACGGCCATGACCAGCTTGCCGAACTCGGCCGCTCCTTCAACGCCATGACCGAAAACCTCCAGCGCCTCGTCGTGGTCGAAAAGGAAAAGGAACGCCTCCATTCCGAAATCGAAATCGCCCGCGAAGTGCAGGGCCAGTTGCACCCGAAGGTGCGGCCCGAACTGCCGCGCCTCGAGCTCACGGCCTCCTGCCACGCGGCCCGCCTCGTCTCGGGCGACTACTACGACTATCAGCAACTCGAAGACGGCCGCCTTGCCCTCGCTCTCGGCGACGTCGCTGGCAAGGGCGTCTCGGCCGCGCTCCTGATGGCGACCATCCAGTCCTCGTTCCGTACCCAGCTTCAGGGCGGCGAATCTCCGGCCTGTACCACCGGAATCGTCACGCGCCTCAACCAGCACCTCTACGCATCGACTTCGCCGGAAAAGTACGCCACCTTCTGCTGCGGCCTTTACAACGACGCCGACGGGACCCTTACCTACACCAACGCCGGCCATCTTCCGCCGCTGCTGTTCCGTAACGGCGACATCATCCGCCTGGAAATCAACGGCATGGTTGTCGGAGCTTTCCCCTTCGCCCGCTACGGCGAAAGCTGCCTCCGCATGGAGAGCGGGGATCTGCTGCTCTTCTACACCGACGGCGTCACCGAACCGGAAAACGAGTACGGCGAAATGTTCGGCGAAGAGCGCCTCATCGAAACCGTCCTCCGCCACCGCGACGCCTCCGGCCAGCAGATCGTCGAGGCCGTCATCGAGGCCGTCCACGACTGGACCGGCGCCGCCGACCTCCAGGACGACATGACCATGCTGATCGCCAGGAGACTTTAGCGAATGAAGGTTCTGACCGCCGCCCGGATGCGCGAAGTCGACCGCCGCACCATCGAGTCCGGCATCCCCGGCCTCATCCTCATGGAGAACGCCGGCCACCGCGTCCTCGAACTCATGCAGGAGGTCTTCGCGCCGCTCGCTGACCGGCGCATCGTCGTGCTCTGCGGCAAGGGAAACAACGGAGGCGACGGTTTCGTCGTCGCCCGGCAGCTTTACACCCGCATCCGCCCGCGCGCCCTCGACGTCGTTCTCTCCGGCCCGCCGGAAGAGCTGAAAGGCGATGCCGCGGAAAATTACCGAATGCTCCGCGCCTGCGGCTGCCCCGTCGCCTTCGAGGTCACTCCGGAGATGCGCCACGCCGATGTAGTCGTTGACGCCCTGCTCGGCACCGGACTTCGCGGGCCCGCCACCGGCCGGCTTCTCGATCTCATCCACGAAATCAACACCGGCTTCCCCTTGGCCCGCATCGTCGCCGTCGATATCCCGAGCGGTATCGAAAGTGACCGCCCTGACAGCGCCGGCGAAATCGCCCGCGCCGACTATACCGTCACCTTTACGGCGCCCAAGATCGGCCACGTGCTCCCGCCCAACTGTGACCGCATCGGCCGCCTCCGCATCGGAGCGATCGGGAGCCCGCCCACGCTCTACGAGGACGATCCCGCCAACTGGCTCTCGCTCACCGAACCCGCGGCGCTCGCCCGCCTCTTCGCCCCGCGCCCTGCCGGTGCGCACAAGGGCCACTTCGGCCACGTCCTTGTCGTTGGAGGCTCCCGCGGGAAGACCGGCGCCGCCGTGATGGCCGGCCTCGCCGCCCTCCGTGCCGGAGCGGGCCTGGTGACCGTCGCCTCGGCCGCCTCCGCCATCCCTGTAATCGCTGCCCACGCCCCCGAATTGATGACCGAGCCGCTCGATGAAACCGGCGATGGAGCCATCTCTTTTCATGCCATCGAATCCGGGCGTTGGCATGAGATACTCGCGCGCAAGGACGTCGTCGCCATCGGGCCCGGCATCGGCACCCACCCCGAGACCGTCGCGTTCGTCAACCGCATCTTCGAGGACTGCAAACTTCCAGTCGTGCTCGACGCCGACGCGCTGAATGCTCTGGCCGGAATCGGCTTTCGCGCCGGAGGCCGCCGGCGCGTCCTCACCCCGCACCCCGGCGAAATGTCTCGCCTCACCGGTCGCTCCACCGCCAAAATCCAGGCGGACCGCCTCGAGGTCGTCCGGGCCTTCGCCATGGATCGCGGCGTGACCGTCGTGCTGAAGGGCCAGCGCTCGCTGATCGCGACCCCGGACGGCCAGGTCCGCGTCAACCCGAGTGGCACGCCGGCCATGGCCACCGGAGGCACCGGCGACATCCTGACCGGCCTCATCGCCGGGCTGCTCGGCCAGTTCCCCGACGCCCCGGAACTCGCCGTCTCCGGAGCCGTCTGGCTTCACGGCCGTGCCGGCGAGCTCGGCGCCGCTGACCTCGGCGAGCAGTGCCTCATCGCGACGGACTTGCTCAAGTACCTGCCTGC
Organism: Bryobacteraceae bacterium; assembly: GCA_046289265.1. GTDB lineage: Bacteria > Acidobacteriota > Terriglobia > Bryobacterales > Bryobacteraceae > JBKBWD01. The sequence goes on along the minus strand of JBKBWD010000071.1, from coordinate 20,991 downwards.
CGCCATGCGGGAGACTCTGAGCGCATGACCGAGATCTTCCACACCGCCTCCGAGGATGAGACCGTCGCCCTCGGCGAACTCCTTGCGCGCCAGTTACCATCGCGCGCCGTCGTGCTCTTAATCGGAAATCTCGGGGCCGGCAAGACCACGCTCGCCAAGGGCATTGTCAAAGGGCTCGGCGCCGCACCTCCGGAAGAGGTCTCCAGCCCCACTTTCACTCTGATCCAGGAGTACGGCGGAATGCCCCGCGTCTACCACATCGACCTCTACCGGCTCGAAAACCCGCGCGAGGTTGAGTCGCTCGGGCTCGACGATCTCTTTCATCAGGATGCGGTCGTGCTGATCGAATGGGGAGAGCGCTTTCCGGAGTTGCTGCCCGAAAAGCGCATCGAGATCGAACTGCTGCGGCAGCAGGAGGATTCGCGCGAAGTGCGCGTCACCGGACTATAGCGCCGCCTCTTCTTTGCCCGCGTAAATGTCGGAGATGACCGGCTGGAAATTCTCCAGCACCTTCGCGCGCCGCAGCTTCATCGTCGGCGTCATCTCGCCCGAGTCGATCGTGAACTCGCGGTCGAGAATCCGGAACTTCCGGATCTGCTCGAACGGCGCAAGCTGCTTGTTGGCGCGCTGAACGGCCTCTTTGACTTCTTTCTGAATCTCGGGCAGCTTCGCGATGTCGTCGAGCGTCAGGCTCTTCGCCCGCTCGGCCCCGATGATCGCCTCGACGGCCGCCATGTTCAGGGTGAACAGCGCCGCCGCATACGGCATCCGGTCGCCGAGCACGAAGACCTGGTTGACGATCGGCTCCACCTTGAACAGCGTCTCGACGCGCGCCGGGTAAATCTTCTTGCCGTTGGAGGCGACGATGACCTCCTTCTTGCGGCCAGTGATGTAAACGTAGCCTTCGTCGTCGATCTCGGCGATGTCGCCCGTGTAGAGCCAGCCGTCGCGCAGCACGGCCGCGGTTGCCTCGGGGTCTTTGTAATAGCCGTCGAACAGGGTCGGGCTCTTGACCAGCAGTTCGCCGTCCTCGGCGATCTTCAGTTCGACGCCGGGCAGAGGCTTGCCGATGCTGCCGAGCTTCGGCCGCGAGACGGGATTGAAGACCAGTACGCCGCCCTCGGTGAGGCCGTAGCCTTCGATCAAAGGCATCCCGATCGCGGCATAGAACGCGGCGAGCTCTTTGCCGAGCGGCGCCGCGCCGGAAACAGCGACGCGGACGCGGCCGCCGAGCCGCTCGCGAATCTTGCGGAACATCACCTTGTCGAACAGCTTCATCGACGCGCTGATCCAGATCGGCAGCGGCTTGCCGTCCAGCGTGTACCGATACGCCTCCGCGCCTACCCCGACTGCCGTATAAAAGAGCCGCCGGGACACCGTGCCGCGCTTTCGGATCTCCGTCGATATGCTGGCGAAGATGCGCTCCCACACACGCGGCGGCGCCACCAGGAACGTCGGCCGCACCGAGCGCATTTCGTGCGGCAGTCGCGATAGCCCTTCGGAGAACCAGACCGGTACGCCCATACGGATCATGAAGATCTCCATCACGAAGCGCTGCGTGATGTGCGCCGAAGGTAGGAACGCGATCGTTGCATCCTCCGGCCCCAGTTCGATCACCTCGGGCCCCATATCGGCGTTGGCCAGGATCGCGCGGTGCGAAACCAGCCCCATCTTCGGCTCGCCGGTCGCTCCCGACGTGAGGTAAAGGATCGCGTGATCCTCCGGCCGCACTTCGGCGTGAATGCGGTCGAAGGCCGTGGGGGCCTCATCCAACGCCTTGCGCCCGAGAGCCGCCAGTTCCTCAAGCGTCATCGTTCCGTCGGCCGTTCCGCTCATCAGAATCCAGGTCACGTTGAGCGAGGAGGCGGCCTCGCGCAGCGCCTTCAGGCTCTTCGGGTTTTCGACAAAGACCGCCTTCGGTCCGCAGGCTTCGAGCGTCCGGACCTGCTCGTGTACCGGGTAGCTCGTGTACAGCGCCGCAGCGATCGAGCCGTTCGAGATCACCCCGAGATCGGCCATGTAGAACTCGGCGCGGGTCTCCGAGTGCAGCCCGACAATGTCGCCGCGCTGGATGCCGAGGCTGCGCAGCCCGCAGGCGATCTCCTGCACCGTCGTCCTGTACTCGACCCAGTTATAGCTGCGGTGCTTGCCTCCGGGGAGTGGCTGGTGGAGCGCTGGAGCAGAACCGTACCGCTCAACTGCCTCCTCGAGTAGTGTGAAAACGGTCCGGGTGCTCATCTCTGGTACGCTCCTTCCCGGCATTCAGCCGGAAGCTGAATATCCTATATACAGGTTAAAATACCCTCAATGCAATTCGAAACGGAGCTGAACGTCGCGCGGGAAGCCGCCATGCGCGCCGGCGAAATCGCGCTTCGCTATCGCAAACAGGGCGTCAAGGCCGAAGAGAAAGCGGACCTTTCTCCGGTCACCATCGCCGACCGCGAATGCGAGGCCGCGATCGTGAGCACCATTCGGGCGGCGTTTCCCGAAGACGGAATCCTTGGCGAAGAGGGCTCCACGCACGAGTCACGCAACGGCCGGCGCTGGATCGTGGACCCGATCGACGGTACGCGCGACTTCGTTCGCGGTAATCCGGCCTGGGCCAACCTGATCGGACTCGAAGTGGACGGCGAGGTGGTGGTTGGGACCGCGCACCTGCCCGCGCTCGGTGAACTCTTCCATGCCGCGCGCGGCTGCGGCGCATTCCGCAACGGCGAGCCGATTCGCGTCTCCTCAATCGCGGCGCCTTCGCAGGCCGTGGTGTGCTTCAACGGCTTCAATGCCGTCACGCGCAAAGGCCCCGCCGGCACGCTGCTGCCCTGGCTTGCCAACTTCTGGGCCGTGCGCAGCATGGGCGGCGTGCTCGACGCCGTGATGGTAGCGCAGGGGCAGGCCGACCTCTGGCTCGAACTCACCGCCGCGCCCTGGGACCTCGCGCCGTTAAAGATCCTGACCGAGGAGGCCGGAGGCCGGTTCTTCAACTTCGACGGCGGCAGCACCATTTACGGAGGGAACGCCGTCTGCTGCACGCCCGGGCTGGAAGCCGAAGCCCGGCGCTTTCTCGGCATCTCCTGAAACTCCCGGCGTAATGAAACGCGCCCGCGGGCATCCACCAATCGGAGGGAATCCGAGTCATGAAAGCTGTTGTCTTTCGCGATATCGGCGACATCCGTCTCGAAGACGTGGAAGAGCCGAGCATCCAGGAGCCGACCGACGCCGTCGTCCGCATCACCGCCACCGCCATCTGCGGGACAGACCTGCACATGGTGCGCGGAACGATGCCGGGCATGAAGCCCGGAACGATCCTCGGGCACGAAGCAGTCGGCATCGTTGAAGAGATCGGCAGCGCGGTCCGCAATCTCAACCCCGGTGACCGCGTGGTGGTCGCCTCGACGATTGCCTGTGGATACTGTGTCTACTGCCGCGCCGGCTACTACGCCCAGTGCGACACGGCCAACCCGAACGGCCCGCAGGCCGGGACCGCCTACTTCGGCGGACCCGCTGAGAACGGGGCGTTCCACGGCCTGCAAGCCGAGCGTGCACGCATCCCGTTCGCCCACGTCGGTCTGGTCAAGATCCCCGAAGAGGTCACCGACGAACAGGCGATCCTGATCTCCGATATCTTCCCCACCGGCTACTTCGCAGCCGAACTGGCCGAGGTGAAGGACGGCGATGTCGTGGCGGTCTTCGGCTGCGGACCGGTCGGGCAGTTCGCCATCGCAAGCTGCAAGCTACAGGGCGTCAGCCGCGTTCTCGCCATCGATCAGGAAGAGACGCGGCTCGACATGGCCCGCGCGCAGGGCGCCGAGGTGATCAATTTCTCGCGCGAAGATCCCGTGCAGGTGATCCGCGATCTCACCGGTGGCATCGGGCCCGATCGTGTCATCGACGCCGTCGGCGTCGACGCCGAGCGCCCGCACTCCGGACCTGCGGCGCAGCGCTCCGAGCAGCGAGCCAAAGATTTCGAGCGCGAGGTCTCCGAGGTCGCGCCGCGCACGCACCCGACCGACGGGCATTGGCGTCCGGGCGACGCGCCATCCCAGGCACTCGAGTGGGGCGTCGAGTGCTGCGCCAAGGCCGGCACGCTTTCGATTGTCGGCGTTTATCCGAACTCGATGCGCTCGTTCCCGATCGGCCGGGCGATGAACAAGAACCTGACCGTGAACATGGGTAATTGCAACCATCGCAAATACATTCCGATGTTGCTCGATTTGGTCCGCATGGGTGAGGTCGATCCCTCGACGGTGCTGACGCGGGTCGAACCGTTCACCTCGATTCTCGACGCCTACGCCGCGTTCGACGAGAGGCAGCCGGGGTGGCTCAAAGTGGAGCTGACGCCCGTCCAGGCGTGAGCGGACGGGCGGAGTATCGTTCCGAAGACAGAAAGGAGGATGCGGTATGACATTAGTTCGACACGACAGGGTCCCGATCGTAAACGTCGGGCCGGTTGAGCGCATCGCGATGGCGCTCGGGGGCGGAGCATTGGTTGTCTATGGGATCAGCGGGATCAGGCGGCGAACCGGCCGGTCGCTTGCGCTCGCGGCTCTGGGCGGGATGATGCTGCAGCGCGGCATCACCGGCTACTGCCCGGTCTACCAGGCGCTCGGAATTCATCACGGCGGCCGCGGACGGAGAACCAGCGTTCCTTACGAGCTTGGCCTCCGCGTGGAGAAAGCCGTGACGATCAACCGCCCGCCCGACGACCTCTATCGCTTCTGGCGCGATCTCGAAAACCTCCCCCACTTCCTTTCACACATCGATTCGATCGAGCGCATCGACGACCGGCGGTCGCATTGGCGCGTGAAGGCGCCGGCCGGCATGCGGCTGGAATGGGATGCCGAGATCATCAACGATGTGGAGAACGAGAGAATCGGCTGGCGTTCGCTTGAAGGGGCGCAGGTGGAGTCCGCCGGTTCCGTGAGCTTCCATCCGAAGCGCTGGCGCGGCACGGAAGTGCGCGTGGTGCTGCAGTACAATCCTCCCGGAGGAAGGGTCGGCGCCGCGATCGCGAAACTGCTCGGAGAAATGCCGGAGCGGCAGATCGAAGAAGATCTGCGGCGCTTCAAACAGTTGATGGAGACGGGAGAGATCGCAACCATCCAGGGGCAGCCGCGCGCCGCACATGAGCGCAAAGCCGCGGCGATGCAAGGCACACGCCGGTACGAACGCGTTTGGCCGGCGCTCGATCAGGTGCAGGAGGCTTCCGAGGAATCGTTTCCGGCGAGCGATCCACCGTCGTGGACGCCGGAGAAGGTGTGAGGGAGAATGCGGCCGGCTCGGCGGAAAGCCCGCTGTCGCCGCTCTCCTTCGCGGACTTTTTTTCGGATGGGAAGCGACAAAAACCATCCGGCCGCCAAGGCCAGCCGCACTTTTATTGTAGGCCCGTCTGGTAGGACTGCGCAAGGGAATATCTTACCGAATTAGTCTGTAAGTATTGCAGACTAAGTGATGGAATAACCTATTTACTTCCAGTACGCGATTCCGCTGCGGTTCCGACGGCATCCCGACCCCAGGGAGCTTTCGGGCCGCCGCGATCCGCCATCGCCGGGACGGGGGAGAACAGGGCGGGGCTCCTCCGGTTCCGGACGATCGCAAACAGTGCGTGGGTCTCCAGTTCGCGCGCGCGATGGGCGGCCGTGTGGGCCGCGAGCACTCGATCTCGCGCCCGGCGGCCGAGCGCCGCGCGCTCCTCTTCCGGGAAACCCTGAAGCACCGTCAGCGTGTCGCGAGGCGAATTGACCACCAGAATCTCGCTCCCGATTGCGAAGATAGATTCCAGTCCTGCCCAGGAGTCGCTGAGGATCGGAGTGGCGCAGGCAGCGGCCTCGAACAGGCGGACGCTGGGCGAATAGCCGGCGCGCCGCATGTCGGCTCGGGTGACGTTCAGAGTGAATCGCTGGGAGCTGTAGAAGCGCCTGTGCTCGGCCGGCGGAAGGTGCTCGATGCGATGGACATTGGCGGACCAGCCTATCGTCGGCGGATAGAGGGGGCCGGCGACGATGAAGCGTCCTTCGCGCCATTCGCGCGCGGAATGAAGCAGGGTCGCCTCGAGCCGTTCCTGCCGGTCGAGGCTGTACGTTCCGAGGTAGCCGAGATCCCACCGGGGCTCGCATTCCTCGGGATAGTACAAACCGGGATCTACCGAGCAGTACAGGACGCGGGCCATCGGCGAACCGTACTCGTCTTCGATGCGGCGCAGCAGCGGGCCGCCGGTAAATGAGAGATACAGATCGTAGCGTGGGATCAGAGGAGGCGACAGATACTCGTAGTCGCTGCGCGCAAGTTTCGCCATCGTCACAGGTGTGTCGATGTCGTAAAAGGCGGCGCAGCGCGCCACCGAGTTTACCCACCAGCCGACCCGGACTCCCTCGGGCACGTAGGAGCCCACCATGACAATGTCGGCAGTTCTGATCTCATGCTCGTAACAGTCCCGCAACTCCTCGAAGGAGGTATAAAGACAGACGCGGGCATATGGGGGATCTAAAAGATCGCGATGCTGGGCGTACCAGGGCATGTCGCGCTCGAGAAAGAGAACCTCGTGGCCGCGCGCGGCGAGTTCGCGCAGCAGCGCCCGATAGGTCGTGGCGTGTCCATTGCCCCAGGACGATGTGATCGACAGGCCCAGCACAACGAAGCGCAGCGACGGCCGGCTCATCGCGCCTCCAGTCCGGCGGCGCTGCCGGCGGCGGAGCGGATGGGGGTGAGCCGGCCGGTGAGCATGGCGTCGATAAGCGATGCCCGGCTGTCGTAGGTGTGGTCGGCCAGCACTCTGCGGCGCGCCGCCTGGCCGATTTGGCGGGCGCGTTCGGCGGAGAGCGTGCGAAGCAACTCCGCCACGCCGCCGCCATCGCGCACGACGAGCACCTCGCTTTCGGGCTCGAGGAATTCGCCCACACCCTCCCAGTCATCCGTGATCAGGCAGGCTCCGGCCGCGGCCGCCTCGAAGACGCGGGTTGCCGGCGAGAAGCCATACTGCGCCATGCTCTCCCGGCTGATGTTGAGCACGGCGCGCGCCGAGCTGTTGAAGGCATTGTGGTCGCGTGTGAAGAGGTGACCGAGCGAGGTGACGTTCGGCGGCATCGGCTTCCCCTCCCACCCGCTGCCGGCCAGCAGGAAGCGCGATTTTGGCGCCTCTATGGCGGCGCGGAAGAAGAACTCATCGACGCGGGCCTCGCGGTCCGGAAGACGGTTGCCAAGGAAGCTCAGATCCGCCTGGAACCGGCTCTCCGGGGGGACGGGGAAGTGCGTCTCCGGATCGTGCGCGTTATAGACCGGAACGCAAAGCCGCGCCCCGAGCGAACGGTAGCTGTTCACCACGGGGCGGCCGCCGCCGTATGTGAAGATCGCATCGTAGCGCGGGATCAGTTCGCGAAAGGGATCCCGCGGAATCCGGTGGACGCGATCCAGCGTGGCGGGTGCGTCCACGTCCCAAAAGATGGCCGCGGCGCCCGGCCGGCGAATTTGGAGAATCGCGCGATCGAGCAGGTCATCATAGACGCCGACGCCGCTTGCCTTAACGAGGACGTCGGCGCCGCGGGCCTCTTCAAGAGCCCGCCCTACGCCGTCGCTGCCGCTGGCGGGATAGACGACCACGCGGGCCCAGGCAGGCGGTGGCATGTCGGCATGACGCTGCCGGTCATAGGCGTCGGGTTCGTAGAAAGTCACGTTGTAGCTGCGGCCGTGGAGGGCGCGAATGATGCCGCGGTAGTACGTCGCGGCGCCGTTCCAGTATGCCGAAACCAAGCTCGATCCGAAGAAGGCAACCTCGATTTTTCGCTTCATGCGCGCATCTCCTTCAGAGGGGATGAGAGTGCGGGGGATTCCTGGAGTTCCCGGACAACGGCGAGCAGTTCGTCGACGCGCTGCCCGCAGGTGTGGCGCCGGAGAACGGTCCGCCGCCCATGCGCGGCCAGCTCCTCGGCCCGATTGGGGTTGGAGAGCAGGGAGAGAATTTGGCGCCGCATCCCGGCGCCGTCGCGCGCCACCAGAAAATCCCGGCCCGGCTGAAACAGATTCTCGCAGTCGTTCCAAGGCGCGCTGATCAGCGGGATGCCGCAGGCGAGCGCTTCAAAGGGCCGGATCGTGGGAATGCCGGGGAGGGCCGCGGTGTAGGGACGGCGCGGAACATGGATGGTAAGCCGGTGGCGCGCGAAGACCTCGGGCGCCTCGTAGTTTGGAAGCCAGCCGCCGTACTCGATCCCGGCATCGGCCAGAGCGGCCAGCGCCTCGGGCGCGTAGCGGACGCCGTAGACGCGGGCCCGAAGCCTGAGCGATTTGACGGGTTGGATGAGGAACTCCTCGAGTTCGGCGGCACGCTCGCCATCGCCCCAATTCCCGATCCAGACCAGGTCGGCAGAGGGCTCGCCGCGCCTTCGCGGGCGAGGGTAGAAGACGCGGACGTCGGCTGCCTCGTGCCAGGTCCAGACACGGCGGGCCCAGCCGTTGCGGCGGTAGATCTCGCCGACGACGGCGCCGAAGGCGAGCACGCCGTCGTAGTGGGACAGATCGTAGCGCGCCATCTGTTCCGGGGCAGTCACCGAGCGATGATGGGTGTCGTGGAACAGCAGGACGTAGTGCGGATTGCGGCGTCGATGCTCGCCGATGCGGGCCACCAGGGTGTGCCCGTTCCACTCGTGCACCAGCACGAGGTCGGCCCCGCGTAGGGCGCGATCGAGATCGAGCGTTTCCGGATCGTAGAGCGTGCTCGCCAGCGCCGGATAGACGCGTTGGTAGCCGGACACGGCGGCTGGCCCGTACTGCGCGATCAGATTGCGGGCGCTCCAGCCGCCGGCCGGCTCATAGACCTCGATGCGGCAGCCGCGGAAGATGAGCTCGGAAACAATGCCGCGCAGGAAGTGCGCGTTGCCGTGGTTCCAGTCCGACCGTAGAGAGTGGTAGAAGAGGACGGCCTTCATCTCAGTTCAAGGCTGCGATCGCGCTCTCCTTTTCGGCCTGGCCGGCGGGGCGGTGCTCACGGAGAAGCCACCGGTAGGAATCCAGGTACGCCTCGGCCATGCTGGCGACAGTGAATCGGGCTGCCCGAGCGCGGGCCCGGCGCGCCAATTCGAGGCGCAGCGACGGATTTCCGATCAGGTCGACGACGGCGGCGCCGAGAGCCAGGTGATCGTCGGGCGGTACGAACAACGCGGCGCCGTCCCAGTTTTCGCGAAGGCTCGGGATGTCGCCGAGCACCAGCGCACACTCCGACATGGCGGCTTCGAGCACGGTCAGTCCGAAGGGCTCGTATTTTGCCGGGAGTGCGTAGATGGAGGACCGTGCGTACCATTGGGCCAGTTGCGAAGAAGACAGCCACCCGAGCGGGCGCACGTTCGCGGCGTGGAAGCCGCCGCCGTCCGGATGCCGGTTATCGCCGGCGACATAGACCGGCCAGGGGAGGTGAAAGGCGACGCGGTCGAGCGCGCGGATGTTCTTGGCCTCATCCCAGAGACGTCCGGCAGCGAAGACAACAGGCTCCTTGCGGGCGGGGCCAAAGTGATCGAGTTCGCGCCCGTTCGGGATGACGCGCCAGGCACGCGGAGCGCCGTATATGCGGCGGAGATCTTCGAGCATCGCCTGTGTTGGAGTCGTGATCAGGGAGGCTGCGCGAAGACCCGCCGCCACATGCTCTCTGTAGCGGTCCCACTCCGCCGGCGCCTCCTGTTTCCGAACGGCCGCCCACCAGGACAGAACGCAGGAGTGTCCGGTAACGAGGGCGGGTGCGCGCCACGGGAGCGTGCCGTGAGCGTAGCCGTTGAGGTGGACAATGTCCGGCCGAAGCTTCGTCTCAAGCCGCAAGAGCCAGTCCCCTGCGCGCGCCACATCGTCCCAGGGGTCTTCCATCCACTCCAGGCGGTAGCGGCTTTCCCGAAGCTCAACATGGGGCAGGCGGCTGATCTGGTCGCGCAACGCCGGAGAGGGGGGGGCGCCCATGGTCGCCAGAATGACCTCGATGCCTTGGCGCGACAGCGCCCTGGTCAGATCAACGGCATAGTTCCAGACGCCGCCGAGCGTGTCGGTGGTCATCAGAACCCTGCGAATTTTGCTTCGGTCCGGGCGGCTCATCGTGTCCCGCTCAGCTCCAGTTGAATTAGCGGGACCGGATGTTCCTCCTGGATGTCGCTGAACTCCTGGTAGCCGTTGATGTAGGAGTCGTGGGCGCGCTCCCAGGCGTTGTCGTCGGGCGCTCCCCAGCGCCGGCTGTACTCGGGCGAGCCGGGATAAGGGAACAGCGGCACGGGTTTGTTGGCCCACACGCCGAAGCGCTGGAGGTATTGGCGGAAGGCCTCTACGGAGTTGCGATCGTCCTCGCGCATCTCGATCAGGTTGGCCTGCACGAAGGGTACGCACTGTTTGGCGTGGATGAGGAGATCAGCCAGCTCATAGGTGGTGTGGCGGCAGTTCTTGTCCAGGCGCGCACGTCCCTCCTCCGTGATGCTTTCGACACCGGCTTCGATCGAGACGCATCCGGCGCAGCCGAGCAGGTCCAGCATCTCGAGACTCCAGAGGTCGATGCGCGTCTGAATGCCGAACTTGAGGCGTCGGCTGGCGAGCGCCTCGAGCAGCTCCCGGTTGGGAAGGAATATCTCGTCGATGAAGTAGACGTATTCGACGCCGCGGACCAGCAGGGCGTCGATCTCCTCAAGGACGACCGGAACGGGACGGCGGCGATAGCGATTGCGGAAGTTGTCCTTGGCGCAGAAGGTGCAATGGTAGGGGCAGCCGCGCGAAGTCTCGACCTCGGCGCCGGGCAGCGCCGGCGCGGCGTCGAAGCGATGGTGGTGATGGTGGTGCCGGCGTAGGGTTGCGGGCGGCCATTCGAGCGGAGGCAATGCAGCGACGTTGCCGGCATGAGGGCCTCCTCGAACGATGATGCCGTCGGGCGACCGATAGCAGAGCGAGTTTACGGTCCGCCAGTCGCCGGCCAGCAGCGGCAGGATCTCCTCGCATTCGCCGAGCACCACGGCATCGACCCCGAGCTTGTTGAGCGTTGCCTGCGGCGTGGTGGATCCGTGCGGACCGACCGCGACCATCACGCCGCCCACGCTGCGGAGCTGCCGCACAGCCGCGATGGGCACGCGCAACTCCGGCGGCGGGCAGCGCCAGAACAGGTAACTGGGCGCGGTGGTGATGACGGTAAAGTCCGGACGGTAGAACTGGAGCTGTTCGCGGATATGCTTGTAGGACAGCCCGTCGAGCTGGCCGTCGAGGATAAGGGCCTCGTGACCGCTGCGCTCCAGCAGTGCCTTGGCGTACCCGAACTCGAGCGGCAAGTGCGGCTCGCGGCAGCCGAAGTAGATGCTGCCTTCAAAGTCCCACACCGGATTGACAAGTGCGTATTTCATGCGCTACCTCAATGCGCCACGTTCTGAAGCTGCCGGTTCCGCCCTCGAGCCGCGGCAGGCGAGAAGGTCAACAACCAATCCTCCAGGGCCTCGATTCCTTCGCGCAGGGTGGTGCGGGGCATCCAGCCGGTGGCGCTCTGGAATTTGCGGATGTTGGAGACGTAGTAGTTCTGGTCGCCGGGACGGCGACGGTCGAAGCGGATCTGGGGCCGCTGGCCGCGCAGAGCGGCGATCAGGTCGATGAGCTCGAGCAGGCTGGTGGTGTTTGCCGGGCCGCCGCCGAGGTTGAAAGCCTGTCCGGACAACGTCCGGCACCGGGACTGCGCGAGCACCAGGGCCTCGACGAGGTCGTCGATGAAGAGGCAGTCGCGCACCTGGAGGCCGGAGCCGTAAATCGTGATCGGCTCGCCGCGCTGCGCCCGAATCAGGAAGTGAGCCACCCAGCCCTGGTCTTCCGTGCCAAACTGGCGCGGCCCATAGATGCAGCTCATCCGCAAGGCTACGGCGGGGATCGAGAAGCTGCGGGCGTGGTCGATGACGTACTGCTCGGCGGCGCCCTTGGAGCAGCCGTAGGGCGTCTGGAAATCGAGAGGACGGGATTCGTCGATGCCGCAGGCCTGAAGCAGGGGATCGACCGGTTCGTAGCGGGTCTCGCGCGGGCGGAGCTTGAGGTCCTCGAGTCCGCCGTAGACTTTGTTGGTCGAGGTGAACACGAGGGAGGGCGCGGTCTCCAGTGCCCGCATTTCTTCGAGCAGGTTAAGCGTGCCGAGCGTGTTGATTTCGAAGTCGGTGCGCGGATTGTCAAAGCTGGTGGTCACCGCCACCTGGGCGGCCAGATGATAGACCTGGGAGACGCCGCGAAGGGCGTGGCGGACCGCGGCGCGGTCGCGGATATCGGCGATTTCCAGCCGGACCCGGTCGCCGTGGTTTTCGCGGAGCCAGGCGATGTTGGCTTCCACGCCGCGGCGGGAGAGGTTATCGAAGAGAGTGACGGCGCTGCCGGAGCCAAGCAGGCGATGGGCGAGATTGCTTCCGACGAAACCGGCGCCGCCGGTGATGAGAACTGTCCGGTCCGGATGAGCGGCGCTGCGAGAGAGACCGGCGCCGCGGCGCGCGCAGCTCACGTTTCGTTGCTCGGTCACACCATCAATCCTCGTGAGGCAAGCTCTGCACGCGCCTCGCCGACGCGGTCGCAGGCGACCTGTCCTTCGAGCCAGGCGGCGAGTTCGACGAGTCCATCCTCCAGCGAGACGCAGGGTTCATAGCCGAGGACCTGGCGCGCCAGGCCGATGTCCGGGAAGCAGTGACGCACGTCGCCGAACCGGTAATTGCCGCTGATCTCCGGATCAATCCGTTTACCCAGGACACGGGTTATTTTCTCGGCAATGGAACGAATGGTGTACTGGCGTCCGCTCCCTATGTTGAAAGTCATGCCTGCAGCGTCGGGGGACTCCAGCGCCAGGCGGCAGGCACGCGCGACATCGAAGACGTTGACGAAATCGCGCAACTGCCGCCCGTCCTCGAAGACGACGGGCGCGTTCCCGTTGAGGAGGCGGGAGGCGAAGATGGCCAGGACGCCCGTATACGGGTTGGAGAGCGCCTGGTGCGGGCCGAATACGTTGAAGAACCGAAGCGCGACAGTGGGGATGCGATACGCACGTCCGATCAGATGACACATGCGCTCCTGGTCGTATTTGGTGAGTGCGTACAGAGAGGGTAGGGCCGGGATCTTGTCCTCGGGCGTAGGCAAGGGCTGGAGCCTTTCGCCCTCGGCATTGCGCATCTCCCAGTCGCCGGCGCGCAATTGTTCGAGCGAGCGCTCGACGTTAGAGTAGATCCGGCCCAAAGAGTCCCTGTATATCCCCTCGCCGTAGACGCTCATGCTGGAGGCGACGATCAGCTTTTCGACTTGATGTTCGGAGAGAACCTCGAGAAGAACCGCCGTGCCGACGTTGTTGACGCTGGTGTATCGCGTCAATTCATACATGCTCTGTCCCACGCCGACGACGGCGACAAAATGGAAGACAGCATCGATGCCGCGCATCGCCGCGCGCACCGCCTGATCGTTGCGAATATCCTCGGGGATGAGCTCGACTTCCGGGTGGAGGTAGTCCGGACGGCGGCGGGAGTCGCCGTGCACCTGAGGGGAGAGATTGTCGAGAACCCGGACCCGATAGCCGTGTCGAAGCAGCTCTTCGGCGAGATGCGAACCGATGAAGCCTGCTCCACCCGTTATCAGGACGTTCTTCATTGGGTGTTTACTCCTTGTGGCGAGTTATGGGCTGCCCGGCAACGCTATCGGATGCTGCCATGCATTCCGGAAACAGAATGGAGCCTTTGGTAATCTGAATGCCGAACGCCGACCGCCCGGAGCAATCAATTTATACACTAAACAACTGTTCGCCAGATTACCTTCCGAAGGCGAAGCCTCGCGGGGAGTCCAACAGCACGCTGACTGCCAAAGCACATCTTTCTGTAAAACTGCAGGAAGAAGAAAGTTGAGTCCGCGATGATGCAGGGGGTTGCGTAACCTTCTTACCTGACCTTGATGCCGGCAGATGAAATATTTACAGTCATCGACGAACAGGCAGGACTCGAGGGCGGGGACGCAGAGCCGATCCCGGCATCCCCGCGCGCGATCAGTTATGTCCTGCGAGCCACGCCCATAACCAGGGTGATGACGAAGACGACTAGAAACAGGAAGAATAGGAGCCTGGCGATTCCTGCCGTCGCCGTTGCGATGCCGCCGAAGCCGAAGATGGCGGCGACGATCGCGATCACAAAGAACGCGAGAGCCCAACCTAACATAGCCTCCTCCACTTCGTCGCAGCTCCCGGAAAGTCCCATCCGAGCACGACAGGAGATGTGGAGCAACTTGCCGCCCACTTGTAAGTAGTAGAACAGCGCGGCCTGAAAGCCTAATTGGAGTCTTCGAGCCAGTAAGCCGGCCGGCCGTAGTAATCATAAAGTCGAATTTCGTATTCGCGGTTGACGGGAGTGGTGGGGTCGTAATCCGGGCTGTGGCGGACGGCGTCGCGGGAGAGGTCGAGGTAGACTTTGCGGTCGGTCCGGGAGATACGCATGATCCAGTCGGCAGAGATGAGAATCTGGCGGCCGGGAATCCAGTTTCGAGTGTTGGCGACGAGATAGCGGATCCGCCAGTCTTCGACATTGACGATGAAGTCGTCGACGTGGCCGATCTCGCCATCGGTGGCCTGGATATGGCGCCGGAGAACACGGCGCAGGCTGTGCAGGTGGGGAGCGGCGGGCCCTTCACGCCAGTAGGCCGGCCAGCCGTAGTACCGGCATAGGTGGTCTTCGTGCTCGCGGGAGATTGGCGAGTCACTGTCGAGGGCGGGGCTTTCCAGGATCTGATCCCTGGTGAGGCTTGCCGGAATCAGCAGTGTTCTCCAATCCGGTCTTCCGAAGGAGACGGGAGAGAGGAGCACTTTGCGTCCGGGCAGCCAGTTACCGGTATCGACGGCACAATAACGGACGACCCAGACGGTGTCGTCGAAGTAGAAGTCGAGGAGGCGGCCGATGTCGCCGTCCAGTGCCTGGATCGAGTAGCCGCGGAGTGATTTCAGGCTTAGCAGCATAAATGTTCACGTACGGATCGGCGGAGAATGCCCGAGATTGGACTCCGGGGCGCGGCCGGCCGTTTCGATTCGGGCGCGGCGTGCGTCATAGGTTCGGGGCGCGATTCTCTATGGCATCCACGGTCTGGAAAGGTTACATCACCTTCGGCCTGATCTCCATCCCGATACGGCTGTTCGCGGCGGCACGCAGTGAGCATGTATCGTTCAACCAGTTGCACGAGGTGTGCAAGACGCGGATCCGGCAGCAGTTGTACTGTCCGACGTGCGACCGCGTGGTGGAGCGTTCCGAGATCGCCAAAGGATATCCGGTGGGTAAGAACCGTTATGTGCTGGTGGAGCCGGAGGAGTTGAGGAAGATCGCGCCGGCCTCCACCGACACGATGGAGATTTTGCAGTTCGTCAGGCTGGACGAGATCGATCCGCTGTACTTCGATGCCTCATATTACGCGGTGCCCGAGGAGCCTGGACGGCGGGCCTACCAACTCCTGCTCCGCACGATGGAGGAGAGTGGGTATGCGGCGATAGCGAAGATCGGGATGCACCAGCGCGAGTACACAGTGGTCCTGCGGCCGCGCGACCGCGGCCTGACGCTGCATACGATCTACTATCCGGAGGAAGTCAGGGAGGTGCCCGGGTACGGCGCCGACACCGGGATCGACGTGCGGCCGCAGGAGATGGAGTTGGCGAGGCAGCTTGTCAACAGCCTGGCGGGGCCGTTCGATCCCTCGCGATTCCGGGACGAGTATCAGGCGCGTGTGCAGGCGCTGATTGAGGCGAAACGGGAAGGGCGCGGCGTGGAGGAGGCTCCGGCCGCACGCCCGGCGCCGGTGATCGACTTAATGGAGGCCCTGCAGAAGAGTCTTGCATCGCGCGAGAGAAAGCCTCCGGCACGCGCCGGTGAGCGCACGGCGGCGACGCGGCGGAGGAAAGATGAGCGCAAGGCGGGCTAAGGAATGGGCGGAAACAGTTTCAGGAATGGGGGAGTCCAATGGGCGGGTCGTTTTTTCGGGCTTCCCGGCTCGGCTTATGGGCCTGAGTACAGCGTTTCGGAGGCGCCAAGGAGTTCGAACGGCGGCTGCACATCGAGACCCCAGAGAGGAGTTTGAGAAATGATTTGGACCATTCTGGCCATTCTCCTGGTTTTGTGGTTTCTGGGCTTGCTCTTCGGCTATACGGCGCAGGGCTTGATCCATCTACTGCTCGTGCTTGCCGTAGTTGTACTGGTAATCCGGCTCATCCAGGGCAGAAGAGCGGTGTGACGGTGACCTTCGCGAAACCGGGATGCTGAACAGAATCGGGGGTCACCAACCGAAAGGGGAGGAAAACGTATGAAACTGGCCTTGACGATCGGAATATCCTCACTGCTGCTCGCAACCGCGTGTGCGCCGGAGCGGCGTGCGGAGGAGGCGCCGCGCGATGAACCGCGGCATAATGAGCGGGCTCCGGCGGCGCCCGGCGACCAGCCGGAAATGAGTCGCCAGGAGTACAAGCAGCACGTGGAGTCACGGCTCCGCGAGATGGAGCAGAAAATCGACGAACTGGACCGCCACGTGCGGCGCGATCCCCAGGCGCAGCCTGGCCTACAGCAAAACGTCCAGCAGCTTCGCTCGCAACACCAGCAGGTGAGGAATCAACTTCGCCAGATGGAAGCCGCGCCCGAGGAGGCGTGGGAAGACCAGCGCCAGCATATCGACAACTCGCTGAACCTTCTCGAACAGCAGTATCAGCGTGTCGCACAGCAGGCGAACTTTACGCCGGGCGCCACGGGCGAGGAGCGTCCTGGCGGGCAGCGCTTCGGCCACGAGAACAACAATAATCACCAGAACAACACCCGGCAGCCGCAACCGCAGCAACAGCGCTAGGTTCACCGACGGGCCGGCGGGGGCTGCCACAGTTCACCAGCCCTCGCTCGGGACCTGCCCCTCCTAATCATCCACCCTATCGAGAAAAAACGGACCGCCGCGAAGTCCGGCTGCCTCGCGGCGGGTTCGTCTCGAGGAGAGAAAACTTACTTGGCTGCAGCGGCTACGGGTGGATTCGGAGAGCGGCGCGATGGGGCTTCGACGCGCCGTCCGAGCCGTTTGCCGACGGTTCGCCGCGCCCGCAGCAGCCGGATCCGGACGGCGGTTTCGGTCCAGCCTTGCTGCTCGGCGATCTCCTGTACCTTGTAGCCTTCGAGGTAATGCCGCTGGAGAACTACACGGTCGCTGCGTTTGCAGCACTTCAGGATTCGACGCACGTCGATGGCCGCGAGGTTGATCTTGGGTGCAGTAGAAAGTTCAGGAAGGGTTTGCAGCAACGGCTCGCGCCGGATATAGCTGCGGTGAATGTTTAACGCGATGCTGTTCATCCAGGTCAGTACCATGCTTGGATCGCGGAGCTGCCCCAGACGCTCCCATCCTTTGGCCCATGCAGCCTGGGCGGTTTCCTGCGCCGCGTCGTAGCTCAAACCTCTGGACACCAGAAAACGGACCGTCATATTGAAGCTTTTTTGGTATGCGTTTCCGTATTCTTCTCTTGTCATTGGCTCCACCACTCCTTGACTGCGAATCGCGCTCTTTGGAAAGCCTTCCAGGTTCGCTGATAACCGGGCCGGTCAGACGGCGGCTCCGCGCCGGCTAAGAACCCAATAGAGGGCAAGCAGGAGAATTGCACAGAGTAATGCCATGAATAAGCCGGCCGGCTGCCCCGGACCGTACCAGCCCATCAAACGTCCCAGGTACGCGCCAATGATGGCGCCGGCGATCCCGAGCAGAATCATCGCGAGAAGACCGCCGGGCTCCGGGCCCGGCATGAGCAGCCTGGCGATGACTCCGACAACAAGTCCGAAGAGAATCAAGCTGAGAATTGACAGCATGCTCCCACGTTCATCTCCCTATGCCGCTCGGTGACGCCGTATGCGTGCTGGAGGACTTTCCGACCGGGCCCGAACGGCCTCAAGACCACTCGGGTTCGCCCCTTTATTCACATGGAGCGTTGAGCAAGCCCAGGGCCAATTGGGGAGTGCAGGGTTCGAGCGGCGGGCAACTGGAGTCGGCACACCGGGATGCCCGTCCAGACCAGTTCGCGGGAAGTGCCATTTTAGACGCTCTTTGTCGGGAAAGAATTTCTTTTCTCCCGGAAAATTTTTCCGAGGCGCGTACCCAGGCGGTAGGGGCACCGGATCGGGCAAGAGGGGATGTGTCACCGTAAGTAACGAAAACGAATCGCTTTCTCACGTTCGAACCTGGTCTGGGCCTTTGGCGCAAGATGTGGCATTGCGATTGCTTCTTCCAGATGTCCCCTAAGGACGGGAGATTACAGGAAAATGTCATCCACTCGAAATCAAACGCGGCAGAACAACGGCACGGAGGCGCCGCAGACCGCGTATACGGGAGAAATACCCGGCAGGCTGATTCAGGTCCAACTGGAAAAGATGCTTTCCAGCGAGATCTTTTCTCGCTCGGAGCGGATGAGCCGCTTTCTGCGGTTCACGGTCGAGCAGGTTTTGCAAGGTCATGCGTCGAACCTTAAAGAATATTTAATCGGATTGGAGGTTTTCGATAAACCCGAAACTTTGGACCCTCGCCTCGATCCGATCGTGCGGGTCGAAGCCGGGCGGCTGCGCTCGAAACTGCGGGAGTATTACGAGACCGAGGGGCGGCTGGACCCGGTGCTAATCACGCTTCCGGCACGCAGCTACGTGCCGGCATTCCAGCTCCGCAGCGGCAGCGAGAAGCCGACGCCGGAGCTGCGGCCGGCCCCGGCGAAGCCCGCGCCGCAGAACTCGATCGCGGTGCTGCCGTTTATCGACATGAGCCTGGGGCGCGACCAGGAGTTTTTCTGCGACGGCCTGACCGAGGAGGTGATCCTCTCGCTGAGCCGGCTGGGGTTTCTGCAGGTGGTCTCCCGGACGTCGACCTCTCAATTCAAGGGGAAGGCGGACGACATCCGTCACATTGGGGAGGCGCTTAACGTGCGTTCGGTGCTGGAGGGCAGTGTCCGCCAGAGCGAAGGCCGCTTACGGATCACCGCGCAACTGATCAATGCCGGCGACGGGTTCCATATCTGGACGGAGAGCTTCGACCGAAAGGTAGACGGGGACATCTTCGCCGTCCAGCAGGAGATCTCAGAGGCTATCTCCCGGGAGATCCGGACGGTGCTTCTGACCTCGAGTTCGGTTACCGCGCCGGTGCAGTAGCAGAGCTGACCGGCCGAGGGTCGCCCCGGTAGGAGACGCGATAGATCACCCCGTTGGTGTCGTCGGAAACCAGCAAAGACCCGTCGCGCGCCACCACGATGCCGACAGGGCGGCCCAGGTACGCTTCGGCGTTTCCTGCCAGGAACCCCGTCAGGAAGTCTTCGAAACCCGCCGGCCGTCCTCCCTGAAAACGCACCCGAACGACACTGTAGCCGACGGGAGGACGGCGGTTCCAGGATCCGCGCATTGCGACGAAAGCGTCCCCCACGTATTCCGGAGGGAACTGCGCCGCATTGTAGAAGACCATGCCCATGGGGGCGGCGTGCGCCGTGTAGCCCATGGTCATGGGCACGGTCTGGCCGCAGAATTCCCGGCGCGTTTGTCCGTTGGGAGGCGTCCCGATCGTTAGTTCATCGACGACCCGATCGCCGTAGCAGAACGGCCATCCGTAGTGACCTCCCTCGCGGATCTGGTTGAGCTCTTCCGGCGGGATGGCGTCACCGCGCCAGTCCGAGCCGTGATCCATTCCCCACAGCTCTCCGGTCTCCGGATGCCAGCCAAAGCCGACGGTGTTGCGCAGGCCGCGGGCGAAGATCTCGCGCTGCTTGCCGTCGAGGCTGGTCCGGATCAGGGTGGCATGCTCCGGGTTTGTCTCGTCGCAGGCGTTGCAACTGCTGCCCAGGGAGATGTAGAGCATGCCGTCGGGGCCGACCGCGATGGTGCGGTTCGGGTGCTGAGCGCCGTCGGGCAGGTTGCGAATCAGGATCTCGGGCTCGCGAAGCCCTCCGTCGGCGCGTATGTCCGCGGCCCACACCTGGGTGGGCGTCGCAAGGTAGAGGCGGTTGTTGTGGACCGTGACGCCGTGAACGTAGGGCAGCTTGACCACGGCGGTCCATCGGCGGTCGGCCACGCCGTCGCCGTTGGTGTCCTCCAAAACCATCACCTCGTTCTTCTCGGGACGCGTAACAAAAATGGCGCCGTCGGGGCCGATCGCCATCATGCGCGCGTTCTCAATGCCTGTTGCGAAGGTGTTCACCACGAAGCCCTGCGGGACGTTGAGCTGGTGGACGAGGGACTGGTCGAAGCGCAGCCGCTCCGGACGGACGACATTGCCTTCCACGCGGGCGTCAATCGGTTCGGGAAGCTGCTCCTTTGCGTTTCTGGTATCGTTTGCGGCTGCGACGGCGATCAGCGCCGCCGCACCGATCAGACCGAGGTGCGGCAAGTTGCGCATACGGGGTCTCCTGAGAAAAGTAGTCGGATCAAGTATGGGTTACGTCTGCGCGGTCGTCATGCGGTGGCACGATTCCGCGCAGCGGCGGCAGGCGTCCGCGCAGGCACGGAGCTGCTGGTCATCTCCCATGCGGGCGCAATCGTCGGCACAGGTGCGACAGACCTCCTCGCAGACGCCGCAGACACGCTCGTGCAGAGGCGAGCCGCGCAGCATGAAACCGGCGCCGGTCGCGCAGATCTCGGCGCAATCGAGAAGGAGGCGCAGGTGCTCGGGTTCGGAGAATCGCCCACCCAGGCGGGCGCAGTAGGCGAGAGTTTCCATGCAGATGGCATGGCAGTCGCGGCAGTTCTGGATGCATTCGCGGATCTCGCGCGAGATCGGCACACTGACGTTGCTTACGATTCCCATCGATCGCTTCCTCCGACTCCACGAAAAGGCACGGCGGGTTCCAAACAGGGTGGAGTGCAAGGAGAGCGGTTCCGGACGAACCGATCCACGGGCGGAAGCGGAGGTGGAAAACTTTACCGGGTAATCCGTTCCGGGGTGGACGCGCGTTCGGCTAGCGGGAGTTTACTCGAAGGCCGGACGACACACAGGCAAGTCGCTGATGTGAAAGACCGTTTAAAGTGATGGGGC
>JBKBWD010000070.1:0-28011 GCA_046289265.1 Bryobacteraceae bacterium | reverse complement strand
GGTGCATCGCCGAGCGAACCGCGAGTTCCACGGCTTCCAGATCCAAACGGCCCGCCCGGCGACGATCTCGAAAGATGACTCGCAGCAGTTGATCTACTTCGCGGATGATCTCCTGCTGGATCGTGTCCGCCGTTTTTTTTCCTGCTCCGACAGCGGTTCCTCTTCCGGCGGCCGGAGGTGGCAGATCTTCTCGTTGACTTCCACCAGTCCCTGGCTGAGTTCGCGGAACCGATGGTATTCTGCCACTTCGCGTTGCGCCTTGCGTAAGGCGGCGGGAGAGGACAGCGTCTCAGCCACCGTCTTGCCTTTGACTTTGCGCGTCAGACGGAAGTTCGGGCCATGGCCGGGATCGTCGGGCCGGGCGCAGTGGCAATTGGGCTTGTTGCACCGTCCCATAGCGGCCACAATCGATCCGGGACGAAGATCACCCAGTTGGGAAATCTGGCGCAAGAGCTTGGATCTGTCCTGTTCCAGAGAGGGGAGAGTGTCGGGCACGAGGCCTCCTCGTCTTAGTGTATACATACACCAAGATTCACGTCACAAAAAAAGAGACGCTCTAAACCCTCACTTCTACGTCGCGCACCCGTTAAAGCCGGGCTACTTGGCTTTTTATGAAACCATATGGTATAGATTGTTTCTTACCCCAGTGTGTGTCCGCCCAGCGAGCGGCAGCGAAAGAGGTTAATCCGGTTATGGCTTACGTGATTGCAGAACCATGCATTGGAACGAAGGACACGGCGTGCGTGGATGCATGCCCTGTCGATTGCATCCATCCGAAGAAAGATGATCCCAAGCACGGCGACGAGGAGATGCTGTACATCGATCCGGTGGAATGTATCGACTGCGGAGCCTGCGTTCCCGTTTGCCCTGTATCGGCGATTTTCGCACTGGACGATCTTCCCGAAAAGTGGTCCAACTTCGCCCAGCGGAACGCGGAGTATTTCGGCCGGTAGGGTTTTCTTGAGATATTCACGGGAGGGAAGCGGGATTTCCCTCCCCATCCTCCGTTACCGCGGCCGGTAGGCCGCGCAACTCGTGTCGGTTTCCCACACCTTCACTTCCGAGACGCGAACCTGGTTCCCCCGGCTGCCCTGCCGGAGCCCCTTGTCGATCTCCTCATAGAAGTATTTGGCCATGTTTTCGGCCGACGGATTGATGTCGTCGAACGGCGGAATGTCGTTGATGAAGACGTGGTCCAGGCGCTCGGAGACGTCGCGCAGAATGCGCTTGACCTCTACAAAGTCGACCAGCAGGCCGATATCGTCCAGCGTCTCGCCCTCCACTTTGATCTGCACCTTGTAGTTGTGGCCGTGGACGTTTTCGCACTTGCCCCTGTAGTTGCGCAAGGCGTGTCCGGCCGCAAAGGTGTGTTCGACGGCTACTTCAAACATCGAAAAACCTCTCCACGTCGCTGAGCTTCGTTGAAAATTCGTAATCCGGCAGGCTATCGAAGAAGATCTGTCCGTAGCGCTGCTTGGTAATTCTGTTATCGAGCAGCACCAGGACTCCGCGGTCGCATCCGCTGCGGATCAGGCGTCCGAATCCCTGCTTCAGGGCGATCGCAGCCTGCGGGATCTGGTAATCGTAGAATGGATTACCCTGGTGCTCGCGGATGCTGCGTATTCTGGCATCCACCACGGGATCGCTCGGCACTGCAAACGGTAGTTTATCTATGATAACGCAACTGAGGCGTTCTCCCGGCACATCGACGCCCTGCCAGAAGGCGGCCGTGGCGAACAGGACGCAGTTCGGGGTCTCGAGGAACTCTTCGAGCAGCGCGCGGCGCGGGCCGGTGCCCTGCATCAGGGTCGGGTATTCGAGCTGAAGCGAGACGCGGTCGTAGACGAGCCGCATCTGCTGATAGCTGGTGAACAGGACGAAGGCGCGGCCCTGGCTGCATTGCAGAATCCGGACGATCTCCTGGGCGGCGGCGGCCGGGAATGCCGGGCTCCGGGGATCCGGGAGGTGCTGCGGGACGTAGAGCAGCGCCTGCTCGCGATATTCGAAGTGGCTCGGGACCAGCAGAGTGCGTGCGTGGCGGATGCCCAGACGCTGCTGGACGAAGTCGAAGTTCCCGGCCACCGAAAGGGTCGCCGAGGCGAGCACGACGGTGTCGATGGCGTTGAAGACCTTCTCCTCGAGGAGCGTCGAGATGTCGATGGGGGTCGACTGGAGGTAGCAGCCCCGCCCCCGTCGTTCGACCCAGTAGACGTAGGCCGGGTCCTCGCTCTCCATGAAGAACCGGAGCCGCGCGGCCAGATCCTGCGCCCGCCGGACTAGGGGGATCGTCTCCTCGGGGACGAACTGGAGCAGTTGCAGGTGCCCGCTGACGAGTTCGAAGGCGAGGAGAACGTCCCGGTACTCCTCCCCGTACTTCTCCAAAAAAGCCTCGTGCGCCTGGAAGCCGCTGCGGCCCTCGCCTTCGCCGAAGAGCCGGAAGAAGATTTCGGCGCGCTCCTCAAGGGCCGCCAGAATCGAGTCAAGCTCGGTCGAGCCGAAGTTCTTCTGGCGGGCGATGGCGAGGATATCGCGGGAGAGGTCGTGGATCTGGTGGTTGCTCACGGAGGAGCCGAAGTACTGGCCGGCGATGTCCTCAATCTCATGAGCCTCGTCGAAGATGACGGCGGCGTATTCGGGGATGATGCTGCCGTATTCCTCCTCTTTCACCGCGAGATCGGCAAAGAAGAGGTGGTGGTTGACGATGACGATTTCGCTTTCGTGCGCGCGCTGGTGCATCAGGGTGATAAAGCAGCGCTCGAATTGCTGGCACTTCTGGCCGGTGCATAGCTCGCGGCGGGCGTCGATCTTCTGCCAGGCGGTGCTGGATTCGGGGAGCGTGCGAATCTCGGAGCGGTCGCCGGTCTGGGTGGTCTTCTCCCACTCGCGGATCACCTGGAAGTCGGCGATCTCCTCCAGGCCGCTGAGAATAGGCTCCTTCTCGGCGTCGTAGATCTTCTGGCGGCAGGCGAAGTTTCCGCGGCCCTTCATGTAAGCGACGCGGAGGGGCTGGTCGAAGATCTGCTGGAGGAAGGGGATGTCCTTGTAGAAGATCTGTTCCTGGAGGTTGCGGGTGCCAGTGGAGACGACGACGCGGCGGCCTGAGAGGATCGCGGGGACCAGGTAGGCGAGCGTTTTGCCGGTGCCGGTACCGGCCTCGACGATCAGGTGCTTCTTCTCTTCGAGCGCCGCCTCAACCGCCTCGGCCATCTCGATCTGGCCCTTGCGGAACTCGTAATTGGGGTGATGGCGGGCGAGTGGTCCGCTGCGGGAGAAGAACCGCCGAACCGTCGAAGGCTGGGAGGGAGCGGACACAGGCGCTCAGTGGAGGGCCTGCTCCCGCCCGTTTCCGGACGGGAGCAGCCTGCCCAGTTGCGTTTAGAGGCCCTTCTTGGCCAGGAAGACCACTAGGTCAACAACGCGGCTCGAGTAGCCCCACTCGTTGTCGTACCAGGAAACGACCTTGACGAGGTTGCCGTCGAGCACCTTGGTCATCTCGGCGTCCACGATCGAGCTGTTGGGGTTGCGCATCATGTCAGAGGAGACGACGGGGTCCTCCGTGTAGGCCAGGATGCCCTTCAGCGGACCCTCGGCGGCCGCTTTGAGCGACTTGTTCACCTCTTCGGTCGAGGTGGCCTTCGAGGTAACGCCGACAAAATCCACAACCGAGACATTCGGGGTCGGCACGCGCATGGCGTACCCGTCCAGCTTGCCCTTCAGTTCCGGAATCACGAGGCCGATTGCTTTGGCGGCGCCGGTGGTCGTCGGGATCATGTTGATCGCGGCGGCGCGGGCGCGTCGGAGGTCCTTGTGCGGGAAGTCGAGGACGTTCTGGTCGTTGGTATAGCTATGGATGGTGGTCATCGAGCCCTTCTGGATGCCGAAGGTATCGTTCAGCACCTTCACCAGCGGCGCGAGACAGTTCGTCGTGCAGGAAGCGTTGGAGATGATGTTGTGTTTGGCAGGGTCATAGGCGCTGTCATTGACGCCGAGCACGAGGGTGACATCCTCGTTCTTGGCAGGCGCCGAGATGATTACCTTCTTGACGCTGCCCCGGAGATGCTTGGATGCGTCCTTCGCATCGGTGAAGCGGCCCGTGGATTCGACCACGACCTGGACGCCGAGCGAGGGCCAGTCGATTTCGGCCGGATCCTTGGTGGCGAAGATCTTGATCTTCTTTCCGTCGATGGAGATCGTGTCGCCGTCCACTGTCACATCCGCGTCCAACGGACCCAGGATCGAATCGTACTTGAGCAGGTGCGCAAGCGTTCTGGTGTCGGTGAGGTCGTTGGCCGCGACGAATTCGACCTCGGGATTGCGAAGGCCGGCGCGCACCACGTTCCGTCCGATACGCCCGAACCCATTGATTCCTACCTTAATTGCCATTCCGGAGTGATCCTCTCTATGTCAGCTTTGAAGCGTTAGGGAATTCACCCTATGATAACAGAGCTGCAGAGGACCGGCAACTTAATATTGGATCTATCTATCTGAAACTAGAGGCGTTCTATTGCACCGGCAGAGGCGGAGCCACTGATCCGCCGAGACCGGCGTAGGTCTCTTTCACCTGAACCACCGTGCGGCCCTTGAAGGTCACGAAAGTGATTTTGCCCGGAGGCAATCCGTAGATCCACTCTTCGTACTCTTCGCCGTCGCGAGTCTCGCGAAGTTTGTCGCGCGGGCGCCCAATGGCCATCATGACCTGCTCGCGGTCCATGCCTTCCACGGCGCGGTTCTCTTTGACAGCGGCCTGAATTTCCGGGGGAAGCGTGTCGATGTACTGCTCGGTGGCGGTTCGTTTTTCGAAGTCCATCAGGGGTGCGAGCAGGGCCTTGAATTCGGCCAGCTCAAGCGGTGGAACGTGCTTGGGAAAGACGAGTGCGAGATTGGTTCCGAGCGTAGGGTTTCCGCTCCGTGAGACGGGCTGCCGGCGCGTGCCCGTGCCGACTTCGATGCGGTCGTACCACTTGACTCCGCTCTTGAGACCGCCATTGAGTTCCAACAGGATCCGGTCCTTTTCGACCGTCACTTTCGTGATCTGGACGAGGTCGCCGGGGCGGCCGGCAGGACCGGTCTCGCGGTCGGCCGCCGCCCACTTCTCCTGATCCCAGGTCCCGGTACTCTGAAATTCAAGAGGCTTCTTCGAACGCGGCACCGCGATCTTGAGGGTCGCGTACTCGGCGGTCAGCCCGCGCACCAGTTCCAGGCGCTCTTCGGGAGACAGTTTCTCGGTTTCCGCCGCAAGGAAGCAGACGGTGAGTGGAAGGAGGATGGCCAGCCGCATCAGAACCTCCGTCACTTCCCATTGTAAACCCCTGAGCAGTCGGGGCAAGATGAGGCTATGGCCGTACGGCGCATTCTGCAACTGGGCGATCCTCTACTGCGGCAGGTTTCCAGACCGGTAGCCGACGCGGCCGAGGCCGCGAAAACGCTGGCGGACCTGCGGGATACGCTCCACGAGTTCCGCCGGACTCACGGGTTCGGGCGCGGCATCAGCGCCGTGCAGATCGGCTTGCTGAATCGGGTCATCTACATCGAGTTCGAGGGAGAGACCTACCCGCTGATTAACCCGGTTTTCGATTGGCAGAGCGAAGAGAAGTTCGCACTCTGGGACGACTGTTTCTCCTTCCCCGAACTGCTGGTGCGGGTGGAGCGCTTCGAAGCGATCCGGCTTCGGTATCTCGACGAGCGCGGCGCGGCGCGGACGCTGGAGGCCGCCGGGGCGCTCTCGGAACTGGTGCAGCATGAGATGGATCACCTCGACGGCATTCTCGCGATTGACCGGGCGATCGACCGCTACAGCTTCTGCACGAGAGCGGAGTACGAGCGCCGCTATCGCTCCGGCTCAGCGGCCGGATGAGCCGAAGCCGCCCGCTCCGCGCACGGAGTTGTTGAGCTCGCCCTCTTCCCACTCGATCGCCTCGTAGCGCGCGACCACCATCTGGGCGATGCGGTCGCCGGCGTGGATCTGGTAATTCTCCCGCCCGAGATTGAGCAGGATGACCCGGATCTCACCGCGGTAGCCAGGGTCGATCGTGGCCGGGCTGTTGGGGACCGTGATGGCGTGTTTCAGCGCCAGGCCGCTGCGGGGCCGCAACTGCGCCTCGTAGCCGGGAGGGAGTTCGATGGCGAGACCGGTTGGGACGGCCTGGGGCACGCCGGGGGCAAGCAGGGCGTCTTCCAGCGCGCACAGGTCCATGCCGGCGTCCTCTTCCGGGCCGTGGGCATACTGCGGCAGGGCCGCCGCCGGGGAGAGTTTCTTGATTCGGATTCGCATGAGGGGTCGAATTGCTATGATAACGGGTTCGTGCCTGAGCTGAAAAAGAAACGGGTCCTGACCGTTGGACCGATGCCCGCCGAGAAGTGCGCCTACGCGCTGGCTCGATACAGCCGTTCTCCGGATTCCGTTCGCGACTCAATCGAATGGGTGCGGACGCACGACTCGCAAAAGTTCCTGGAGAGCTTCTATTTCCAGTACGGACACGCCTCGATTGCCGACCTTGGACACGTTGTCCTGTGCTTCGAGGGCGTTTCCGAGCTGGCTGCAACCGAGATCGAAGACGAGCAACTCTGGGACGGGCAGGCGCGGTCGAGCCGCTATCAGGACTTTTCACGCTCCGGATTCATCACTCCGCCGGAGTTCTCCGCGCAGGAGGCGGAAACCTATCGCCGGGCCGGGGAGCGGCTGCTGGTCGCCTACTCGAAAATCCATGCGGCGATTTTCGAGTATCTGTCCGGGAAGCTGCCGCGTCCGGATGAGATGAAGCCCGAGGCGTACAGGCGCAATATCGCGGCCCGCGCCTTCGACGTGGCCCGCTACCTGCTGTTTTTCGGCATTCCGACCGGGGTCGGGCAGGTCACCAGTATCCGAACGCTGGAAAAGCAGATCCGGCGGCTCAAGGCGTCCGAGTACGGCGAGTTGCGGGAGTTGGCCGATGAGGCCGCGGATGCGCTCGCCGAGACGCCGGTTTGCGCCTGGGGAAGCGAGGCGCAGGAGCCTGTGGCCCCGACGCTGGCGAAGTATGTCGACGCCGACCGCCACTTCGTCGAGGCGCGCCGAGACCTTGCACAGTGGGCCCGGCAGAACCTTCCGGCCCCCGGCGGGGGCGCGGAGGAGACGTCGGTCGACCTGATGAAACCGCACGAGACGGCGGCTGAGATCGTGGCCACGCTGCTCTATCCGGTGACGGACCGGCCGTTCCGCGAGTTGTATGAGATTGGCTCGGGATTCAGCGACGCCGTGCGCCGCGAAGTGATCGACACCGCGCTGCGCTCCCGAACACGCCGGGACGAGCTGCTGCGCAATTTCCGCGGCGGGCTTTACGCCTACGACATCGTCATGGACATCGGCGCCTATCGCGATCTTCACCGGCACAGACGCTGTCAGCAGTTCCGGCAGGCGTATTCGGCAAAGCTCGGGTATGAGACGCCTCAGGCCGTTCGCGAAGCCGGACTGGAGGCGGTCTATTCGGAGGCGATGGAGGAGGCGTTCCGGTGTCTGCGATCGCTACCGGAGCCGGGCGCGCAATATCTGCTGCCATTTGCGGCGCGGTCTCGATTCCTCTTCAAGATGGATTTCGCCGAGGCGGAGTATATTTGCCGTCTGCGCAGCGGCGTCAAGGGCCACTTCAGCTACCGCGATATCGCGTGGCGGATGAAGCAAAAAATGGAAGAAGTCGAGCCGGAACTGGCCCATCTGATGGAAGCGACGCCGCCATGGATTGAAGATCCGCTGAAACGGTAACCAACCCATAGTCCACTCAGCAACTTACCTCTCTTCTCCACTCTGTCTGGACGGCAAAATTGACCCGAATAGTGGGCCAGCTCTTGTAAATCTTGCCGAGGCTCTTTCCGGAGCGGAATTCCAAACTCGCCCGCTTCAGTGACTTGCTCCGATTGGCACGCAATCTGCCACTGCAGGAGCGGGCTGCAACGCGTCTTTCCGTGCGAATCGCGTTGCGGATATGGGCCCATGACGATTACGGGAGGCACTGCGACGCGGAACGCACGCAGTATTGACGCGGTCAATGAAACTCCCGGGAGGAGACAGAGGAGATAACTTATGAACCGTTTGCAAGCGTTCGCAATAGCGTCCTGCCTGGGTCTGCTCGCTGTCTTGTTAACGCCAACTGCCAAGGCGGATGACTGGACCAAGAGGACGGTCGTGACCTTCAATGAGCCGGTACTTGTGCCCGGCCAACTGCTGCAGCCGGGAACCTATGTATTTCGTCTGAACGAATCGCCGTCCAACCGCCACATCGTCGAGATCTGGAACGAGGAGGAGACCCGACTGGTGACGTCCGTCATCGCGATGCCGAACTATCGGGTCATCCCGACCTCCAATACGGTCTTCACCTTCCACGAAGCGCCCTTAGGGACGCCGCGTGGCATTCATGTGTGGTTCTACCCTGGCGACATGTTCGGACAGGAGTTGATATACGACGAACCGCTGGCGAGGCAATTGGCTCGAGCACCGGTGGTCTACACGGAGGAGCCCGTAGCGGTGCTGGTTCCGCCTCCGGTGGCGCCACCGCCCGCGCCGCCGGTCGTGCCCGAGCCCGCACCTCTGCCGGAAGTTGCGGTCATCGAGCCTCCCGACCGCCGCGTCCGGCTCCTGCCTGTAACGTCGAGCCCGATTCCGCTCCTGGCGTTGTTGGGCCTGCTTGCGCTCGGCGGCGGCGCCGGCGTACGGGTCCTGCGGCGGAGCGCGTAAGAACGAACACAACAATCGACCGCCTGGCGTTCCGGAAGCGCCAGGCGACCCGGATGGGAACACCATGAAGGGATGGCTTGCTCTTCCTCTGTTCGTATCGACCCTGCCCCTCGCCATGTGGATGCTGGCGGCAAGGGAACCGGTAGGGGACACGGTCTACAGAATCCGGCATGACGTCGACCTCGTTCTGCTCGAGGTCAGCGTAACCGACCCGAAGGGCGGCTTCGTATCCGGCTTGACCGGCGCGAATTTCCGTATATACGAAGATGGTGAAGAACAGCAGATGCGGCTGTTCGCAACCGAAGACATGCCCGCCTCGGTGGGCATCGTGATCGATATCAGCGGAAGCATGCGGTCCAAGCGCTCCGAAGTGGTGGCAGCCGCGCTGGCGTTTGCGCGCGCCAGCCATCCTCGCAACGAGATGTTCGTGATCAACTTCAACGAGCGGGTGAGAATGGGGCTCCCCGCCGGCATTCTCTTCACGCAGAACATGCAGCAGCTACGGTCGGCTCTGAATGCCCACCAGACCGATGGCAGCACCGCCCTGTACGACGCAGTTGCGGAGGGATTGGAGCACCTGCGTAAGGGTCGGCTGGAGCGCAAGGTGATTCTGCTGATCAGTGATGGAGGGGATAATTCCAGCTCCCATACTCTCGACGAAGTCATCGAGATGGCGCAGCGCTCCACGGCGACAATCTACACGATCGGCCTGTTCGACAAGCATGACAACTTCAGTAATCCAACAGTGCTCAAGAAGCTTTCCGAAGTCACCGGCGGAGAGGCATTCCTGCCTCAGGCACTGAAAGACGTCGTCAAGGTAGGGGAACAGATCGCAACCGATATCCGCAACCGGTACACGCTCGGATATGCGCCGACCAATGCCGAGTTCGACGGCAAACCGAGGAGCATCCGTGTCACGGTAAGCAAAGACAACGGCGAGGCGCTAAACGTCCGCACGCGGACTAGCTACATCGCCGTGCCGCGCAGGCCCGCCGCGCGGGAGGATGACACAATATGAGGTCACACCTGGCGAAGCTCGAAGCGGCGCTCTGGACCTTCGGCATCGGCGCACTCTCGTATTGCGCGTTCACGGTTGCCGACCGACATGCCTACCAGATGCGCCAGCAGGAGCGACTGGAAGCCCTTTTGGTTGCAGAGACTGTGGAGCAGATGCCAGGCGCTGCCTCACCCGCGCCGTACGTTCGACCACTCGCCGCCGGGAAGAAGACGGGTGCCGCCGCCCGCTCCAGAAACGCACCCGCCCGGAGAGCGGCGGCACGAAAGACCGATTCGCCGGTTGCAAAGGCCGACGACCCGAAAATGATCGGCCGCATTCTGATTCCTCGGATCGGCGTGTCAGCGATCGTGCGGAGCGGTGTGGACAACGAGACGCTGCGTCGCGCGGTGGGACATATCCCGGAGACCGACCTGCCCGGAGGGAAAGGGAATGTCGGCATGGCCGCGCACCGGGACACCTTCTTCCGCGGCCTGCGCAATATCAAACTGAACGACCTCATCCGCGTGCAAACACCCAAGGGCACGTTTGAATACATCGTGGAGGCGACCACGATTGTCGATCCGGAAAACGTGGAGGTGCTCGATCCGCTGGACTACCCCGTCCTGACGCTGGTCACCTGCTTCCCGTTCGACTACATCGGGAACGCCCCGCGGCGGTTCATCGTCCGGGCACGGATGGTTACGAAGAAGCCGGATTCGGTTCCAGGCTCTTAAGTTTGGCCGTCAAGGTGGTGCGCTTCAGGCGCAGCATCTCGGCGGCCTGCTTCTTGTTTCCGCGGGTCTTCTCCAAAGCCTGCCGCAGAATGTTTCGCTCGATCTGGAGGACGGTCTGTTCGTAGTCCAGACCGTCATCCGGAACGGCGATGAACGGC
Source organism: Bryobacteraceae bacterium (assembly GCA_046289265.1). Classification (GTDB taxonomy): domain Bacteria; phylum Acidobacteriota; class Terriglobia; order Bryobacterales; family Bryobacteraceae; genus JBKBWD01. The sequence continues at coordinate 17,415 of JBKBWD010000070.1, read as the reverse complement.
GTCGCCGTCGCAAGCAGAGGTTTGGAAGGGGCGATCGACGGCAAGGGGAAATCCGCCGGGTAGAGCGTCTCCCGATCTCCGCTTAACACGACAGCCATCTCGACGGCGTTCTCGAGTTGCCGCACGTTGCCCGGCCAGGAGTAGCTGCACAGGCGATCCATGGTCTCCGGAGCTAGCCGGCGCAGCGGGATCTCCTCCTGGCTGCAAATCTTCCGCAGGAAGTGTTCGACGAGCAAGGGCACGTCCCGAAGGCGCTCGCGGAGCGGCGGGATCCGGACCGGTACGACGTTGAGGCGATAGTAGAGGTCCTCGCGAAACTTCCCCGCCTTCACTCGCTCTTCCAAGTCGACATTCGTCGCTGCGATCACGCGGACGTCGACCCGGATCGTTTCCGAGCTGCCGATTCTCTGAAACTCGCGTTCCTGCAGCACGCGCAGCAGTTTCGCCTGTACCTCGAGCGGCATCTCGCCGATCTCATCGAGAAACAGCGTGCTGCGGTGCGCCTGCTCAAAGCGCCCCGTGCGCTGCTGGATCGCGCCGGTGAAGGCTCCCTTGACGTGACCGAAGAGCTCAGCTTCGAGCAGCGTTTCGGGCAAGGCGCTGCAGTTGAGCGCGACCATCGGCAAGTGAGCGCGAGGGCTGGCCATGTGGATGGCGCGCGCGACCATCTCCTTACCGGTCCCGGTTTCGCCGGTGACCAGCACGGTGCAGCGCCGGGAGCCGACCAGTCGGATCACCTGCGCGACGCGCTGGAGCGCCTGGCTCTCGCCCACCAGGAATCGCCGCCAAGGCTCGCGAGAGACCGCCGCTCCAATTGCCTGCAGTTCCATGCTGCGTCGGTACTCGATCGCTCCCTCCAGGATCTGCGCGACCTCTTCTCGTGAGGGCGATGGCCCGAGAAAGGAATAGGCGCCCAGCTTCGTCAGGCGAACGGCGTCGGCCAGGCTCGCCTCGCGGTGCTGGATGATCACGGGCACCAGACCGTTGGCCCGCTGGAGCTCTTCGAGCAGCTCATCCGGCTCCCAGGAGGGCAGCGGGAAGGTCGCCAGGACCAGATCGTACGCGGATTGCCGCAGCCGGTTCAGCGCATCGAGTGGGTCGCGCGTGACCTCCACACACGTCTCGACCGGTGGGAGGAGGTCCCGCAGGTCGCCGGTCTCGTCGGAGTCCGCCGAGTTTATCCAGAGCAGTCGCATGAGAGTCGCTAAGGTGAAACGCGGTGAAAACGTTCCGCGTTCCTACCGGGGTTCAATCGGCGGGGGAATGAGAATCTTTAGGGGGTGAAGCGCGTATGTAATTGAAGACGTGGATATTGCCAATGCGACTGATGGGGAGTACTCCTTGTCGAGGATTAGGGTTATCTACGGAGAAAGGGCTCGGATAAGCCGTGAGTCGCGCGAGGCCGGTACTGCGGCATCCCGCGCTGGGGAGTGGAACGCTGTTGGCGGCGGCCAGTGCAGGCCACTGTTACCGAGGGGCTCGGGGAGAAGCGGTGATCGGAGCATTTGGCGAGGTCGCCGGGACCGAGTATCGGCAGGGGGCTTGAAGCGGTGGACGATCGGCTTGCCCGCACCTTCGGGGGACACCGTACGGGGTATGGCGGGCCAGGCTATGGCGCGGGCGGCTCCGAGGCTGCAGTCCGAAGCGGCAGCGGCAGGTGTGCGGGAAAGGCGGGTACGCGGCCCTGCACAGAACTGGACAAGAACCGCCGGATTTTCCTATGCTTAGAGTGAAGACCCCGAGCGGGAGTAATTCAGTGGTAGAATGCCAGCTTCCCAAGCTGGACGTCGCGGGTTCGAGTCCCGTCTCCCGCTCCACTTTTCAAACACTTAGGAACACCCACCGATTCCTCTGTACTCCGTTTACTCCATTAAGCCGACTTGCGCCATGCTGACGGCTCGGATTGCGGTTTGGACTCCTTCTGCCGGACGGCGGCTTCCAGAGCCCGAAGTGCGGCTCGCTTCTGCTCCAGGTCGGAGCTCGTGTAAACCTCCAGGCTGACGCCGAGCCCGTGGCCCCTCTGATCCGAGGCGACCTTCGGATCGACGCCCGCCTTCTTCGACAGGCTGGCGTTGGTCTTGCGCAGCACCTGAAAGGTGGCCCACTCCATGTCGATGTCCTCCAGCCGCGGCCGCATCGACCGCCGCCAGAGATTGTCGAGAGAGATCGGAGTGCTGACCTTCTCGGACGGGAAAACGAAGCCGTCCGGACTCGGGTCCTGCGCCAGTTCGGCCCACTCCTTCAACAACTCGAGCGTGCCGTCCGACATCGCGCCCTCGCGGGTCTTGCCATTCTTCGGCGTGTTGAACTTCCGCTTGTAGACGCGCTGCTCCACCCGGATGATCCCGCCGGCCACCGACTTCCACCGGAGGGCCAGGATCTCGCCCGGGCGCATGCCCTCGAAGATCGCGAGCCGTGCGATCAACTTCTCGCGGAGGCCGAAGGCCTCCAGGTATGTGTGAACCTCCTCTTCCGTCAGCGGGCGCATCGCACGCCCCGGCTGACATCGTTTGGGGATCTTCAACTCGGCCGCCGGATTCCCCGAGATGAGGGAGTCCGACAACGCGAGCTTGAAGATGCCGTTCAGAAACCACCGCAGATGAGCCACCACGCTGAAGGACAACTCCGCCGCCTTGCGGTCGAGGAAATCCTGCAACTGGTCTCTCCGGGTCGTGTGGAGCAGATCGTGGGCGAACTCCGGAAGGAGATGCTTTCGGATAATCTGCTCCGAGGTCCCCGCGGTCGATTCCTTCCAACCGCGGCGACCGTGCGGCAGGTACACGTTCTCGACATACTGCCCGAACGTGTACACCGGCTTTGGGCCACGCGCCGTACCCTCGTTGACCGGCTGGAGGATGGCCGCCATTGCGGCTTCCGCTTCCCCCTTCGTCATCTTCGAGCACAACCCGAGCACCTTGGACCGGCGGCTGCCGTCTTCCCACCAGGAGGCAACCCACACGCGATGCCGCCCGTGTTTGCGGGCTTGCAGGCTGCCTTTCTGGAAACGCTTTCGACGCATTTTCTTGCCTCTTTCCTGCGCCGAAGGCGTTGACTCTTGGCATGACCCGGATACTACCATTCGCTGGTAGCCTCCAGGTGGCCCTCTTCAATCCAACGATCCAGCCATTCGCGCCGGATGAGGACGCGGCGGCCCACGCGGAAAACACGGGGAGGACGCACGCCGGGCACCTTGCCGTTGATCACGTTCGAAAAGTGCGCTTTGGAGACACGCAGGTATTCCGCAGCCTCCTCGAGCGTCAGGATCGGCTCGGCTGGCGTGATCGTGGGCATGGCCTCCTCCGGTTGGTTACGCGGGTCCGGTCTGGGCGGTGGGCATCAACAGGCAGTTCACCGTGGTGACGCCGTTGCTGGCGGCGACGGTTGCCACGCCCACCATGGGCTTGCTGCCCGTGCCCGCGGTCTTGGTCAACTTCGCCTGGCCGGGGTCCCAGTAGAGCTTGTCGCCCTGGGCGATGACGTCCGTAGCGACCATGGGCAACTCGAAGACGCCTTCCACCGTGACCTCCACATCGGCTCCCGGGGCAGCGTCGAACGCGGCCACGCCCACAATTGAGCCGACCACGACCAACTGGCCACTCGTGACGATCGCGGGCGCGATGACCGTTACGGTCTTGCCTTCCTGCACGAAGTTCTTCATGAATCAGATTCCTTTCGGGGTGATGACAATCTGGCGAGGCGACGTGGTCGCGCCGCCCGCCAGTTCGAGCTCCTTGTTGATGGTTGCGAGGGCCGCCTGCATCTCCGCGACACTGCGGTAGGTCATGGAGCGGCCCTCAAATTCCACGCGCAACGTGCCGCTGCCGATGGCGGCGATCAGGGCGTCACGCATGCCCTGGAGTTCAGCGAGCGAGAGGGCCATTCTTAGGCTCCCGGATTCGCGTAGATGCCCCGGTAATCCAGCGCGCCCGCGCCGAAGTCGAGCCGCGCGCGGATCTGGATGCCATCCACTTCAAAGCCCGCGCGGGTTTCCACCTGGACGCCTTCGCTGCCCGCCAGGTATGCGTATTCGACGCTGGGGAACAACATGGGGTCGGCGGCGACGTACCAGCGGGTGGCCGACTTGGCATCCAGCCGCGGATCGACGATCAGGGTCAGCTTGCCGGCGAACGGATTCACGTTCGCTGCCTGCGCCGGATAGATGCTGGCGAGATATTTCTCGGCGGTCGTTTCCAACGCGGCCGGCACCACCAGGAATTTCCCGGCGATGTCGAGCGGCGTCTTGCCGTCGAGTCCTTTCTGCGAGCGCAGAGCGAGCCGCGCGGCCGCCAGTGTGGTGTCCGAGATCGCGCCGCCGCTCGCGGCCAGGTTGCCATGCGCGGCGTCGAACAACTTCTTGTTGTCCGACATCACCGGGCCCAGTCCATTGTTGGCGGCGATCAGGTCCACGATGAACTGCGCCTCGAACTGCGCGGCCGCCGAGGCGAACAGCCGCCCGATGTCGGAGAACGCCGAAAGGTTGTCGTTGACAATGGTCTGGCGGTTGATGCCGAAGATGCGGCCATAGGTGTCGAGTTTGTAGGACTCACGGCCCTCGGCGATGGTGCCCGATTTGAACTCGCCGTTTTCGTTCACCTTCATGAGCGTGGGCGCTTGCCCCAACTGGATTGAGTAGCGATTGCGGATATCGTTGATGGTCGCCTTGCGGCAGATCTGCTTGACGGGCGCGGGCGCCTCGGCCATCTGCGCCTGGACCACCTTGTTCGCGACGTCGCCCAGCAGCAACGGAAAATCGCTGGTGCTGTGCAGCGCGCGATCCACGATGGAGGCGTCCGACAGGCCGATGGTTTCGATGCCGCGAATGCGGAGAAGTTCTTCCGCCTGCCGAACCAGGCTGCGTCCAATGAACGGGCACGCCGATTCGCCGGGCTTGTGCGTCGGGTTGATCCGCATGTAGATCGCATCCGCCATGGCGGCGCGCAGGAACAGGGGATCGTCGTAGCCGCTCGGCGTCACCACCGGCTGCGCCGTCCGGATGGGAGGACCGGCGCGGCGCTTCAGGGCTTCGAACGCCTCGGCGCGGGCTTGGTCCAGGGTCAGGTTGCGGGCGATCATGTCGTCGGCCTGAAGACCGGCGATCTGGGCGATCACCCGGATTTCGTTTTCGTGGGTCTGCTCCATCGTTGCTCCTCTCACCTTCGCGGCGGGGTCGGCCCCGATCGCCACGAGGGAAATCTCTTTGCCGGTCCAGGCAGTCGCCACAATCGTGCGCATGCCCGTCGCCGGATCCTTTTCCACGCGCCGTTGGTTCACCACGTAGCCGACCGAAATCGACCGGATGATGCCGTCGCGAATATCGTTGACAATGGCCGCCGCGCGCTCGCTGAACCGGAGCCGAGCGACGCCGCGCTCGCCATCCACCTGGGCGCTTTCCACCACGCCGAGGATGCTGTTCACATCCATGCGGTCGTGCGAGTTAAGCACCGGGCCGCCGATCAACTGCGAAAGGTCGACTGCCGAGGGCGACAGGTCCAGCCGCTCCTGGTACGGCCCTTCGAGATCGAACCGGCGCACGGGCGCGGTGGTGGCGAAGACCACCTCCACGGTGCGGCGTTCCGGATCGAACGTGGCTGGCTCGAGCGTGGCCGTGCGGGTAACGAGTTCTTCCATTTGCCTCCTTGTGATGGTTGGAAGTCGGCTATCTTCGGAATTTCCGAAGATGCGGGTTGGGCGCATCTGAGGAATTTCCTCAGATGGTGGCCGGGTTGCCTTGCTGGGTGACCTTGCGAGGGTCGGAGTCCAAAACGATGCCGGCGGCGTCGGCCGCCGCGTTGCCTGCGGCGATTTGGGCGTCTACCTCGGCCAGGTCATAGCCGAGCGACGCCACTGCCATCTCCCGCGAGATGAGCCCGGCGCGGATCGCCCGCACCATGGCGTCCACCTCGCGTTGCGGATCGGTCATCTGCATGGCAGGCGGCGCCCAGGAGGTGTTGTCCAGATACTCCTGGACGCCGCCATCCACAGGAGGCAGCGCGCCGCGCAGGATCTCGAGTTCGACCCAGCGCTGAAACACCGGGCGGCAGAGCATGTGGATGAACTGCCATTGCAGGGCGTCGATGTACTTGCGGAGTTCGATCCGTCCTACACGCGCCGAACTGTAGCTTGTGTCCGACAGATCGCCAGTGACCACGTCGTACGGTAGCCCAAGGCCACTGGCGATGAGCCGTAGCTGCGTCTTGGCGAAGTCCGAGTAGCCCGCCGTCTCGGGAGGGTCGGAAAACTCCATGGACTCGCCGGGAGAAAGGCGTTGGATCGTGCCCGGCTCCAGGCTGGCGGTCCATGCGCCATCCTCGGCCCTGTTTGCGCCGAGCGGGTTTTCGTTTGGTGTCGTGATGAAGCCGGTGAGCAACGCGCCGGTCTTCTGCTTGACGAGCGTCGCGCGATCGAACTGATCCAGGTCGTTCAGCCGCCCGAGAATCGCCATCACTTCCGTCACGCCGCGAAGCTGGCCGGGCGTCTTGGGCCGGAAGATGTGGAGCATTTCCGAGGCCGGGATGCGGATGCTATGTGGCAGGCGGCCCGGCTGCCCGGGATGCCACTCGTAGATGTAGTAGGCTGAGCGGCGCGAGCCCTCGAACTCGATCCCGGCGATCACGTTGTCCCGCGTGATCGTGGTGTCGATGAACTCGGCCGGCAGCAATTGCAGCCGCAGCATTGCATCGCTGTCCGCGAGCATCCGGACGAAAACCTCGCCATCGACAAACATCGACCTGGCGGCGAGGGCCTGTTGCCCGTACCAGTTCAGCATCCCGTCGGCGTCGGAAACTTCGGTCCAACGGTTCCACCTTTTGAGGAGCAGTCTCTTGAGCGCGCCGTCTCCAATCTTGGGCAGTAGCGTGATGCCCGGACCGATCACGTTGTCGACGAACGCCTGCGCCGCGCGCGCCGCGACGGCGTTGTTCGCCACCAGGTACCGAGCCTGGTTCCGCAGCAGCGGACTCGGCGCAACGCGGCTGTAGTCGGGCACCGGGTTGTTCCAGAGGCCGACGTTGCGCCGCTCGCGCGCGAGGTCGGCGTCCGAACGCAGGGAGGTTCTCCGCTCATCAGGGCGGCGTTGAAAGAGCCACTTGAACATGGTTCACTACTTGTGTTCGAGAACCCAATCGGGCGCGAACAGCACGCCCCGCTCATCGCGCGGCCGGCGTGTGAGGTGGCTCGCCTGGTGCAGTTGCCCGATCGTCATGTTGCCGTTCAGCGGGCGGATCGCGCGGATCCGCTTCCCGCTCCCGATGCCCACATAGGAAGCCGCGCTGATCAACTTCAGAGCGACATTTGGCCGGACAGTTCCGCGGCTGAAGCTGCGGGAGTCGTAAACGGCCACTTCGTGCTCCTGCTGCTCTAGGATCTTCCGCAACTGGTCACCGCTGACCTGCATGGGCGCACTCCTCCTCAGGACTGGTTCGAGATGGGATGTTGCCGGCGGACCCTACTTCTTGGCCCGTTTCTTCTGCTGGCGGCGCTCCTGTTCGCGCATGACGTCGCCGATCCTGGCGAACAATTGCAGCGTCAGCGTTGCGACATCGACGACGAATGCGGAGCGGATGTTCATGGATCGCATCCAGCTTTGAATTCCGCCCGGCGGAGGTGCGAGTACACCGTCCTGCTTCTTGTCCATGAACACTTCGAACTTGGTCTGCCCCTGCTCGTCCTCGTAGGCGATGAGCGCAGCGCTAGGGATTTGGTCGAAGTCGTCCGCGCTTTCGCAGAGCCGGATCAGATCGTAGATCCCCAGGACGCCGTGGATGGCCCGGATGGAAATCACACCAGCGGCCAAAAGGGGGACCTTGCCGGAGAACTCGCGCAGCAGGGACAGGTAGATCAGATCGAGGATCGAATACCGCCGGCGGTGCCCCCGCCCAGGGGGCTGCTCTTCCGCGATGGCGACCAACACGCCGCGCTTGTGCCAGGTGTGCAGCGTATCCGCCGTAAGTCCCGTGATCTGCAAGGCTTCGGTATGCGAGAACGCCGGTTCCTGAAGCTTGGCAAAGTCAACAGGGGGGATCGCCTTCAGCATGGTTTGGGTACACTCGTTCCCGTCGCCCCCGGGTCCGCTCCAGGGATAGGATTGATGGGCACGCGCCCATCAATTACGATTATATGGGCAAGCGCCCATCATTTGTCAAGAGGTCAGCCGTCGGAGTCTATCGGCACATTTACGGCCGCGACCTGCTGACGCACAAAGCCAAGCCGGATTCCAACCGGCGCAGTGTCCTCGATGGCCCGATTCGGGCCGAAGCCGAGCATGGGCAGTACGAGCCGCAGGAGGACTGCGCTCGATATGGGAATTGCCGCACTCTCTGGTTGTGACCCCAATTACGATTTGGAGCCGCTCGTGCGGAAGTACTCAATTGCGCTTCCGGGGGGATCGAAGGGAGGTTGCGGGAAGCCATCAACGGCAGATTGAGGAAGACAATGCCGGGTCTGCGGCTGCTGTTCAAGTCACGGCATAGCGGTCACGTCTTCAACGGGATCGATATTCGCGGATCCTGGTCTCGTCAATAAGCAGGTGCATGGTCGAGAGCGTGAAAACCTTGCCGTCCGTCGCTTGAAGCAGTCGGCGCATATCCTCTCGCCTGACCTTGAAGCCCCGTCCAGCAATGCAGGCAATCACGTCGTAAGTCTGGCCTGCCTGATCCCGGAGGGCGCGCAGGCGTTGCACACGCGCCACCTTGTCGCGGGCCGTTCCGTCGTCCTCGGTCAATTTCGCCTCGATCAACGCGACCGGGTTGAATTCGTCCGGGATAATGAAGTCCGGGGCCTGGTCAAAACCGGTGATCCGCTCCGCTCGCTTCGATTCGCGAAAGCTAACCTTGGCAGCCGAGAGCACGTCTTTGATGGCGGCTTCAATGACTTCGCCTACTAGTTCGCTCACCGAATCCCGATGCGAGGCGAATGGTCGCCCCAAGAAGCGCTCGTAGAGAAGCACGGGGTACGGAACGCCGAGATCTGCGACGGGCTGGAGGCTCTTAACCCCCTCTTTCGTGTCGGCCTTGTCAAGCCGGTGCAGGACGGTCGGCACTGCAGTGTTCGCGCCAGCGTGGAGCGTCTTGACTCCGGCATCGATCATCGCTTTGATTCGCTGGTCGGTGAGTGTCACGCCCAAAGAGCGAGACCTGAGCGGCTGCACGCGCATGTTGCGATCAATAGATCGGGCAGCGCCCTGGTCAACGTTGACCCCGGTCATTTCCGTAGTCAGATAGGCCCACTCGGGCGGCGTGAACCCAAGGATGGCGCGAAACACGATGAATGCAATGGGCGCTGCCTCGACTGCCGCCGCAACCGTCGTGTTCGTCACTTTAGTGAAAGCTTCTGTTGAACGCTTCAGCTCCTGGTAACCGCGTTCAAAGGTTGGATAATCGACGAAGCCGTCACCCCGGGGCATCTCGATAAAACTTGACTTCAGCTCGGCGAACACCTCATCGATAAGAGGCTCGAAGGCTAGGGTGGGGTCAGTGTAGTTTGCCTCAAAACGAAACGGCATCGGCAAAGATCCTCGTTTCATCCTGGTCAAAGAGATCGCCGGATGTCGCTCCTGCCGGGACCTCCATTTTCGCGAGTCTCTTCTGGACGGCGTCTGCGGTCGCGATGCCGTTCATGGCCTTGCGTAGGATAGCGAACTTCTCCCGAGTAGTAAGCCCAGGATTCCAAGTCGGCTTCAGTCGCCAGATGGCCATGCGTGTAATGTGCCCGAATGCCATGCAGCGAATGTCGCCGGCGGTCGGCTTCATGCCGGCCGCGCGGAGATCCGCCAATTCGGCTGACATGATCGCAGCGAGTCCGGCGGCGTCTGCGAATAGCCAGGATCGCGGAGTAGTGCCGCGCTGGCGGCAGACAAACACCGTGTCTAGAATGGACGACCCTGTGCCATGGATATGGATCGATCCACCCATCTCAGCCGGGCACGGCAAGGAGGCTGAGCAGGTCAGTCCGGCATCGAGAATCGCCATGCCAACAGCCAGATACGCATCCTGCTGGTTGTGGTGGTACGTGAACACGAGCGGTGCACCCGGTTTAAGCGCTCGCGCCATCCGCCCGTACACCTTCGCTAAGCCTTCGGCAAAGTGCTCCAGCCCCCGTTCCGCCGTCTCGTTCCCGGTCAGTTCGTCCTCGTGCCGCGTGGTCACAAGCTCTAGCCCCGGGAAGTTCCCGCCCATGAGCTTTCGAAGCCAGACGTAGCAGAACTGCATGAGCTCGCCGTACTGCACCATGCCGAAATACGGCGGGTCCGTCAGCACCGCGTCGAGACTTAACGGCTGCAGGGCAACCTCGGTCGCTGAGGCACATCGGATATCGACTTGCCGCTCGGAGGCCCCAGGCTTCTCCGGGTTTCGCTCACCTATCCATTCGCCCCGCACGGGAACCGTGATCTTTCTCTTGCCTCGAAAAGCTACTTCAAAGGGCTCAGTGCAATAGCGTTTGGCTTTCGTGTACTTGTCGAGGATGTTGATGAAGCCCCCGGACCCCACCGGAAGGGCATTGCCGTTACGAATACCCAAGAAGTTGGATTCCACCTGGACATAGCCCACCGGGAAACCGTGGATGGAGAACACATCCAGCGACTTGAGGGCCATCATGTCGTAGCGGCAGAGCATGTTCTGGTACCGCAACAGGTCGGAGAAATTCGTTGCTAGGGCGCGTCGCAGCCGCAGGTCCTTCACCCGGCTTATCAGGCGGGCGCTGGTTTCAAGGCTAAGCAACTGGCGGGCGTTGAAGAGATCCCTAAACCGTTGATAGCCCCAGCGGTGCAGCCGGGAGGACTCATCGCCCTCAGGGATAGCATCGTCCGGTACAAACGAGGGACTCATCCGGTGCCACAGGGACTCTGCCTCCGCAACCCGCGCCAAATCCTCTTGATCCGGTTTCTTGAACAAGCGTCCCGGCCTGTCCTTGAGGTCGGGGTTGTAGTACTCGATCGCAAAGAGCCTATGCGATGGCGGGCCTTCACCGTGAAAGGGCGACGAGTTGATGTGTCCGCAGTGCGGACAGGCGCACTTGTTCCGGTGAACGGGGCCCTCAGCGATTAACGGCTTCCTACAACGGCAAGAGCCGGGCCGGTAGAGGTCCTCCACTTCATTAAGCTCACCGCAGGACGCACAGACCAACACATATGCGGGATGCCGCACGTTCTTGGCCAACACGTAGCCGGGAAATAGGTCGAATTCCCTCCTACATTTTCGGCAGTGTCCTGTCTTGACCCAAAGGAAGTACTTCGCGTCTGCATCTTCTCGTCCGGTTATCGGACACCGAGTCTTGTAGAGATGACCGACGTCCTGCGAGAGATGGTCAAGCAGGTCCACCGCCACTTTGGTGTAGGCCTTAAGGTCGATCGCCTCGATCTCCTCGCGCACCACCCATGCCGCCATCGGATTGATATCCAAACCGACGACGTTGCAGCCGATGCGGTTAGCCTCCAGGAGTGGCGTGCCCCCACCCATGAACGGATCGGCAATCGTAATACCCTCGAAGCTGTGGACATCGTAGTACGTCTCTTCGATGCACCTGTCCGCGAACTCCGACAGCAGCAAGGCTCGGAACAATGTGCCGGGACGACGAGCAAACCACTTGTGCACGGCGATGATGGGGCGGTAGTTCTGCTGGATCTGTTTTTCGCGAAGCGCGAGCGCCGCCACGAATTTGACATCGTAGTTTTGTTCTATCGACATCGCCTACTTTCGGCCTCTCCGAGTAGTCACGCTACCGATTCCTGACACGCTTTGACGTTCCCTTCAAGCCCTCCATTGTCGCCCATGCGATGCTCCCAGTGGTAGCATCGGCATTTGCCCACGTCGGCGTGAGGGCTTGTTTCCTACGGAGACAAAAGCGGGTATGGCGGAAGGAGCAACGAGCCTAATGGGTAAGCTCGTTCACGTCGCTTCCACGGTCATGCGCGGGATGTTCTCGTCAACGAGGATCCGCATTCCTCAGCGGCCCAGAGCCGGCAGCGGCGTCACTTGCTCCTCGGCCAACTCGGCGGCGTAGTCGAGGCACGCCATGATGTCCGCGCGGTCAAGCGATGGATACTCAGCCAGCAGATCCTCCACGGTGTCGCCATTCGCCAGCATGCGGACGATCTGGTGGACGGGAATCCGGGTGCCCTTCACGCACGCCTGGCCGTGGCAGATGTTCGGATCAATGGATATCCTCTCGAACGGCACCTTCGTGGCCTCCACTCCCAGTTTACTCCATGGCGGCTTTTACTCCTGCATCCACCGGCTACGCGCCACGCGGCTTGCAGCCGGCGGATTCGCATTTGCGGCAAGGGTTTCGATCCGTTCGGCCTCGCGGTCTAGCGATAGCCCCATCGAGATGAGTGCCTGGAGCGCGGCGAAGGCGTAGACGCGGCAGTCGAGGGCCTCGCCGCGCGTTCCTTTCTTCCGCCGCCACTCGCGCACTGGCGCGCCGCGTGAGTAGGTCGTCACCAGCACCTCGGACAACAGTTGCTCGAAATACTCCTGGCTCCGATCCGCCGGGAAGTGGCAGAAACCGGGCGAGGGCTCGACAATCTTCAGGCGACCGTAGACCGTCGACTTGGCGCTGTCCACGCCCACGGTGTAGAGCAACGTCCCGTTCTTGCGGCTCGGCCGTTTCGGCCAAACCGGCAGCGGTCCGGCCTTGCCCTTGATCGCGAACACCCGTTGGTGGAACCTGGTCCGCGCGAACTCGTAGACCTGCTGGGTGTGGAAGCCCGAGTCGATGCAGCATGCGGAAACCGGCAGCGTGACGCCACGTTCATGCGGCCAGGGCTGCGCCAGCAGCTCGTCGAGGCACTGCCAGACACCCGGCGCGGAGGGATCTCCCGGCATCACCTGGTATCCGACGGACCACGACTCCTCCCCTCGGCCCCAGCCGACGATCTCCACCTCGAGCCGGTCGGCCTGGACGTCCACTCCGCACGTCACCACCGCCACGCCCAGCGGCAACTTCGGCCCGTAGTGCTCACGGCGGGCGAGCAGCGTGGCCAGGTCCACGGAGGTGTGCGCGTCGTCGTCCCATGGCTCGCCCAGCGCAGTGTTGATGAACGTCCGTAGCGTCTCGGGGCTTTCCTTGGCCTCCAGGAACTCGGCGGCGGTCTCGCCCCACTCTTTCCATGGCGAGTACAACTGGTTGATCCAGAAGCCCGCCACCTTCGACGCCGGATTCGCGGGCCGCCACTCGCCGCGCGCCAGCATCCACGGCTTCTTGAACGCCGGGATGGCGACGGAACAGTGCTCGCACCGATAGGCCGCGTCTGCCGGGTCGGCGTCTGGCCACTCGAGGTTGGGCCAACGCAGGACCTGGAAGTGGCTGCACCCCGGACACGGCACCCAGTAGCTCTGCCGGTTCGACTTGAGCCACGCCGTCTCCACGCGCGAGGCGCCTTTCACCGTCGGCGAGGAAACCATCACGATCTTGCGATTCCAAAACGTGGCCGTGCGCTTGATAGCCAATGAGACCGGATCGCCTTCGGTGCCCGCGCTCGCCGGGTAACGGTCCACCTCGTCAAGCAGGACGTAGCGAATGGGCCGGGCGGCGAGGCCTGCCGCCGAGTTCGCGCCGGCGATGGTGATGTGGCCGCCAGGGAACCTCTTGTGGAGCGTCGTGTTGTTGGCGTCGCGGGATCGGACGTCCGAGACCTTGCCGCGCAGGCAGGGCGTGTCGCGCAGCATGGGCGCCAGGCGGTCCTTGGACCATGACTTGCCGTCCTCGACGCGCGGCTGCACGACGAGCAGCGGGCCCGGATCGCGGTCGATGATATAGCCAACGAAGTTGAGTAGAGTCTCCGTCTTACCGATCTGAGAACTGCTCATTACCACGATCCGCTCGCAGGGACTGTAGGGCGAGAAGGCATCCATGATGGCCCGCTGGTACGGGGCGCGGTCGGTGCGCCACTCGCCGCGCTCAGCCGACGCCTCGGACGAAAGGCGGCGGTTCTGGTCAGCCCACTCCGAAACGGTCTGGCGCGGCGGCGGCTCGAGCGAATCCGCCAGGCGCGCCACGCACGCCTCAAGTCCCATGGCGGATGTCCTCGGCGAGGCACTTCAGGATGGCCGTCAACTCGGTGTCGAGGATCTCGCGGACCCGGCGCACGTCGGTCTCGGCGGCCAGTTGCGGCGCAAGCTTGCTGGCGATCCCGAGCACGCGGTCCCGGATCTGACGGCCCAGCGTGTACCACCTGATGCTGACCTCGTCGGTCGGCACAAGCTTTCCGATCCGAGTCTCGTACTCCAGCTTCTTCAACTTCGCTGAGAAGACTTCGCGCGCCAGCCGTGCTTGAGCGAACGTGGCTGGCTGCTGGCCCGAAGAACCTTCGTCCGGCTTGTCATCCAATACGGCGTCCGACGCGGCGGCGTCCACCAAACGCCCGCGCATCACGAGGATGCCCGCCTTGGCGAGCTTGTTGACGTACTGCGGGCTCTTGCCGCGGTGACGGGCGTACTGCGCCTGCGTCATTAAGGGTGTTTGCCCGATGTCTTTCATGGTTGTTTCTGCGCAGACGCTGGAGAACGAAATGGACTCCGGATAGGACCTTCGAGTTCAGGGCTACACCACCCGGCTCCCAGGTGAAACCTGGCGGAAACGGACACCATAGACCGGCTCGATATCGCCGTCGCATCCTCGCGCTCGTCCGTCCGGGAAGTACCGGAAGAAGTGTCCCCGAACCTGATCGAAGTGAAGCCGGGATGGATTGGGGCCGATGTCGACCAGGAACGTGCTCGGCAGTAACTCTGGTCCGATGAACAGCTGGACCATTGCGCGGATTCTCATGTAGTCAACGTCTAGGCACAGCAGATGGCCCCAATAGACTAGACGAGCGCCTTGCTGGACGTCGAACAGAATGGGCGTCCTGGACTCCTGAACGTAAGGGCTGTAGTTATCCGGAACGCCGTCAGTGAGCAGCATTTCACGAAATGGAGCAAACGCAGGCTCACTCCCGGACAGGTGAGGCATCTGAGTCAGGAGGTAATGAAACGCGATTTTCCCGATGCCCCGGAAGTACCGTCCCGTGACACCCACGTCGATCCGGATATGGCTGTAGGTCACCGGGCTGGCAGGCGTGTCGGCCGAATTGCCCTCGATCCTTAGGCCGCCCAGGACTCCTGCGATCCAGTCCATTTCGCCCGGGTCGGCGTAAACGCTCGCGTCCTTGAACGACGTGATTCCGAGTTTCGCGCACTCCCGGCGGAAATCCTCTGGGCGCATTCCATCCGGGATCGGAATTGCGTGTGTGTGGCCATCTTCTGTCTTGAAGGACACATGCCGGAGCTCCCGGACGCCAGCATCACTGAGTTCTAGCGGAACCCGCTCCCCGCTCACCGAGGACGTGCCGGTCATGGTGAGCCTGGATCCGCCAGCGCTTCGCCTGTAGAACGGGTTCACTTTGTCATTACCTCGGCGGCCCTGGATGTGATTCCACAGACGGAAAAACGCTTCCGGACCACATCGGCATATCTGCTCATCGAGAAGTCCGAGCTTTGAGTTACACTGACAGCAAACCCGGTTGAGCAGAGTCGGATAGTCCTTGAATGAACCGAGGCAAGCTGGCAGCGGATGTTCTCTTGACCTCGCGGGTGCTCCGCAGTAGATGCATTGTCCGGCTGGCGACCGACTCATCGACATGCGAGTGTAGCATGCAAGCTGAACCGGAAACTGCGGGTGGGCTGTCAACCAATCAACCCGTTTTCGCGCCTCTCACTGGCGAAAGCGTGCCATCGTTTCACCCGCCGAAAAGCTCGCGCAGAAGGCACCAACGCCGCCGGTCCCCGTGACGAGTTCGAGAGTGTGACGGCTTGTGAGGGGTTCTTCTCAAAAACGGTCCTTATACGCGCGGGGCGAAGAATGTTTTGAAAGAAAGGCATCACAACCTGTCACGCCGCAAACCCGTCACACCTCTTCTCCCGAGGAGCCTGCTTGTGCACGAAGGGCGATGCCGGCGTAGACCGTGCCGTAACGGCGATGCTCCTTCGCGAAGCCCCGATCCTTCAACCGCCTGCCGAACAGAGTCTCGGAGATGGCGTTCTCGCCCGCGCCCTCGGCCCACGCACGGTAACACTCGTAGAGTTGGCGGGCCTTGCCGCTGAAGGAATCAGCGACCATGCAGCATTCCTCGATGAAGCGGCCCAGTTGATCATTCTCCGCGCGCCAGTCCTCGTTGGCCGCTGCGACCTCGGGCGGCTTGCCAAGGCCGTCCCGCCACCACAGCTTCGCGCCCTCGACAGCCCAGGCCAGGATGCCCTCGGCTTCGGCGAGCAGCTTCCGAGGCAGGCTCTTGTCGATCTCCTCGGGCGGGATTGTAACGGTGAACGGGATCGGATGAAGACGGTTGAAGGTGGCTTGGTCGTCCGCGGCGCGGATCATGGGCTTGGTGTTGGTGTCCATCCAGAGCTTGTGCGTTTCGGGAAACTCGATCGGGTTCTCATACTTGCGGGTGGCCTTGATCTTGCCCATGCCCTGAGTAATGCGCTTGAGCTTGCCCTGCGAGAGACGCTGGCCCTCCTCGGTCTCCGACGTCATGACAAACCGCGCACCGCGCAGGTCGGCGAGATCCGCCTGCGTGTTGTTGCTCTCCTGGCGCGCCATCAGCGTGTCGACCTGGAGCAACACGGAGTACTCTTCCAACAACAGCAGGAACGTCGAGAGCAGCGTCGTCTTGCCGTTGTTGCCCCTGCCGAACGGTACGAAGACGGCTTTCTCCTCGGTCGTGCCGGTGAGCGAGTAGCCCAACGCGCGCTGCAGGTAGTTGACCATCCGTTCGGCGCGGTCGAGTTCCGGTTCGGAGGCGTCCGGATGGTTGCCCATCATCCGAGCGATCACGCTCAGGAATAGCGGACACGCGGCCCGAGGATTGTAGTTGTGATGGACGAGCTTCGTAATGAAGTGGGCCGGGTTGTGCGGCGACAGTTCGCCCGTACGGAGGTCCACGGTGCCGTTGAGGAAGTTGATCAGGAACGGATGCGTGTCGAGCTCGCCCGGCGTGACGACGAGTTCGCACTCGGCCATCGTCAGCAGGTTCGCGATGCGGCGCGCGTCGAGCGAGTGGTAGGCGAACGCCATGTGATCCTTGTCCTCGGCGTCCGTTGCCTCGGCCAGGTAGTCGAGCATGGCCTGCTTGGCCAGGCGGCGCGCCGCGCCCTTGTCGTCAACAGCCCAACGGCGGCCGTCCCATACGAGCCACTTTCGCATCGCCGGGCAGTAGCGAAGCCGGTCACCGAATTTGAGGATCAAGCGGCCGGCGTTGCCCGTATCATTGCGCATGAACTCGAGCAGCGGGAGGGCCGGCGGTCGGCTATCGCGACCGCTCCCACTTCCGGAAGATTTTCCGGAAGTGAACTCCGCCGAGGCGACCTGTACTACTAACCCGTAGATTCTTTTCTGCCCGCGAAGATTTTCATGCCGCCACCGGAGTCAGTTGCCGAACCG
>JBKBWD010000006.1:0-137573 GCA_046289265.1 Bryobacteraceae bacterium | reverse complement strand
AATCAACGGCTACGTGCCGCGGCTGGCGGAGTCGATTCTGGAGCGGCTTTAGCCGCTCTACGGCTCCTCCTTCTGCTCCTCGCGCGCTGCTTCGATCTCTTCGTCGCCGGGCGCCTCGCTTCCTTCGAATGCCTTGCCCTGCCAGCGGTAGGTGACGGCGGTCTTGGCGAAGTAGAGAACCCCGAGAGAATCGGCCTCGTACCGAAAGGGCTTCATCGTCTCGAAGTCGAAGTCCTTCTCGCCCTTCCGATAGACGTAGAGGAAGGTGAAGGGGTCGGCCGAATCCGTGGTCAGGGGATGGAGATCGAAGCCTTTGCCGCGCGCCATCAGGGCCACGACGGTCTGTTCGAGCCCCTTGGGTCCGGGGCACACGATCTGGACGGCGTAGTCGCGACTGCCATCGTCATCGAAGTCGCCGAAGGCGAGGACCGGGCGGTGAGGGATGCGGTAGACCCGGAACCAGTCGTCGATTTGGGGCGCCGATGGGGCCAGCGTGCATTTCGGGTAGCGGCTTTCCAAAATCTCGCGGGCGGCGGCCGGCAAGCCGACGCCGGCGTTCTGCGCCCACGTGGTGGCCAGGAAGGCCGCTGACAGGGGAGCCAGTCGAGCGAACGTCACGTTACTGTTCGAGGCCGAAGGCGTAAACGGTCGAGTCGTGGGTCACGACGAAGACGCGGCCGTTGGCTAGCGCGAGTCCGCTGAAGTGCACCCAGCCGGGGATCGAGTCGCCGCTGGAGAACAGGACCTTGCCCGTCTTGGCGTCGAGCGCGTACAGGATCGCGTTGCCCTTCCGCTTTTCGATGCGCTCCTCAGAGGTTAGGAGGCGGCCGCCTTCGTCGACCTGCCGGGTGCACTCGCCGTTGGCCAGGGCGAATACGACGCCGTTGGCGATGACGACCGGCTCGGGCATCGCCATATCGAGCGACATCCACGCGGCCTCCGGATAGGGCTTGCCGTCCTTTTCAACGATCTTGAATGCCATCACGCTGCCGTTGGGCGTCTCGCCGTAGGAGTTGGGGAACTTGGGCGCGGTGGAGGCAGGAGGGCCGTAGGCGGGCGCATAAAGCCAGCGGGTGCCTTCGGGGTCTTCCCAGGTGGAGAGCGAACCCCAGAAGCCGCGGCCGGCGAAATCGACGTCTTCATTCGTAATAAGCGGGCTGCGGTAGGGCGGGGTGGGATGGTCGGCGCCTCCGAGCGACTTGGCGTCGAGCAGGTAGAGAACGCCCTCTTTGCCTCCGCCGGCGACCAGTTCCCAGTTCTTGAACTGGAACACGACGGGGCTGAGGGAGCCCATGTCGAGGTCTTTCTTGGTGATCCAGGCGCGGTTGGCCGGTGTGTAGTAGTCGGCGACCTTCAACGACTTCGGTTCAAGGCCGACGAAGGTGTCGGACCACTTTCGGTTGGCCGGATCGTAGGGGCCGGCGCCGGTTTCGGCGAAAATGCGCCCATTGAACCCGATGGCGACGCCGGCGCGCCCCCAGATGCCCGCGCCGCCGGAGGTGGTGGAGCGGAACTCGGTCACGGGGCGGTCCGGGCTGCTCAAGTCCATGGCGAAGACGCCGTTCTTATTGCCGTTACAGCCCTGGCCGGTCGCGGCATAAATGACGTCGTCGACCAGGTTGAGGCTATAGGCTTTGGCGAACGGCGGCACGAACTGCTTGGGCGGCACGCGGTGTTCGCCATTGACCGTGTTCAGCGAATGGAGCCTCCCGTCACTGGTGACGACGTGTACCGTGCGGTTGCCTTGTCGATCACCGGCGTGGCGTTCAGCGAACCGTGGCAGAGCCAGTGCGGTTGCTGCCTGGATTGTCCTTCGGTGTCGAATTTCTTCTTCCAGAACAACTTGCCCGAGTCGGCGTCGATCGCGTAGAGCACGTCGCTGGTCCCGGCGATGAAGACGAGTTCGAAAAAGCCTTTATCTGTAATGACGGGATTGACGGTGACAGGCACCGTGAGCGAGTACATCTCGCGCGGCGGGTTATCGAGCTTGAGCTTGCATTCGGGCTTGAGGTCCTTCACGTTCGAGGCGTTCAGGATCTCTTCGGACTTGGCCCATCCGCTTCGCTGCGGGTCTCCGCCGAAGGTGAGCCAGTCGCCGGCCTGCGCCGTGATGGCTCCGACTGCCAACGCAGTGACCACTAGATGTAAACATCGCCGCTGCGATGCTTTATCGACGGGGGAAGCGGACCAAGGTCCATTTCAGCGGAATGGTATCACCGCAGTCCGGCTGAGTTCAACACTACGTCTTATATGCTGAACGTGGCGTTGGACTCGCCCGGCCGGGGCGCGCCTGAACAAGCGCGCGTTGAGGCTTCCCAGTGCTGTATCCTTCTTCCGGAGGGTTGGATGCGGAACTTTGTCTTCCTGGCACTGCTGGCCGCGGCGGCTTGGGCTCAGGACGATAGCGGGGCAGGGCGCCGTCTTTATGAGAATCGGTGCGCGGCATGTCACGGCGGCGATGGCAACGGCGGAGAGCGCGCCCCCGGTATTGTCTCGCGGTTGAGCGCTCGCAATTACGCCGAACTATCCATGCTGATTCGCGAGGGTCTGCCCGGCGCGGGCATGCCCGGCACTCGCATCGGCGGCGCGGATGAACGGGCGCTGGTCGCCTTCCTGCGGACGCTCACGCCGCGAGGCGGGCCGCCGGCGCGGATACAGGTGGAGATTGCGGGCGAAGGAGCGGTCGTGGGAATCCGGCTGAACCGCGGCGAGACCGAACTGCAAATCCGCACCGACGACCAACGCATCCTCCTGCTGCGGCGCGACGGAGCGGTCTACCGCCGGGTGACTTCGCAGCACGACTGGCCCACCTACCACGGCCAGTTCGGCGGCAACCGCTATAGTGCGATGGACCAGATCAATCGCCAGAACGTCGCGCGGCTGGCGCCGAAGTGGATCTTCCCGATTCCTAACGCCACGCGCCTGCAGGTGACTCCGGTGGTGGTGGACGGCATCATGTATGTCACCAACCCGAATGAGTGCTTCGCGCTCGACGCCGGCACGGGCCGCCAGCTCTGGCACTACCGCAGAGCCCGCACCAAGGGTGTCATCGGGGACGCCGGCGCCGGCATCAACCGAGGCGTCGCCGTCGCAGGCAACCGGCTGTTCATGGTGACCGATCACGCGCACCTGATCGCGCTCAATCGCTTCACCGGAGCGCTGCTCTGGGAAACCGAGATGGCGGACTATCGCGAGAACTATGGAGCGACATCGGCGCCGCTTGTGGTGGGCGACCTGGTCGTCTCGGGACACTCGGGCGGCGACGAAGGCGTGCGCGGATTCCTGGCGGCCTTCGACCAGGCCACGGGCAAGGAGGTCTGGCGCTTCTGGACCGTGCCGAAGCCGGGCGAACCGGCCGCCGAGACGTGGAAGGGCAGCGCGATCCAACACGGTTGCGCGGCGACGTGGCTCACCGGCACCTACGATCCGCAGCTTGAGACCGTCTACTGGCCGACGGGCAATCCCTGTCCGGACTACAACGGCGATGAGCGCAAGGGCGACAACCTCTACTCCGATTCCATTCTGGCGCTCGATGCGAAGACCGGCCGATTGAAGTGGTACTACCAGTACACGCCGCACGATTTGTGGGACTGGGATGCGCAGCAGCCGCCGGTCCTGGTGGATGCCGAATGGAACGGGCGCGCCCGCAAGCTATTGCTGCACGCCAATCGCAACGGGTTCTTCTACGTGCTGGATCGCACCAATGGCGAACTGCTGCTGGCCAAACCTTTCGTGAAGAAGCTGACGTGGGCGCGGGAGATCGGGAGCGACGGGCGTCCGGTGAAGAACCCCGATCAGGAGCCGACGCCGGAGGGCACGAAGGTCTGTCCGGCCGTCGAGGGCGCAACCAATTGGTTTTCCACGTCCTACCACCCGGGCACCGGACTCTACTACGTCCAGACGCTGGAGAAGTGCAACATCTTCACGAAGTCGCCCGGGGCGTGGCAGCCGGGTGAGTCCTACTACGACGGCGCGACCAGGACGGTTCCGGGCGAGCCGGGAGAGAAGATCCTGCGCGCGATCGACATCCGGACAGGCAGAATCGCCTGGGAACTGCCGCAGGTCGGAGGGGCCAACACCTGGGGCGGGACGCTGGCGACGGCGGGTGGGCTCGTCTTTTTCGGAGAGGACAGCTTTGCGCTGGCCGCGGCCGATGCCGCAACGGGCAAGACTCTGTGGCGGTTCCCGGCCAACCACCTCTGGAAGGCTTCGCCGATGACGTACATGTTTGACGGGAAGCAGTACATCGCGGTAGCTTCGGGCCCGAACATCATTGCCTTCGGGTTAGTGGAGTAGGGCCGGTATACTGGAAGTTTCATGGGTGTGGCGGCAGTGAAGAGTCTGTTCCCGACCGCGCTGGGGCTGATGGCGCTCATTTCGCTGCCGTACGCCGGTGCGGAATCCTCCGGCTCGCCGATTCGCTTTCGCCACCAGGCGATCCCCTTCACGCTGAACAACGGCGAAACCCCGCAAAAACATCTTCCCGGCACGATGGCCGGGGGCGTTGCCATCTTCGATTTCGACAATGACGGCCACCTTGACATCTACTTCACGAACGGTGGCGACCTGGCTACTTTGAAGAAGTCCGGTCCGCGCTTTTACAATCGCCTCTTCCGGGGCGACGGCAAGGGCGGCTTCGAAGACGTTACCGAGCGTGCGGGTGTGGCGGGCACGGGCTACGACATTGGCGTCACGGTCGGCGACTACGACAACGACGGGCATCGGGATTTGTTTGTCGCCGGGGTTCATCGCAATACGCTCTACCGCAACAACGGCGACGGCACCTTCCGCGACGTCACGGCCGAGGCGAACCTTATGGCCGAAGCCGGAGCGTGGGCCGTCGGAGCGGCCTGGTTCGACTATGACCGCGACGGCCATCTCGACCTTTTCGTCGTCAACTATGTGCGGTGGCAATACGACAAGGACCGCACCTGTGTCGTCAACGGCAAGCCCGATTACTGCCATCCGCGCTTCTACGAGGCGGCGCCGAACGCGCTCTACCGCAACAACGGCGACGGCACCTTCACCGACGTCTCGGAGGAGGCCGGCATCCGTGCTCACCTGGGCAAGGGCATGGGAATCGGCGTCGCGGACTTCGACGGCGACGGCTGGCCCGACGTGTTCATCGCCAACGACCGCGTCTTCAATTTTTTCTTTCGGAATACCGGCAAGGGGACGTTTATCGAAGCGGCCTTCGATGCCGGCGTTGCGGTTCCGCAGGACGGGAGTCCGGTTTCCGCAATGGGCGTGGATGCGCGCGACATGGACAACGACGGACGGCCTGACTTGATTTTCACGGCGCTGGCCGACGAGACCTTCCCGCTGTTCCGCAACGTGGGCAAGGGGCAGATGGAAGAGGTCACGGCATCGAGCCAGTTAGCTCGGCTCACGCGCAAGATGGCCGGCTGGAGCGCGGGCTTCTTCGATTTCGACAATGACGGATGGAAAGACCTGTTCGTGACACGCAGCGACGCGCTTTCGCCGGCCGGAGGCAAAGGCGAACGGACGAAGGAGCCGAACAGCGTCTTCCGCAACTTGGGGAAGGGACGGTTCGCCGATCTGAGCGAAGCGGCTGGACTCGCCGCGCGTCCGCCGCAGATGTATCGCGGGGCGGCCTTCGGGGACTTTAACGGAGACGGAAGAATCGACGTAGTCGTGAGCGCGTTGAATGCCGAGGCCGAGGCCTGGATCAACGAGGGCGCCGAGGGCGGTCATTGGATCGCAGTGGCGCTGGAGGGCACGCGGAGCAATCGGGACGGCATCGGTGTGCGTATCCGTGTGAAGACGGATTCGGGCGTGCAGTACAATCACGCGACGACAGCCGCCGGGTACGCTTCCTCAAGCGCCGGGCCGGTGCATTTCGGATTGGGCGCCGATGCGGTGGTGCGAGAGATGACGGTCGAGTGGCCGTCCGGGCGCGTGCAGACGCTGGCGGAGATTCCGGCCGGACAGGTGCTGCGCGTCAAGGAGCCTGCCGAATGAGAGGTTTTCGAAGCGGCCTGTTGGCCTTCACGCTGGCGACAGGGCTGGCGCAGTCGCCCGACGATCTGGGGGCGAAGAGCCGGCGCGCCACTCAGGCGATGGCGGAGAAGCGATTCGCCGAAGCGGCGGCGCTCTATCGCGAGCTGATCGCGGCCGTTCCGGGCAATGCGGGACTGCACATGAATCTGGGGTTGGCGCTGCATTCGACGCGGCAGTACCGCGAAGCGCTCGAACAGTTCGAGACGGCGGCGCGGTTGCAGCCGGACTTGGCGCCGGCGCACCTGCTGCTCGGGATGACGCAGTTGAAGCTGGGGCAGCCGGCGAAGGCGATCGACCCTCTGAAGCAGGCGCTGGCGCTGCAGCCCAGCGATGCGATGGCGTGTCTGGAATTGGCCGACGCCTATCTCTCGCTGGCGCGCTTCGACGAGGCGGCGGCGCAGTTCCGAAGACTGACGGAGCTGGATGCACGCTCCCCGAAGGCCTGGCACGGACTCGGCTTGGCCTACGTCTCGCTGTCGCGCGCGGCATTCGCCGAACTGGAGAAGACGGCCGGGCAGTCCGCTTACTGGTACGCACTGCTGGCGCGGTCGCGGGCGGAGCAGGGCCAGCACGGTACGGCGTACCACTTTTACCGAAGAGCGCTTGAGGTCAAGCCGGCCTTCCGGGGAATTCATCCGGCGATTGCCGAGATCTATCGCGCGACAGGCCGTGCGGAATGGGCCGCCAAGGAGCAGGCGAAGGAGGCGCGGCTGCCTCGTCCGGACTGCAATGCCGAGCCGATCGAGTGCGCCTTTGCGGCCGGCCGCTACGAGCAGGTACTTCAGCTTACCAGAGCGAAACGGACGGCCGAGGCCCTCTACTGGCGATCGAGGGCGGCAGGAGAACTGGCGTCCGCGGCCTTCCTGCGCCTGGGTCAACTGCCGCCTTCCTCGAGCCTGCACGAGTTGCTGGCCGAGGCCCATGGGCTCCAGGGTAACTATGCGGCCGCGGCGGCCGAGTGGCGCAAGGCGCTGGCGCTCGCCCCCTCTGACAGCCGGCTGGAGCGCGGGTTGGCGCGCTCGTTGTGGATGGGGCGGGAGTATGAACAAGCGCGGCCGCTGCTCGAAAAACTGGTGCGGCGCGAGGCGTCGCGGACGGCGGAACTGCACTATCAGCTCGGCGATACGATCTTTCGGCTGCAGGGCGCCGAGGAGGCGCTTCCGCATTTGACGAGGGCCGCGGCGCAGGATGCGACGCTTCTGCCCACCCGGGCGCTGCTGGGGCGCGTGCTGTTGGATTTAGGGCAGGCTGAGAAGGCGATTCCGCACTTAAAGGCGGCGTTGCCTGAGGACGCCGACGGATCGACTCTGTTCCAGTTAAGCCGGGCCTACCGGGCAGTGGGACAGGCGGAACTGGCGCGGCAGACGCTCGCGCAGTATCAGGAGAAGGTCAAATCCAGGGGAGTGGAAGAAGGCGGCTCCGCCACCCTGGAGGTGACGGAGCCGTAGCGATACGAGCGGTCAGAATTGGATGCGCAGGCCCAACTGGGTGTTTCTGGGGCCTACGTTGGTTGTTCCCGTGACGCGCCCGAACTCGGGATTACCCAAGGTTGTATTGGCGCGGCCGAACTGCGGCGTGTTGGTGAAATTGAAGAACTCGCCGCGGAGCTGGATCTTGACGCGCTCACCGTAGCGGAAGTTCTTCATGATTGCCAGGTCGGCGTGCCTGGTCGGGCCGAACCGGACGTTCGGGATCCAACGCGGCGCGTTACCAATCTCAAATTGGCCGGGCGCCGAGACGGCGGCCGTGTTGAACCAGTTATCGGGCGTCCGGTTGGAGACGTTCAGGTCGGTCAGGTTGCCGATGTTCGGGCGCTGGACGGCGAAGCCGAAGGGCCCAAGGCTGTTCGGTGCGGTGAATTGCAGGGGCAGTCCGCTGCCGAATCGGGTGATCGTGGAAATCTGCCAGCCGCCGGCGATCGCATCCAGAGCCTTAGGCATATTGTTGGCGTAAGTGCGGCCGCGTCCCACGGGCAGTTCGTAGACCAGCGCGCTGACGAAGCTGTGAGGCAGATCATGCGCGCTGATAGAACGGTCGCGGGAAAGGTCGTAGAAGTCGCGGGCGACGTCGCTGACCTCCCAGCCCTGCCATTCCGACGCATTGTCGATTGCCTTCGACCACTGGTAGGTAACCAGAAGGTTCAGGCTGCCGCTGATCTGCTTGTTGAAGCGGGCGACCAAGGCGTTGAAGCTGGCGGAAGCCCCCGGCGTGTTGGTCGGAAGGTTGACGTTCTGGAAGTGTGGATGCGGGCGCAAGAGGCGCTGCTGCGGAACATTCACTCCGGCCAGTGGGCCGGCAGCGATGTGTCCACGGAACGGATTGGCGACCTGCGCATTGAGTCCAGTCCCCAGCGCCAGGTGGTCGGGGTGGAGCTGGTTGGCGTTGCGGGCGATGCCGAAGGCGAGCTTCCGGCTCTGGGTACCCGTGTAGCCGATCTCAACCACGGTGGTGCGGTTGATCTCGTACTGGAAGTCCAGGCTGTAGCTCTGGACGTACGGGTTGGCGAAGGCAAATTGAGTTCCCGTGACGGTCTCGCCGACCTGGGTCAGCATGCCGCGCGTGTTGCCGATCGGCTGATTCAGGCCCTGCGGGAAAGGGTTGGAGAGCAGATTCGCCGGGACCAGGCCGTTGGCTCCTTCGGTGGAAAGCCAGGTTGTGTTGGTGGAAAAGCCATCGGTGCCGCCGAGCGAGCTAACCTGCGGGTAGAAGATCCCGTAGCCGGTGCGCATAACCAGCTTGTCGGTCAATTTGTAGGCGATGCCGATCCTGGGGGCAAAATTCCTCCAGTCTGTCTCACGCGGGAACCGGTTTTCGGGGGTCACGAACACGTGGCCGCCGCGAAGCTGCATGCCGGTCGCCTGTGACAACGGGTTGGCCGCCTGGTAGTCGAAGTAGTTCAGGCGGTTGAAGCGATCGGTTTCCGGGCGCTGCACCTCCCACCGGAGGCCGTAGTTGACCGTCAGGCGGCGGTTGACGCGCCAAGCATCCTGGAAGTACAGACCGTAGTAAGCAAGGGTCCGGGCCATCGCGGCATTCGTGGGGACGCTGCCACCCGATCCGGCGCCAAGAAGGAGCGAGGCGACACCGTCGCCCGAGATGGCGCTGGTCACGCCGGCCGTGGGACCGGAGGTGAGCCCGCGATCGAAATTGAAGGTCGGGGTGAAGAAGTCCGTCAGGTTCAGCCTGGCCTTCTCGCCGACCCATCCGAACTTGAAGCTGTGAGCGCCCATCTGCTTGGTCAGATTGACCTGAAGGTTATGAGTTTCGCGAGGAACGTTCAGGTAGCGGGCGTTGTTCAGAGAAGCATAACCCTGCGTGTTGAACCGCGGGTAGGTCTGCGGTTGGAACTGGCTGACCAGGCCGGCCGGCAGTCCGAGTTCGGTGGCGCTGCGCCCTTGGCTCGGCGAAATCTGCGCTTCACGCCAGCGTCCGGAGCCGAGCAGGATATTCACAACCCAGGTTGGATCGGGAATAATCGTTGTTCCAATGACGATGCCGTGACGGGGATTCACGTCGCTGAAGTTGGTATCGGCACCGTTGCCGAAGAAGACGGGGGCGACGTTCTCCTGCCATGCCTTAGTGAGGCGTCCGAACATGGTGAAGCGCTCGCTCTTGGCCCAGTCGATGCGGACGTCCATGCGTTCATTGGTGGTGACCGTTTTACCGGTAGCGGCAAAGTTTCGAGCTCCGGTGACGGGGTCGCCCTGAGTATTCGGCGCCGGGAAAAGGTTAATCACATTTCGGGCGACCGGATCGAATCGGGATTGAGGGACGCGGTTCCCAGGGAAGGGGTCGCGGATCAGCCCCGAGCCGGCGGGATTCGGACGGGTCGTGGAAGGATCGAAGATCAACGACACGGTGCCGTTCGGATTGAAGGTCTGGGAGAAGTCACCCTGACGCTGCATGGCGGTCGGGACCGTCGAAACGTTCAGGCCGGGGCTGCCTTGGCGCAATCCTTCGTAGCCGCCGAAGAAGAAGAGGCGCTTGCCGCGCGAGATGGGACCGGAGAAGTTACCGCCGAACTGGTTGCGCTGGAACTCGACTCGATCGCGGCCGACGCGGTTGTTGGCCCAACTGTTGGCGTCCAGGTTGTCGTTACGGAGGAACTCGAACAGCGTGCCGTGCCAGTCATTGGATCCGCCGCGGGTCACCATGCTGACGACGCTGCCTTCCGTCTTGCCGAACTGGGCGTCAAAGATGTTGCGGACGATCTGGACTTCCTGGACTGAATCGACGCCGGGCGAAGCGATAAGTCCGCCCCAGTCGACCGCCGAGGATGGGACGCCGTCAATCAGGGTCAGGCCGGCTTGGCCGCGACCGCCGTTCATCGAGAAGCGGTTATGGTTCTGATCCTGGGTCGCCTGTGAGATGCCGGTCCGGACCGCGATGACACCCGCGTTCACGTGCACCAGAACGAAGGGGTTGCGCGCGTTTACCGGCAGGTCGAGGACCTGCTGGCTGCTCAACGTGACCGAGCGGTTGGCCGTCTGGGTATCCAGAATCGGCGCACCTTCGATGACCTCGACGGTTTGGGAAACCTCACCGAGCTGCATCGGCAGGTTCAGCTCAGCCGACTGGTTCACGCTCAGGCTGACGCCTCCGCGAACAAGCGTCTTAAACCCCGGGGCCTCAGCCGTCACCTCATAGGTGCCTGGCTGAAGCTGGGAAAATATGTACCGGCCTTCCGCGCCGGTTGTAGCCTGGCGCGTGTCGCTGGTGGCTTGGTTTTTGATTCGGACTGTCGCGCCCGGAATCGCTGAGTCGTTCGGGTCGACAACAACTCCGCTCAGGGTGGCGGTAAACGCCTGTCCCAGCGCCGGCTGAGGGGAAGCTGTAAAAAACCATACTCCCATCACGGCCAGCGCAACTGCACTCACTACTCCCCTCGTGCGTTGCATAACTTGGTTCACTCCTGTTTTGAATCGACTAAAGACTAACCCCATGACGTCCGCAGGGACGCCGCGAACAATTATAACCTAAGCTGCCAAAAACTATACCGATGTTCGTTGGCAGCTCAGCGACGGTAACGGCCGGGTGGCGCGTTTCCAGGCATCGAGACCTCCTCAGTGACCCCGGTGTGCGGTGTATGCTGGCACACGGAACGTTTCAATTCTATGCCGGAACGCCTTTGCCGCAAAGGGGATTCACTGGAAAACTTACTGTAAACGG
Source organism: Bryobacteraceae bacterium (assembly GCA_046289265.1). Taxonomy (GTDB): domain Bacteria; phylum Acidobacteriota; class Terriglobia; order Bryobacterales; family Bryobacteraceae; genus JBKBWD01. The sequence continues at coordinate 126,383 of JBKBWD010000006.1, read as the reverse complement.
CTATTGGTTTCTGGATGATAGCAATGTACGTGAGGTGGCGGCTTCCTGCTGGCCGTTTCCATATTCCGGGATTCGTTTGGCGATCTCCTCGATTGGGCGTGACGCCGGGTCAGCAGGGTGCCCGAAAGGCGGAGAAGTAGTTAACTATGGTTAATGTCTCAAGCGCGGGGCTTAACAGCCAGCGCACAGCCTATCAGGGCGCCCTGCATAGGAAGGCGCAGCCATCGATACCAGGCCGCTGAGGGATAGCCTGGGATCTCGACCGGGCTGATCGCGGCGTAGATATTCGCGGGGAAAACCGCCACAAGCAAGGCGACTGCGGCCCAAGCGGAGACGCGGCGAAGGCGTGGTACCAGCAAGCCGAAACCAACCGCGATCTCGGCGGCTCCGCTGACCTGGACCAGTTCCCGGTGCCAGGGGAGGAAAGGCGGCATCATCGCCAGAAACGGCGCCGGCTGAAGGAAGTGCAGCAGGCCGGCAAAAATGAGCGTCAGGCCCAGTGCGGCAGCCATTTTGCCGCGAGGACCCGCGAGCCACTGGAGCCTGCCCAGCGGGGGCAGGTGGGCCAGAGCGAATAACACGGCCAGAAGCGCGAAGACGATCACCAGTACACCTCCAGGATGTTGACAATGACAACATTTGGAGTGTGGCATACAATGTTGACGGCGTCAACATGACCTCGCTATAACGGGTGCGTGGAAAAACAGCGACCGTATCACCGGGAGAATCTGCGTTCCACCCTGATCGCGGCGGGTCTCGCCGTCATCGCAGAATCCGGGGTGCGCGGATTAACGCTTCGGGAGGTGGCGCGGCGGGCCGAGGTTTCGCACAATGCACCGTATCGGCATTTCGACAGCAAGCAGGCGCTTCTGGCTGCGATCGCAACCGAGGGCTTTGAGCGCCTGGCCGCCGAGGTCCGGGAAGCAGGGCGGGCTGGTAACCCACCGATCGAACAACTGCTGGCGGGATGTGAGGCCTACCTCGCCTTCGCGCGGCGCCATCCGGCGCACTACGAGGTCATGTTCTCCGAACAGGTACAAAAGGCGGAGTTCGCAGACTGCGCGCGCGCTGCGGAGGGGGCTTTCGCCGGGCTGGTGCAGGCGATCGAGGTCTGCCGGAGGGAACGCTTCCTGGCCGAGGGCGACTCGCGGGAGCAGGCGCGCGTTGTCTGGTCGCTGCTCGACGGGATGGCGCATCTGAGTAACGGCGAGCAGTTTCGCTTTCGGACCGAGAAGGAATTTCGAGACTTCGCACGCTCGGCCCTGATCTGGCTGCTGGATGGGTTGGGGCGGCGGAAGGGGGAAGCGGGGCGCCTCAGCGTCCGCCGCTCCCCCGCTTAGGATGCTTACACCAGCGCAGAAGGACGCCGAGTCCAGCTCTTGCCTTGGTCCTTGGCGATGCACTCCATCTCCTGGACGTAGGCGGTGGCCTGGGTCAGGACGTGGTGCAGATCGTTGCCGATGCTGATGAAGGTGAAGCCCTTTTCGAGAAACTCGCCGACGCGGGAGGTCCCGAACAGGAACAGCCCGAGGATGACATTGTTCTTGCGGGCGTGCTCGACGAGCTTCTGGGTAGCGTCGCCGAGTTCGGGTGAGGTGTACATGTGGGGAAACTCGTACTTCTCATAGAGCCCCATCGACATGCACAGATCGTTCTGGCCCAGGAACAGGATATCGACGCCGGGCACCGCGGCGATCTCGGCGATGTTGGCGATGCAGGCTGCCGTCTCCACCTGGAGGGCGACGATGATGTTCTTGTTGGCATTGCCCACGTAGCCGAGCAGGCCGGCCTTGTTGGTGCTGCGCTGCGGGAAATAGACCGAACGCGTGCCTGCGGTGGGATAGCGGGCGCAGCTTACGGCTTCGCGCGCCTCCTCCGCTGTGTTGATATACGGAATCAGGACGCCATCGGCGCCGAGGTCGAGGGCCTGTTGGATGCCGGCGCGGTCCTGATATCCGGAAACCCGGACCATGGACTTGGCGCCGCCGCTGCCGACGGCGCAGACCATGGCCGAGAGCTTTTCGTAGCCCATCGGGCCGTGCTGGGTGTCGATCAGCAGCCAATCGTAGCCGCTGTGGGCCAACTGTTCGGCAACGGTCGGACTATGGGAGTTGAGGAAGAGGCCCATCTTGGGCACGCCTTCTCGTAACTGCTGCTTAAACTCGGCCCCCGAGAGGGCGGCGGTAGACATTTGCGATCTGCTCCTTTGACTCGGGAATTTCCAGACGGAAGAACAAGGCGGCCGGGCGCCTCTGACGGGCACTCCCGGCCGCGAACTCCACTACGATTCGGTATGGGCGCGAATCATCCAGGCCATTTTCTCATGGCCTTCGAGAAGGCCGGTAAGGAAGTCGGCCGTGCCAGCGTCGCCGTACTGTTCATCGGTCCTCTGGACGCTCTCGCGGAGGCTGCGGATCACCGCTTCATGATCGGCTAGAAGCTGCTGGAGCATCACGTCCCCGCCCCGGCGACGGCCCGGCTCCTCTTTGAGCGAGGCGAGTTGCAGGAACTCGACCATCGAGCCCGGTGCGTCGCCGCCGAGGGAGCGGATGCGTTCGGCGATTTCGTCGATGGAAGCTTCAAGCTGGGTGTACTGCGTCTCGAAGAACTGGTGCAACTGCTGGAAGTCCCTCCCGACGACGTTCCAGTGGTAGTTCCGGGTTTTGACATAGAGCACGTGCGTGTCGGCGAGATGCCGCTTCAGAGTCTCTAGCACGCCTCCGATCTGTTCCGCGGCCAGCCCGATGTTGACGTTGGTCGTTGTAGCTGTGGACATGAGCGATTCGTCCTCCCTTGTATCTATGTTACTGGTCATAGCCCTTGAGCCGCCGCACCCAGATGTTCCGGTACCGGACCGGCTCGTTATGGTCCTGCAGGGCGAGTGGTTCCTCGGCCTCATGCGGGGTGTAGGGAACGTACTTGCGGTGCGCCATCGGGCCGAGGATCTCCTGGCGGTGATGGACGAGGACGCCGTTGTGAAACACCGTGACGTAGGCGGGCTTGACCAGCCGGTCCCCGGCGAAACGCGGGGCCTCGAAGACGATATCGTAGTTCTGCCATTCTCCGGGCTTGCGTGAGGCGTTGACCAGCGGCGGCCATTGGCCGTAGATTGCGGCGGCCTGGCCGTCAGCGTAGGTGGCGGCGTTGTAAGAGTCGAGCACCTGGATTTCATAACGGCCCATCAGCAGGACGCCGCTATTTCCGCGATGCTGGCCGATATTGGCAGGAGGGTTGGGCGCAGCCCACTCAATGTGGATCTGGGCATCGCCAAACTTCTCCCTGCTGACCAGAGCTCCGGTGCGGCCGACGACCTGGAAGTATCCGTTTTCGACCTTCCATTTCGGTTCGACCAGGTCTGAAGTCCCACGCGCCCTTGTCTGCCACTTTGACAAATCGCGGCCATCGAACAGGACGACGGCATCCGACGGCGGCTTGCCGTACTCGGCTCCAGGTGTGACGACCGCGGGATACGGCCGGTCGATATCATGCACGCGCCACTTCTGGCCGGGAATCAGAGGCGTGTCGCTATAGCCGTCGCGCTTGCCTTCGGTCTGGGCCTGTGCGGAGAGCACGGCAACGGCGAGCAGCAGCGGGAGTCTCAGGCGATAAGTCATGGCCGCTACCTCGGGAAACCGGCTGCGTCGAGGCCGGGAATGATCTTGATGGCGTTCTTGTAATAGACCTTCTTCAACACCTCGTCGGGGAGGTCGAGTCCGTACATTTTCCAGATTCCGTGGTACTTGCGGTCGTGGTCGAAGTACTCGTCGGCGGTTTCGAGCGTGCGGAAATAGGTCGCGTACTCATGCGGACGCCAGGTGTCTTTCCCGAACAGGACGCGGTCCTGGTGCTTGATGAACCACTGTCGGGCGAAGCGCGGCTGGCGGCCCAGTTCTTCGATGACGGCGCCGAACTCGGTGTAGACGTTGGGCAGGCGATCGAGCAGGCGGCTGAGTTCGCCCAGGTCGTTTCCGAGCCAGCCGAGATGCGCGTTGATGAACGTCGTCTTCGGGTGCCTGGCAAAAAGGCGGTGCTGTTCGGCCATCATGGCTTCCCATGTGGGGTAGCGGTCTGGCGGACGGTGCCGTCTGGGGTGGAGCTTCAGTTCGAGCCACCGCTCGTTGCTCGCGTCCATTGGTTGGAAGAGCGGCCGGGGCTCGGCCGTGTGGATCAGTACCGGAATATTGTGCTTGGCGCAGGTCTGGAAGACCAGGTCGAAACGCGGGTCGTCGGTCGGGATGCGGTTGCCCTTGGAGTCCTTCAGGTCCATACCGAAGTTTTTGAAGATCTTCAGGCCCTGCGCGCCGCTGCGAATGTCCTGTTCCAGTTGTGCGGCGGCGCGTTTGGGGTAGTCCGGCGCATCGACGTCGGCGAAATCGATGTTGGCGAAGACGACGAAGCGGTCCGGGTAGCGACGCTTCATGTTGTCGACTGCCGCTTTGAGGCGCTCACCGTAGCCGCCGCTGAGGTTCACCATGACGCGCATGTTGATGCTGTCCATGTCGCGGACGAGCTTGTCGAGCTGTTCGGCGCCCATCCGGCCGTTCTGGTGGTTGTGGACGTCGATGAGGGGGAACTTCGCCCTGGTTACGGTTGTTTGGGGGACTACGAGGGTCGATTTGGGCTCATACTCCTCAATGGTCATGACCTGGCCGAGCAGCAGGGCCGGCAGGCAAAGCACGAGAGAAAAGCCGCCGATTCGCATAGTTTGTACTCCTGAGTATATAGGCTTTCAGACCGGGGTCTGCATGGGGTCGCCGAGAAGCGCCGCAACGCGGGTGCGGACCTGCTCAGTGAGGGAGGCGCGGTCGGCGAGGCTGAGGTTACCGGTTGGGATGGGATCGCCGATAGCGAGCCGGACCTTTCCGGGCCGCATCGTCAGGGAGTTGTGCGGGAGGACTTCGGGCGTGCCCTCGATGGCGACGGGGACGATCGGGACGCCGGCCTTGATCGCGATGTAGGCAGCGCCTTCCTTAAAGCGGCGCAGGCCGTTGACGCTGCGGCTGCCTTCGGGGAAGACCAGCACGGAGATGCCCCGCTCACGAATGATGCGGGCTGCTTCGGCCATGGTCTTCAGGGCCGAGCGCGGGTCCTCGCGATGGACGGAGATATGGCCGGCCCGTTTCATGTGGTAGCCGAGAAAGGGGACCTTAAAGAGTCCGGATTTGGCCAGGAAGCGGAACTGGACCGGGATCTGGCCGAGCACCACCGGGGTGTCCATGAAGCTGCGATGATTCGAGGCGAAGATGTAGCTGCCCTTGGGGTCGATCTTTTCCAGGCCCTCCACCGTCAGTTTCACGCCGCCGATGGGGATCAGGAGACGGGACCATAGGCGTCCCACGCGAATCTGAAACCGCCCCTCGGGGTCGAATAGCGGAGCGATCAGGTTGACGACGCCCAGCAGCACGGTGACGAGCAGGACGAGCGGGTTGCCGATGAGGAGGCCTCTCAGGTAGCCGGGCGTGATTCGCGACATTCTTCTCTATTCTACGAGGCGCGGGCGCGCTTCCCCTACCAGGTAGAGAGAGCCGGTGATCAGGATCAGATCGTCGGGGCCGGAGGCGGCGCGGGCGGCGGCGATCGCGGCGCCGAGATCCGGAATGACGCGCAGACCGGGATGCGGGCGAAGGGCGGCGATTGAGGCGGGGTCGAGGGCACGGGGCTGCGCGGGAGCCGTCACGATCACCTCGGAGGCGAGCGGGAACAGCGTCTCGACCAGTTCAGGCACGGCCTTGTCGCGCATGGCGCCGAAAATCAGGCGGATCATGCGGCCAGCATGGAAACGCCGCAAATAGCGGGCGAGTTCGCGCGCGCCGGCGGGGTTGTGAGCACCATCGATGTAGATATCGGGCCGCGTGGCGGCGTGCTCCAGGCGTCCGGGCCAGATGGTGCGGGCGATGCCGGTTGTGATCGCCTGGTCGGAGATCCCGAGGAGTCTCAGTGCGACGGCGGCGGTTCGGGCGTTCTCGGCCTGGTGTTCGCCGGCCAGGGGGCATTCGACCGGCAGTTCGGCGGCTCCGGGAGGCTGGAGGGTGAAACGGCTGCCGTGGGCGTCGATTGACAGTTCGCGGACCGGCCAGTCGTGGGTCCAGGTGAATGGGATGCCGTGTTCGCAGGCCCGGGACTCGAGGACGGCGGCGGCTTCGGGCTGCTGCGGGGCGAACAGGGCCGGGATACCGGATTTCAGAATGCCGGCCTTTTCGCCGGCGATCTGCGGAAGGGTTTCGCCGAGGTAAGCCTGGTGGTCGTAGTCGATCGGGGTGATCACGGACAGGAGCGGAGTGACGACGTTGGTGGCGTCGAGCCGGCCGCCCATCCCGACCTCCAGGACGACGGTATGGCAGCCATGGCCGCGGAAGAGCAGAAAGGCCATGGCTGTTACGGTCTCGAAATAGGTCGGATGATAATCGAGTTGGCCCGACGCGAGGAGACGTTCGGCGGTCAGATGTACCTGGTCGAAGGCGGAGGCGAAGTCGGCCCGGCTGACCGGGAGGCCGTCGATCTGAATCCGCTCGGTGGGTTCGACCAGGTGCGGCGAGGTGAACAGGCCGGTGCGGATGCCGGCCGTCCGCAGCGCCGAGGCGATCATCGCGCAGGTGGAGCCTTTGCCGTTCGTGCCTGCGACGTGGACAAAGCGGCATGCCTGCTGCGGATCGCCCAGGGCGGCGAGCAGAGTGCGAATGCGCTCCAGGCCGAACTTGATGGTCTTGTATTCGTTGCCGAGCGCGTAAAGAAATTGGACGGAGTCCGGGTAGTTCAAACTTCCTTGCAGGGGTGGACGTAGGTGGAGGGTACGCGGCCTCCCTTGTTCAGTTCCTTGAACCCGATCTCGGTCGCGTAGTAGATGCGGGAGGTCAGGGATTTTGCCATCCGGAAGAAGTCGTGCCCGGTCTTGACGCCCTCCTCGCGGTTCTCGTCGAGGATCTGGAGAATGGCCGTTTGCTGGGCCGGGGTGCAGCGGACAAATGGCTGCCGGTGTCGGCGGAGCGCGTAGCCGTCGAGCCAGGAGAGTCCGGCGAGGAAGGCTTCGCGCTGAGCCGCGGGGCCGTCGTGCAACAACAGGTCCATATGGCGGTTGACCTGCGCCGCTTTGGCTCCCGGCGTATCGGTCGCCGGGATGATGAGTTCGGAAAGGGCGACGACGGTTTCGTTCTGGTGCGCGTCGAACAGCAGCGGCTTCCAGTCGGCCTTGGCGGCGGTTGCCTGCGGAGCGGCCACGGCCCGGGCGGCAAGCGCGGCGGGCGCAGCGGCTGCCGTCACACCGATTTTGAACAGTTCCCGGCGATTCATAGCTTAAGGATCATGGTACACAGCGGACCGGGGCCGTGCAATCGCTCGATTTCAGATGTGAGAGTCTGATATTCTGTTCACGCGAGGGATCAAGTTATGCGAAATCGATTCGTAGCGATTGCTGTTGTGTTGGCGGGTTTGCAGGCCGGGTGCTCGGCCGATCCGTCGTTGAAGGAAATTTATAAGGACTCATTTCTGGTCGGAGCAGCGGTAAGCCAGGCGGTGTTCACCGGTCGGGATGCCGTGAGCGCCGCGATTGTCCGGAAGCATTTCAACACGATCACTGCCGAGAACGTTCTGAAGTGGCAGCACGTCCAACCCAAACCCGGCGTCTATCCATTTGAGGCGCAGGACCGCTTCGTCGAGTTCGGCGAGAAGAACGGGATGTTCATCGTCGGCCACACGCTGGTCTGGCATAACCAGACGCCGGAGTGGGTCTTCCAGGACGAACACGGTGGTCCGGCCAGCCGCGAGCTGCTGCTGGAACGGCTGCGCGATCACATCCACACGGTGGTAGGGCGGTATAAGGGCCGAATCCACGCCTGGGACGTCGTCAACGAGGCGCTCAACAGCGACGGGGCGCTGCGCGAGACCCCGTGGCTGAAGATCATCGGCGAGGAGTACCTGGCCAAGGCCTTTCAGTTCGCGCACGAGGCCGATCCCGCGGCCGAGCTTTACTACAACGATTATTCGCTGGAGTACGAGGCCAAGCGCGATGGCGCGGTCGCGCTAATTCGGAGGCTCCAGGCGCAGGGCGTGCCGGTTGCGGGGATCGGATCGCAGGGCCACAATAAGCTGGCGCGGCCGACGGTCGAGCAGCATGAGGCGATGATCGCGGCCTTCCGCCCGCTGGGGATCAAGATCATGATTACGGAGCTGGACGTGGATGTGCTGCCTCCGGCGACCCGGGGCCAGGGGGCGGAGGTCACGGACCGGGCGGAACTGGCGGCTGAGCTGAATCCCTATGCCGACGGGTTGCCCGAGGAGGACCAGCAGGCACTGGCCGAGCGCTATGCCGAGCTGTTCCGGGTCTACCACAAGCACCGTGACGTCATCGCGCGGGTGACGTTCTGGGGCGTGACCGACGCGACCTCCTGGTTGAACAACTGGCCGGTCAGAGGACGCACGAGCTACCCACTGCTGTTTAACCGCGAGGGCCGTCCGAAGCCTGCCTTCCACGCGGTTGCCGAGGCCGGACGGTAGGGCGCGCCGGAGCTGAATCCGGCATAACATGAAATTGGATGGCCGGAAGGGAGGAATCCTCATGGCAATCGCACCCAAACTGAAAAGGTTCCTGGATCAGAACCGGGCAACCTACACCCACCACGAACACCCCACCGCATACACGGCCCGGGAAGTCGCTGCTGTTGAACGGGTTCCGGCTCACGAAGTTGCCAAGACGGTGGTGTTCTCCGACGGAGATGGCTACGGGATGGCCGTGCTGCCGGGCGACTCGATGGTTGACATGGCCGAACTGAGAGAGGCGCTCGGGACGCACCGGCTGCGGCTCGCGACGGAAGAGGAGATGCAGGCGCTGTTCCCCGACATGGAGGTCGGGGCCATGCCGCCGTTCGGAAATCTCTTCGACCTGCCGGTGTATGTGGACGCCGATCTGGCCCAGGAGCAGACCATCACCTTTAACGCCGGGACGCACCAGGATGTCGTTCAGATGGCCTACAAGGACTTCGAACGGCTGGTGCGGCCGGTGACGATCCACTTCGCCAAGTATCCCGCCGCGCTGTGAACCGAGGGGCAGGCGGAACCGCCTGCCCTGCCGGATCAGCTAAGCTACACTCAACCTAAGCACCCCATTTCGACTTTTTCGGAGCGGCGGGCGTCTTTACGAGTGGAGCTGAGTACTTGATCTTTCGGGAGGTGGAAGACCGCGACCTCATCGCCAAAGCCCGGCGCGGCGACGTCGAGGCCTACAATCTTCTTGTCTCCCGATGGGAAAAGCGCGTCTACAACTATCTTTTGCGCCTGGTCCGGGACCGGGAGGACGCGCTCGATCTTTGTCAGGATGTCTTCCTCAAGGCATACCAGAACCTCGGCAAGCTGGACGATTCGGCGAAATTTGCGGCCTGGATCTTCCGGATCGCCCATAATGAGGCCTATTCGCTGCTGCGGAAGGTCCGGCCGGAGGAGGAGGTCGCCGAACGGGCGGCTCCGCCGGGGCCACGGGCGAGCCTGCTTCCCGTGGAATTGAGCCTTGCGGTGGAAAGCGCGCTGGCGCGGCTGAACGGCGATCAGCGGGAGGCGATCGTTCTAAAGGTCTATCAGGGATTCAAGTTCGAGGAGATGTCGGAGATTCTGGGCTGTCCGGTGTCGACGGTAAAGTCGCGCGTTTACACGGCTCTCGATCTCCTGAAGGACATCCTGGCTCCAGTAAAGACACGGAGTGCGGAATGATGTGTTCCCAATTTGACTGGAAAGCTTACCTGCTCGGCGAGACGCCGGATTCCCAGCGCAGGCAGGCGGACGAACATGCGGCGGCGTGCGCGGCGTGCGGTGAGGAACTGGAGCGGCTGCGGCTGACGCAAATGGCGCTTCTCGCGGTGCGCGAGGAAGAGATGCCGCGCCGGATCGCGTTCGTTTCAGACAAGGTTTTTGAGCCGCGCTGGTGGCAGCGGCTCTGGAATTCCGGGCCGGTGCTCGGGTTTGCCTCGGCGGCCATGCTGGCGATCGCGATCGTGACGCATGGACTCGTGGCCCCGGCGCCGGCCCCGGCTCCCGCTCCGGCGGGGGCTGTGGATGTGGCGGCGATCGAGGCGCGAATCGAAGAGGAGGTGGCCCGGCGGCTGCCCTCGGCGATCGCGACGGCGGTGGCCGAAGTGGAGGCTCGCAAGTCGGCCGAAACCACGAAGCTGGTCGCGGACATGGAGAAGCGGTTCGAGTTTCAGCGCAAAGCCGACCTGCTCGCCATGGAGGACACGGTCAATCTGCTCCGCAAGCACATGGCGCGCATGTACGTGGCGAATCACCGGTACGAGGCAGCGCCATGAAGCGGGCAGCGATCGGACTGCTGCTGCTTTGCGCGGTGCTTGCGGCCGGGGAGCGGCCGAAGGTGGCGCGCGCGTCCGTGATGGCGATGGAGAAGAGCTTCGATGCGCGCCTGGAGCGGATGACCTCGGATCCATATCTGTTGCTCGGCATGAGCCGCGGCGTTTATCTGGACGGCTTCGGCGTGGTCTTCACTGCGGAAGTGAACCTGGCGATCGCGCCGGGTGCGGGTCCGTTCCGCCCGGCCTTCACGAAGGAAGATATTGCACGGCTGCGGCAGCAGAAGCTCGAACGGCTGCCGATCCTGCGCGAGACGATGCGGAAAATGCTGCTGGATGCGGCCGCGTCACTCGATGGCGTGCCGGTGACCGAGCTGGTGGTGGTTGGCGTAAATATTTTCCGCTACTCCTTTGAAGACCCTGCTGGAATTCCGGATCAGATCGTGATGCAGGCTCCCCGCCAGAATCTGCTCGAACTGCAGTCCGGTCGCGGAGACCGCGCCGCTCTCGAGTCTTCCATCCAGGTGAAAGAGTACTGAAAACGATGCGCCTGGGCGAGATGTTGATGGCGCGCCAGCTCCTCACGCAGGAGGACCTGGACCGCGCGCTCGAGATGCAGAAGGAGCGCAACGACAAGCTGGGCAAGATCCTGGTGGATCTGGGCTTCGTCGCCGCACGCGACGTGCTCTCGGCGCTTTCCGAACAGCTCGATATCCCGTTGGTCGCAATCGAGGGTCCGCCGGCGGTCTCTCCCGAAACGGAGAACCTCTCGCCGCGCTTCCTGCGGCAGTTTCGCTGCCTGCCGATCGCACAGCAGGATTCGACCCTGACGCTGGCGATGGCCGATCCACTGGACTTCGAGACGTTGTCGGCGGTGCGGGCCTGTACGCGGCTGAAGGTGAATCCGGTGCTTGCGGCGGAGCCCGAGATCCTCGAAGCGATCGACAAGTATTACGGTCAGGCGGAGAAGACCGAGGTGGGCGCCGGGGAAGACGACGAGGCGGCGGCCGATCTCGAACATCTCCGCGATATGGCGAGCGAGGCGCCGGTGATCCGGCTGGTGAACGCCATGATCGGGCAGGCGGTGGAGAAGCGCGCCAGCGACATTCACATCGAGCCGTTCGAGAAGGAGTTCCGCATCCGCTTCCGCGTTGACGGCGTGCTCTACAGCCAGGAGCCGCCTGCGCGGGAGCTCAAGGCCGCGATCATCTCGCGTGTAAAGCTGATGGCGAAGCTGAACATCGCCGAGCGCCGGCTGCCGCAGGACGGGCGCATCAAGATCAAGACGCTCGGCCGGGAGGTCGATCTGCGCGTTTCGACGCTTCCGACCCTCTATGGCGAGAGCGTCGTGATGCGTCTGCTCGACCGTTCGGCGGGGGATTTTTACGATCTGCAGCGGCTGGGTTTCGATGAACGGATGCTCGGGCGGATGGAGTATTATACGTCTCTGCCGCACGGGATCTTCCTGGTGACGGGGCCGACGGGCAGCGGCAAGTCGACGACGCTCTACTCGGCGCTGAAGCGGATCAATCAGACCGACAAAAAGATCATCACGATCGAGGATCCGGTGGAGTACCAGATGGACGGGATCAACCAGATCCACGTCAATCCGCAGATCGGCCTGACGTTCGCGGCCGGGCTTCGGCACATCGTCCGGCAGGACCCGGACGTCATCATGGTCGGTGAGATCCGCGACCGTGAGACGGCGGACATCGCGATCCGGTCGGCGCTGACCGGCCACTTCGTCTTCTCGACACTCCACACCAATGACGCGCCGAGCGCGATCACGCGGCTGACGGACATGGGCGTGGAGAACTACCTGATCACGTCGTCGGTGGTGGCGGTGCTGGCGCAGCGGCTGGTTCGTGTAATCTGCCGGCACTGCCGCGTGCCGGACGGGACGCGGATCGCGCCCACGGGGGAGACGGTCGAGTGCTTCCGGGGGGCCGGCTGCGAGCATTGCTTCGGTTCGGGCTATTCCGGGCGCGTCGGAATTTTTGAGCTGATGGAGCTGAACGACGAACTGCGCCACCTCATCATGCGGAACGAGGATGCCTCGCAGATTACGGCCGCGGCGCGCCGCAACGGGATGCGCAACCTGCGGGAAGACGGGTGGATGAAAGTCGCGGCGGGCGTCACGACGGCGCAGGAAGTGCTACGGGTGACGCAGGAGTTCTGAGGGGATGACGAGCTTTTACTTCAAAGCGGTTGCCTCGGACGGCAGGGTCCGGACCGGAACCCTGACGGCGGAGAATGAGCGCTTCGTGACGCAGGAGTTGCGGAAGCAGGGGCTAACGCCGGTTTACGTCGGGCTGGAGCAGAAGAAGGGATTCGAACTGAAGCTGCCGACGCTTGGGCGCGGCAGCCGCCGGGACGTTCTGTTCTTCACGCAGGAGCTGTCGACGCTGCTCAATGCGGGCGTGCCGATCGACCGGGCGCTTTCGATCACCACCGAACTGACCGAGCGGCCGCAGTTCCGGCTCGTGCTGCAGGATGTAATTCGGATTCTGAAGAGCGGCAAGTCGCTGGCCGACAGCCTTTCGACGCATCCGGCGCACTTTTCCGATCTGTACGTGAACATGGTGCGGGCCGGCGAGGCGAGCGGATCGCTGGCCATGGTCTTCGAGCGGCTGACCGAGTTCGAGCGCACGCGCGACGATCTGCGGAGCTATATCGTCTCGTCGATGGTCTATCCGTCGCTGCTCGCCATCGTCGGAGCGGGATCGATTTTCGTGCTGCTGCATTTCGTGGTGCCGCGATTCGCCGCGGTCTTCGAGGAATCCCGCATGGCGATGCCGCTGCCGACCAAGATCATGCTCGAACTGAGCCGCGTGGTGCAGGATTACGGCCTGATAGCAATCGGCGGGCTAGCCGCGGTGGCGCTGGCGTTCCATCTCTACACGCGCACGCCTGGCGGGCGGATGTGGTGGGATGCGTTCCGATTGAAGATTCCGCTGCTCGGCGATGCGCTGCGGAAGGCCGAGACGGCGCGGTTCGCGCGCGCAATGGCGACGCTGGTGGCGAACAGTGTGCCGCTGGTGCAGTCGCTGACCATTGCCGGCGCGATTCTGAACAACAGAAAGATTGCGGGATCGCTGCACTCGGTGGCGCAGGGGATCAAGCGCGGCGAGGGCATCGCGAATCCCCTGCGGCGGACGGGGGAGTTTCCTCCCCTGGCCGGGCACCTGCTGATGGTGGGCGAGGAGACCGGGCGGCTCGACCAGATGTTCAGCCGAATGGCCGACATCTACGAGACGGACACGCGTGCGGCGATCAAGCGCTTCACGTCTCTGTTCGAGCCTCTGGTAATTCTGGTGATGGGTATCATGGTGGGCGTGCTCATCCTGAGCATGCTGCTGGCGATCACCAGCATCAATGAGGTGGCGATATAGCTATGACCGATACGAATTTGAACGGCCGCAAGCGGAGAGCCCGGGCCGGCGTGACGCTGATTGAGATGCTGGTTGTTGTGACCATCATCGCGCTCTTTGCCGCGCTGGTTGCTCCGAGCATGTTGAAGAAGAGTGACAGCGCCCGCGTGACGGCGGCGCGCGCGCAAATCAACGCCTTTATGACGGCGATCGGCTCCTACAAGCTCGATACAGGCACCTACCCGACGACCGAGCAGGGACTCCAGGCCCTTCGCGTGCGGCCGCAGAACGTGCCGCAGTGGCAGGGTCCGTATCTGCCGAAGGAGATCCCGCTCGATCCCTGGGGCCGGCCCTATGTTTATCGGTATCCGAGCGAGCAAGGCGACGAGCCCGAGATCATCTCGTACGGGGCCGACGGCCAGCCGGGAGGCGAAGATATCAACGCCGACATCGTGAGCTGGAAGAACTGACCGCTTCGGGAGAGGCATGAGCAGGAAGTCATCACGCGCCGGCATTACGCTGATGGAGCTACTGGTGGTGATGACTCTGCTGGGTCTCATGGTCGGGGTTTCGTATCCGTCGATCTCAGCGGGGCTGGAGTCTCTGCGGCTCTCCTCGGCGACCGACTCGATCGTGAGCTTTCTCAACAGCGGGCTGAACCGGGCCGAGCGGCGGCAGCAGGTGGTCGAGATTACGATTTCGAAGCGGGAGAACGCGCTCTGGCTGCGCTCGGCCGGACCGGGATTCGTTCGGAAGCTGGAACTCCCGGAGGGGGTGACGATCGCGCGCGTGCTTCCGGAGTTTCCGGGGGCGCCTGCCGCCGCGGACCGCAGCGTGCTGCTCTATCCGGGCTCGGCGCCGCCGCGCATCGGGGTCGAAATTTCGAACCGGCGCGGGGCGCGGCGCATCGTCAGCGTCGATCCGATCTCACGAATTCCAGTGGTCGAGCAGTTGGAGCAGGGGCAATGAGGAACCGGCGCGGATTCACGCTGCTTGAGGTGCTGGTCGCCACCGTCATCATGGCGGTTGCGGTAGCAGGACTAATGAGCAACCTGTCGGCTTCGCTGAGCAATGCCGGGCGGTTGACCGACTACGACCGGGCGGCGCTGCTGGCGCGCCGCAAGATGGACGAGCTTCTGGCACAGCGTCGGCTTCCGCACTTCGTAGTAATGGAGGGCGCGCTCGACCCGGCCGTCACCGGGACGATGCAGGGCGGATGGCGCGCCGAAGTGCGCCCCTTCGAGGTGCCGCCTCAGGCCGGACCCGGCACGCGCGTGCTGGACCGCGTTGAGCTGGAGATCTGGTGGATGACGGGCGGCCGGCGCCGGAGCTTTTCCCTGGAAGCCTTCCGGCAGGGCATGCTGCCGTATCCGCAGGCCGGGGTGGCGCGGTAAGGATGGGCCGGAAGCGATCCAGTGCGGGCGTTACGCTGATCGAACTGCTGATCGCGGTCTCGCTGGTCGGACTGCTTTCGCTCGGAATTCTAATGGCGATGCGGGTGGGACTGAACGCGATGGTGCGGTCGAATGAGAACATCCTGGCGAACCGGCGGTCGGTGGGTGCGCATCGGGTGCTCGAGCAGCAGATCGGCGGGCTGATGCCGGTGAGGGCGGCCTGCGGGCTGCTGGCGGGCGCGCCCACGCTGGCGCCGTTCTTTCAGGGCGATCTGGAATCGATGCGCTTTGTCTCGAGCTATTCGCTGCAGGAGGCCTCGCGCGGCCGCCCGCAGATGCTGGAGTTCCAGGTGATTCCGGGCGAGAACGGCCGGGGTGTGCGGCTGGTGGTGAACGAGTATCTCTATGCCGGTCCGTTTTCGACCGCGCAGTTGTGTCTGGGTGTCGCGCCTGACCCGGTGGCAGGCAGGATACTTCCTCAATTCCGTCCGATCGTCGTTACGCCGTCCTCGTTCGTGCTCGCGGACAAGCTGGCGGGCTGCCGGATGATGTATCTCGAAGGGTTGGCGGATTCCTCGCTTGAGCGTTGGGTGCCGCGATGGGTGAAGCCAGAATTCCCGCGGGCGATCCGGATCGAAATGCTTCCGCTTGAGCCTCTGCCGAGCCGCGTGCCGCCGTTGACGATCACGGCGCCGGTGCGCGTCGACCGCGACCCGATGGTCGAGTACACGAACTGATGAAGAAGGCCGGCTGCAATGCTATGAGAGAGCGGGGCGGGGCGCTGCTGGCGGTGCTGTGGCTGTCGGCCGCCCTGACGGCGATCGCCTTTTCGGTGGCCAATACCGTGCGGGGCGAGACCGAGCGGGTCTCGACGGCTGCCGACGGCGTACGGGCCCACTACCTGGCCACGGGCGCGGTGGAGCGGGCGCTGCTGTACATGCAGTGGCAGCACTACAGTTTCCCGAATGGCGCCCCGCGGTACTACCGGCAGGGCATGCCGAGGCTGTATTTCACCTTTCCGGCCGGTGACGCGGTAGCGGAAATTACCCCGGAAACCTCCAAGCTCAGCATCAATCAGGCGAGCCGCGAACAGCTCTACCGGCTGTTGGTCATGCTCGGGGCGGAGCCGGACCGCGCCTCCGTCATCTCGGCCGCGATCCTCGACTGGCGGATGCCGGCGGAGGGCATCACGCCATTCGATGCATATTATCTTTCCCTGGCTCCGTCTTTTCGCGCCCGTCATGCGTCCTTTGAAGAGATTGAAGAAGTTCTCATGGTGCAGGGCATGACGCCGGAACTCTTTTACGGAACCTACGAGCGAACTCCGGACGGCCAACTGGCTCCCCGTGCCGGGCTGCGCGATTGTCTCTCGGTCTACGGCGGCGTGACGGGCTTCGATGTCAACACGGTCCAGCCGGCGGTGATGGCGGCGATGGGAATGTCGCCGGACCTGATCTCGGCAATCGTTTCGATGCGGCAGGTCGCGCCGATTTCGCATCCGCAATTGGGGGCGATACGGCAGTCCTCGCCCGCGGCCGGTCACCTGATGATCGGAGGCGGCGCGATCACGACAGTTCGCGCGACGGCGCGGCTGCGGCTGGCCGACGGCAGCTATTCCGATATCCGACGGTCGGTCTCGGCTATGGTCAAGTTCATCGAGGCCGGCGGCGATAAACCATATCACGTGCTGCGCTGGTACGAATCCGCCAGTCCGCTTCTTTAGCTCCCATGTCCGCCCTTCAAATGACAGGCTTACGAAAGATTCTTGCGATCGGCGCCGGAGTCGGAATCGAGATCGGGGCGCGGGACCTGCGCGTGTGCGCGGTGCGGGTGCGGCCGAACGGCGTGCGGCTGCTGGGGCTGGCGGAGATTCGGGAATTCCGCGAGCGGCCGGCGGCGGAGTGGGGTGCGGAGTTGCAGGAATTTCTCAGGAAGTCCGGCGCAAACCACTTGTCCGTCACCGCTCTGCTGCCGCGGCGCGACGTGATTGTGCGGCAGGTGCAGATGCCCGGGGTCTCCAGGCGCGATCTTGACGCGGCGATCCGGCTTCAGTTGGATTCGCTGCATCCGTACCCGGAAGAGGAGGCGCTCTACGGGTGGGCGCGGGTCGGCGGGACCGCAACGGTGCTGGTGGGCATCGTGCGGTCGGAAATCGTTTCGCAATTTTCCGAACTGTTCCGCGAGGTCGGCGTGAAGCTGGCGGGGCTGACCCTTTCGGCCGCGGCGATCCATTCGGCGGCGCGCCTGTTCGGGCCGGCGCGCGGTGAGGTCCTGGCGATCTACCGGCCGGCCGAGCCGGAGAATGAGTCTTACGAACTCTATGGAGAGAGCGCGGCGCGGCCGGTCTTTTCGGCCGATTTCGATCTGCCGGTGGATCGGGTGTTGGCGCTGGCGGCCTCCGAATTGCGGCTGCAGGGCGAGGTAGAGCCGGTTGCCCTGTCGGCCCTGATGCCGCCGATCCGGAAGAAGCCTGCCGGCGAGGAGATCAGTGAGGAGACGCTGGAACGTTTCGCGCTGGCTTACGCGACGGCGCTGACCGCCGCGTGTCCGCGGCTGGGCCTCGGAGTGAATCTGCTGCCGGAAGAGCAGCGCAGTTCGCCCTCGCGCTTGATCTACGCGCCGACGGCGGCGCTAGCGGCGGTTGCGGCGCTGCTCGCGCTCGCTCTGCCGGTGCAACAGAAGATTGAGGAACGCCGGTATCTGGCCGCGCTCGAACACGAAATCGCGCAGCTTGCGCCGGAGGCGCGGCAGTTGGAGCAGATCCAGCGGAAAATCGATGAGACCCGGGCCCGCGCGCGGATGCTGGATGAATACCGGCTGCGGACCAAGGCCGACCTCGATGCGCTCCAGGAAGTGACCAAGCTGCTGGCTCCGCCGAACTGGCTGAACAGCTTCGAACTGACGCGCAGCTCGGTGAATCTGGGCGGAGAGGCCGAGCAGGCAGCGGGGCTGCTGAAGGCGCTCGATGAGTCGCCGCTGTTTGCCGATTCCGAGTTTACGATGGCGCTGGCGCGTCTGGGTCAGTTCGAGTCCTTTCGGATCCGCGCCAGCCGCACGCAGGGAGGGGCGGAGTAATGACGGACCGGGACAAGCGCGCGCTGCTGATCCTGGGGCTGGCCCTGGCCGGATTCGCGCTCTTCCACTTCGCTTCGGGCGACGGGGGTGTAGGGACGGTCGAGGTGGTGGGGGCGGAGGATTCGATTCCGCTGGCCGAGCGACGGCTGCTGCGTATTCGCGAGTTGAAGGCCGCGGTGCCGGGTATGCGTGAGGCGATGGAAAGGGTTTCCGAAGAACTGGCCGAGCGCGAAAAGGGATTGCTGCAGGGTGAAACGGCGGCGCAGGCGCAGGCGCAACTGCTTCAGACGATCCGCCGGCTGGGAGCCAGCCAGTCGCCGCCGCTGCAGATTCAAAGTACGGAATTGGGACAGGCGCGCGCTCTCGACGATGACTACGGCGAGGTGACGGTGTCGGTCTCGGTGAACTGCCGCATCGAGCAGGTGGTGAACCTGCTGGCCGATTTGAGCGCGCAACCGGAGCTGATTGCGACCAGCGAGGTGCGGCTGGGCGCCGCGAGCGACAAGGACAAGAACATCCCGCTGCGCCTGACGGTTTCGGGCGTGGTCCCGCGCAAGCTGATTCCGGAGAAGAGAGGATTGGCGTTTTGAGGCGGAAGCTGGCGTTGCTCAATCTGGCGCTGGTGGCGGTGATTGCGCTGCTCGGGATGCGGCTGCGCGAGAACTGGATGGAGGCGCGGGCGCGCGAACAGCGATTTCTGGGACGCTCGGCGGCCGAGATTCCGCCTCCGCCGATGGAACCGCTGCCGAAGGTGGCGCCGGTGACGGCCGGGGCCTACATCGAGGTCGCCGACAAGGTGCTGTTCAGCAAGGATCGGAGCCCTGTGGTAGTCATTCAGGAGGCGCCGCCGAAGCCGATGCCGCCGCTGCCGCGCGCGTACGGATTGATGGACATGGGCGCCGGGCCGACCGTGATCCTGGGGGAGAAGGCGGATGCGCCCCACCGCGGGTATCGCGTTGGGGAGCAGATCGGTGAGTTCACGCTGTTGGCCGTGAGCAAGGATTCGATTGCGTTTGAGTGGGACGGCAAACGGGTGGAGCGGCGGCTGGAGGACCTGATGGATCGGACGCCGGTGGAGCCAGCGCCCGCGCCGGTAGCGGCGCCGGCGGCTCCGGCCTCGGCTGCGCCTTCGGGCGGCAATGCCTCGGTATTGGGGGCCAAGCCGGAGAGCCAGACGAATGCCGCTGGAGCAGCAGGGCCGGAGCGCTGCGACCCGAACGACAGCACGCCGCCGGGAACCGTGAAGGATGGGAAACGCAAGACCGTCTATACGACGCCATTTGCGAATATCTGCGTCTGGGAGCCGGTGAAGTGAGACTCGAGGGAGAGAACATGAAACAGATTCTGATCGCCTTGTTGATGCCTTTTGCGCTGCTGTGCGCGGCCGAGGGGGATGCCCGGTCGAAGGCAGTCGAGACGCCCAGGCCGCCCGAAGTGCCGGCTGCGGCGGAACTGGTCGAGACGGGCACGTGGCGACACACGGATGCCCAGGGCAAGACGTGGATTTACCGGCAGACGCCCTTCGCCGTCGTGAAGATGGAGGAGAAGAAGGAAGCTCCGGCGCCCCGGAAGACCGAGCACGAGTACGTGTCGGCCGTGGAGGACGGAGACTCGGTACGCTTCGAGTCGAAAACGCCGTTCGGCGTGGTGCGCTGGAGCCGGAAGAAGTCCGAATTGAACGAGTCCGAGCGCGAGACGTGGCTCCGCGAGGTGGAGAAGAAGGCGAAGGATTCGGCGCGCGAGGCAGGTCAGGAGAAAGAATGAAGATCGCAAGCTGGCGGGGTTGGATTTGTCTCCTCGCCGTGAGTTCGATGGTGGCGCAGCAGCCGCCGCGTCCCGTTCCGATTCCGCCGGGATTTATTCCCGGTGCGCCGCCCCCGCAGCAGGCTGAACCGCGGCAGGAGCCGGCCCAGCAGCCGGCCCCCGCGCAGCCTCCGGCCGCGGCGCCACAGCAGATGCAGCCGGGTCAGCAGGCTCCGCCGCAGGCCGAGGCGGCCAAGCCGGCGCCCCAGGCTCCACAGGGCACGCAACCGGCTCAGCCTTCGATGGGAGGACTCAGCCTGCAGAATGCCTCCCTGACGGAGGTGATCGACTTCCTGGCGCGGCAGCTTCGCATCAACTATGTTCTCGATCCCAAGGTGCGAGGAGGAGTCACGCTGAACACCTACGGCGAGATGCGGGACATTGATCCGCGGGCGCTGCTCGACACGATTCTCCGCATCAACGGTTTCGCCATGGTGCAGACCGGGGACATCTATCGGATCGTGCCGCTGGCAGAGGTGGCCCAACTGCCCATCTCGCCGCAGCTCGATGCCCGGGACATTCCGGAGGACGACCAGAGCATGCTCAACCTGGTTTTCCTCAAATACGCAACCGTGGAGGAGCTGGCGAAGCTGCTCGATCCGTTTATCGGGCCCGGCGGGAAAACGTGGGCCTACCCGCCCGCCAATCTGCTGTTGATCCTCGACAGCCGCCGCAGCATGAAGCGGACGATGGAACTGGTCGCCCTGTTCGACAACGATACCTTTGCGAGCCAGCGGGTGCGCCTGTTCGAGGTGAAAAACAGCCGTCCGAGTGACCTGGCCGAGGAGTTGGAGGGCATACTACGCTCGATCTCCCTCAGCAAGGATTCGACGCCGATCAAGTTCCTTCCGATCAACCGGATTAACACACTCGTGGCCGTCGCGCCGAATCCGGGCGCCTTCGACGAAGTGGAGCGCTGGATTACCAAGCTCGATGTGGCTGTGAAGAGTAAGGCTGGCGAGGTGGATAACTTCGTCTATCGCGTGAAATACGGACGCGCGGAGTTTCTGGCGATGTCTATCATGAGTCTCTATGGCGGCTGGGGCATGGGGATGATGGGAATGATGGGTATGGGTGGCATGGGTGGGATGGGAATGGGCGGCTTCGGCGGCATAGGCATGGGCATGGGCGGCATGGGTATGGGCGGTATGGGCATGGGCGCCGGCGGATTCGGCCCCATGGGAATGAACGGAATGGGCGCGATGGGGATGGGTGGCTTCGGCGGGATGGGAATGGGTGTCCCGATGATGGGTATGGGCGGCAATCGGCCGATTCCCTTCCAAGGCGCTCCGGGCGCCGGCGGTATGGCTGGAGCGGGCGGAGCCGGGGCCGGCGGTATGGCAGGCGCGGCGGGTGGAGATGCAACCGGAATGTACCTCGGACCTGGCGGTATGGGAATGGGCCCGCAAGTTCGGATGCCTCGCGTCGTGCCGAACCCGCTAGACAATACTTTGTTGATTCAGGCGACCGCGGAAGAGTATGAGGGGATCCTTAAGCTGCTGCGGGACCTCGACGTTTCTCCCCGGCAGGTCCTGATTGAAGCGAAGATTTACGAAGTCTCTCTAACCGGCGCCTTCAGCAGTGGCGTGCAGGCGTATCTGCAGAGGCGCGGGCAGCAGGGGAGCAACGTTCCGTCGCTGTCGAGCCGCATGCTGTCGGCCGCTAGTCCCGGCGACGGCCTGGCGCTGACGGCAGGCATGCTGGTCGGGCAGAGCCGCGAACTGCTGGCGATGCTCGGCGCGCAGGAGGACAACCGGCGGTCCAAAGTGATTTCGGCCCCGACCGTAATGGCCACCGACAGTATTCCCGCGGTAATCAACGTGGGAACGGAAGTGCCGACGCTGTCGGCCACTTCCGTGGCGCCGATCCAGAGCGGGGGGAGTTCAGTCTTTGCGAACACGATTCAGAACCGGAACGCGGGGGTGACCCTGGGGATTACGGCCCGTGTGAATCCGAGCGGGATCGTAACGCTTGTTATCGACCAGGAGGTCAGCGCTCCCGTGCCGCCTTCTGCGAGTTCGGCCATCCAGTCGCCTTCGTTCAGCAAACGGAACGTGGCAACGCAGATCACGCTTCAGGATGGCGACACGATCGCGATCGGCGGCATCATTCAGGAGACCGACACCTACAGCTCAGCGGGGGTCCCCGTGCTGCATCGGGTGCCCGGCATCGGCTGGGCGTTCGGAAGCAAGGCGCTGTCGAAGGAACGGACCGAACTCATTATCTTCATAACGCCCCGAGTCATCTACGACACGAATGAAATCGTTGAGGCGAGCGACGAGTTGAAATCGCAGATGCGTCGAGTGCAGAAGCTCATGAAAGACTGACGCGCACCGGCAAATATAACACCACATATAAGTGGGTGTTTTATGTGGTGATGCGGGAATACTTGTCCACGAAGAACCGTCCAACCTCGACAAATCGCAGTTCAACCATCTTTGGCGGTAGTTCGATTGATGGTCTTGACTTTCGCAGCGGGGGTGCGGCTACAATGCATACTTGCGGCAAAGAAGACTTTTGAGCTGCGGAGAAACGCAAGATTATATTTTTGCTTGACTTGCGGATGTGGGTAATGGTAAGTAAAGATGTGTCTGCGCCCCACAGTTCGATTACGGCGGCATTCATCTGCATGAATCTCGCGAGCACAGATAAAAACAAAACAAGAGGTCGCGCATCAATTTGAGCGTGCAGACAGCGAGGACGAGCGGTGCGGATAACCGGAAGCGCGGGCGCAGTGCTCCTGTGTGCTACGGGGTTGCGGCAAGTCCAGCAGATCTACTCAATGCAGGCTTGAAGCTCAGGTTGAGAGAGAACTTCCATCAATTCAAAATCGAATCGAACTTCACAAGGAGAAGGAAATGGTAGATTTTCGCAAGTTATTGCCGGCCTTGGCAATAATGGCGCTGTCAGTGATCGCTACGGTCCCTGCCAATGCGCAAGTCGGTGTGTTCTCCTGCGTTGCCAACGCTGGTGTTCCGCCGCTGGTTCGGTCTGAGGGCATCACCGAGTTGACCGGTGACCTCATTCTGAACTGCCAGGGCAATGCGCCGGTTCCGATCATCGCGAACATTCAGATCTTCCTGAATACGCAGATCACGAGCCGCATCCTCAACACCGGTACGGGCGCCACCGAGGCCTTGCTGTTCCTGGATGATATGATCATCCCGGCGACTTCGGCTGACGGGCCTGCGGTGCCTCCGACCAATTTCGACGTGAACAACGGCTATCGCCGTGGTCAGACCGTCGCGGCCAACCCGAACTCGCTGGTTTGGTTGGGCGTTCCGGTCGTCCCAACGGCGAGCGCGAATGCTTTCCGGACCATCCGCATCACCAACGTCCGGGCGAATGCTTCGGGTGTTCCCGGTTCGGGTTCGCTGATTCCGGCGCAGATCACGGCCTTCATTTCGATCTCGGCCGCCACGTCGGTACCGGTGAACAATCCCCAGCAGGTTGTCGCGTTCGTTCAGCAGGGTCTGACGTCCGCGGTGACTTCGCAGATGCTCCAGCAGTGCTTCTCGCAGAACACTAACCTGAATGCGGCAGGGGCAAACGTCGGCGCGCTGCGGTTTACGGAAGGATTTGCGACGGCATTCAAGCCGAGACTGTTGCCGGGCCAGGAGGATATCCTGGGTTCCTCGTTCAATAGCGAATCCGGTACGGTCATCACCGGCAATCCGGCTGGAGTGGCCGATACTGCCACCAGGCTGCGCGCTCACTTTACCAACGTCCCAGCAGGCGTGACGGTCTATGTGACGACGGTGAACGTGGCGACGACCGGTACGGGCGCAACGGCCACCGCGACCCTCGTTGCCGGTGGCAGTGGCGCCGCGACAGCCTCCTTCCCCGGCACCACGGTTCCAGGCATCGGCGCCTCGCCGGCCTTCAGTCAGCCCAGTAACTGGACTCCGCTCGCGGTGTCCGGAGGCACGGCTGAAGCGGTCTGGGAAATCACTAATGCGCCGTCGAATCTCGGCGGACCGAATCCGTTCGCCATCGAGACCCTGCACTTCGGCGTGCTCTTTAGCTACACTGCGAATCCGGCTGCGAACCTGCCTGGCTTGGGCATCACTCAGGTTACCCAGACGTTCGCCCCGATCAGCACTGTAGTGGTTGCATCGGCTACGGCTCCGATTCCGCGCTTCACGCCGGGCGACGCGGCTCCACGCAACCTGTTCACCATCAATGCTTGCGTGACGAACCTGCTGTTCCCGTTCGTCACGAACACTGGCGGCTTCGACACAGGCATCGCGATCTCCAACACGTCGCTTGACAGCCCGGTATTCGCCACTTCGGCGCAGACCGGAAACTGCACCATCCACTACTTCGGCACGGGCCCGGGTGGATCGGCGGCTCCGGCTGCGCAGACCACGACGACACCGATCGCGGGTGGTCAGGTGCTGGTGTTCACCCTGTTCGCTGGCGGCAGCAACGGCATCCAGCCGACGCCTGGCTTCCAGGGCTACATCATCGCCCGGTGCGCCTTCCAATACGCCCACGGATTCGCATTCGTGAGCGACCTGGGAGCGTCCCGCCTCGCCATGGGCTACTTGGCTCTGGTGATTCCGGATACCGGAACGCGCGGTGCGAATCCGTTCCCGGTTGCGGGTGCTGGCTCCGGCGAGCAACTCGGCAACTAAGGTCGGTATCGACCGTTTGGAAGGAGGGGAGGAAACTCCCCTCCTTTTTTCTTTTGTCAATCCCGCCTCCGGTGATAGAATAAATTTTCCCGCGTCCCTGGCATCACGGGTACTGTCAACGACCCGATTCTAGTTACCACAGGAGTATCTTTACGTGTTTTTCCATCATGTTGTCCGGCTGCTCGTACTGGTGATCACATGTTTATTGCCAGCCAGCGTCCTTCAGGCGAATCATCTCTTCCTTTCTCCGCCGGAAGGCAGCACGTCCATTTATACCTACGTTGCCGATCCTCTCGCATTCTTCCGCTCCTACGCCGCTGGAGCCTCGACGGTTGCGGTGCTCGGAACGCCTGATGGCTCCAAGTTCTATATCGTCTCCAGTTCCGCAGCCGGAACCGTCCTCACAGTCAATTCTGAATTTACGGCGGAGGTCGCTCCCCCGCTGGATCTCGGGGCAGCGACGGCAGCGACGTTGACGCCGGACGGAAAGAAGCTACTTGTTCTTTCCGGTTCACTGAAAATCGTCGACACGCAAACGAACACGGAAGTACCTCATAACCTCATGCTTGGCTCGCTCCTGGACGTCGCGGTATCGCACGACTCTCGGCGGGCGTACGTAGTCAATACTTCGTTTCAACTCTTCGGGGTCGATCTGACGAACCTTACGGTGATCGGATCCCCCCTGACGCTGCAAGGGAGCCCTACGAACGTAGCGGTGGGCCCGAACGGAGCGGTTTACGTCAGCGCCACGAATCGAGTTTACGAAGTCAACGGGCGTACGCTTGCGATCCGGAGTGAAATATCGGCGAGCGGGCGCCTCGGAAAGATCACGTTCCATCCTAACGGCACCCGCGCCTACGTCCTCAACGATCAGTTATTCATGGGGCCGCCGATTACCGCTATCGATCTTCAGACGCGGGCGGTAGTCGGGAGTGTCTCGAATTTCAACGTTGTATTTGACCGGATGGTGATCGGCGGGTCAGACCGCATGCTGGCGTTCTCCAGGCACGCGGGGCGAATCTACGAGTTTCCTCTATCCACGCTGATTATCAAGGAAGCGCTCTTTGAGCCCAGTACATCGTTTGCAGGCGTCACAGCGATGGCTGCCACCAACGAGCATCCCAGTCCGCGCCACTTGTTCATCGCCACGTCGAGCGAACTGATTCGAATCGACCTTGCGACGAACCAGATTCATCAGCAGCGAGCATCCGTTCTCCTCCCGCCACAATCGATGTCGTATTTCGGGAAGGCGCAAACCGGCACACCGGCCAGTTATCAGCAGTACAATGGGGTGCAGGTTGTCCCTCCCGGGACCCACTCAATACCTCTTGTTCTTCGTGTGATCGATACGGGTGGAACGCCGCTCGCAAACGTAACCGTGACCTTCCAGTCCGCCTCAACGGGCTTGACTCTCGAATCGACTACGGTTTCTACGAACGCACATGGCTATGCGCAGACCTATGCGATCGTCTCGGCCACCACGGGTTCCTTACAGGTCACCGCTTCCGTTCCGGGTCTCGCGAACGCCTCGTTCCTGATCAACATCGGTTCCGCGGGTGACGACATTCCCGCCGCCTATGTTCCCCGGGCTTTCTCCGGGAACGGACAGGTGCTGCGGCGCTCTACAACCAGCAGTGTTCCGCTAGTCGTGCTGGTCCGAGACGCGAACGGCAACCTCGCGCCGAATGTGCGCGTCACATGGTCCGTTACCAGTGGCCACGCTTTCATCATGAGTGACCAGGTGGTGTTGACGGATCAAAATGGTAAGGCCCAGGCCAGCGTTGGAGGTGCGATCCACGTACCCGGTCCGCAGCCATTCACGCAAGCCAAGATTACCGCAACGACTACCAACCTGTCGGGAACCACAACCTACGGCAGTACGGACTTCTTTGTGACGACTCTTGCTGACCCGAGTTCTGGCGGTGTCGCCTCGTTTAACGCTCACATCGTCAATCCGGTTTCGGACGGCGTCTCCGAGGTTCGCGTCCGCGGGAAGGTCGGACAGGTCCTGACCGAAGCGATTCAGGTCCGCGTAACCACAGCGTTCGACGGTCCGATTCCGATTCCGAACGTCGGAGTAGAGGTCGAGGTGATCGGATCGGGGCCCACAGCCGCCTGCACGGGCGGATATATCCTCACCGACGCGTCCGGTATCGGCACATGCAATCTCGCCCTGGGCGGCAAGCCTGGCGAGGCTCTGATCTTCGTCCGGGTTGCCGGCGAGTATAGCTTCAGTTCGATCCCGCTGACGGTGTCGCCGGGCGATCCGGCGCAGGTTCGGATCATTCAGGGTAATAACCAGGCGGGTGCACCCGGGCAGCGGCTTCCAGTTCCGCTTGTGGCCGAAGTCACGGATGCTTCGGGCAACACGCTCGGAGGCCAGCAGGTGATCTGGGAAGTCGTGACGCCGACCGGCGTCGGATTGGCCGATATCATCAGCACCTCCGATGCGAATGGGCGGGTTTCGGCGTTCGCGGTGCTCGGAACGACACCCGGGGAGGCTCAGGTTCGCGTCCGGATCGGCTCGGCTTCGGCTACGTTCACCCTCACAGTCGTGGTCGCGGCAGGCAACCTCCAGAAGATCTCCGGAGACAACCAGAGCGCCATCATCAACGCGCAGTTCGGGCAGCCGCTGATCGTGCGGGCTGTCGATCAGGATGGCAGAGGACTTCCCAACACCGACATTGACTTCGCTGTGACCCAGGGGTTGGGCTTCCTCAGCAACCCGAGGCCACGTACCGATCCGGACGGCCGGGTTACGGTTACAGTCACGGCAGGCAACACACCGGGACCTGTTACGGTTCGGGCGAGCCTCGGGAACCTCAACGTCACGTTCAACCTAACGGTGATTCCGCCCGGTCCCGTGATCACCGGGATGAGCTTCTACAATGCGGCCGGATTCCATCGCGGCGCGGCGCCCGGAGCGTTGGTGCGCATTGTCGGCTCCGGACTTGCACCCGGCCTGAGCGAGGGAAGCATTCTCGCCAACGGCAACGGAATCGGTCCGTGGCCGCACAAACTGCGGGGCGTCAGTGTGCGCTTCGGCTCTCACTGGGCGCCGGTGCACTCGGTTTCAAAGTCCGGTGGCGAGGAGTTCATTACCGTCCAGGTGCCCTTCGAGGTGACGCCCGGGACCGTTGCCGTGACGGTCTTCGTGGACGAAGGATCGACGACGGTCGATGCGCAGGTGGCCGAGTTCCACCCTGGAATCTTCCAGACGTGGCACCAGAGCGACCAGCCCCACGCCGTCATCCTGCGGCCGGATGGCTCCTACGTGAGCCCGCTGAATCCTGCGAAGCGAGGAGAGCTTCTGAGAGTCTTTGTTACCGGACTCGGTGCGGTATCTCCTAACGCAGGCACGGGCAGAGTCGGGACAGGAGGCCAGATGTTGATTGCCCCGGTGATTGTCGGGGTGAACAACGAAGGCGTCCGGGTAGTCTCTGCGGAGTATGCCGAAAACATGACGGGCGTTTACCTGGTTACCTTCGAACTCCCGGGGAACGCTGCGTCTGGCGCCTTCCGCCCCTTCGCGATCGCGGTGGATACGCCCGGGGGCTTCGTCTTCGGGAATCCATCGGCCATCGCGGCCATCGAGTAGCGCTACACGGGGGAGCGCTGCGGGTCTGCGGACCCCGGCGCTCTTCGGTCACCGCACAACGAAAAAAATCTGCTCTTTTTCTTTCAACGACTTGCCGGAAGCCATCCGGTCAGACTGAGCGCCCTCGGCAGTATCCTGTGGACGAGGAACCGCAAATGTCTGCCTTACCCTATCCGAAATACGGAATCGAAAACCTGAATCTCTTCCCGATCTACCAGACCCGGGAAGACTACCGGCGCGCGACCGGCGAGGACCCACCGCCATTTGATCCCTACAAACCGCCCAAGCACTGGTTCGATCCCGCGGCCCGGATCGCGGACGCCACGCGCCGCAACGTGATCTACGATCACGTGCTCGCGTTGTCCGAACGCGGCACGCCGATCGCGGGGCCCGACGGGCGCCCGATGCTGGAGCTGCTTCTCTTGACGCGCGCCGACGCGGCTGCCGTGAACATCCCGGGTCCCGGCGATCCACGGCGCCCGCTACCAGACGGCCTGCCTGTGCCCTGCCCGCTGCGGCCGCTCGCCGAGGGCGAAGAGCTGATCTTCGACTTCGGCGGCATCGTGATGGTGAAGAACACCGCCGTACACGACGCCGAGGCTGTCATGTTCTCGGCACAGGACCGCAGGTTGCTACGGGCTATCGCAGAAAAGCTGGGCGTTGCCTGAGAATGGAGGGTAGGCCCGAAGCGGCCTACCCGTTCTCCATCCCTTCCAACCGCTCCCGAATCTCCCGAACCGTCACCCGGACGTCCTTCAGCATCCAATCGACCGAGTACATCTCCTCGGAACCGTCCGCATACCGGGCCACGATCACGTCGAAGACCGTCTGGCCACCAGGATAAACGCCGACCTTGCGAACTTTTTCGAGATTAAGGGACTGCGGGTCGATTCCGGCATCGCGAAGATTGCCGGATAGCAATTCGACCGCAAGCGCGGGATCCGGCGGCGACTGTTCGGCTGCCGAGTTGAGCGAGGGAGGGACCTCGATATAAGTGTCGAAAACATAACTCGAAGCCTCTTCGCCGTCAAAATTTCGACTCTGCAACTCGCGGGCAATCAACCACGGCGCTTGCCGGAGATGTTCGAAGTCTCTGAGAACTGCCTTAAACTCCTGCTCTCGGCTCGCCGGCTGCGAAACAGACGGCGACACGATCGGCGCCGACGTGGCGGATAAAATTATAGACATACTAAGCCTCCGGTCGTACCCGTGCAATTCAGAGGCCAGCACTATTGGGACAGGACGAATCCGACGTGAATGGTAATCAGCGAACCCAGCGGATGGACCATGATCCGAACCGGGACCGGATCGCGCGGAACCTGAGGACGCGGCGACCATGTGATCGTGACTTCGCACGTCTCGTTCGCCGCAAGTGTCGTCTTCTCAAGTTCGACGCGAAGCCCCGGAAGCGAGGGGTGGTCGAGGTGCAATGTAACTTCGCCGGGCGATTGGTTCGTGATCCTGACTGCCTCCCGGCCCGCAACCGTTGCCACCATCCTAACGGCGGTGCGATCGGCGTTCACCTGGTTTAGAATGGCCTCCATCGACGGGAGCGCGGCCGGTAGGGCAGCACCCTTGCCCTCCTGGGAGGAAACCGAGCCCATCAATCCGAACGGGCTCTCCCGCCGCCCCTCCTCCTTCGGCATCACATACCAGTACCAGTCTCCGTTCGCCACCTTCCACAACGACGGAATCGGCACCTTCACAACTCCCGCGAATCCGGGAAAGACGACGCGCCGTTCACAAAGCACAAGGGCTGTGGCCTGCCTGTAGTCCTCGGAGTACCTGATCTGAGAAATCATAAAGCTGACAATCCGCTCCTTGTCGGCCTCGAAGTACGCATCCTTGCTGTCCTCGGCGACGTACTGGTCCGCCAATCGGAACTTGCCATCGACGTGGGCTTGGTAGAAGGCTGTAATCCGGGCGCGCAGCGCTTCGTCGATCTCTGGTGGGGCCTTGGCGAGCGTCTCGGCCAGCGACTGGGCGAAAATGGTGGAGACACACAGAAGCAGCAGACAAAGACTTCGGAGCGCCATACAGCTATTCTACTACCGCTTCGCAGGTGTTAACAGCGGGAAGGACAAGGGTTTACATTGATCAGGCGACTGTTAATTGTGATCGTGGCGCTGGGGGCGCTGCCGGTCGCGGCGCAGCCGGACGGCGACCCGGCCAGCGTGCAAGGACAGGTCCTGAACGCCGTCACCGGCGAGGTGCTGCGGAAGGCGCAGGTCATCCTCATGCGGATCGGTGGCGGCGGCCGCAGCGGAGAAGGGAACCGCGCGCCCCTCAGCGCCCTGACCGATGCCGGCGGTAATTTCGAGATTACTGACGTCCCGCCGGGCCAGTACCGCCTGAGCGTGCAGCGTCAGGGTTTCGCTCGCCAGGAGTACGGCCAGCGCACCTCGAATCGTTCCGGGACGACGCTGTTGATCGGCCCGGGACAGCACCTGCGAGACATCACGGTGAAACTGCTGCCCTCGGCAGTCATCACCGGACGAGTGATCAACGAAGACGGTGAGCCGGCCTCGAATGTCCGGGTCAGCGCACTGCGCAGCACTTATTCGCAGGGACGCCGCGAGCTTGCGCCGGCGGCGTTCGCCATGAGCAACGATCTTGGGGACTATCGGATCTTCGGCCTGGCTCCCGGGCGATACTACATCCAGATCAATCCAGGGCCGGTCATAGGGGGCGGGTTTTTCGGAGGGCGCATGGCGGCGGCTGTTGAAGAGGGCTACGCTGCTCTCTTCTACCCGAACACCGCCGACCCCGAGCAGGCGGCGCCGGTCGAACTGGCTCCGGGCCAGGAGATGCGGGGAATCGACTTCAGCCTGAGCCCGGTGCGGACTGCCCGGGTGCGGGGGCGACTTACGGGGCTGCCCGAAGGCCGACGGAACGCGAGCGTCTTTCTCATGCCGCGGAACCGAAGAATCGGAGGGTTCGCGATCCCGCGTTCTCCGAACGCAGTGGCTCCCGACGGTTCGTTCGACCTGCGTGGCGTGATTCCGGGCTCCTACTTCCTGATCGCCACTGTACAGGTGAATCGCGACGTGCATCGCGCCCGCGTTCCAATCGAGGTGGGACCGGACGGCCTGAATGACCTGGAAGTCCCGCTGGTCCCCGCGATGGAACTGCAGGGGACGGTGCGGGTCGAAGGCGGCGGGAACCTCGATGCCGGCCCGCTGCGCTTGGTACTGATTCCTCGGGAGCCGGAAGTGGTGGGTGGAGGCGGACACAACGCCGCCGTCAATCCGGACTTGAGCTTCGCGGTTCGCAACGTAGCTCCCAATGCGTACTTCGTCAACCTGATGGGTTTGCCCGAAGATTATTACGTTAAGTCGGCTCGCTTCGGGACCGAAGAGGCGCTTGCCGGAGGGCTCGACCTTACGGGCGGATTCGCGGCGGCGCGGCTGGAGATTCTGGTGGGCCCGGGCGGGCAGATCACGGGTGGAGTGATGCGGGAAGGCCGGCCCACGCCAGGAGCAACCGTAGTGCTCGTTCCGGAGACCAATCGACGGGGCAACCCCACTCTGTTCAAGGCGGTGACGGCGAACGAGGAGGGTGGGTACATGATCCAGGGCATTCCCCCCGGCGAGTACAAGCTATTCGCCTGGGAGGACGTCGAGCCGGGCGCGTACTTCGATCCCGACTTCCTTCGCCGCTACGAAAACTCGGGCCAGTCCGTGACGGTCCGCGAGCGAGGGCAGGAGATGATCACGCTTACCGCGATTTCCGGCGCGGCTGCCGGCTACTGATCCGCGACGGTCGTCGAGCGGCTCTCCGGCGCCGCCGCGATCTGAACAAGCGCGGCCTTGCCCTTTCCGGCCGGGGCGAACGACAGAACCTTCATCGGGCAAACCGTCACGCAGATCCCGCAGCCGATGCAGGAGCTGTTGACGTTGTTCAACTCCTCCTGTTTGAGCGCGAAGCTCATGACATCGATGCCGACCTGGCAGTAGCGCGTACACTCGCCGCAGGCGATGCACTTCTCGTTGGCGTGGATGGCGAAGCGGCCGATGCCGCGGCGGGTGAAGGCGGCGCTGATCAACTCCATCATTTTGGCGAGCGGGCACCAGTACCGGCACCAGACCTTGCCCCCGAAGAAGGGGTAGAGCGTCACCGGCACAATGCCGATCAGCCAGACGTCGACGAGATAGTGGTACCATTCCAGACCAGCAGCGCCGGGTTGTCGCAGCCAGGCGATGAGGTCGCGCGAGAGCGCGGTCGCGGTCACGAGTACCGCGGCGGCGAGCACCACGGCGTTCATCCTCTCCCAACGGATGCTCGCGTGGCCCTTAGGCGCCAGATGACGCCAGCGGTCTCCGAGCGTTTCGGCCAGTCCTCCGCACCCGCACACCCAGGAGCAGTATCGCTTTCCCTGAAACACCGCCAGCACCGGAATGACGACAAAGCTGAGAAACACGCCCCAGACGACCCAGATCCGGTGCGGGTCCCCGATGAACGTATGGAAGAACAGCGGCCAGGCGTAGACAATGCCGTAAGAGCGCCAAGTTTCATTGGCGAAGGAGGGGTCGTTGGCAAGCGCGCCGACCCACTGGTACTCGACCGCCCAGCGGAATAGAAATTCCGGGATCAGGAAGAAGAACGTCCACTGGAAGCCCAGCAGCGATGTGTAGCGCCAGACCTGGAAGCGGTCCTTGCGGTCGAAGCCCCAGCGCTTCATGGCTTCCAGTCCGAACAGGGTCATGACCATGGTGTAGAGGACGGTGTACCAGAAGGCCCAGGGTCGGTTGAGGATGGAGAGGGCGTGGTAGCCCCAGCCGCGGTACGGCCAGAACTCGGCGCCGTTTCCCTGCTTCACGCCGTAGATCGTATAGGCGATCAGGAAGGAGGCGGTGAGCCAGGCGAAGCGGCTCCCACGCAGTCCCGAAACAACCAGGGAGGCGAAGGCGGCGGCTGCGGCGAGAGCGCCGGGGAAGGCGAAAGCGTTGAGCGCGGCGAAACCGGTGTGGCCTCCCGCGAGCCATAGACCCGCGAGCGTGGCGGCGGCCAAAGCCGCGGCCGTGGCGGGAGAGCCGGTCCAATCGTTCTCCAGGCGGACGCCAAGGGAGCGAAGGAAAGCCGTCGGCAGATCGGCTCCAATCAGGACGAAAGCGTGGCGGTAGGGGAGTTCCAGCGACTCGCGCCGGCCCTTGTGCCGGGTTTGAACGACGTAACTATTCTCGCGGAACTCGGTGACCTCTGACTCCGGGAGGAAGCGGATTCGGCCACCCGCGATCGCGGCTTCGAGCTTGCGGCGATTGGCGGGAAAGGCGCGCTCGATGCGGCTGCCTCGGTAGGACAGAGTGACATGATTCTCCTCGGCCAAAACGAGGGCGGCCTCGACGGCGCTGTTGCCGCCTCCGACGACGAGGATCTCCTCGCCGCGATAGTCCTTTGGGCTGTAGAGCCGGTGGTAGACGCGTCCGCTTTCCTCGCCGGGGACGCCGAGACGGCGTGGGTTGCCTCGCTGTCCGGTGGCCAGGATGACGCGCCGGGCTCGGTAATGGTCTTTCGATGTCGTGACGGACAGGAGGCCGTCGCTTCGGGCGATGCCTTCGACGCCCTCCTGGACGCGGACGTCGAGGCGGTTGTCGACAATAATCTCGCGCCAGCGGGCGACCAGGTCCTCTTTGCGGGCGCCGTCGAGCCAGAGCTTGCCTTTGGCGGGCAGGGCGTCCGGTTCTGCGTAGACCCATTTGCCTTCGGGGAAGTCCTCGATGGTGTTGGCGATGCGGTTCTTTTCGATCACCAGAACGCGCAGCCCGTGTTCCTGGGCGACGAGGGCGGCGTTGAGGCCGGCTCCGCCGGCGCCGATCACGATGAGGTCGTAGATGGAAGGGGCGTCGCCGCGCGCATCAGGCTGGGCCGCAATGTGGCGGGCGACGGCATCTCCCTGCTCCATCGCAAGCTTCACAACCGGCGCGCCGATCAGATCGCCGATAATGTAAAGACCCTTGATGTTGCTCTCGAAGTTCGAGTCGACAAGCGGACGGCGGCATGCCGTGTTGGGGCTGTCGAGAATCGATTGCGCGATCTGCCGGATGCGGCCGGTCACATGGCTATTCTCTCGCGTTTCGAGGGCTCTGGATAGAGGCGGCGTGGTATAATGATCAATCCAAACTGGTGCGTTCATGAATCAGCAGCAACGAATCGAAGCCGATTACTGGATTGAGACGGCGTGGCCGCTGGAGGAAGCGGCGGAGGCGATGGCAGGCGAGCAGTCCTCGGGAACCTTCGTCGAAATTCCAGGCGAGACGCCCGAGTTGAGGGAGCGTTCGGCGGCGAAGGTCGTGCGGATCGAACCGCTCGACAGTGTGGCAACGCCCTCGCTTCCGGGCGCGGGCGTTCCGAAGGGCGCCGATTCTCCAGTCTACCGGCGCGGGTGGGCTACGCTCTCCTGGCCGCTGGACAACATGGGCGCCTCGCTCCCGAACCTGCTGGCCACTGTGGCGGGCAATCTTTTCGAGTTGAAGCAGTTTTCGGGCTTAAAGCTGCTCGATCTGCGGCTGCCCGAGGCCTTCCGTGAGCGTTACCAGGGGCCGCAGTTCGGTATTCAGGGGACGCGCGCGCTTTCGGGCGTCGAGAATCTGCCGCTGGTGGGAACGATCATCAAGCCCAGCGTAGGGCTCTCGCCGGAGGCGACCGCCGACTTGGTCCGCCTTCTTGCGGAGGCGGGGATCGACTTTATCAAAGACGACGAACTGCAGGCGGACGGGCCGCACTGTCCGTTTGCAGAGCGTGTGCGCGCCGTCATGGAAGTCATCAACCGGCACGCGGATCGCACCGGCAAGAAGGTCATGTTCGCGTTCAACCTCACGGGCGAGATCGACGAGATGCGCTGCCGGCACGACATGGTCGACGAGGCCGGGGGCACTTGCATCATGGCGAGCCTCAACAGCGTCGGGATGCCCGGCCTGGTGGAACTGCGTCGCCATAGCCGCCTGCCGATCCATGCGCACCGCAACGGTTGGGGAATCTTCAGCCGCTCGCCCTACGTGGGGATGAGCTACATCGCCTATCAGAAGTTCTGGCGGCTGGCGGGAGCCGATCACATGCACGTCAACGGACTCAGGAACAAGTTCTGCGAAGCGGACGAGTCAGTGATCGCCTCGGCGCGCGAATGCTTGACGCCGATGTTTGCTGGCGAGGGGCGCGGCTGCGAGGTGATGCCGGTCTTCTCTTCCGGCCAGTGGGCCGGGCAGGCCGAGGATACCTACAAGGCACTCGGAAGCGCGGACCTGATCTTCGCTGCCGGAGGCGGCATCATGGCGCATCCCGGCGGACCGGCCGCGGGTGTGACAAGTATCCGGCAGGCCTGGGAGTCGGCGATCGCGGGAGTGCCGCTGGTGGAGGCGGCGCGGACCCACCGGGAACTGCGCGAGGCGATTGAGAGGTTCGGGCGGTAATGGCGGCAGCACTGCCGGACGGCCTGCTGCTGACGTACTACGGGGACGATTTCACGGGATCGACCGACGTCGCCGAGGTCCTGACCTTTAACGGCCTGCCAACGCTTCTATATCTGGGCGAGGGCGAGATCCAACGGCTCAAGGCGCCCGAAGGGTATCGCGCCGTCGGCGTGGCGGGCGTGAGCCGCAGCCAATCGCCGGCCTGGATGTCCGGGCACCTCCCCGGCATCTTCGAGCATCTGCGCGCTCTGGGCGGAAGGATCTGCCATTACAAGGTCTGTTCGACCTTTGACAGCTCGCCGGAGGTCGGCAGTATCGGCAAAGCCATCGAGATCGGACGTGAGGTCTTCGGCCGGCAATGGGTTCCTATGGTCGTCGGAGCGCCCGCGCTGGACCGGTACACCGTTTTCGGAAACCTGTTCGCTTCGATCAGGGAAGTCACCTATCGGCTGGACCGGCATCCGGTGATGAGCCGGCATCCGGTGACGCCGATGGACGAGGCCGATCTGCGCGAGGTGCTGCGGCGCCAGGCCGATCTGAGGGTGGAACTGTTCGACATCCTGGCGCTGGCGCGGCCGGACTACCGTGAGCGCTTCGAGGAGTTGGCGGCAGCAGATCCGGACGTGGTGTTGTTCGATACGCTCGACGAGCAGTCGCTGGTGCGCGCTGGCGAGCTTTCCTGGAACGCGCGTGGGGATGGCCCCTTCTTTGCCGCCGCCTCTTCGGGACTGCAATACGCATTCGTGGCCTACTGGCGGCACGCCGGGCTGTTGCCGGAGCGGCCGTCGATTGCGAGCGTCCCTGCACTGGACCGGATTGTCGTGGTATCGGGAAGCTGTTCGGCAATGACCGAGGCGCAGATCCGGTACGCGATCGAACACGGCTACTGCGGTATTCGGCTCGATGCGAGGGAGCTTGCCGAATCGAATGGGAGCGCGCGCGAGGCTTACACCAAGACGGCGCTGGGGGCGTTGAAAGAGGGCCGGAGTGTGGTGCTCTACAGTGCGCTTGGGCCGGAGGATCCATGTCTTACGAGCAAGGATGCCCAAATCTCCGAACGCCTGGCGATCGAGACGGGCAAAATCCTGCGGGAGATCCTGGTGCAGTCGGATGTACGCCGTACGGTGGTGGCGGGGGGGGACACGTCAAGCCATGCCGGGCAGCAGCTTGGACTGTACGCAGTGACGCCGATCCGCCCGGCGGCGCCGGGTTCTCCGCTTTGCCGGGCGTGGTCGGACGGACCGCTCGACGGCCTCGAGGTCGTGTTTAAAGGCGGGCAGCGAGGGGAGGCGGACTTCTTCGACAAGGTTCGGCTCGGCGCCTGACCGCCGCTACGATGTCTGTTCGCGCGCCGGGCTGCGGTAGAGCTTGCTTGCGCGCGTGAGGTGGGCTGTCATCGCCTGCGCGGCGCCCTTGGGATCCTTCGCGGCGATGCGCCGAAGGACGCGGGCGTGCTCTGAGATGGTCACCTTTTCATTGCCGGGCGCACGGACGAGTTCGGAATGGAACTCGCGGAGCCATTGAAGCATAGCCTCGCTCACGGCGGCGCAGATCGGATTGCGCGAGATCGAAGCGACTTGCTTATGGAAGGCGATGTCGGCCTGAACGAACCGCTGCGGGTCGCCGGCGGCGGCCTTCATTTCGGCGAGAATCTCCTCCAGGCGCGCCACATCTTCGCGGGTAGCGCGTTCGGCGGCGATCCGTACCATCCCGACCTCGAACAGCAACCGGGCCTCTTTGAGGTGTTCGAGGGTGGTTGGCGAGGTGGAGAGCAAATGACGTGCAACTCTGTCGATCTGTCCGAACATGTCGCTGGTGCTGAGTTCGACCACGCGGGCCCGTTCGCCGTGCGTGATTGTGATCAGCCCCATGCTCTCCAGTCCCTGCAATGCCTCTCGCACCGCGGGGCGCCCGACACCATACATCTCCATGAGTTCCCGCTCGGAGGGCAGCCGGCTGCCCGGCGAAAGGCTTCCGCTCTCGATCTCCTTGAGGAGGCGCTCCATGACCTCGTGCGAGAGCTTCTTGCGTATGATAGGTTCAGCTCGCTTACCGTGCATTCTGTGTCCTGATCCCCTTGATTTTACGATAAAGTAGGAGTTGCCGCCCGCTCTTTTTATCGAGAGGGCCTTGCGGCCCTGAATCTGCCCAGCACAGTGTACAATGCGACCCCTTTTGTGGTATGATGATTATCTCATTGCGGGCTGCGAGAGATACTATGACTAACAATCTTCCAGTGATTACTCTGATGGGAGCGGGCGGCAAGATGGGTTTGCGCCTTACGGCAAACCTTGCGAAGTCTTCCTACCCGGTCCGACATGTCGAAGTCAGCGAGCGAGGCCGCCAAGCCCTTGCGGATCGTGGGATCCAGGTTGTGCCCCAGGAAGAGGCGCTGGTGGACACCGACGTCGTCATTCTGGCGATTCCGGACAATCTGATCGGCCGGATCTCGCACGATATCGTGCCGAAGCTGAAGCCGGGTACGATGGTAATGGTTCTGGACGCGGCGGCCCCGTATGCCGGAGAACTGCCGGAGCGCGAGGACGTCTCCTATTTTGTGACCCATCCGTGCCATCCACCGGTGATCGGCGATGAGACCACGCCGGAGGCGCAGTTTGACTTCTTCGGCGGTATCCATGCGAAGCAGCATATCGTATGCGCCCTCGCGCAGGGGCCGGAGTCGGCATACGCGATCGGTGAGGCCATTGCCCGTACGATCTATGCGCCCGTGATGAACGCTCATCGTTGCACCGTTGAACAGATTGCGATTCTCGAGCCAGTGCTGTCGGAAACGGTCGCGGCGACCTGCATGATGATTATCCGGGAAGCAACGGACGAAGCGGTACGCCGAGGGGTTCCGCGACAGGCGGCCCTGGATTTCCTGCTCGGCCATTTGAAGGTCGAAATCGGCATCGCATTCGAGATGTTCGAGGGCGCCAGGTTCTCCGATGGCGCTTTGAAGGCGATCGAGCGGGCCAAGAAGGACATCTTCCAGCCCGATTGGAAGAAAGTCTTCGAACCGGAGGCGCTGCAGGCCAGCGTCGAAGAGATCGTGCGCCCGCCGCAGCAGCCAGCGGTGGCGTAAGCATTCGTCGAATCCATACGGCCGCGGCCCATCGGGATCTCCCCCTCGGGCCGCGGCCGTTCGTTTTTATCCCAGCAGTTTCCTGGTGAACTCGTGCTCGCCGTGGACGTCCGTGAGGCGCTGGTCGCGGCCCTGATAGTGGAAAGTCAGGCGCGTATGGTCGATGCCGAGCAGCCGCAGTAGCGTCGCGTTCACGTCGTGGGCATTGACGCGCATCTCAGCGGCGTGCACGCCGAACTCATCGGTAGCTCCGAGCGCCTGCCCGCCTTTGATTCCCGCTCCCGCCAGCCACATGCAGAAGCCGTAGGGGTGATGGTCGCGTCCTTTGGTCCCTTGTGCGATGGGGGTCCGGCCGAACTCGCCGCCCCAGACGATGAGAGTGGAGTCGAGCAGGCCGCGGGACTTCAGATCGTGGAGTAATCCC
This sequence comes from Bryobacteraceae bacterium, assembly GCA_046289265.1. Classification (GTDB taxonomy): domain Bacteria; phylum Acidobacteriota; class Terriglobia; order Bryobacterales; family Bryobacteraceae; genus JBKBWD01. The sequence continues at coordinate 87,304 of JBKBWD010000006.1, read as the reverse complement.
GCGATCGGCTTGTCGGTTTTCGATGCCATGCGATTGTGGGATGCGATGAGATCATTGTGCGCGTTGTCCCAGTCATCGCCGACCTGGGTGCCGGAATAGAGCTGGATAAAGCGAACGCCTCGCTCCACCAGACGGCGCGCCAGCAGGCACTTGCGGCCGAAGTCATCGGTATTGGCCTCTCCGATGCCATAGAGCTTGCGGGTCGCCTCCGTCTCCTTGGAGATATCGACCACTTCGGGTGCTTCGGCTTGCATCCGGAACGCCAGTTCATAGGAGGCGATGCGGGCATCGAGCGTCGAATCCTCGCGGGTCTCCGCATGCAGGCGGTCGAGCCTGGTGATGAGATCTACCGTTGTTCTCTGCGTCTTGTCCTGGATACCGTGCGGCGTCTTCAGGTACAGGATCGGGCTTTCGCCGCTGCGCAGCACGGTGCCTTCGTAAACGGTAGGCAGGAAGCCCGCGCCATAGCCGGAAGGGCCGGACTTGGTCGAGCCGTCGGTCATGACGACGAAGGCCGGCAGGTTCTGGTTCTCCGTGCCGAGCCCGTAGGTCACCCAGGAGCCCAGGCACGGGCGGCCCGGAAACTGGGAGCCGGAGTTGCGCAGGTAGATCGCCGGGGCGTGATCGAAGACGTCCCCGTAGCAACTGCGGACCACGGCGATATCGTCCATGCACTCGCGGATGCTGGGGAACAGGTCCGAAACGAGAATACCGGACTTGCCGCCGGGACGGAACTCCCAGGGACTGCCAAGGAGTTTGGCCTTGCTCGGGTCGTGAATGAACGTCGTGCGGATCGTTTTGGCCATCTCGGCCGAGAGAGACTCGCCGGAACGGCGGTTGAGCTCCGGTTTCGGATCGAAGGTATCGACGTGGCTGGGGGCGCCGTGCATGAAAAGATAGATCACGCTTTTGGCCTTCGCGGGAGCGTGCGGAGGCTTGGGCGCAAGGGGATTGTTCCGGGTTTCGGCATCCAGGATTCCGGCCAGAGCCAAGGCGCCGAAGCCGCGCCCGGTTCTCCAAAGCATGTCGCGTCGTGTGATCATGGCTGCTTCTCTCCTAGTCGACGTACAAAAATTCATTGAGGTTCAGGAGCGCGCGCGCCAGCTCGGCCCTGGCGGTCTCCATCGATCCCTGGTTGCGGGCCTGCTGTTCGAGGAACTCCTCGGCCCATTGCTTCTCCTGAGGTGTGGGCGTGCGGCCCAGAACCTGCCGCCACATCGCGTCAAGCTTGGGGTGGGCGGTGGCCAAGTGATTGGCCTGCTCCACCATGAATCGGCTGTTGAGCAGGGTCAGCGACTGCGGCGCCGTGGTGCTTTCGTTTCGCTGCGGGCAGGAGCCGACGCCATCCGGCTTGTCGAAGGCCGCGAACATCGGCTGGACGAATGTCCTGCGGGCGAGCACGTAGACGCTGCGGCGCGTGTGCTGCTTCGAATCGGGCGTCACCGGCCAGGCTTCGTCGGGGCGTCCGATGATTCCGTAGAGCTCTTCCTCGTCGAGCGGGTGCACGACCGGCTGGCCGCCCATTTCGAGATTGAGCCGGCCGGAAACCAGAAGCACCGAATCGCGCACCTCCTCGGCGGAGAGCCGCCGGCGGCTCATGCGGGCCAGGTAGATATTCTCAGGGTCCTTCTCGCGCGCAACCGCCGTCGGAACGGAACTGCGGCGATAGACCTTGGTGTTCACCATGAGCCGGTGCATGGCCTTGATCGACCAGCCGCGGTCAATGAACTCAAGGGCGAGCCAGTCGAGAAGTTCCGGGTGAGAGGGCTTGCCGGCGCGAACACCGAAGTCGCTCGAGGTCCGGACCAGGCCGCGTCCGAAGTGATACTGCCAGATGCGGTTGACCATCACGCGGGCGGTCAGAGGATTGTCCGGGCTGGTGAGCCACTCGGCGAAGGCGGTGCGGCGTCCCGTCGAGGCGGCGCGCGGTCCTGGCTCGGGAATGTCGCCCCCGCCGAGGACCGACGGAAAGCCTGGCTTTACTTCCTCGCCGGGATTCTGAGGATTGCCGCGTTCGGCGACGAAACTCGGCTGCCAGCGCGCGCTGGCGTCTCCGATACCGTCGACGAAGGGTGGCGGGCCGTAACCGCGGAAGATCTTGACCAGCTCGCGCTCGACGGAGGCGAGGCGTTCGCGATCGGCCGGCGACATCGCGGCCCGCAGTTCCTCCTCCGAAATCCGGCGCCGGCGCTCACCTTCGGGCTGCTTGTCGCGCAACTCCTTCTCGTACGGCTCATAAATTTGCGAAAGATACTTGCCTAGCTGCCAGAGGCGGAACTCGCGCTTCGTCTCGTTGACGGAGCTGAGCAGGGCGAGCGGCTGGAGCATGTGCTTTTTATTCACGGCCGGCTCGAAGATCGCCTGCATGCGGTAGAAGTCGCGCTGCGGGAGCGGGTCAAACTTGTGATCGTGACAGCGCGCGCAGCCGAGAGTCAGGCCGAGGAAGACCCCGGAGGTCGTCTCGACGTAGTCCGAGAGCTTCTCGATCCGGTTCTCTTCCTCGACCTTGACCTGCAGGTCGCGGTGCGGACCGACGCGGAAGAGGCCGGTGGCGGTGACGGCGCCCGGATCCTCCGGCCAAAGCTCCTCGCCGGCGAGCTGTTCCTTGATGAACTGATTGTAGGGTTTGTCGTTGTTGAAAGACTCGATCACGTAGTCGCGATAGCGCCAGGCGTCGAGGTGATAGGGATCGGTCTCGAAGCCGGCGGTATCGCCGTAGCGCACCAGGTCGAGCCAGTGGCGTCCCCACTTCTCGCCGTAGCGCGGCGATTCGAGCAGGCGGTCAATCAGCTTCTCCCACGCCTCCGGCGATTTGTCACCGAGGAACTCGTCGACCTCCTTCGGGGTCGGCGGGAGCCCGTGCAGGTCCATGTAGGCGCGGCGTAGAAGCGTGAGGCGATCGGCCTCCGGAGACGCGGGCAAATTCTGCTTTTTGAGCACGGCATCAACGAAGGCATCGATCACGGACTCGCCTTTGGCGGCCGGCGGCGCCGGCGGTCGAACGGGCTTGCGGAACGCCCACCAGTCGCTCTTCACTGGCGCGGCCGCGTTGGCGGGCCATTCAAAGCCGGCATCGATCCATTTGCGAAGCGCTTCGATCTCATCGTCGGCGAGCTTGCCGGTGGGAGGCATCGCGGGCGCCTTGGCATGGCTCACAACTTGGTAGAGCAGGCTGCCGGCTGCCTGTCCGGGCTGGACAGCCGCGCCTCGGGAGCCGCCCTTTAACGCGGCCTCACGGTTGCCGAGATTGAGGCCGGAGAGCGAGACAGCGCCGCCATGGCACTGGAAGCATCGCGCTTCGAAGACACGGAATCCGGCATCGCTCTCCGGGCTCGCCACAGCCATCGAGACAACGCCGGGCAGGATGGTCAGGGAAGTCGCGATGAGAATACGGAAACAGGAAGACGGGAGCTTTCGCATGGCTCAATCCATTCTGTCGCAGGCAAACGACGCCTGTCGAATATGGTGTGATGAGTATAGCAGATTTTGGATGGGATCGGGGCTGTTAAGCCAGCAGGTCCTTAACCACTTTCCCGTGGACGTCGGTCAGGCGGAAGCGGCGGCCCTGGAACTTGAACGTCAGGCGGGTGTGGTCGATGCCGAGGCAATGCAGCATCGTTGCGTGGAGGTCGTGCACGTGGACCGGGTCGCGCACGATGTTGTAGCAATAGTCGTCGGTTTCGCCCCAGGTGACGCCCGGCTTAATGCCGCCGCCGGCCATCCAAATAGTGAAGCAGCGCGGATGATGGTCGCGGCCGTACTCGGTTTCGGTGAGGCGGCCCTGGCAGTAGACGGTCCGGCCGAACTCGCCGCCCCAGACGATGAGCGTGTCATCCAACATGCCGCGCTGGCGCAGGTCCTCGACGAGTGCGGCTGAGGGCTGGTCGGTTTCCAAACACCGCTTCGGTAGGCCCTCGGGAAGCTTGCCGTGATGGTCCCAGTCGCGGTGGAAGAGTTGAATAAAGCGGACGCCGCGTTCGGCGAGGCGGCGCGCCATCAGACAGTTATGAGCGAAGGTTCCGGGCTTGCGCGAGTCGGGTCCGTAGAGGTCGAAAATGTGTTCGGGCTCTTTGGAAACATCGGTCAGCTCCGGTACTGAGCTTTGCATGCGAAACGCCATCTCGTACTGGGCGATGCGCGTCGCGATTTCCGGATCGCCGTAATCCTCGAGTTTCATCTGGTTCAAATGGCCGAGTGCATCGAGATAGATCCGGCGGTCGCCGGCATCGAAGCCCTTGGGATTGGACAGATAGAGGACCGGATCCCCGACCGACCGGAACTTCACGCCCTGGTAGCGGGTGGGAAGGAATCCGCTGCCCCAGAGACGGTCATAGAGCGGCTGCCCGCCGCCGCCGGAGCCCGGCGAGATCATGACGACAAAGCCGGGCAGGTTGCGAGTCTCAGCCCCCAGTCCGTAAACGAGCCACGAGCCGATGCTCGGGCGGCCGGCGATCTGTGCTCCGGTCTGGAAAAAGGTCACGGCGGGATCGTGATTGATCGCCTCTGTATGGAGCGACTTGATGAAGCAGAGGCGGTCGGCGACGCGCGCGGTATGTGGCAGCAGTTCGCTCACCCAGGCGCCGGATTCGCCGTGCTGTGAAAAGCGAAAGCGCGATGGCACGACGGGAAAGGTCGATTGCGTCGCCGACATGCCCGTGAGCCGCTGGCCCATCCGCACCGAGTCGGGCAGCTCGGCCCCGGCGAACTCCTCGAGGCGCGGCTTGTAGTCGAACAGCTCCATCTGCGACGGACCACCGGATTGGAAAAGGTAGATGACGCGCTTCGCTTTGGGTGTGAAGTGCGGCAGGCCGGGGAGGCCGTCATCGCCGCGCAGATCGTCCCTGAGGATCGAAGCTAGGGCGGCAATGCCAATCCCTGTGCTCGTGCGGCTGAAGAAGTGGCGGCGTGTGAGGCTTCGATCCATTGGGTTATTCCTTTGTGATCGCCTCGTCCAGGTTGAGCATCAGGCTCGCGACGGCCGTGTAGGCAGCGTGTTCGGCAACGTCGAGATCGCGACGGCGCGGCGACTCGCCATGCTCCAGATACTCGGCAGCAGCCTCGCGGTTTGCGCTGAAGCGGGCCTGGAGCTTCGTGAGCACCTCGTGCAGGACGGCCTCCTCCTGCGGCTTCGGCTTACGACCGAGGACGAGGAGGAAGCCGTGGCGCAGACGATCGGAAGCGGAGCCGCCGCCCTCGACTATCATCCGCTCGGCCAGCTTGCGAGCGGCCTCGACGTAGGCGACGTCGTTCATGAGGTTCAACGCTTGCAGCGGCGTGTTGGTGCGGACCTCGCGCACCGTGCAGGTTTCGCGAGTCGGCGCATCGAAGGTGATCATCGAAGGCGGAGCCACGGTACGCTTCCAGTATGTGTAAAGACTGCGCCGGTAAAGGCCCTCGCCGGTATCGGGTTGGTAGCCCTTGCCACCGGCCAGTTCCTGCCATAGTCCGGGCGGTTGATAAGGTTTGGCGGAGGGGCCTCCCATGCGTTCGACCAGCAGTCCGGAGGCGGCCAGCGCCTGATCGCGGATCATCTCGGCCGGAAGCCGGACGCGCGCGCCGCGGGCGAGCAGCCGGTTCTCGGGATCACGCTGCAACAGCTCCGGCGAGACCTTCGAGGACTGCCGGTAGGTCGCGCTCGTCACGATGGTTTTGAGGATCGCCTTGACGTCCCAGCCGTTTTCCATGAACTCGACGGCGAGCCAATCGAGCAGTTCGGGATGGACCGGCCATTCGCCCTGCGAGCCGAAATCTTCGGCCGTCTTCACCAGACCCACGCCGAACAGCATCTGCCAGAAGCGGTTCACTGTAACCCGCGCGGTCAGCGGATTCGAACGGTCCACCAGCCAGCGCGCGAGCGTGAGGCGGTTTACTGGCTCGCCGGCAGGCAGCGGCGGCAGAACGGCGGGAACGTCCGGCTCAACCTTCTCGCCCGGCGCATCGTAGGCTCCCCGCAGAAGGACGTGAGCATCGCGCGGCGTGGGGCTCTCCTGCATCACCATGACGGTCGGGATCGAGTCGAAGTAGCGGCTTCGCTTCAGCCGCGCCGCCTGCATCGAGGCGTGTGCGTCGCGGATCTCCCGCGGGGCGAAGCGATCGAGGAAGCAGAGATCGAGCAGGTTCTGCTCCGCCTGCGTGCGGTGCTTGCGCGGTATGCGGGCAACCTCGTTGATCCGTTCATCCAGCGGCAGCGTACTCACCTGCTCCGGCGTGAGCGCGCGATCGAAGATGCGGACGTCGTCGATCCGGCCCTGGAAGCGGTACTTCGGGCCGAAGCCGCCGCCGATCCGGACCGGCTCTTTGGGTCCGAGCGGATACGTCAGCTCGTCGAACAGAACATTCAGCTCCTGCGGTTCCCCATCGACGTAGATGCGGACGCCCGCCGCCTTTCGCCGCCCATCGTAAGTGACGGCAACGTGCTGGCGCCGGTTCATGGCGACAGGCTTCGCCGTTTCGACGCGTAGCCCGATGTCCGTGTAGCGCCGGATGATGTGCAGCCGAAGCTTGCCCTCGCTGAGAAAAAGGCCGTAGCCCTCGCCTTCGAAGTAATCCTCCATGCGCGATACGATGGCGCCGTCGGGCTTTTGAGGTTCGATCCAGGCCGCCAGCGTGAAGGGATCGAGGTAGCTGAAGTTTGCCACGTCGCCGGCCTCCACGGCGCGCTTGCCGTCGAAGAGCTGCTCTACGCCCTGGAGCCGGCGCCGCAGGATTTGGCCATCGGTGACGGTCCAGTCGAGAGGTGCGGCCCTCGGCAGTCTCTTCTCCCAGGCGAACTGGGCCTTGCGGAGCTTAGGCGCGAGTGATTCCCAGGCACGGATCGCTTCTGCTTCGGCGCGCTCCAGTTCGGCGAGCCGCGCCTCGTGCTCCGGCGTTGGCGCTTTGATGTAGGGCTCCTCGTTGCCGAAGTTGTAGACCAGGCCGCGTTCGGGCACGTTGTTGAAAAAGGCGAAGAGCTGGTAGAACTCCTTCTGCGTGATCGGGTCGTACTTATGATCGTGGCAGCGGGCGCAGCCGGTGGTGAGGCCAAGCCACACGGTGGAGGTGGTCTCGACACGGTCGGCGACGTACTCGACGCGGAACTCCTCTTCGACGATTCCGCCTTCGGCATTGGTGCGGTGGTTGCGGTGGAAGCCGGAGGCGATGCGCTGATCACGCGTGGCGCCGGGCAGCAGGTCGCCCGCGATCTGCTCGATGGTGAACCGGTCGAAGGGCGTGTTGCGGTGGAAGGCGTCGAGCACCCAGTCACGCCAGCGCCACATGTCGCGCGTGCCGTCGGACTGGTAACCGTTGGTGTCTGCGTAGCGGGCGGCTTCGAGCCATCGGATCGCCATGCGCTCGGCGTAGCGAGGGGAGGCGAGGAGGCGATCGACGACGCGCTCGTAGGCATCGGGCGAGTTGTCATCGAGAAAGGCCTTGACCTCGGAGGGCGTCGGCGGCAGTCCGGTGAGATCGAGGGTCACGCGGCGCAGGAGCGTGGCGCGGTCGGCCTCTGGGGATGGCTGGAGCCCTTCGCGCTGGAGCCTGTCGAGGACATAGGAATCGATCGGGTTGCGGACCCAGGCGTGGTCGAGCGGCACGGCTAGCGGTGCGCGTTTGGGCGGCAGGAAGGACCAGTGCTTCTGCCACGCCGCGCCTCTTTCGATCCAACGGCCGAGTAGTGCGATTTCGGAGTCGGAAAGCTTGTCGTGGCCGGCATAGGCGGGCGGCATCCGGACGGCGCGGTTGTCGCTTGCGACGCGCCGCAGCAGCTCGCTGCGTTCGGGGTCGCCTGGGATGATGGCGATGCGTTTGCTGGGAAGCGGTGATTTGGCGGCCTCTTCGATGTCCAGCCGCAGTCCAGCGGCGCGGTTTCCTGCATCGGGTCCGTGGCAGGCGAAGCACCGGTCCGAAAGAATGGGGCGGATGTCGCGGTTGAACTCCGGAATCTGAGCGTTCGCGGCCAGCGCGACCGCCGCAGTCATCAATAGGAGGTACGTCGTGGAGGACATGCGCCAAGCCCCAGGAGCTTTAGCTTCAGCATATCAGGAGGAGGGCGGTGTAAAGAGCGGGGCGGTGTCCTTTTCGACCACCGCCCCGGTTAGGTCACGCCCTTACCACTGCGTCATGAGCGTGAGGTTCATGAGGGGCTGTCCTCCGAGCGACGCGGTGCGCGGGTCGGAGGAGACTTTGCCGAAGGTCCGGGGATTCTGGAAGTCCACGGCCGTGGTCGGCGGATTGAAGTTGTAGGTCTTCAGAGCATTCTGGAAGTCCCAGCGAAGCTGCCAGCGGAAGCGCTCCTTGATGACGAAGTTCTTCTGGGCCGACACCTGGGACCACAGAAGCGGAAGGCCGGTCATGATGTTGCGGCCGGCGTTGCCGATCAGGAAGCTGCAATTGTTGATCATCGCGGTGCGTTCGGCGGTGCCGGCCGGAGGCAGAGCCTGGGGACAGCCGCCGGGCAGCGCGAAGTGGTTGATGTCCATCACGGCGTTGATGTTCTGGACATTGAAGCGGTCGCCGCCGAGATCGCGCCAGCCGTCGCGGATATGCGGCGTGCTGACCACATCCGGGCGCCGATTTCCGGCAAAGCCGGGGTAATAGTTGTACGGCGAGTTGGCGAAGCTGAAGGTCAGAGGGTTGCCGGACTCGACCGTCTGGATCCAGGAGATCTCCAGGCCGCCGAAGACCCAATTCATCCAGCGGCTGGAGTTGAGAAACTTCTGGTTCCTGCCAAGCGGCAGTTCCCAGTTGATCGTCGAGATCCAGCGATGGGTGCGGTCAAAGCCGGCCCGCGCTTTTTCGAGACCGCGATTCTGAATGGGCGCAATGCCCGATCCGTCGTTGTCGTTGTCCTGGCTGTTGATGGCCTTCGAGAAGGTATAGAACGTGTTGATGAAGAAGCCATCCGACATGCGCTTTTCGAGCTTCACGGTTCCGGAATGGAACGTGGAGTGGCCGAAGTTGGAGCGCATCAGGACATTGCCGAAGTGGGGGAAGGGCCGGAAGTCCTGGGCCCTCGCCAGCACCTGGTTGCGGAGCGCGAGGTCGTTGACAGCGAAGTCGATCGGGAAGGTGTTGATGTTCCACCGCTCGATCAGTCCGACGCCGGCCGAACCCTGGTAGCTGGTCTCCAGCAGGTAGTTGCGCGAGAGCGCCCGCTGGATGTTGATGTTCCAGTTCATCGAGTAGGCGTTGCGCAGGTTGGGATCCAGGTAGTCAACGGTGCGGGCTCCGAAGTTCTGCCCGCGGAACGGAGAGCTGCCATTGGCGCGGGTGTTGAACTGAACCGGATCGGGTCCTTGACTCAGGGTGTAGACCGGGACCGGAACGCCGGGAGGAGCCTCATGGACGGTCTGAGCGGTCCACTCGTTAAATTGCATCCGCTGGGCGGGGAACTTTGTGTCGATGGTGTACATGCCGAAGCCGCCGCGGAAGACCCACTTTTCCGAGGCCTGCCAGGCGAGCCCGATGCGCGGATTGAAGTTGTTGATGTCGCGCTGGCTGAGCGCACCGCCCGGAAAGATGAGTCCGCCCGGACGCCCTGTGACGTCATCGACGGCGGTCGGATCGAAGTTCGACATGCCGCCGTACTTGGTGTCAAACGGGCTTTCGTTCGAGTAGCGGAGGCCGATGTTCATCGTCAGGCGCGGCGTAATCTTCCAGTCGTCCTGGATATAGAAGCTGTGGATCGAGGAGCGAGGAAGCCAACTGGTGACTTCGGATTGGAAGTCGGCTTGGGCCACATGCCCGGTCAGGAAGCCGGCGAAGTAATTGCCGGTATTCGGCGCGAGGGCTCCGGTCGGGAGCAGGCCGGACGTTACGCCGTTGAAGTTGAACCGGGCCGGGTGTGCCATGATCGCTGAATTCAGCCGGAATCGCAAAATCTCATAGCCGAACTTCAGGGCGTGAGTTCCGCGGATCCAGGTCGTGTCGTTGCGGAACGAGAGAGTCTCGTTGACGAGCTGACTCGGCGTGGCGCCGCTCAGGCCGTAGAGCGACTCGGGGTTATTGCGCTGCCCCGCACCCCCGGAGCCGAATGCGGGCATGAGAGCCTGGTCCATATTCGGGATGCCCAACTGCTGCGGCCAGTTGCCGCCGAAGCTGGGAACATCGGTCCGGTTGACACGCCGATAATAGCCGGCGCGCGCATCATTGATGAGAGTCGGGGAGATGACCCAGGTCTTGCCAAGCGACATGTTGCGCTGGCCGAAGGGGGTCCAGTTACCGGCCGTGTGATCAAACTCCGGACGGTCCTGCCGGATGTTGATCGGGCGCCCGAATCCGGACTGCTGGTTCTCGGTATAGGAGCCGTAGATCTTGAAGTTCTGGTTGAACTGGTGATCGATACGGAGGTTATAGTCGTTGAAGAAGACCAGGGCGAACTCGTCGGCCATGTAGTTGCCGACCGGGCCGCGGGCGTTGAAGGTGCCCGCCATGTTTGGCCGGACCCAGGGGTCGAATTCGAGAACCCGCCGGGCAACCGGGTCGAACCGGTTCAGCGGAATACGGTTGCCGGGGAAGGGGTCGCGCATCCACTGGCCGTTGACCAGACGCGTTGTGGCCGGATCGAAGATCGGATTGGCGTTGACGCCGGGGAAGTTGAAATCGCCTGCCCGCATCTCCGGGGTGGGCGTCGTGGCCTGCACCTGGGCCACTTTCTTCTCATGCAGGCGTTGATAGCCGAAGAAGAAGAAGGTTTTGTTGCGGCCGTCATACACCTTCGGAATGAAGACTGGGCCTGAGACGTTGGCGTCCGGCTGCATGAAGAATGACGGGAAGCCGTCCGGACGGCCGGGGCGGGGCTGGCTGTCGCGCATGCGGTCGAAGTAGAGGCGATGCTGCATCATGCGGGTGCGCCCGTACCAGGAGGCCAGGCCGTGAAAGTCGTTCGTGCCGGTCTTTTTCACGACACTGAGCACGCCGCCTGCGGTGTGACCATACTCGGCTGGGGGCACGGTGGTGATGACCTTGACCTCGGCGATCGAGTTCTGAATCGTGCGGATGGCGCTGGTGCCGCTGAGCTGATCGTTGGCGTTGACGCCATCTTCGAACAGACCCGTCGTGCTGCTCCGCTGTCCGGCGATCCGGTAGGCGCCGAGTCCGCCGCCCCAGGCAAACCCGCCCGTGGTGAGGCCCGGGACCAGGTTGAGAGTTGAATTGACGTAGCGCTGATAGAGCGGCATGTCATAGAGCACATTGCCGCCCATGACCGTGCCGGTGGCCGAGGTTTCGGTTTCGAGCAGCGGCGGCGCGCCGGTGACCTCGATGGACTCGGCGACATTGCCGACGCGCATCGAGGCGTCGACGGCGAGGGTGTCGCCGGTGCGGAGTTCGATGTCCTCGCGGACCGTACGCATGAAGCCCTGGGCTTCGAAGGTGACGCGGTAGCGTCCGGGTTGGAGCGACGGCACGCGGTAGATGCCTTCGCTGTTGGTGATCGAGGTTGAGGTGAAGTTTGTCGCCACGTGAATCACCGTGACGGTCACGTTGGGTATCACGGCTCCCGTGGGGTCCTGAACGCGCCCGGTGATCGTCGACGTTCCGATCTGTGCCCAGGCGGAAACAGCGAGCAAACCAAGCGCGGAGAGGATGCCGGTTGTTCGCAATCGAATCATTGTTGCCCCTTTCTAAACAAAGAAAGTACGAACTTTAATGTGAAGATAGTTTAAGCTGTGAGTGAGCAGTTGTCAACAAGAATTACTAAATCGTCCAGCTAATTGGTTACGACTTGTTAGCGTGAGGACAAAAGGGAAAGAAAGAATATTCCGCACGAAGGCGGCGGCGGGAAGAACTACTGGGCGACTGGTAAGTCGCGATGGCGGCTTAGGCGCCGCCATCGCAGTCAGGTCACAAAGTTACCACTGCATCATGAGCGTGAGGTTCATGAGCGGCTGTCCGCCGAGTGAGGCGGTACGCGGATCCGATGACACTTTGCCGAAGGTCCGGGGATTCTGGAAGTCCACGGCCGTGGTCGGCGGATTGAAATTATAGGTCTTCAGAGCGTTCTGGAAGTCCCAGCGAAGCTGCCAGCGGTAGCGCTCCTTGATGATGAAGTTCTTCTGAGCGGATACCTGGGACCACAGAAGCGGTAGGCCGGTAATGATGTTACGGCCGGCGTTGCCGATTCGGAAACTGCAGTCGTTAATCAACGCCGTGCGTTCGGGCGTGCCGGCTGGAGGCAGAGTCTGCGGACAGCCGCCGGGCAGCGCGAAGTGGTTGATGTCCACTACGGCGTTGATGTTCTGGACGTTGAAGCGGTCGCCGCCGAGGTCGCGCCAGCCGTCGCGGATCTGCGGCGTGCTGACGAGATCCGGACGCCGGTTGCCCGCGAAAGCCGCATAGTAATTATACGGCGAGTTGGCGAAGCTGAAGGTCAGAGGGTTGCCGGACTCAACCGTCTGAATCCAGGAGACCTCCAGGCCGCCGAAGACCCAATTCATCCAGCGGCTGGAGTTGAGAAACTTCTGGTTCCTGCCAAGCGGCAGTTCCCAGTTGATCGTCGAGATCCAGCGATGGTTGCGGTCGTAGCTGGCCCGCGCTTTCTCCAGGCTGCGATTCTGGATCGGTGCGATGCCCGATCCGGCGTTGTCGTTATCCTGGCTGTTGATGGCCTTCGAGAAGGTATAGAACGTGTTGATGAAGAAGCCATCCGCCATGCGCTTTTCGAGCTTCACGGTTCCCGAGTGGAAGGTGGAGTGCCCGAAGTTAGAGCGCATCAGGACGTTACCGAAGTGCGGGAAGGGCCGAAAGTCCTGAGGCCGCGCGAGCACTTGGCTCCGCAGAGCGAGGTCGTTGACGGCAAAGTCGATTGGAAAGGTGTTGATGTTCCACCGCTCGATCAGTCCGACGCCGGCCGAACCCTGGTAACTGGTCTCCAGCAGGTAGTTGCGCGAGAGCGCCCGCTGGATGTTGATGTTCCAGTTCATCGAGTACGCATTGCGCAGGTTCGGATCGAAGAAGTCGGCGCCGCGGTTTCCGAAGTTCTGACCGCGGAACGGAGAGCTGCCGTTGTTACGGACATTGAAGCGGACGGGGTCAGGCCCCTGACTCAGGGTGTAGACCGGGACCGGAACGCCGGGAAGAGCCTCGTGAACGGTCTGGGCAACCCACTCGTTGAACTGCATTCGCTGGGCGGGGAACTTCGTGTCGATGGTGTACATGCCGAAGCCGCCGCGGAAGACCCACTTCTCCGAGGCCTGCCAGGCGAGACCAATACGCGGGTTGAAGTTGTTGTTATCGCGCCGGCCGAGAGCACCGCCCGGGAAGATGAGTCCGCCCGGACGCCCTGTGACGTCATCGACGGCGGTCGGATCGAAGTTCGACATGCCGCCGTACTTGGTGTCGAACGGGCTTTCGTTCGAGTAGCGGAGGCCGATGTTCATCGTCAGGCGCGGCGTAATCTTCCAGTCGTCCTGGATATAGAAGCTGTGGATCGAGGAGCGAGGAAGCCAACTGGTGACCTCGGATTGGAAGTCGGCTTGAGCCACATGGCCGGTCAGGAAGCCGGCGAAGTAATTGCCCGTGTTTGGCTGCAGGGCTCCGGTCGGGAGCAGGCCGGACGTTACGCCGTTGAAGTTGAACCGGGCCGGGTGTGCCATGATCGCTGAATTCAGCCGGAATCGCAAAATCTCATAGCCGAACTTCAAAGCGTGAGTTCCGCGGATCCAGGTCGTGTCGTTGCGGAACGAGAGAGTCTCGTTGACGAGCTGGCTCGGCGTGGCGCCACTCAGGCCGTAGAGCGAGCCGGGTGTATCGCGTCCGCCCGATCCGAAGGCCGGCATCAGGGACTGGTCCATATTCGGGATGCCGAGCTGCTGCGGCCAGTTGCCGCCGAAGCTGGGAACATCGGTCCGATTGACGCGCCGATAGTAGCCGGCGCGCGCATCATTGATGAGGGTCGGGGAGATGACCCAGGTCTTGCCAAGCGACATGTTGCGCTGGCCGAAGGGATTCCAGTTGCCCTGCTGATGGTCAAACTCCGGACGATCCTGCCGGATGTTGATCGGGCGTCCGAATCCCGACTGCTGGTTCTCGGTATAGGAGCCGTAGATCTTGAAGTTCTGGTTGAACTGATGATCGAGGCGGAGGTTGTAGTCGTTGAAAAAGACCAAGGCGAACTCGTCGGCCATATAGTTGCCGACCGGGCCAAGGGCGTTGAAGGTACCCGGCATGTTCGGTTGGACCCAGGGGTCAAACTCGAGCACCTTGCGAGCGACCGGATCGATGCGATTCATCGGGACGCGGTTGCCGGGGAAGGGATCGCGCACCCATTGGCCGTTCACCTGCCGGGTGCTGGCCGGATCGAAGATCGGATTGGCGTTGACACCGGGAAAGTTGAAGTCGCCTGCTCTCATCCCGAGAGTCGGGGTGACGGACTGCACCTGGGCAACCTTCTTCTCATGCAACCGCTGGTAGCCGAAGAAGAAAAACGTCTTGTTCCGGCCGTCATAGATTTTGGGCAGGAAGACAGGACCCGAGACGTTGGCGTCCGGCTGCATGAAGAATGCCGGGAAGCCGTCCGGACGGCCGGGGCGCGGCTGGCTGTCGCGCATTCGGTCGAAGTAGAGGCGGTGCTGCATTCTGCGAGTGCGGCCGTACCAGGAGGCCAAACCGTGAAATTCATTGGTGCCGGTCTTTTTCACGACGCTGAGCACACCGCCTGCGGTGTGGCCATACTCGGCCGGAGGCACCGTGGTGATGACCTTGACCTCTGCGATGGAGTTCTGGATAGTACGGATCGCGCTGGTGCCACTGAGTTGATCGTTGGCGTTCACGCCGTCTTCGAACAGGCCCGTCGTACTGGCGCGTTGTCCGGCGATGTTGTAATTACCGAGTCCGCCGCCCCAGGCATAACCGCCTGTGGTGAGGCCCGGGACCAGGTTGAGAGTTGAGTTGACATAGCGCTGATAGAGCGGCATGTCGTAGAGCACGCTGCCGCCCATGACCGTACCGGTGGCCGAGGTTTCGGTTTCGAGCAGCGGCGGCGCCCCGGTGATTTCGATCGACTCGGCGACGTTACCCACTCGAAGGTTGGCGTCGATCGCCAGCGTGTCTCCGGTGCGAAGTTCAACGTCCTCGCGTACTGTCCTCATAAAGCCCTGGGCTTCGAAGGTGATACGGTAGCGTCCCGGCTGCAGCGAGGGCACGCGGTAGAGCCCCTCACTGTTGGTAACCGCCACCGATGTGAAGTTCGTAGCCACGTGGACCACGGTGACCGTGACATTGGGGATCACGGCGCCCGTCGGGTCCTGCACGCGCCCTGTAATCGTCGACGTGCCGATCTGCGCCCCAAGCGGAAGCGTCAGAAGGGCAAAAAATGTCCACACCACTGCAAGTTTGAAGCGATTCACCTTGTCTTTTGGCCCCTTTCAAAGAGCTATCTTTTTTGGATAAAGCCCAACAGCTTGGATGATCGTAACTAACCTTCCGGAACCCGCTTCAGTGAGGCGATTCTACTTGCGATCCGCTCCGATGTCAATGAAAAAAGCAAACGCCGGCTGCGCCCTTCACGGAAGGTCATCCTTTCTAAGGCCTAGTGAGCATACCAAACTTTTCGCCTTGGGTCCAAGGTTAACGGGATAAGGTGAGACGGTGACCGTCCGGTTTTATCCGCACGGTCACCGTGGGGAAGGCTTCAGACGGTGGTTCTTCGAGGGACGATAATACCGACGAGCATGGCTACTCCGGCCAGCATGAGGGCGATGCCCACCAGCCAGGGGAGAACCAGGGGCTGCGCGATGACCAGGATGCCCAGGATCACGAGCAGGATGGAAAGCACCACCGAGGACACCGGGCCAAGCCATTGTGTGATTTCGTGCACATCCATGACGACGAATCCTCCTTGATCATTTCCTTATCGCCGCACGCGGTTGTCGCCGGCGGCTACGTAAGCCTCCACTTCGACCTCCGCCACGGGCCGGCCGAGAGTGCGTTCAACTGCGGATTTGGTCCGCTCCTGCAGCTCCCGTGAGAGGGTGGACACGTCGGCGTCCGGCGCCACCGAAATGCGTTCCCGGACCCGAAGTCCCTCCTTGCCCTCTTCGATGCGGGAGCGGGCCTCGCGGACGCCTCCAACGCGTTTCGCCTCCCGAGTGACCAGCTCCTCGATTCCCTTAAGGCCTACCACCACGGCGCCGAGTTCGTCATGTTTGACCAACAGGCGCCGGTTCTTGCGGCTGGTTGCGAGTTCGCCGAGGAAGAGGGTGATTCCGGCGATTAGGACGGCAGCCGCAATCCCTGCCGTGAGAGCGGGGCGGGTGTCCCAGGCGAACAGGTTCACGACCGGCCCCAAAGGCCCCATCTGTCCGGGAGCGGCGAGCCCGGCGGCGGCAAGAAAGACGGCGCCTGCGACAATGATGACCAAAACGGCCAAGGCAACCGTCAGGATACGGTTGAAAACATTCATGTGTTCCTCCCCGTCGGGTTCAGAAGATCCTGGATGGTCACGTCGACGGCATCTACGCCGCCCGCGGCGACTTCGGCCGCAGCACGCAACGCGCGCCGCCGCACCTTGCCGGCCAGTTCAACCAGGCTCCGGTCCGGCTGGTACTCGGCGACAATGGCGATGCTGGCAATTGCTCCGTTTGTCGTCCTCCGAATGGCCACTCCTTCGACCGTTTCATGGGGGCCGTAAGTGGCAAACCCCTCGGATGGCCCGGAGCCGAGAGAGGCGACGCCGGGCGCCGACGTGGCCGCCGAGGCGATAGCGCGTGCCATCGCGACATCCTCGTGAAGTTCGATTGCGTGCTTCACGGTGAGTCCTCAGGCGACCTTGCGCTGCTCTTCGGCCCGCTCCTCTTCCGGAAAGAACAGATCGACGATGTGGATGTTGACTTCTTTGACCTGCAGCCCGGTCATGGTCCGGACGCGATTGATGATGTTCCGCCGGATGGCGTCGGCGATCTGCACGATCCCGAGGCCGTACTCGGTGGTGATTCGCAGGTCCACGGTAGCGGTTCCGCCCTCCACTTCGACCCGGACACCCTGACCCCGCGTTTCACTTCGCGTGACCCGCTGGGCGATTCCGGCAATCGTGTCTCCCATGCCGTGGCCGAGCAGTTCGTGAACGCCGTCGATCTCCTTGGCGGCGATTCCGGCGATCTTTGCCACAACGGTATCGGCGATGGTGGTCCGGCCGTGCTCGCTTACCAGCTCCGTCCCGCTCATATTGAGCTCTCTGATCTCTTCCATGGTGTACTCCTCTCTCTGGGAGGAGGAAGAGCAAGCGTGCTACCAAAGGGTGAAACGCAGGGCCGAGCAGCCGGGGCCGTTTGGTAGGAGGCGGTGAAAGAAATCGCGGCGGTTAGGGGAGCAGCCCGGAGAACGTCCTGCCGAGCAGGGCAGGGGAGCCGGACCACTCCGGAGCAAATGGAATTTTTCCAGGTTGTGATGCGATTTGGTGGACCTGGTGAGATTCGAACTCACGACCTCTTCCATGCCATGGAAGCGCGCTCCCAACTGCGCCACAGGCCCACTCTGGTCTACTTGCGGATGAAGATCAGTGTACCACGCCGGGCGGCGTTCAGATCTTGTACTCGCGGTAGGGGACGTGCTTGCGGACGACCGGATCGTACTTCTTCAGCTCGAGCTTTTCGGTTTTGGTCTTCGGATTCTTCGTGGTCGTGTAGAAGTGGCCGGTTCCGGCCGTCGATACCAGCTTGATCAGCACTCTCATCGCTACCTCCTCATTCAGCCCTTCTTGGCGATCGTGCGCAGAACGTGCTCGATGCCGAGCTTGTCAATCATCTTGAGGCCCTTCGCGCTCAGACGCATCTTCACGAAACGGTTCTCGGAGGGGACCCAGATCCGCTTCACATGAAGGTTCGGCTCAAACCGCCGCTTGGTCTTGTTGTTCGCGTGGGACACTCTGTTGCCGCTCATCGGCCGCTTTCCCGTAATTGGACAAACCTTCGCCATATCTCTCAACCTCAATCCGATACTTGTGCGCTCATATCAGGATAGCGCGTTTGAGGCGATCCCGCTACCGGTGGATTCACCCGGCAGCCCCGGCAGACCGTGCGCCGGACTGGTATGCTGTTCCAAGGGCTTTAAAGGTATGAAGAAAACTGGCGTTTCACCTCAGGATTTGCAGGGCGTATTCGCGGTTCCCCCTCTGGCGAGGCGAGACGACCCCCGGCGCACGCTCGATTTCTCCCACAACGGCCGGATCGTGCAGCATATCGCCTCCGGCGGGGTCACCCGCCTTCTCTACGGCGGAAACGCTTTCCTTTATCACATTACGTTGAACGAGTACGAGCAATTGGTCGAGTGGCTGGCGAGGCTTCCCGATCATCTCTGGTGTATCCCTAGCGCCGGTCCCTCCTATGGCCGCGCCATGGACCAGGCGCCGGTGCTTCGCAAGCACGGCTTCCCGCTGGTCATGATGCTGCCGTGCGGCGATCCTCGGGATGCCAACGGGCTGGAGCGCGGGCTCCGTGAATTCGCCGAGGCTGCCGAAACCAGGCTGATGCTTTACTGCAAAAGCGAGGCGGATTTCGGGCCGGACAAGGAGGCCGGTCTCGACGCAATCGGCCGGCTGGCCGATGAGGGTATCTGTGTTGCGGTCAAGTACGCCGTCGTGCGTGACGATCCGCACCGGGACGCATACCTCGAAGGGCTGCTGCGCCGGGTGGACCGCCGGATCGTAATCAGCGGGATCGGCGAGCGGCCGGCGATCGTGCACATGCGCGACTGGCAGTTGCCCGGCTTCACCACCGGTTCGGGCTGCATCGCTCCCACGCTCAGCAACGCCATATTCAAGGCCTGCCAGCGCGGAAACTTCGAAGAGGCCGCGCCGATCCGGGAGAACTTTCTACCGCTCGAAGACCTGCGCGACGCCTGGGGTCCGGCCCGGGTGCTGCATCGCGCGACCGCCCTGGCGGGGATCGCGGCGACAGGTTCGCTGCCGCCGTACCTTTCCGAGATCAGCGAGGCTCAGGAGCAGGAACTCGCCCCGGTGGCCAAGGCGCTGCTCGAAAAGCAGTCTGCGGGGCTGGCTGCGGCCACTGCCTGAGGTTTTGAATCGGCGTTAGCTGTTGGGGGGAGTGGCTGGGAGGCAGGGATTCGAACCCCGATACGCAGATCCAGAGTCTGCAGTCTTACCGTTAGACGACCTCCCAGCAGGAGACAGCCCCATTGTAGCACTGCCGGGCTGATCTGGACTACACTCCCAGCCCGGATCGTGTTCAAAACAAGGCGCCGTTCCTATTTTTTCCTACTCCGGCCTGCGAAGTCGCGCAGGTAGCGGATCCAGCGCTCCTCCTGGCCGGGAGCGTCGAGCTGGCCTC
Source organism: Bryobacteraceae bacterium (assembly GCA_046289265.1). Classification (GTDB taxonomy): domain Bacteria; phylum Acidobacteriota; class Terriglobia; order Bryobacterales; family Bryobacteraceae; genus JBKBWD01. The sequence goes on along the minus strand of JBKBWD010000006.1, from coordinate 68,042 downwards.
GCCAGAAACTGCGAAATTCGGCGGCTCGCTCGGCCTCGCGGTTCTCCAGGTAGGCAGCCGCCTCGGGCGCGATTTGGCGCCCGTCCAGCAGCGCTCGCGCCGCCGCGCAGTCGTTGGCCTCTCCGAGAAATTGTTGGACTTTGCGGAGCAGGCGGAGCCGGGCTTCAAGACCTGGTCCATAGATCGACCGGAACAGCTCGAGTGTGTAGCGGAAACGCTTGGTCTTCAGGCGGAAGCGGTGGAGTTTCGCGGAACTGGTCTTTTCCGGCAGCACCGCACGGCCGTCCCGGAAGTACTGCTCGGCCAGAGCCGGCAGCACACGGGCGGCGTTCTCGGTCGCGAGGTGGTCGGCAGCCCAGGGTGGCGCGCCATCGGTCTTTTTCTTCTTCTTCTTCTTCTTCATGCCGTAGAAAGGTGCAGGTCCTCCCGCCAGCGGACGGAAAAATTATGCCGGCTCCACCGGCGGAGCTGCTCGGCCAGTTTACGGCCTGCGGCCTTGCGCTCCGCTACAAGCTGGCGGATGAGCGGAGAAGACTCGGGCAGCCCGGCTTTTTCGAGCAGGCCGATGGCGACGTCCCGATCCCGGACCGCCGCCGCCGTCTTCATCAGGCTGCGCAGCCGCCGCCGGATCTTCTTCACGGCCTTCGGCGGGAAGAGCCCGTCGTAGGAGCGCAGGGCCTGCGAGAACCGGCGGATCGAGACCCGGAGATCATGGATCGCATCCTCGTCCTGGGAGCGGGCGGCGCGGTGCAGTTCGAAGACGACGCGCGCCAGTAGATTTCCCACCTGCTCGGCGGCGAAGGTTCGCATGGAAGCGCGGATCCTCATGGCGTGATCCTCGACACATTCAGAGCGCACTCATAGATCTGTTGGAAGCTCTCGGCGGCGCGCTCGGCCGCCCACTGCTCCAGATCCGTGTCCTTCTCCGACAGCAGTCCAAGGTCGATGCTGCCGTTTCGCAGCGCGACGCGGATCTCCTCGACGCGCTGCTCGCGGCTGCGGTCCAGCGCGTCGGCGATGCGTAGCAGCGGAGTCAACAGCAGGACCGCGCGACGGTGATCGGGAGTGAGCGCCTGGTACACATCGTGCTTCGCCGATGGCAAGGCCTTCCGATGATACCGGCAGAGCACGGCGATGATCCGCCGCTCGACCGCGGTGAAAGCGGGCAGGTCACTGTTGGCGATCAGGTACAGCGAGTGTTTGTGATGGCTGGTGTCGCTCACGTAGTGCCCGCTGTCGCGCAGGTACGCCGCCGCCTCAAGGAGCCGCCCATAGTACGGCGGCAGTCTGTGGAGCGTTTGGAGCGAGACGAAAAGCGTGTGAGCCAGCCCGGCGACCTTGCGGGCGTGACGGACGTCGACGCCATAGTGTCGGGCCAACTCCTCGACGGCCTTCTTCTGATCGCGGCTGAGGTGGGTGAACTCCCGGCCGACCCCGCGCGCCGCCAGGTCCGCGATGATGCCGTCGCGAACGCCGGCCCGGCTGTAATGGACGCGCGGCAGCTTGAAGTCTTCGAGGGTCCGGACCAGCACGGCCGCTCCGGGAATGACGATTTCGGCGCGCCGGGGACCGATTCCGGTGATCTTGCGCCTCCCGGCCAGGTCGCGGGAGAGCAGATCGGCGTAGAGCTTCCGCAACTGCGGCAGCGTCGCCTTCATGTGGTCGGCCTCGTCGCGTCGCGCGCGCGGGATTCGGTTGACGGCGCAGACGACGGCGGCAGCCGAGGATGAAGTCCCGATCACGGCGTCGAACGGACCCATGCCGATCTTCTCCCGCACCGGCGCCAGCTTCTCTTCGATAAACTCCTCGAGCTGGTGGATTTCGGTGGGCGTCGGCGGGTCGTGCTTCAGAAAGACTTCGGTCAGTCGCACCGCGCCGAGCGGCCGCGAAAAGCCGTGCCGCAGCAGGCCGCCCTCGCCCGAAATGAACTCGGCGCTGCCGCCTCCGATGTCGATCAGCAGGATGCGCTCGGCCGGGTGCGGCCACCGGACCTGAACACCGAGGTGAATGAGCCGGGCCTCCTCCAGGCCTGAGATAATCTCGACAGGCGCCCCGATCGCCTCCGTGGCTCTTTCGACGAACTCGGTCTGATTGCTGGCGTCACGGACCGCGCTGGTCGCCACGGCGCGGATCCCGACGACATCGAGCTTCTTATATGCGTCGGCCATGCGCGTAAGCGCCGCGCAGACGAACCGGATCGCCTCTTCGCTGATCGCGCCCGTGCGGAAGACACTCTCGCCGAGGCGCGTGACCTGCCGGTCTTCGGCAAGCGTCGTGATGGCGCCTCCCGCACCGGCGTCAGCGGCCAGCATCCGGAGCGAGTTGCTGCCGATGTCGATAGCGGCATATCGGGGCATACATGGCTATGATAGTGGGTTAGGAATCCTGCATGCCTTACTTTGCTCCCAACCGATACCGGGGCAAGCTGATCGTTGTAGAGGGGATTGACGGGTCGGGCAAGTCCACGCAGCTCTCGCTGCTGACCCATTGGCTGCGCTCCCAGGGCGTCGCCGTCGCCTTCAGTGAATGGAACTCTTCGCCGCTGGTCCGTGAGACCACCAGGCGCGGCAAGAAGAAAGAGATGTTCACGCCCACCACGTTCAGCCTGATCCACGCGACCGACTTCGCCGACCGGCTGGAAGGTTACATCATCCCCCTTCTGAAGGCCGGCGCCGTAGTCTGCGCCGACCGGTATGCTTACACCGCCTACGCGCGAGACGTGGTGCGCGGCGTGGGCCGCCGCTGGGTCCGGAACCTCTACCGCTTCGCCATCCAGCCGAACCTGCGCTTCTATTTTCGCGTGCCGCTCGATATCGCGCTCGGGCGCATCCTCGGCGGCCGCGATGCCCTGAAGTACTACGAGGCCGGCATGGACCTCGGCCTGAGCCGCAACATTGAGGAGAGCTTCCGCCTCTTCCAGGGTCGCATCCTCGAAGAGTACGACATGATGGCCGACGAGATGGGTTTCCACGTCATCGACGCGACGCTGTCGATAGAAGAACAGCAGCAGCAAATGCGCGAAATCGTCGAGCGCGAAATCGGCGAGAGCCTGCGCGAGCAGGTCCTGCACTTCCCTCCAGGAGAGATGGATGCTTACGAAGCAGCCCCTGCAGTTCTATAGCGAGCCGCTGGCCGGCGTCGATGTGAGCGAACTGCAAGGAAAGCTGATCGTGATCGAGGGCCCGGACTCGGTCGGCCGCACCACGCAGATCGCGCGCCTGAAAACCTGGCTCGAGCACAAGGGCCATGCGGTGCTCTATACCGGCATGGCGAGATCGGCGCTCGCGGGCAAGGGAATCCAGCGGGCCAAGGAGGGCAATACGCTTGGCCCGCTCACGATGACGCTGTTCTACACCACCGACTTTGCAGATCGCCTGGAGAATGAGATCATCCCCGCCCTCCGCGCCGGCTTCGTCGTTTTGACCGACCGCTACATCTTCTCCCTGATCGCGCGCGGCGTGGCGCGGAGCGAGGACCGCGTGTGGCTGGAGAAAGTCGCGGGCTTTGCGCTCGTCCCTCACGCGATCTACTATCTGCGGGCGGATGTGACGGACCTGGTTTCGCGCGTGGTCCTGGGCCGCGGCCGATTCGACTACTGGGAGAGCGGGATGGATATGCGCTTCGGGGCGGACATGCACGACAGCTTCGTCCGTTACCAGACGCGCATCATTCAGAGCCTCGACCGGATGGCGAAGCGCTACGATTTCACCGTCGTGGACGCCTCGCGGCGTCCCGACCAGATCTTCCGGGAACTCCAGCGCCACATCTCCCGGCTGTTTACGCAGCCCAGGCGGGGACGCAGGACCGCCGGCTGATCCGATGGTTCCTGTGCGAGAGCAGGTCAGATCAGTACCCGGCCTGCTTGTCGACCACGTTCACCAGCGGCTGGCCTACCGAGAAGCGCCGCATGTTGTCGGCGAACAGCGCGATCAGGCGGACCTGGCGGTCCGGGCTCCACCCGGACGTGTGCGGCGTCATCACGACGTTGGGGCAGTCGAAGATCGGGTGCGAAGAGGGAATCGGCTCCTGCGGGAAGACGTCCAGGCCCGCGCCGGCGATCCAGCCTTCCTTGAGCGCCTTGACCAGGGCCATGTCGTCGATCAGGCCGCCGCGCGAAAGCCCGAGGAAGTAAGCGGTCTTCTTCATCCGGCGGAAGACGTTCTCATTGAACATCTGGCGGGTCTGCGGCGTCAGCGGAGCGGCCGAGACCAGCACGTCCACCTGCGGGACCATCGTGTCGAACCACGACGGGTCGTGAAGCTCCGAGACGAAGTCGGGCTTGGGGATCGGCTTGGCATCGGTCCCGACAACGCGCATATCGAACCCGTAATAGGCGCGCCGGGCGACTGCCGTGCCGATGCCTCCCATCCCGACGATGCCCATGGTGCGCCCGACCAGCTCGACGTGATGATCGGATTTGACGGTCCCCATCGGCTTCCACTCGCGGCGCAGGAATTGCGGCATGTAGTAGCGGCTGATGCCGCGCGTCAGGCATAGCAGGAGCCCCATGGCCGTCTCGGAGATGCCGGGCGCGAACGTACGGGCGAAGTTCGTCAGGACGATCGAACTCTCGCGGAAGCGCGGATCGAGGTTCTCGACTCCGGCGCCGCCGGCCTGAACCCACTTCAGCTTCGGAGCGTAATCGAGTTCGTTGCCGCGTACATCGCCATAGACGACTTCCGCGTCCCGCAGCTTGGTTCGGAACTCGTCGCGGGAGTTGCAGATCGTGATCTCGACCTTTGCGTTCGGGACGGTCTCCTGGATCTGCCGGATCTCGGCCGGCTCAAACTGGTACATCGTGACGACACGGATCGGGTCGCCTTGGGCGCGAAGCGTGGACTGGGGGGCGGGGCTGGCGGCGGCTGGGCTGGCGCCCGCCGCTGCCGCCGGAGCCGCACCGGCAGCCGCAAGAAAATTTCGCCGGGAAACTGGTTTGTCAGGCATGCCGCACATTATTGCACGGAACCGCAGTCCGCTTGCAGCCGGCCCGGCTCTCGCTTACCCGGGATCGGGGACGGAGAAGTAGAACGTGGAACCCGTGCCGGGCACCGACTCTGCCCAGATCCGGCCGCCGTGGCGCTCCACGATGTTACGGCAGATCGCCAGCCCCATGCCGCTTCCGGGGTACTGCCTCCCATGCAGGCGAACCAGCGGACGGAACACCGACCGGGACGCTGAGGGATCGAAGCCCAGCCCGTTGTCTCTCACGGCAACGATCCAGTCCCCATTGTCCCGCCGCGCGGAAATGTGGATGCGAGGAAACTCGGCGCCACGATACTTCAGTGCGTTACCGATGAGGTTCTGCAGCAGCCGCGCCAGCGCTCCGAAATCGCCGAGCACGCGCGGCAGCGGATCGAAGGTGACTTCGGCGCCGCTTTCCTGGATCGCGGTCTGGAGGTTCGAGAGCGCCCAGCGCAGCACCTGATCGAGTTCGATCGGTGTGGACTCGGCGCTGCCCTCGTGCATCTCACGGCAGTAGGCCATTAGCCCGCCGATCATCGCCAGCATCCGGTCGCTGGCGTCGAGGACATAGCCGAAGAATTCGTCGATCTCGCTTTGCTTCAGGGTCTGGTATTGCGTCGCCAGCCGCCGGGCGAAGCCGGAGACGATTCGGAGCGGCTCCTGCAGGTCATGGGAGAGGGCGAAGCTGAACTGTTGAAGCTCCTCGTTGCGGCTTCGCAACTCCCGCTCGCGCTCGCGTCCCATGGCGATCTCTTCCTCCGCTTCGGCGCAGCGGCGGCGGTAGCCCTCCTCCAGATTCTTCCACTCGTCCAGATCGATGACCGTCACGGCGACACCCTCTCCCCAGGGCATGGCGCACATCCGCACCCATCGCCGGTTCAAGGGGCACACGCCTTCCATCTCCACCGGCGACGCCTGCTCACGGCACCGCCGGCAGATCTCCTCGATCAGGGAGCCGGCCGTTTCCGGGACCGCCTGCCAAATGGGGACCTCGGCGGGAATCCATGCCAGACTGCCCCCGAACGTGCTGCTGACCTCCGTGAGGCGCCACTCGCGGTCGAGAACGAAATAGGACGTGCTGCCAACGCGCTGAAGCAGGCGGCCGAGGCCGCCGTTCGGGGACGCGGAGGCCGGCCTTCGCCGGAGCAGCCGTTCCACTGCCGACACCAGCGTATCGGCGCCGACCGGCCTGACCAGGCTCTCCTGAATGCCGTCGCTCAGTTCTGGCGCCGCTGGAGGGGAGCCTTCGGGAAGCAGCCATAACACGGGCACGCCGGATAGAGCCGGGTGTCTGCGGAATCGCAGGGCGGCTTCGTTGTCTGCGAGGTCCGGCAGCGGGAGCGCGAGGACGAGGAGCCGCTCCGATCCAGCCTCGGATGCCCGAACCAGAGCTTCTTGCGAGGTGGTGGCTTCGGCGACGGCGAACCCGGCCTGCAGCAGGACGCAGCTTCGCTGGGTCCGAGTCGTATTGTCCGCTTCCACGTTCACAACCACGGTGCTGCTTACCTCCGGGTTTGACCGGCCGCTGAGCGCAACGGGAAATTGTCCGGAAAACGTAGAAAGCTGAGCACCGAATCGTGCTGAGCGACCAAGGCCGGACTACTAGAAAAGTTTACTACTCTCGCGACTGCGGCGCACGTCACAATCACAGAGCCGTATGCAGACGTTTTCCGGAAAATGGCGTCTAATGCGCGCCAGCGTTTCGTCCGATGGCAGGAGCAGGTAGCATCCATGATCGAGCGAGACCGCATTCAGTCGCCATTTCCGATCCGGCAATACGAAGTGCTTCTAATTGAAGATAATCCGGCCGATATGCGCCTGGTTGAATACGCGCTGCTGCAATGCGAGTTGCCGTTTCGACTGCATTGGGTTGAAGACGGAATCGACGCGCTTCTGTTCTTACATCGCAAAGATAGGTTCGCCCGTTCTCCTTCGCCGGACCTCATCTTTCTGGACTGGAACCTTCCCGGAAAACACGGTAGCGAAGTGCTCGATGTGATTAAGGAGAGCCCGGTCTTGCGCCGCATTCCTGTTGTAGTTGTCAGCGGCATCGACGCACCGGCCGAGATTGCCCGGGCATACAAATCCTACGCGAACTGCTTCATCGTGAAGGGGCTCGATTTGACCGGACCGGTGCGGACGGCGGCGAGTTTCTGGCTTCGCGTCGCTTCGCTCCCCGCTCCGCCGCATTCCTCCAATCATCGGCCATTTTAAGAGCGGGGAAGCCGCCTTGGAAGTGGCTTCCCCTGGACGGCCGTCGATTATCCGGCAAGACGGATCTCGGCGGTACGGATATTGCGGGCAGCATCCCGAATGATTTGCGATCGGGCCGCGATTGCCGAGGCGCTCGCCTGCAACGTCTGCCGCTCTCTCACGACTCCGTTGTCGGCCAGCGTGCGGTAGGTGTTATTCAGAAAAACCGTGAGGGTCGCCACGCCGGCCTTCATCCGCTCCAGTTCCTGCCGTTGGGCCGGTGTCAGCTCCAACTCTCTGGCTTCGAAGCGTGAGATCAGATTCCGCAGCTTGCGCGCGCCGTCCTCGACCATCCCGAGCTTCCAGACGACCGAGACGCGGTCGACCGAGGCGTTCTGCAAATACATCCGGAGCGATTCAGCTTCGTGCTTAACTTTCGACGCCTCATAGGCAATATCCTTCAGATACCCGGCTGCTTCATTCGCCGCTCCGCAGCGTTTATCGATTGCGGAAGCGGGAGCCAGACACAACAGTAACCCGGTGAAAACACTCAACAGGGTTCGCATAATCAGCATGTCCTCCTTGCTTTGGATCTGAGTTCGGAGTCCTCGTTGATGATGTGGATCTCCTGAATGTTTTCTGCTGGGAATTACGTAAGAAAAAGTAAGCAGGTTTCAAAAAAATCGGATCGCACATCAGCTCTGAAACAGACGCCCCGGATTGGGCGCGGTGGACTCTTCGGGCATTGGGTCGCCCTCGCCAGGGGCCAGGAACAGGTTGCTCTCCACCGCATGCTGCTGTGTGTACAGCTCGTAGTAGCGCCCCCGGGCCGCGTAGAGTGAGGCATGGTTGCCGCGTTCCACGACGCGCCCTGCCTCGACGACCAGAATCTGATCGGCCCTTCGGATCGTCGAGAGGCGGTGCGCGATAACGAAGGTAGTGCGCCCTCGCATCAAATAAGCGAGCCCCTGCTGGATCATCGCCTCGGATTCGGAGTCCAGGCTTGATGTCGCCTCGTCCAGGATGAGGATTCGGGGATCCGCCAGAATTGCCCGGGCGATGGAGACGCGCTGGCGTTGCCCGCCGGAGAGCCTGACGCCTCGCTCACCTACGATAGTGTCGTACCCTTCGTCGAACCTCTCGGCGAACTCATCGACGCGCGCGATCCGGCATGCCTCGAGAATCTGATCCTCGGTCGCCGCCGGACGCGCGAAGGAGACGTTCGCGCGGATCGAGCCGTCGAACAGGAACGTCTCCTGCAGGACGACGCCGAGCTGCCCTCGATAGGACGATAGCCGCACGGTGGAAAGGTCGACTCCGTCGACGCTGATCCGGCCCTCGCCGGGCACGTAAAACGCCGCGACCAGTCCGATGATCGTCGATTTCCCGGAACCCGACGAGCCGACCAGCGCGGTGACGGTACCGGGCCGGGCTTCGAAGGAGACGCCGTGCAGAACCGGCTTCGCCGCTTCATAAGCGAAGGTGACGTTCTCAAACCGCACCTCGCCGCGGATCGGGCCGAGCGTGACGGTGCGTCGCGGGTCCTCATCTTCGGGCCGCTCCCCCAGGACCTCGCGCGTGCGCTCCAGGCCTGCCAGCGCCTCGGTCAACTGTGTCCCCACGCCGACGATCTGGAACACCGGCGCGACCAGAAAGGCCAGGAACGCGGTGAAAGTTACGAATTCGCCGAGCGTCAGGGCGCCGGCCTGGATCTGCTGTGCGCCGGCGTACATTACCAAAGCCCCCACCAGGCCCAGCAGCACCGTCGCCTCCAGGCTGATCAGCGAAAGGGACGTCAGCGATCGCAGGACGTTATCGAGCAGCCGATGAACACCTCCGGAGAAGACGGATGCCTCCCGCTCCTCGGCATGATATCCCTTGACCACGCGAACCCCGCCGAGCGATTCGGTCAATCGGCCGGTCACCTCGGCATTGATCCGGCTGCGCTCGCGGTAGATCGGGCGAAGCGTTCCAAAGGCGTGCCGCAGCAGGAGCGCGAAGACGATCACGACAGAAGCCGCCATCCCGGTCAGCAGCGGGCTGATCGTCAGGAGAATGATCAGCGCCAGCGTCGCCCCCAGGATCCCGCCGGCCAGCTCGACGAGCCCGGTGCCGACCAGATTGCGGATGCCTTCGACATCCGTCATGATCCGGGCGGCGAGCGCTCCGGTCTTGTTGGCGTCGTAATAGGCGACCGGCAGGCGTCCGACGTGCGCCTGGACTTTCCGCCGCAGCTCCGCGATCAGGCGCTGCGCGGATTTGGACAGAAGCTGAATCAGGGCGAACGACGTCAGTCCCTGAATCGTGGTCGCGCCGACGACGGCGAGCACCAGCGGCAGGAGCAGGTCGAAGCGCTGCCTCCCGATGACGTCGTCGACAAAGTACTTGGTCGAGGCCGGAAGCACCAGGCTGGCCACCCGGCTGACCGCAATCAGGAGCAGCCCCACCGCCAGCACCTTTCGCCTCGGAGCGATCAGATCACGGATATCGGGCCAAAGCGTGCGCAGGCGCGCGGCTGCGGGAAGACTGGAGGAACCGGACACCTGCTCTCAGTGTAGAGCGTTTCTGTGCTTCCGCTCCGGGGGCTGTGCAAACAGGGGCTCCGTTTCCGGGGAGAGCAGCACCCAGAGTCCGTAGATGCCGAGAGCCGTGCCCACGGGAACATTGATGATGTTGATCACCGAGAGGATGATGGTCAGCACGCGCGCCCATTCGCGATACCGCAGCAGGCCGATCCCCGTAATGACCAGCGGGACCGACAACAGCAGCAGGATGAGGGTGATCGCCGCCCCGATCACGGCAAGAATCGGCCCCAAGGTGCGATCAAGCGGCCCCAGGTCGGCCAGGAAAGCGCTGACAAATCCGCTTGCGACCGTCAGGACCAGGAGCGCCAACAGTCCTCCGGCCGCGCCAAGCGCAATATTGAAAAATGCCAGCAGCCGAACATGCGTATCCAAAAGATTGCCCCCTCCGGCGGAGTGCCTTACCAGCCGGCTTCCACTTCGTAGTGGTCGACGCCACCCTTGCTGTCGCGGATTTCGAAGATCAGCCGGTAGCCATTCCGGCGCGACGGGTACTCGAGGATTTCGACCTGTCCGCGGCCGCGGATCTTCCGCACCGAGGCATTGGGCTGATCGCGCGGGGGCAACTCGCGGTCGAACGAAACCCGCTCGCCGGAAACCGGCGCTCCGCGGACGACATCGCTCCGGGCCTCGCGGCCCTGTACGATGATCCTCACCTGATCATCGACCGTTCCCGCCCACACCATACCCCGGCGCGCGAATATCGGCGTCTTTTCCTGGCGCGACGGCCGCGCCCATGCCAGCGAGAAGGCATAGTCGCCCGCGCCGCCCTGCGGGTCCCGGATCAAGACCTGCGCCGTGTGGTCATTTTCGGGCAGCGGCTGGGCCAACAGCCGGATCTCCCCGCGCCCGCGCGTCTCCTCCAGGCTCACCCGGACCGGGCGGTCCGGCAGCGGCCGGGAAAACTTGTATCGCTCGCGCACCACCGGCTGCCCCTGGCGCAGGTCGCTCTCGCACTGGCTGCGGCGGCAGGAGATCACCGCCTCGCCATCGACGCGCCCGCTCCAGGTCAGGCGCTCGCCGCCTCCATCAAAGCCGGTTCCGCTGCCCGGCAGGGGATTGCCAAAAAAGCCATCGTCGCCCCGCCAGAAGAGCTCGATCGAGTAGAAGGCCGATCCGGCCTGCCGGTCTTCGATCGAGACCCCCAGCGTGTAGTCGTTCTCCAGGCGCGGCTGCTGAAAGACGCGGACACGTCCCCGTCCCTCGACGACGCGGACCTCGACGTTCTGACGGCTGCCCGGCAGGCGTTCGTAAAACCGGAACCGCTGCCTCTGCACCGGCAGGCCGTCGCGGTCCTCAATTTCGAGACGGTTGCCCCGAACGTAGAGAATCGACGTGGCATCCACTTCACCCTCCCACACCAGCTGCGGGCGGCTCTGGGCTTCGAGGCTCCATCCCAGAACCAGGGGAAGAATCAGCAATCGGGGAATCACTTCTCTCTATCCTACAGGTTTTCTCATCCATCTCCCGATCAGGAGGCCGTAAACGGGAAGGTAAATGGCGAAGCGCATCGGACTCACGCCGTTCCACTCCCCGAGCGCGTGCCAGGCGAGCAAGGCCTCGTAGGAGAGCGGCGCCAGCACGGTCCAGGTGAGCAGCGCCGGATGAGGGATCAGGGCCAGCAGAGGAAGGATCCAGGTTAGATACCAGGGATGGACGTTGGCCGAGAGCATCAGGAGGGCCGTAATCGAGATCAGGACCGCCAGCTCCAGCTTCAGTCCTCGGTATGTCACCCACGCGACGACGGCCCCCGCCAGAGCAAAAGCGAGGTACTTGGCGTGATAGGGGTCGCCGGTGGCCCAGAGCAGAAAACCGTAAAGGCTGTCATTGTTGCGCCATCCGCCCATGAAACCGCTCATAAAGCGGGCGTTTTCGGTGACATCGCTCCAGTAGGGCAGCGCAAAAAGAAGTGCGACCGGCAGCGAGATGAGCCACTGCCGGGGGCGTAGCGGGCGGCCGTTCCTCCAACCGACGAGAACCGGAAGCAGCAGCAGCGGCCAGAGTTTGGCGGCGGCAGCCAGGGTCACACAGGTAAAGGAAAGCACCCATCGATTCCGGGCCGCCGCCAGCAGAGTGAGTAATACGAATAAGACGGCGATCGCGTCATTATGTCCCGTGGCCCAGAACTCCATGACCGGCAGGGGCGACCAGGCATAGATCAGCAGGCGCGCGCCGCCGAGTCCGTGCGCGGCCAGCAGTTGCCAGAGAACGGCGAGGATCGCCAGGTCGGCCAGCGCCGCCGGTGCCTTGAACCAGAAGACCTGGCGGAATGGATCGTCAGTGGCCGAGGAGACGAGCCTGTAGGTCAGGTGCTGGATCGATTCGGTGAGCGGACCGTAGCCGGCTTTGAAATCCTTTGCAACAACGAGCGGAAAGGTGGCGTCCCGCAGGTGGGTCCACTCCGGATCGTTCGGGCGCGCCTGATACGGATTGCCCCCGTGGGCCTGCAACTTGCCCTCCCAGCGATAGCGGTAGACGTCATCGGAGAGCGCGGGCGAAAGCGGCCAGACCGTGACGCGGAACAGGATGGCCAGCGCCAGGATGAGCCAGATCAGACGCCTGTCATCCGCCCCCGCATTAGGAATTCGTAAGACGAGAAAGCAGCAGACAATGTAAAATAGACCCGTAAGCAGAAGCAAGACAACTGTTTCTGCCGCGCGACCGCGCATCACGGCGGGGAGCATCAACAGGAGGATTTCCATCCCCAATCCCGCAAGCAACAGGCTGATGAGGGTTGCCGTCATGCTGTCATTGCGATAGCGAAACGAAGCCTATGGTAACAACGATCCCGTTCGTCTCGTTTGTGCTGGCCGCCTCTCCGGTGGACCAGCTCATGCGGTCGATGTTCGATACGACGTTTGCCGGCATCCACCAGCTCGACTGGTTCGACTGGGCTCTCCTCATCCCCTATTTCGCGACGCTCCTGATCCTTTCCTGCTACGGCCTGCATCGCTACGAAACCATCCGGGCCTACTTCAAGGGCCGGAAGCGGATCCCCAGGGGACCCGCCGCCCGTTTCGAGTCGCTGCCGCCCGTGACGATCCAGTTGCCGCTCTACAACGAACGCTACGTGGTCGACCGGCTGCTTGAAGAAGTTCTTAAGATCGACTACCCTCGGGAACTGCTTCAGATCCAGGTGCTCGACGACTCGACTGACGAAACGCACCCCTACACCGAGGCGCTGGTGGCCCGCTACCGCGCCCAGGGCCACCCGATCGAGTACCGCCACCGCACGAACCGCCACGGCTTCAAGGCCGGGGCGCTGCAGGAGGGTATGGAGACGGCAACGGGCGAGCTGATTGCCATCTTCGACGCCGACTTTGTCCCGCCGCGCGACTTCCTGACCCGCACGGTACACTACTTCACGGACCCCACCGTCGGGGTCGTCCAGACGCGCTGGAGCTACCTCAACCGCGAGTACAATCTCCTGACGGAAGTCGAGGCGATTATCCTGGACGGCCACTTCGTCCTCGAACACGGCGCCCGCTACGGCAACGGACTCTTCTTCAACTTTAACGGGACGGCCGGCATTCTCCGGCGAACGATGATCGAAGACGCCGGCGGGTGGGAGCACGACACGCTCACCGAGGACTCCGATCTCAGCTACCGCGCCCAGTTGAAGGGCTGGCGGTTCGTCTACGTCCCCGATGTGGACTGCCCGTCGGAGTTGCCCGTGGAAACCTACGGCTTCCAGGTGCAGCAGTCGCGCTGGGCCAAGGGCCTGACGCAGGTAGCCAGGAAACTGTTGATGCGCATCCTGAAGTCCGATATTCCGCGCCGCGCCAAGATCGAAGCATTTTTCCACCTCACGCCGAACATCTCCTATCCCCTGATCATTGTCCTCTCGGCCCTGATGCTGCCCGTCATGATCGTGCGGTTCTACATGGGCTGGTTCCAGATGCTGCTGATCGACCTGCCGCTGATGATGGCCTCGTTCTGGTCGATCACGTTCTTCTACGTCATCGCGCAGCGGGAACTGCATCCGAAGTCATGGAAGCGGTCGATCTTCCTGATTCCGGCCCTGATGGCCGCCGGTGTGGGACTCACCGTGATCAACACCCGCGCCGTGCTCGAAGCGCTGTTCGGCATCCAGACCAGCTTCGCCCGCACGCCGAAGTATGCGATCGCCGGCCAGCAGCGCACCCGGATCGAGAGCGAATACCGGCGCCGCAGCGGCTGGCTGCCCTACGTCGAGATCGGGATCGGAACGTATTTTCTCGCGATGGTGGCTTTTGCGATCGACAGCTACAACTACCTGGCGCTCCCGTTCCTGCTCCTGTTCGTCGCCGGCTACTACTGGGCCGGCTTCTCGACGCTCTACCAGGAGTACCAGGGCCGCCTCAAGTGGCAGCGCGAACGGAGTCTCGAACTCGATACCGGCCGGTAGGCCGCTCTACCAGATCCCGATCAGCTTCCACCAGCCGAACCCGATCGTGCCCCAGATCGCCAGGTTTACCACCGAGACCACGAAGCCGACCTTCCACCACTGGCGCATTGGCACGTAGTTGTGGGCGAAGAACATCGGCGAGGGGGTTGTCCCGTAATGCGTCAGGCCGGCCGCCAGGTTGGCGAAACAGGCAAAGGAGAAGACCATCAGTCCGATCGGCGCTCCCTTGGCCAGCAGCAGCGCCAGGAAGGGTGGGTACATCGACAGCATGTGCGCCGTGATGCTCGCAAAGCCGTAGTGGGCGTAAAAGTAGACCAGCAGCGCCGCGACGAACAGCGCCACCCAGCCCATTGTGCTGAACGCCGATCCGACACCCTTGGCGAACTCCGTCGTCACCCCCGTCGCATTCAGCGCCTTGCCCAACTGGACCAGGCCGCCATACCACACGAAGATGTCCCACGCGGCCTTTTCGGTTTTAACGTCCTCCCAGGTCAGAACGCCCGTCAGCAGCAGCGAGACGCTCCCGAGCAGCGCCGTTAGCGTGATGTCGATTCCGTGCCAGCCGGAGGTGACCCAGAGGCCGCAGACACTGGCGAATACCACGGCCAGAATGCGCTCCTTCGAATTCGGCGGGCCCATCTCCTTGAGCGACTTGGCCGCGAAAGCCGCCGCCTCCGGGGTCCGGCGGATCGTCGGAGAGTTCATCCACTGGACAATCAACGGGATCACGGCGAGCGAGCACAAACCCGGCACAACCCCGGCCGCGAACCATCCTGACCAGGTGACCTCGTATCCATGCTGCCCCGCGATCTGGGCCGCCAACGGGTTGCTCGCCTGTCCGGTGAAGAACATTGCGGCCGAGACGCAGATCCCCTGATAGACCGCCAGCATCAGGAAGGAGCCGAGCAACCCCGCCGTCGCGCCGGGCGAGGAGCCATACAGCTCCGAGATTGACCGCACGATCGGAAGGATCACCCCGCCTGAGCGGGCTCCGTTCGACGGAATGATCGCCGCGAGAATGGCGTCGGAAAGCGACAGCGCATAGCAGATCCCGAGCGAACTCTTCCCGAACAGCCGAACGAAAAACAGCGCGATGCGCCGCGCCAGTCCGGTATTGATGAGGGCCCGGGAAATGAAGAACGCTGCCATCACCAGCCAGACCGTCGGGTCGCCGAAGCCGCCGAGCGCCTGCGGCAGCGTCAGGCCTCCTACGACGGACGCCAGCGTCACGGCGGTCAACACCAGCGCGCCGCCCGGAATCGGCTGCAGCATCAGGCCCGCCACCGTGGCGATGAACAGCCCGGTCAGCCGCCACCCCTCCGGACTCACCGCCTCCGGGCGCGGTAGGGCATAGACCACTCCCAAATAGATGCAGACAAGGATGGCGATGCCTGGCGCAATCTTCCTCGCACCGCTGCTATGCGCGGCAGGTCTCTCAGTTTGGGCGACTTGCACGGATGCCCATGATACCCCAGAACCCCTCGGCGTTGCGCAGCAAAGCCCTATGGACCCTTATCAGTCTGTGGAACAAGTCCGCTCACGGTTGGGGCTCGCTAATTTCTTCTATTGCAACACGTGCGCTACCGAGATCCGCGCGTCAGCGGTTGCCACGGCCTGCTGACTACAGAAGCCGCACCAGATTGCCGTCCTCGTAGATCGAAATCGGGCCATCCTGGCTGATCTTGATCGCCAGGCCGTGCGTACTGGCGTAGCTGGCGGCTGCCGAGCGCGCACCCTCGCCTGCCGAGGTGTGGGCGCCAGGTACGCGCAGGATCACGCCGGCGTTCCGGATCAGCCCGTGGCTGTCTACGATCAGGGCGCCGTCGAGCGAGGCAAGCCGCAGGATCACCGGCAGGTCGTCCGGATTGGCCTCCAGCAAAGGGTCGCTGCTGAAGAAGGCGGCGACCCCGGGAGAGGCGCCTTCGGAGATGTCTTCGGCATTGCCAACGATGGCGATCAGGCCGCCGCGCTTCTGGAACGACATCTCGACAGCGACATCGGAGAGCACGGCGGCGGCCTGCGGCGTCGTGTGCGCGCTCAGCAGACCCACGATGCCGGGACCGGAGACCCGATACCAACCCTGGTGTGTCCACTTCAGCACGGATTCCTTCCGGAACAGGTAGAGTTCGCCTGCCTCCGTTGTGGTGCAGACAATGTCCCGTCCGAGCAGCAGGCTGTTCAGGTGGCGGAAGCGCTGCGGCACCATGCCCCAGTCGGCGCCCGTGGCCGACTCGGCCAGCGCCGAAACCGAGAGCAGTCCGGCGATCTTTCCGGCCGGCGTCACTAGCAGCAGCGTGTCCTCGCCGTCGGCGAGCCAGTTCAGGGCCTTGCTCGTCCGCAACGCTTCGTGAATGTCCTCCTGTCGCCGGGCTTTGAGGTACTTGCAGCCCATGCCCATCAGGACCTCGCCGGTGGAGTGCCAGTTCCACGTCATCAGGACACCCAGGCGCACAGGCTTCTCCTCGTATCGGAACAGCAGGCTCTCGCGCAGCGCCCCGAGCAGTTCCAGCGCATTGTACTTCTGTCCGCCCTGGTGCGTCAGCGACATCACCAGATCGTCCCAGAGAAACGCACTGTTGCGGATCAGGTACTCCTTGAGGTCGCTGACCTGCTTGATCTCGCCGGCCATGCGCTTGCAGCCCGTCACGAACTTGGCGACAATCCGCGTGCACTGCTTGTCGGCGGCCGCCTCGGGCGGGATCATCAGACGCCAGTGCATCGTGCCCTTGCGGCTGGACGGGAGCGGAAATCGGATCGAGCCGTCGGGTAGCCGCTGCGGCGTGGGCTCGGCTGCGATTCGCTCCGAATCGCGTTCAATCGTGAGCGGGTAGCCGCAGAGCCGCTCGAGCATCCCGATCAGGTAATGGTATGTGTCTTCAAAGCTGGCGTCTATGGAATGAGGGTGCGATAGAGTGAGCATACACTCCCTTTCATTCTAATTCGGGCGGGCAGTCCGGAAGCGCCTCATGATAGAGTGAAATTTCGATGGCGCGGATAGGGAAGCGGCGGGGCGCAATCGTCCCGGTATTTGCAGCGATGTCCCTCGGCATTCTTGCCGGTTTGGGAATCTTTACCTTCGGATACGCGCGCGGAGCATCGTATCTCACCGACGATCCGGCAGCCTGCGCGAACTGCCATGTCATGCAGGAGCAGTATTCGGGCTGGCGTAAGTCCACGCATGGCCGCGTGGCGGTCTGCAATGACTGCCACACCCCGCCTGGCCTGATCTCGAAGTATGCTGCAAAGGCCAGGAACGGATTCCTTCATTCGCTTGCCTTCACCACCGGCCGGTTTCCGGACCGGATCGTCATCAACCCAAGAAATTTTGAAGTCGCAGAAGGGGCTTGCCTGAAGTGCCATTCCGGCTTGGTCGACAGGATTCGGGCGGCTCGCCCGCACGGCGCTGGAGTCGCCTGTGTGAGCTGCCATCCCGGCGCCGGCCACCTGTAAGGAGTGCTTCCGAATTCCATGGAGCAGAAGAAATCCGAATCCCGCAGCGCTGGAAGACTGGCGCTCCTCGCGGCGATCACCGCCGCAGCCGTCGTTGGACTGGTCTCTTTGCTGGTCAACATCATCGAGCGAAAGCAGGAGGCCCGCAGACCGTTTTTTCAGGTGGTCGATCTCGACGACGAGACCGGCGATCCGGCCCTGTGGGGGCGTAATTTCCCGATCCAGTACGAAGATTACCTCCGCACGGCCGACCAGGTGCGGACCCGGCACGGCGGATCCGAAGCCGTTCCCAGAACCCCGACCGACGCCGACCCGCGAAGCGTGATCGCCCGGAGCAAGCTCGAAGAGGACCTGCGGCTCAAAACTATGTGGGCCGGCTACCCCTTTGCCGTCGATTTCCGCGAAGCCCGCGGACACGCATACATGCTGGTGGACCAGCAGTTCACGCGCCGCGTCCTGGAGTTCAAGCAGCCCGGGACGTGCCTCCAATGCCACTCCTCAAGCTATGTGGCGATGCGGAAGGCCGGCGGCGGCGATGTGCTGGCGGGCTTCAACATCCTAAACGCGAAACCCTACGCCGAAGCCGCCCAGTTCGTCGAACACCCGGTCGCCTGCATCGATTGCCACGAGCCCTCCTCGATGCGCCTGCGCATCACCCGCCCGGCCTTCATGGAAGGCATCACGGCCTACAAGGCTTCGCTCGGAATCAGGGACTACGACGTGAACCGCGACGCCAGCACCCAGGAGATGCGCTCCTACGTCTGCGGCCAGTGCCACGTCGAATACTACTTTCAGGGCGAGGGGAAGCGGCTCGTATATCCGTGGTCGAAAGGGCTGAAGGTGGAAGACGCACTGGCTTACTACGATGAAATCGGATTCCGCGACTGGGTCCATGCCGAGACCGGCGCGCCGGTCCTGAAGGCGCAGCATCCGGAATTCGAGATGTTCAGCCAGGGTGTGCACGCGCGCTCCGGGGTCGCCTGCGCCGATTGCCACATGCCATACAAGCGCGTCGGCGCCTTCAAGGTCAGCGACCACCACGTGCGGAGCCCGCTGCTCAACATCAACCGCGCGTGCCAGAGCTGCCACAACTACTCGGAAGCCGAGCTGCTCGCCCGCGCCGAGTCCATCCAGGACCGCTTCATGCGCGCCCGCGATCTCGCCATGGACGCGCTGGTCGAACTGATCGACGAGATCAAGGCCGCCCGCGCCTCCGGCCGCTCCGATGCGGAACTCAAGGAAGCGCGCGACTACCAGCGCAAGGCCCAGTTCTACATCGATTTCGTCGAGGCGGAGAACTCGATGGGCTTCCACGCGCCTGGCGAGGCGCTTCGAATCCTGACCGAGTCGGTCGACTTCATTCGGAAGGGGCAGTTGTCGCTGTTGCGGAAGCGTTAGCAGCCGGCGCTTCCCACTGCCCGGTCTGCGCCGAGCGGAAGATAGCGTCGATCACGGCCATGTTCGCCATCGCGTCTTCGAGCGGCACCGGGACCTCCGCGTCCTCCTGGATGGCCTTCGAGAACGCATCGCCCTGAATCGTGTACTGATCGCAGACCGGGAATTCCTCCTCGCGGACGCCCCCGCCGAACAGGTCGCCGCCGATATCGACGAAGATGCGGCAGGGCCGGTCGGGCGGGGCATTGAACGGAATTTCGATCTCCACCCGGCCCTTGGCGCCGAGGATCTGCATCCGCTGGTAGGGGACGTGCTGCGTGCCGCAAGAGAATATCGCCTGGCCGGAAGGAAAGTCCATCAAGGCGGAGGTGAGCCGGTCGGTCTTCATCTCCGGGTCGCGCTCGATGAGTCCAAGCACCCGTCCTGGCTCTTCGCCGAACAGGAAGCGAGACGTGGTGATCGGGTAGCAGCCGATATCCATCAGGCCGCCGCCGCCGTACTCGGCGATATTGCGGATATTCTTCGGGTCGCGATTGTTGTAGCTGAACATCCCGACGATCGACCGCAACTCGCCGATCTCGCCCGAACGGACGATTTCAAGCGCCCGCAGCCACTGCGGATGCGTCCGTACCATGAACGCTTCGCCGATCTTCACTTTGTGCTCGTCGCGCGCATGGATCATCGAGAGGCACTCGTCCGCGCTCATTGCGATCGGTTTTTCGCAGAGCACGTGCTTGCCGGCCTCCGCCGCCTTCACGGACCACTCCACGTGCAGATGGTTCGGCAGAGGGTTGTAAATCGCGTCGATCTCGGGATCGGCCAGAAGCTCCTCATAGGAGCCGTACGCTTTGGGAAGCTTCAGAGCGTCGGCCGCCTCGCGAGCCTTGCTCTCCTCGCGCGATGCGATCGCGACCACCTCGGACCGCTTGCCCTTCTGCATCGCCGGAATCACCTTCGCGGTCGCGATCTTCGCGACTCCCAATACGCCCCAACGAACCTTGTCTGGCATCTCCCGAGTATGCCAAATTTCGCGGTGCGACTTGATACACTCGGAGCCATGAAACGCCGCACGTTCTTCGGAGCCGGCGCGGGCGCCGTCGCCGCCGGACTGGCCGGCTGCGCGCGCAAGGAGTCTCGCGCCGCCCGCACGGTAATTGATGAGCACGATCCATCGAACATCAAGATCGCACACCGCGTCAGCCACAGGATCAGCGACGACGACCTGCTCTTTCTGAAGCAGATCGGGCTGCGCTGGGCCCGCGTCGAATTCGGCACCGAAGACATGCCGATCGATAAGCTCCGGGCCGTCCAGAAGCGTTTCGAGAGCTACGGGATGAAGATCTTTTCGGGCGTGCACTACACCTATCGCTCGCTCCGCGTTCAACTCGGGCGGCCGGGGCGCGACGAGGACATCGAAACCTATCGCCGCTTCCTTCGCGACTGCGGCCAGCTTGGCATCCCGGTTGCCTCCTATGACTTCCATCCGGGCAACACCTACACCACCGCCCACGTCGAGCGGCGCGGCTACACGGCGCGTGAGTTCAATCTGCACGACTTCCGCACGAAGGTCGAAAAGCAGATGCATGATCGGGTCTATGAGGCCGAGGAGATCTGGGACTACTACACCTACTTCGTCAAGGCCGTGCAGCCGGTCGCCGACGAGGCCAGGGTGAAGCTCGCGCTCCATCCCGACGATCCGCCCGTCGCCATGATGAACGGCGTCGCCAAGCTGTTCACGCACTACGATGGCTACCGGCGCGCCGAGGAGATCTCAGGCGGCAGCAAGTACTGGGGCCTCACCTTCTGCGTAGGGACCTGGTCGGAAGGCGGCGATCAGATGGGCAAGGACGTATTCGAGATGATCCGCGACTTCGGCGGGCGCGGCAAGATCTTCGAGGTCCACTTCCGCAACGTCTCGGGCCCGTTGCCGCACTTCGTAGAGACCTTCCCCGACGATGGCTACATGGACATGTACCAGGTGATGAAGGCTCTCCGGGAGGTGGGCTTTGACGGCGGGCTCGAACCGGACCACGTGCCCCAACTGGTGGGTGACACCGGAGTCCGGCGCGCCGGAACGGCCTACATCATCGCCAACATCCGGGCCCTCCTGCGGCGCGCCAACGAAGAGGTGGGATAGCGGGGTGAGAATCGATGAAGAACTCGATTTTCAGCCATGGATGGACACGGATTCACGCACGTAGGACCATTGTTTTCAATCCGTGTTCATCTGTGTCCATCTGTGGCTTGATATAGTTCACACCTTCTGAAACCGCCGACTTCCGGCAAACGCTACTGCTGGTCGTAGCCCTTCAAGCGCCGGATCCAGATATTACGGAACCGCACCGTGGCATCGTGGTCCTGCAGCAATAGCGGCTCCTCCGCGTCGTGCGGCTTGTACTGGTTGATCGCCCTGTGAGCCACCGGCCCGACGATCTCCTGGCGATGATGCACCATAATGCCGTTATGCACGACGGTGACGTAGGCCGGCTTAACGAGCTTTTCACCCTCAAAGCGCGGCGTTTCGAAGAAAATATCGTAGCTCTGCCATTCGCCGGGTTTGCGTGAGGCGTTGACCAGCGGCGGATACTGGCCGTAGATCGCGGCGGCCTGGCCGTCGGCGTAGGTCGGGTTGTCGAAAGATTCGAGGACCTGAATCTCGTATCGGCCCATGAGCATCACGCCGCTGTTGCCGCGCCACTGTCCGGAGTCCGGACTGCCAGGCGGGACCATCCACTCGATGTGAAGCTGGCAGTCGCCGAACTTCTCCCGGGTGATGATGTCGCCTGTCTTGCGCCCGATCTCCATGTAGCCGTCCTTGACGGTCCAGCCCGGCTCCCGCAGGCTGCCATCCCTGCCGCGCGTTGCCCATTGGGAGAGGTCTTTGCCGTCGAAAAGTACGATGGCGTCGGATGGCGCCGCGCTCCAGGTGACCTGTGGGGGCGTGACCATGGGAGGGTGCGGGCGCTCGATATCGTGCACCCGCCACTTCTGTCCGGGAAGCACGGGAGTATCTGTGTAGCCGAGCGCCGAACTCCGCGCCTCGGTCTTGCCCTTGCCGATCAGCACGACGGCCGCGCCGGCCCCCAGCACAAGAATCAATACGGCGGAAATCGCCCGCCAGGATGATCTGGTTCCTTTGTTCTCCATCTCTCGATGTCCTTTGGCTCAGATGAGCTTATCAAAATCCGGGCCGCTGTCCGGAAAGTGTTGGCGTGCGCCTCGGCCGTGATCTCGATCGGGTCGGAGTAGCCGCCACCCAGCGTGATCACCAGCGGCGTACCCGCGCGGCGGCATGCGTCGATGACGAGCGTGTCGCGCTGCTTCAATCCCTCGAGACTCAACGAGAGCCGGCCGAGCCGGTCGGGCGCCAGCCCGTCGACACCCGACTGGTAGAAGACGATCTCCGGGCGAAAGGCAAAGACCTGCGGCAGCAGATCCGCCACGACCGGGAGATAGTCGTCGTCGCCGGCGCCGTCCGGCAGGTCCACGTCGATTTTGCTCTGCTGCTTGCGGAAGGGAAAGTTGTTCCTGCCGTGGACCGAGACGGTCAGGACATCGGGGTCGTCGGCGAAGATTTGGGCGGTGCCATCGCCCTGGTGCACGTCGAGGTCGATCACGGCGGCACGACGGGTGCCCCGCTCGGCGCGCATCGCCAAAATCGAGACCGCGATGTCGTTGAAGACGCAGAAGCCCGAGCCCTCGCCGCGAAAGGCATGGTGCGTGCCTCCGGCCAGGTTGCCGCCGTAACCGGTCGCCAGTGCGTCGCGCGCCGCCTCGATGGTTCCACCCACCGAGGCGAGCGTCCGGCGGACGAGCCCTTCCGACCACGGAAAGCCGATCCGGCGGATCACCCCGGGAGCCAGCGTGCCGTCGAGGAAGCTGGCGACGTAGCCCGCCTCATGCGCCAGCGCGGTCGTCTCGGCCGGCGCGAAAGGGGCGCACTCGAACCGGTAGTCGCCGTCCTGTGCGAGCAGATCCCGGACCATCCGGTACTTCCGCATCGGGAACTTGTGCCCCTCGGGCAGCGGAATCGCATAGTGGTCGCAGTAGAACAACCTGCGCATGGAGGTCAGCGCCTGGTCAGGTCGCGGATCCAGATGTCGCGGAAGCGCATGTCGCCCTCCCCGCCCGAGTGAAGCTGCAGCGCAATGGCGCCGTCGAAGGACTTCGGGTTCGGATCCGTGAAGTCAACCATGAGGACGCCGTTGAGCCGCGCGATGTAGCGGTTGCCCTCGACCTTGAGCAGGTACTCGTTCCACTCGCCTTTCCGGACTACGGTCTCGTTCTCCGGTGCGGGCCAGACGATCCAGGCGCGGCCGTCGCCGTAGATGCCGCCCGTGTGGCGTCCGATGGTGCAGTCGACCTCGAACTGCAACCCATGGCTTACGCTGGCCGTGCCGGGTTTGAAGTCGGTATGGAAGAAGACGCCGCTATTGCCGTCGCCTTCGCACTTGAAGCGCAGGGAGAGGTGGAAGTCCTTGTAATTCTTTTCGGTCTTGAGATAGCCGTAGCCTTTGGTGACGGCGATGCCGTGGATGGTTCCGTCCTCGACCTCCCACTTTTCATCGCCCACCTTGATCCAGCCGCTCAAATCCTTTCCATTGAAGAGCTGTACCCAGTCTTCACCCGGAAGCTTGGGCCGCTGACTCTGGGCCGGGAGAGCCACCGCGGCAATCAGAAGCAATAAAGTTGCTCGGAACATAGCTGCTATGATACGCCAGCGGAAGGCACGATAGGGCCGCTATGCCAGCTCGGCGCGAATGACGTCGGCGATGCGGTTGGCCCAGTTTTCGACGCTCGCCAGGTCGGGTCCTTCGACCATCACGCGCGCCAGGGGCTCCGTGCCGGAGAAGCGAACGAGCACGCGGCCGGCCGGCCCGAAGGCCTCCTCCGCCGCCCGGATCTCATCGCCCACCGCCGCCAGTTCGGCCAGCGGACGCCTCTGGCGCACCCGCACGTTAACCAGCCGCTGCGGATAGATCTCCAGGTCTTCGGTGAGCGCGTCGAGATCCAGCCCCGAGCGGCGCATCACCTCTAGCACGCACAACGAGGTCAACAGGCCGTCGCCGGTGGTCGCGTATTCACGGAAGATCACATGTCCGGACTGTTCGCCGCCGAGGGCGCTGCCGGTCCGGAGCATCTCCTCGAGGACGTACTTGTCACCGACCGGCGTGCGCAGCATCCGGATGCCGCTCGATGCCAGAGCGCGCTCGAGCCCCAGGTTCGACATCACCGTCGCGACCACCGTATCGTTCGCCAGCCGCCCGTCCGCCTTTAAGGCACGGCCGCACAGCAGCAGGATCGAGTCGCCGTCGATGATCTTGCCGGAGGCCGCGACCAGGATCGCGCGGTCGGCGTCTCCGTCGTAGGCGATCCCGACGCCGGCGCGCTCCCGCTGTACGATCTCGCGCAGTCCATCGACGTGAAGCGCGCCACAGTTCAGGTTAATGTTCCGGCCGTCCGGCGCGCAGCCGTGCGCCATCACGTCACCGCCGAGCCTCCGGAACAGCTCCGGCGCGATGTGCGCCGACGCCCCGTGCGCGCAATCGACCACCATCTTCAGACCGTCCATCGCCGACGGGAACGAGGAGGTCAGATAGTCGATGTAAGCGGCTACTAGCGAGCCGTCGACAGCCAGTTCCGCGCGGCGCTCGTCGATTCCGGTCTCCAGCAGCGCGAAGATGTCGCGCTCCATCCGGCCCTCTTCCTCGTCGGGCAGCTTGTAGCCGGAGTGGTCGAAGACCTTGATGCCATTGTCCTGATACGGATTGTGCGATGCCGAGATCATGACGCCCGCGACGAACGGGCCTGTCCGGGTGAGATAGGCGACGCCCGGCGTCGTCAAAAGTCCGGCGAACCGGACCTGCACGCCGCAGCGCCCCAGGCCTCCTGCGACCTGCTCGGCGAGCCAGCGGCCCGACTCCCGCGTGTCCATGCCGATCAGAACTTCCGGGCTCGGGTGCTTCGCCGCCCATGCGCCCAAGGCAGCTCCGAAGGCATGCGCCGTCCTGGCATCCAACGGGAACTCGCCGGCCACGCCGCGAATGCCATCCGTACCGAACAGTTGTTTGCTCATGGAAAATCGGTTGTTGCTACTCCTTGCCCGCGCTCAGCGGGGAATCTTCTCTGTATAGACCCTGACAGTCACGAGCGATGGGGTTTCAAAACTGACTTGCGAATCCTGGATAAAGCTGTGGACACGGAACTCGGACTTGCTCACCACGCTGCCGAGTTCGATCGGATCCGTCTCCACCATGTCGATGCGCTCGACCGAGCTCTGCGGGCCGGCTATGCGGAGCACCGAGGGGGCGATCTCGGTCTGGCGCACGCGATAGCCGGGCGGCGGCGGCCCGGCGAAGCGCACCTGCACCGGAACCTCCTTTGTCACCCGGCGCTCGAAGCGGAGCCGGACCTGGGATGGAACCGCGCGCGTGAGTTGTACGCCCTGGGGAAGCTCGGCGTTTTCCCTCCCGATCGTGTAGGTCCGCTCGCCCGGACCGTTCTGGCTGGAAAGGTCCAGCACAATCGGCACCTTTCCGCCGACCTGCTCCAATTTGCCGGCCGGGCCGCGCAGCTGGATTTGGATCTCATACGGCGCGTCCGAGCTGACCTCCATGCCGCGCGGCACGTTCTTGTATTGCACCGGCGCCGCAACCGTCGTAGTCAGTTCGGGCTCATCGACCACCACCATCCAGAGCGCGACTGCCGCCACGACCGACACCAGCTTCCAAATCAGGTTATTGGTAATGAGCTGCCTCATCCGCGTTTCGCCTGACGCCATTCGGCGTCTTCGCTCTTCGTCGCCGTTGCGGACTGCACCGTCGCCACCGTTGAACGCGCAAAGCTGCGCCGCCCGAAGTGCCTCGCCATCCGCTCTTCCACGCGGTCCAGCGAGGCGTCCACCTCGATCTCGCCAAACGCGGCGATCGAAATGCGCCCGGTCTCTTCGGAAACAACCAGGGCGAGACAGTCGGTCTCTTCCGTGACGCCGATGGCGGCGCGATGTCGGGTGCCCAGCTTGCGCATCAGGGTCGGGTTCATGCTGAGCGGCAGGAAGCAGGCGGCCGCGGCGACCCGCCCGCCCTGGATGATGACGGCGCCGTCGTGCAGCGCCCCGCCATGCTCGAAGATGGAGAGCAGCAGGTCGCGCGAGAGCGCCGCGTCGAGCAGGACGCCGCTCTCGATGAAGGTCCGGAGCCCGATGTCCCGCTCCAGCACGATGAGGGCGCCGGTCTTGTGCTGGGAGAGCCGCTGAAGCGCCAGCATCACCTCGTCGGCGGCCTCGCGCCCCTGCAGGCGACTGCCGAAGCCCATCCACTTGCGATGGCCGAGCCGGGCCAGCATCCGCCGGATCTCCGACTGGAAGAGCACGATCAGGGCAATCGGCGTGTAGGGGATCGCCGTGGCGAGGATCGATCGAAGAAGCTCCAATCCGGCCCACGCCGACACCAGGTAGACCGCCAGAACGACTCCGACCCCGATCAGGATATGCGCCGCCCTCCGGCCGCGCACAATCATGATGAACTGGTAGATCAGAAATGCGACGATCGCGATGTCAATGAGGGCCGTGAGAGTCAGCTTCGGCAGATACGGCAGTAGTGAAGTAGGGACATCCATGCCTGGTCTCGCCGCGTGACGATCACACCCGTGCTCTTACAATGATACCGTAGAGCAGCTGCCGGATGGCCGATCCTTTTTCTATCCAAAGCGATAGACGGCTTCGGCGACCGGGATTCCGCGCACCTCGATGCGCGCCGGATCGGCCGTACCGAGCCCTGCGGCCTCGGCCAGAAGTAGCGTGTTGTCGCACTCGTCGAACGGGCGGACGCCCTTGGGCGCGCGCGGATCGTAGCCCATCAGCGCCGTGGCGATCGCGTCCGCGGTCACCGGATTGGTCCCCGCAATCAGGAGCCCGGGGCTGACCACTTTCAACCCTCGGATCCACGGACCCTCGCCGCCGGTCACCGTCTCGATGCCGTCGATTAGTGACAGGTCGATGGGGCGGGCGGCCGCGATGTCCACGGTGATGCGCGGCATGCGGTGTCCCGGTTCGCGGCTGCTCGCCGGGTCCAGCTCGGAGGGCGCGCTCCGGGCCGGCTGGCGCTTGCCGAGGTGGCAGGTGTCGACGCGGCCCTTCTCCGGGCTCTCGTTCGGCTCGTGCTCGCCCGCGTCGTCGCCGTAGATCGAGGCCGGAGTGTTCCCGAAGCAGTTCTTCATCGCCAGCGTGACGCCGCAGGTGGCGTGGTTCTTCAGTTTCGCCATCGAAACGAAGACGTCCGTATCCTCGAAAGCATGATTGAGGTCGAAGGCCGGGAAGATGTAACCGCCGTAGGGGACCTTCAGGCGCGAGTAGCGCCTGGTTGTGCCGAGCGCGTTGGTGTTTTCGTATTCGATATTTGGCGCGACGCTCGACAGCGAACGGACGTTCCAGCCGGAGTCCAGCAGGTACTCCTCCAGCGGCCCCGCCGTCGCCCAGCAGCTTTCGACGAAGCGGATCCGTCTGGCGCCCGCCTTGTGGAGCAGGTGCGCGAAGGCTCCGGTCATCCTCGGGTGCGAGTAGTGCGTCACCCCGAGCGGACGTCCCTGGAACTTTAAGGCCGGACTGCCCGTGAGGTTGAGCTTGACCGTGACCGTCTTATTCCGCACCAGCCGGCCGAGCCCGCCCAACTGGTCGAACATCGTGCCGAGCGTCCGGATCAGCTCGTCGTTTCCGTAGCTGCGGCAGCGGGCGACGGCGACCGGGGCCGTCGGGGCCTCGGCGGCCCGCAACGCGAAGGGAGCCAGCGCCAGCAACTCGCGTCGGGTCATGCCTGCCATTGTAATCGAACTCTCCTCATTCGACCTCGATCGCCGCGACAAAGGCGACCTGCTCGATGTCGATTCCGGTACCCGCGCCTTCGTCGATCGGATAGACTTCAAGCTCCTGCGGCTCGCCCTCGGGCGTCAGCAGCCTCGCCCGCTTGAACCGTCCGAGCACGTGGGCCGTGACGTTCTCGACCGGGTAATCCGAGTAGTTGACTAGGTGAAGAATGACGCCCTGGCCGTCCTCCGAGGTCAGCAGGTTCGACAGCATGCTCGACACATTGAACAGGCGTGCGCCGAGGTTCCGCCGCCCGGTCATGGCATTGACCTCTTTCCAGATGCTGTCGATCTTTTCGACCTCCTCCTCGCCGAGCGTGATCTCGCCGGGCCGCAGGGCGGGGAACTTCCAGCCGGGCGGGCCCGACAGCAGCGTGCCTCCGGAGCGGGTGAAGGTGCGGAGCGCCTCTTTCTGTTCCGGCGTCAGGGCTTCGGGATCGACGTTGACGGCCATGCGCGAGCCTTGCATCGCCTCCGGACGCAGCCGGCGCGCCGGCACGGGACGCACTGGAGTGTGCTTCACCGCGATCATGTCGAGGATGCCGCCGGAAAGCAGTGCGCCGCTGTCGGTGTCCTGGACAAGGGCGAGCAGTCCGTGAAACGGCAGGCGCCGCCAATGCTTGTGATCCTCGTAGAACTTGAGGTGCTGCGCCAAACGCCCCCAGTCGGCCAACGCTTCCTCCTCGCGAGCGAACAGCCGCCGCTCGAAATCCGGATCGAACGCGACGACCCAGCGGGCCCCGACGATGGCCGCGTCGCCGATCGCCTGGAGGTAGCGCGCAGGCGATACCGGACCCTTGTCGGGCGGCTTCACGCCGATCCAGAAGACGGCCTCGTTGGCGGCGCGCATGAAGCGCAGGAAGCCGGTGTTGGTGTGAATCCATGGGGCCCCGCTCGGGGCGGCCTTGGTAGAGTCCTCGTCTTCGGGCTCGATTCCCGGCCAGACGCCTTGCCAGGTGCCCAGGATTGGAACCCTCTCGTCCAGGCGCAGGCGGTAGCGGCTTGCCAGCTCGATAACGGGCTGCTCGCCGAGCGTGCTGCGGATCTGCCGCGCCTGGTCCGGTTCGAAGTCGCCTTCCAGGACCACGCCGTGCAGGCCGGATTCGATAGCGCGCCGCGCGTTGTCGCCGGCGGACGGCGCCGGATGCACCACGCCGAGCGTGACGATCCCGGCCTCGGCGGCCTTGCCAATGAACTCGCGCGACCATTGGGCTTCCTCGAGCAGAAGACAGTTGATTGGCGTGCCCTGGATCAGTTCAAGCGATTTCGGATCGTCCGTATTCCAACGGGCGGGCGTCCAATCCGCCAGGCTGGCAGCCAGCAGCAAAGCGAGGAACATATCTCCAAATTTGACATACAGCTCTGCAAGATGCATTCTGGCAAACGCGATAGGCTGGAGACTTCGAATGAGCGATCACGTGATTTTTCACCGCGACCGGCTGGCGGCCTACCAGGCGGGACCCGGACAAGGGGAGTTACCGGGAGCAGCCCTTCGATGAGGGCGACCTGCACCAGGAGGCGCGGAAACCACGGACAACGCACGCATCCAATCCCAGGTTGGAGAAGCTGGTGGTCAGCGCTAGGGGAACACTGGAGACTCATGATGCGGAGACCGAATTCGAACTTAGCCTCGGCTCCGCCGGAACCGATGAACAAGGAACCCTATGGGCGGTTTCCTGCAAGCGGCTGGAGGCGCCGTAGTCTCGGGAGGATCTGAATTTGCATCGACTGCGTGTGGTCTGGAAGCTGCTTGCGTACCTGTCCGTGCTGGTCGTGGGGACCGCGGCGTTTGTCACGCTGCTGAATCTGCTCGCGGCTCCGCTGTGGGTCGTTGGGCGGGACGATGAGATCGCGCTGTTTATCCTTGGTTCAATCCTCGGGGCGCTGTTTGCGAACTGGTTCGCGATGCGATTCCTCGAAGGGGAACGGCTGGCGGACATCGGGTTGGCCTGGGGAGTTCCGGCGCGCCGCCATCTGCTGATCGGGCTGGCTGGCGGCGTAGGGACGGCTTGGATCGTTACGCTATTCCCGGTGCTCGTTGGGATGGCGGAGTTTCGACAGGCGCCCGAGCCCGCCGCGACCGTCCAATACTTCATCTTCCTCTCCGTGGTCCTGCTCGTCGGAGCGGCCGGCGAGGAGATCCAGGTGCGCGGCTATTTGCTGCAGATCCTGGCCCGGTCGATCGGGATCGGAGCAGCCGCCGTCCTTACCGGAGCGCTGTTCGGCCTCGCGCATCTCGGCAACGTCGCGGCTTCTCCATCATCGGTCCTGAACACCATCCTCGCAGGAGTCGCCCTGGCCTTCGCCTTGTGGCGCAGCGGCGACCTCTGGTTTCCCATCGGCATCCATGCCGGCTGGAACATCATGCTCGTATTCGCGGGCGCCAACCTCAGCGGCTACACCCTCCGGATGACCCGCTATGAGCTGCACTGGCACGCCGGCCCGCTCTGGAGCGGCGGCGCCTACGGTCCCGAAGGCGGTCTCCTGACGACCATCGCGTTTCTGTTCTGGTTCCTGGTGATCTGGAAGGCCCCGCTCATTCCACAGGAGCCGCTGCTGCTCCGGCGGAATGTCACACTGCCGGAGCCTTCTCGGCCCAGTACTGCTCCTCCCGGATATCCGCGTCGGTAAATCCCGCTCGCCGGAAGATCGCCTGTACATTGCGGATCATCTGCGGATGGCCGCAGGCATAAGCGGTGGTCTCGCCGGGCCGGAAGCTGAGGGCATCCAGGTGCTTGCGCGCGACATCCTCGATACGCCCGACCTCGCCCGGCCACCCCGGGTCGAGCCAGATGCGGCTGATCGTGGGGATGTAAGTGAACCAGGGGTGCCGGCGTGCGAACTCCTGCAACTCGTCGACGTAGCCGAGTTCATCCCGGACACTCGCTGCCTGCAGAAGTGCGACCCGGTAGCCATGCTCGGTCCCGGCGGCCAGTTGCCGCAGCATGCTGACAAAGGGCGCTACCCCTGCCACGGTCGCCATCATGAAATGCCGCGTGTGCCCGCTTTGGTTATCGAAGAGGAAGCGCCCCTTGGCGGCCCGCCGGACGTAGGCTGTTTCTCCCGGTTGGAGGTCGTAGAGCCACGGGGTCAGTGCGCCCTCCGGCACGAGTTCGACGAAGAGCTCGAGTTCCTCCTCGAGGGGGGAGGACACGACGGAGTAGGGCCGCTCGATCAGCCGTCCTTCGCGCTCGACGCCGATCGTGACGTACTGTCCGGCGGTGAAGACAATCGTCTCCTCCGGCTTGAGACGCATGATCCACAATTCGGCCGTCACCTCACGGCGAAGTGTGACTCGGGCGGGCAAGTGGTGCGGTGTATTCATTCTTTTTGGATGCGCGCCCGGTCACTCTGGCTCCTCGTTGTTTCGCTCCATCGGGTCGCGCTCGGGCGGCGGCCCGTCGTAGAGGTAATTCGCCGAGCCCTTCGCCGGCTCGTGAGTCGGATTGCCGAAAGCGCCCGGCACGGGCTTGGCGCCGGGGCTGGGGTCGTACTCGGGGCGCGAGGCGTTCTTCTTCTGTGCATCGGACTTCAGCCCACGTTTCTCCGAGGTCTGGAAATCGCCGCGCACCTCCTCCTCTTCCTCTCTGGCATGTTCGATCTCTTTGGTCGGGTCGACTCTAAATTTCTCCATGACTCGTCCTTTCGGCCGGGTCGCCGTGCGGTTCAGAGTCTGCCGGCGCCCGGCAGCAGTTTACCGGCCAGGCTGCTGTGAATCACGCGATCCAGCGTCGGATGCGTGCGCGAGAGCAGCCCCAGGCCCAAGGTCGTCGCGGCCGTGCCCATGATGTTCCGCTGGCGGAGGCCATAGTAGGTGAGCCCGCCGCCGAGCGCGCCCATCAGCACCCGCATTCGTTTCGTCGCGAGCTTGCCCGTGCGGCGGCGGGGCTCGCCCTGGAGAGCGGGAACGTTGCCTGCCTCTTCGAACACCTCCAGTTCACTCGTGACACCGCGCACGCCTGGGATGGCGCTCACTTCTGTAAGGAGCTCATCCACCTCGTCACTCAATACCGGCCCCTGGAGTGTGACATGTCCATCTTCCGACGTCACGTCGATGGCGCCCGGATGGCCGACGATGTGGCCCATCACCGCCCGCACGCGCGCCACGACCGTCTCGTCGGAAACCGCCCCAGGCTGTAGCGTCACACGGAACTCGTGGACCACGCCGCGCGCCTGGTCCGACAGGAGCCTGGATGTACTGCCGAGAAAGTGTTCCGTGCGCCGGACCGCGCTGGAGGCCCTGTCCCTAAGAAGAGCTCGGCGTCTCCGCCCTCGATCCGGGTCCCAGAAATAGGCGAGGATGGCGCCGATGCCCACGCCCGCCGCGATTGCGATTGCCTGCTTCTGCTGGTCGTTCATGAGTCCTCCTTTCGTCGTAGCTGGTTGGCCCTGGGGCCAGGCGATCAGACGCCCCAGGGGAAAGTCTCGGCTTCGCCGCCGGGGACGGTTACGACGGGCCGGTCGAGCGGCTCCACCGAGCGGGTCTCGTCAAAGTGCAGGACGGCGTCGAACTGGTCGCGCAGGACGGCCTGGAAGTAGTGGCTGATCCGCTCGCTCTCGGGCCGGTAGATGACGCCGATGGCGCGCTCCAGGCGGGGATCCGACAGGTGCAGAAGGCTCTCGCCGTCATGGCGCATCGACAGGAGAAAGCGGGGCAGCCGGAGCCGGTGGAAGAGCGCTTCGTAGCTGCCCGGCATCGCGGGCCGCAACTTCATTGTCTCGGCGGGTCCTCCCCAGCGCGACGCGGCAGTAACGGTTCCGGTGTAGGTGCTGAAGCCGGTCGTGAAGACGTCGCGGGTATGCCGCTCGCGCACAAGCTGGCCGAGGTTCAGCTCGCCCCGTGCGCTCATCTCGGTGGCGCGGGCATCGCCGACATGCGAGTTGTGCGCCCAGACGACCACCTTGCAGGCGCCGTCGCTCTGCTCGATGTGGGCCGCCAGATTGTCAAGCGACTCGGCCATGTGGCGGTCCCGGAGATTCCAGGAATGCTCTCGGCTGCGAAACATCGCGCGATAGTAGTTCTCGGCATTTTTGACCAGCAGAGCGTTCTGTTCGGCGAAGAAGTACTCGTCGGCGGCCAGCCGGCCGTTGCGCTCCTTGAAGTTCGGCGCGTGCCTCTGCAATTCGAGAAGCTGTTCGATAACCGCCTGCTCGCAGCTTGCGCTGAGGTCGAAGCCGGCCCTGGCGCCGTAGAGCTGCGGGTCTTCGCCGAAGTGCTCGAAACAGGCGTAACGCTCGCGGGCGCGGCGGGCGGCCTCGGGGTCCACGCGGTCCAGGTATCTCAGAACGGCGTCGATCGAGCCGTGCAGGCTGTAAAGATCGATCCCATAGAAGCCGGTCTTTTCGGCCTCATCGGAACACGCATCATTGTGGGCGCGCAGCCAACGGATGAAGTCGAGCACGGCTGTGTTGCGCCACATCCACTTCGGGAACCGGTCAAAGCCGCGCAGCGCCTCCATGGGGTCCCGTGCGTCGTCGCTGCCGCGCACATAACGGTTCACCAGGTAGGCGTCAGGCCAGTCCGCCTCGACGGCAACCGCGTTGAATCCCTTCTCCAGAATGAGCCGCCGCGTAATGCGGGCGCGCTCGCGGTAGAATTCGTCGGTGCCATGGGATGCTTCGCCCAGCAGGACGAATTTCGCGCCGCCGATCGATTCGAGCAAGGGATCGTATGCCTCTTCGCTCTCGGTCAGCGGCGCGGCCGACTCGCACACCGTATACACTTGTTCGTCAATTGCGGAGCCAGACACGTTGCGATACCTCTTCCGGGATTAATCCGCAAACCGCGTGCCAAAGGCGGCGCTCCGCTGGAAGTCCGCCGATGTTGGGCGTTTCGGCGACCCGTCCTCGTGCCTGTAGCTTTCCCGTGTCATAACTACAATCCCGGCAGAATTGGGAGGTCAAATTGCTACCGGGAAAGGCGTATGCCGAAGGAGTTTCCGACGGCCCGCCCCTTTCTCCCCCGCGTCCTGACCCTGCCGGGGCTGGAGCGGGCGGCAAAGGGCTGCCAGGGCTGCGGCCTGTATCGGAACGCGATACAGACCGTTTTCGGGGAAGGCGCCCCGCGCGCCCGAGTGATGCTCATTGGCGAGCAGCCGGGCGATCAGGAAGACAAGCAGGGGCGGCCGTTCGTGGGACCCGCAGGCCGGGTGCTCGACCGCGCCCTGGCCGATGCAGCCATCGACCGCTCCGACACCTACGTCACCAACGTCGTCAAGCACTTCAAGAACGAGCTGCGAGGCAAGCGCCGGATTCACAAGAAACCGCTCGCTTCCGAGATCGCGGCCTGCATGCCCTGGCTGGAAGCCGAGATGGAGGTGGTCCACCCCGAGGTCCTGGTCTGTCTGGGCGCGACGGCGTCGCAAGCACTTCTGGGCCGCAGCTTCCGCCTGACCCGCCAGCGCGGGACGATGCTGCCGCACCCGCGAGCGCGCCGGATCCTTGCGACCGTGCATCCCTCGGCGCTGCTGCGCATCCCGGAACAGTTGGACCGCCACGAGGAGTACGCTCGCTTCGTCGATGATCTCCGCGTCGTCCGGACCTGGCTTGTCCGGCCCGCCAGGCGGGCGAGCTGATCTGTCGCGCCGCTATCATGAAGACGTTCGCATGCACTTTGACGTCATTGTGATCGGCGCCGGCGCCGCGGGGCTGATGTGCGCCATCGTGGCTGCCAGCCGCGGCCGGAAGGCCGCCCTCCTCGAGCATGGCCCGCGCATCGGCCGCAAGATCCTCATCTCCGGCGGCGGCCGCTGCAACTTCACGAATATCCATACCAGCCCCGAGAACTTCCTCTCGGCCAACCCGCACTTTGCCAAATCCGCCCTAGCCCGCTATCGGCCCTCCCAATTCCTTGCGCTCGTCGAGCGGCACCACATTGCCTGGCATGAAAAGAAGCTCGGGCAGCTCTTCTGCGACGGCTCCGCCCAGCAGATCGTCGAGATGCTTGCCCGCGAGTGTGAGTGGGCAGGCGTGCGCATCTTCCTGCGCTGCCGCGTCACCGAGGTTCGCAAGTCCGATGAATTCCTCGTCGAGACCTCCGCCGGCACGCTTACGGCTTCGGCTCTGGTGATCGCTACCGGCGGGCTCTCGATCCCCAAACTCGGCGCCACCTCCTTCGGCTATGACATCGCCCGGCGGTTCGGCCTTCGCATCCAGCCGACGCGCCCCGCCCTGGTCCCCCTCACCTTCGCCGGCCCCGACCGCAAGAACTACGCCGACCTCGCCGGCGTCTCCACGGAGGTCATCGCTGCCATGAACGGGCGCGAGTTTCACGAGAAAATGCTTTTTACGCACCGCGGCCTGAGCGGCCCGGCCATCCTCCAGATTTCCTCCTACTGGCGTCCCGGCGAGCCCCTCCGGATCGACCTGCTGCCTCGCATCGACCTCCTCCCGCACCTGCTCGACCGCAAGCGCCGTCATGATGCCGCCTCCACCAAGACGGCTATCGCCGAGTTTCTCCCGCAGCGCCTCGCCGACCGCTGGTTCGCGCTCCATGCCAGCTCCAAGCCGCTGGTCAACACTGCCGCCCAGGAGCTCTCTGACCTCGCCGCGGGCCTGCACTGCTGGGAACTCGTCCCCGCCGGGAACGAAGGCTACGAGAAGGCCGAGGTGACGGCCGGAGGCGTCGATACCGACGAGCTCTCTTCCAAAACCATGGAGGCGCGCAAGGTCCCGGGCCTCTACTTCATCGGCGAGGTCGTCGATGTCACGGGCCACCTCGGCGGCTACAACTTCCAGTGGGCCTGGGCTTCCGGGTACGCAGCGGGGCAAAGCGTTTAGTCGCGTTACAATGTGGAGTTCGCGCCCATGTCGAACTCACTCATCTTCGGAGCGATTGCAGACGACTACACCGGCGGCTCGGATCTGGCCGGAATGCTTGCGCAGCAGGGCGTCCGCACGGTGCAGCTTCTCGGGCTCCCCTCCGAGTCGCTGGTGAGCGATCTTGCAGGCCGCTACCAGGCCGCCGTCTTCTGTCTCAAGTCCCGCTCGATCCCGGCCCCGCAGGCCTGCGAAATGTCGCTCCGCGCGTTCGAACTCCTCCAGCGCCTCGCTCCCGCGCAGGTCGAATTCAAATACTGCTCCACCTTCGACTCGACGCCGGAAGGCAATATCGGCCCGGTCACCGCGGCGCTCATGGACGGTCTCGGCGCCGATTTCACTGTCGCGATTCCCGCGCTGCCGGTGAACGGCCGCACGCAGTATTACGGCTATCTCTACGTCGGTTCGCTACTGCTCTCGGATTCGCACATGCGCCACCATCCGCTGAATCCAATGACAGAGCCGAATCTCGTACGCCACCTCCAGCGCCAGACCGAACGGAAGGTAGGGCTGATCCCGCTCCCGGTCGTGAGACAGGGCAGGGAAGCGGTCCTGGCGCACATCGATCGGCTCAAGGCGGACGGCGTCCGCATCGCCCTCGTCGACGCGATCGAGGACTCCGACCTCTGCCATGCCGCCGAGGCCATTGTCGATCTTCCGCTGATCACCGGCGGCAGCGGAATCGCCGAGAAGCTTCCTCCGATCTGGAAGCGCCGCGGCCTGCTCGCCGGACAAAGACCGGCGCCGCCGAAGCTCGAAGCCTCGCCGGGAACGCTCGTCCTTTCCGGAAGCTGCTCGGCCGCGACCCTGGCGCAACTGGACGACCTCGCCCGCCGCGGCCATTCCGGAATCGCCATCGATGTGCCGGCGCTCCTGCGGGACAGCGGCGCCGAAATCGAACGTTGCTCCGATGCTGCCGCCGGCCGGATCCACGCGACGGGCCTCGGCCTCGTCTACTCCTCCGCGGCGCCGGAGACGCGCGAGTCGCTCCTCGCCGAAGCGCGGCGGCTCGGCCGCGCGCCGGAGGAGGTTCCCCAGGCCATCGAGTGCGCCATGGGCCGGATCGCGCGGCGCATCGTCGACCGCCACCGGATCGCGCGCGTGGTCGTAGCGGGCGGCGAGACTTCGGGCGCCGTGGTCGACGCCCTCGAAATCCCGGCCGTCGAAGTCCTCGACATCCTCGATCCCGGCGTTCCCGCTCTGTTCGCGCTCGGATCGCGCCCCATGGGACTGGCGCTTAAGTCCGGCAACTTCGGAAGCATCGATTTCTTCGACAAAGCTGTTCGTTACCTGGAGGCCATGTGAGTGTGAGCGTACTGGAGCATCTCTGCGAGGCGGGCCAGAGCTTCTTCGACCGCGGCTACGCGTTCGGTTCCACCGGAAACCTGAGCGTCCGCATCGGCAGCTCCATCTGGGTGACTCCCACGGGCAAGCCCCTGAAGGGCTTGCGGCCGGACCTGCTCGCCGAGATCGACCTCGACGGCAATCCGCGCAACGCCAACCGAGCCTCGAAGGAGTACCCGTTCCATCTGGAGGCCTACCGTGCGCGTCCGGACGTCAACGCGCTGGTTCACCTGCACTCCACGTACTCCGTGGCGCTCTCGTGTCTCGAACGAATCGATCCGGGGAAGCCGATGCCTTCGATCACGCCGTACTTCTTCATGCGGGTCGCCCCGATGGCCGTGGTTCCCTACTTCCGGCCCGGCTCGGCGGAACTCGCCGAAGCGGTCGGCAAAGCCAGCGTCGGACACAATACGCTACTGCTCCGCAATCACGGGATGATCTGTTTCGGAGTCACCCTCTCTGAGGCGATCGACCGCACCGAGGAGCTCGAGGAGACGTGCAAGCTCCACTTCCTCCTGCGCGGAGAGCGGCTGCGCGAACTGACTCCGGCCGAACTGGCCGACCTGCACTCCACCTTCGTCGCCAGGAAGTAGCAGCCGCGGCTTACTTCACTGCGAGCGCTGCGCGCAGTCCCTCGAGACTCGTGCTCGGGCTCGAAAGCACCGGGACGCGCAACCGTCCGTCCAGCTTCGGCAGCACCCGCGCCATCGAGACCTGCGCGAGCACGATGGCGTCGACGTTCTCGTCTTGCAGCGCTTCGAGCGCGGCCACCAGGAGCGAGTCGTGGCGCTCGGCGTCGCCTGTGTTCAGGGCCTGAAAGGCGGCGGCCTCCAGGCGCGTCACCAGTTCCACCGGCTTGCCCGCGTCCTCCGCCGTTTCCAGAATGAGACTGCTCGTCGGCTCTACCGTCGACGGCAGCGTCGCCATTACGCCGATCCGGCTCCCGGCTTCGATCGCACGCCGCGCCATCGGCTCGTCGATCTTGACGATCGGAATCTCCGATCCCTCGCGCAGCGCCGCGACCATCCGGCGCGGCACCGACGAACAGGCGATCAGGATCGCGCGCGCCTGGTAGCCGCGCTGTGCCGACGACAGCATGTCCCGCAGCCGGTCGAGCGCCGCCGCCACGTTCTTCTCCGCCAGCAACCCGAGAATGCCGTCGTCCACCAGGTTCGTGATCCGCAGATCCGGAGCCGACTCCCGATAGAACTGCATCAGGGGCGCAACCGAAGTCACCGAAGTGTGCAGAAAACAGATCCGGGCCATACACAATCGTAGGCCGATCCGCTCCCCGGCTTCAAACCGCCGCCGGCGCGCGATTCTTGCGAAACGGCGCTGCCGAACTCGCGTCTCCCCTCCGAAGGAGCTTGCCATGTTTCATCACGTCAAAGAGCTTCAGTTCAACGCGCGTGTCTCCGGTCCGGACCCGCGCTTCGCCAAACTCCTGCTCGAACAGTTCGGAGGCGGCAACGGCGAGCTGAAGGCGGCGATGCAGTATTTCACACAGGCCTTCTCGGTCCGACATTCTCACCCCGCCCACTACGATCTGCTCATGGATATCGCCACCGAGGAGTTCAGCCGAGATTGTCGGCGCAACCATCACGATGCTGCTCAGCGGTGTAAGCGGCGAACTGAAAAACGCCGTCGAGAAATCCAGCCTCTCGCGCGTCATGAAAGGCAACGGCCCGCGCGACGAGATGATTCACGAAGCCGCGACTAATCCGCAGTTCCTCGTTCTCTCCGGAGGCGGCCCCACCGTCACGGATTCTCAGGGCACTCCATGGTCGGGCAACTACGTCAACGCCAACGGCGACCTCACTGTCGATCTGCGCTCCGATATAGCCGCGGAATCAAGAGCCAAAATCGTGTATGAATACCTGCTTCAGTTCACCGACGACCCGCACGTCAAAGAAACCCTCGGGTTCCTGATGACGCGGGAGATTGCGCACTTCCAGATGTTCTCGGCGGCTCTCAGCCAGATCGAGCCGAACTTCCCGCCCGGAATTCTGCAGGGCGATCCGCGCTTCACCCACGCTTACTTCAACATGTCCGACGGCGAGAAGGTGCGCGGCCCGTGGAACCAGGGCCAGGGCCCCTGGGAGCAGGGCGAACAGTGGGCCTACATCGACGAACCTGTCGATCACGTCCGCCGCACGCGCGGGCTGGCCGATCAGCCGATTGAAGGCGCCAGGCACGGCGCGCGGGAGCTGCACGAGAAAGAGGAGAAGCTCAGCCGCATGCGCAGCGAGGAGATCAAACAGTCGGTCCCGGACGGCAAACTCCAGTGGTCGTCCTACCACACAACCGAGCGGCGATGACCGCCGCATCGCTCAGGCCGGCCGGAACGGCAGCGAGCGGATGCGCTTGCCGGTTGCCGCGAAAACCGCGTTCGCCATGGCGGGCGCCACCGCGATGATCGGCGTCTCTCCGGCGCCCACCGGCTCGGCCTCTTTCTTGTCGACCAGCACAATCTCCATCTTCGGAAGATCGCGGAAGCGCGGCACGCGATAAGCGGAGAAGCGCCCGTTCGTCAGCTTCCCGTTCTCGAACGCGAGCGCCTCGCCGAGCACGGCGCCCAGCCCCATGACGATGCAGCCTTCCACCTGCGCTCGCAGATTCACCGGATTGAGGATCGCGCCGCACTCATACGCCTCGCAAATCTCCAGCAGTTTCGGCGCGCCCGAGCGCGGATCGACCTCCACCTCGACGCACGCCGCGACCACCGAATTCTTCTCGGTGCCACAGGCCAACCCGATGCCGCGATTCGGCTGGCGCCGGCGGCTCCGTTCCTTCCAGCCGAACTTTTCGGCGGCGGCCAGCAGCACGGTCCGGATCCGGTCATTCTCCAGGTGCGCGAGCCGGAACTCGAGCGGGTCGGCGCCGGCCGCCGCGGCGAGTTCATCGAGGAACGCCTCTCGCGCGAAGTTGTTCGCCGTGGAAGCCAGGGCGCGATAGGAGCCTTGGCGCAGCGGCGAGTCGGATGGTATGTAGCGGATGCGCGCATTGGCGCTGCGGTAAGGCGTATCGATTGCCGAGCCGCCCGAGTTGAAGTTGATGAATTCCCAGGCGGCGATGCCGTTGGATTGATCGAGCGCGGCCTCGACCTCGATGAGCGCCGCAGGCCGGCAGTAGGCCCACATAAACTCCTCTTCGCGGCTCCAGCGCAGCGAGACAGGCCGTCCGGCTTCGCGCGCCAGCCGCGCGGCTTCAATCGCCGCCTCGCCCGTGTGCTTGCCTCCAAAGCCGCCGCCCATGTCGGGAACGATCACGCGCACGCGGTTCGCGGGCATCTGGAAGGCTTGGGCCAATTGTTCGCGCACGGCAAACGGATTGCTCGTACCGGTCCAGACCGTGAGCTTACCGTCCTGCCATTCCGCGACCGCGGCGCGGGGCTCCATCGGGGCATGCGCGATATAGGCCGCCGTATAGGTCGCCTTCAGGCGCTGCCGTGCGCCGGCGAGCGCCTGGTCGACATCGCCCTTCGTGGTGCTCCGGCCGCGCCCGCCCGGCTCCGCGTTCTGCTTCAGGTGCTCGAAAAGCCGGTGGCTCGACGGGTGCGGCTTTTCCCGCCACTTCGCTGTCGCCGCGAGCGCGTGTACGGCCCGCCGCGCCGCGAATGACGTGCCGGCGGCGCAGGCCACGAACTCACCGTCGCGCACAACAGT
The DNA here is from genome assembly GCA_046289265.1 of Bryobacteraceae bacterium. Classification (GTDB taxonomy): domain Bacteria; phylum Acidobacteriota; class Terriglobia; order Bryobacterales; family Bryobacteraceae; genus JBKBWD01. Next base: position 27,387 of record JBKBWD010000006.1, on the reverse strand, counting down.
GACGCCCTCCGTTTTTCGAGCGGCGTCGAGGTCGACCGAGGCCAGCGTCGCGCCATAGGAGGGCGGCCGCAGCACGCTCCCGTACAGCATCCCGGGCCGCTGGATGTCCGACGGAAAGCGATGCGCGCCGGTCACGATGTCAGCGCCGTTTGTGCGTTGGTGCGGCGTTCCGAAGACCTTCCATTCCTTGGCCGTGGTCAGATCGGCGCCCGAGGGAACGGGTCTGCCGCCACTCCGTGCCAGTTCGCCGTAGCTCAACCTCTTCGCCCCGCTCGCATCGACGACGACGGCCTCGCGGAACCGGACCGTCTCGCGAGCGGCGCCCCATTGTTGCGCGGCCGTGTCGATCAGAAGCTCGCGAGCCGTCGCGGCGGCCCGGCGCACCTGTGGAACCGTGGACGGCGTAGTCCGGCTCCCGGCGGTGATGCCGTCGTTCGGCGTGAGATCGGTATCGGCCATCGAGATCCCGACCGCCGAAACCGGCAGCCGCAGCTCTTCCGCCGCCGCCATCACGAGTTGCGTCCGCGCGCCCTGCCCCTCTTCGATCTTGCCTGTCAACACCGTGATGCGCCCGTCCGTGCCAATGCGCAGGCGCCCTTCGAGCGTTGTGCCTGTATCCTCGCCCGGCGCCCCCTCGGGCAGCACAAGAATCAGAAGCCCGGCCGCGGTCCATTGCAGAAACTCCCGCCGGCTGGCCGGAAACAGCCACATCGGCGGCTCGTGCAGTTCGAAGCGCTCCAGTTCCGGCAATTCGTTTGGCAATTTCATGCCGCGCCTCCCGCCCGCCGGACCGCCGCGAGAATTCGTGCGTAGCCGCAGCACCGGCAGAGATTTCCGTCAAGAGCTTCGATGGTTTGGGCCTCGGTGGGTTTCGGGTGGCGTTCGAGCAGCGCTACCGTCCGAAGGATCATCCCCGGCACGCAATAGCCGCACTGCATGGCGTCCTCATCGAGGAAGGCCTGCTGCACGGGGTGGAGCGTGCCCTCCCCGGCCAGCCCTTCGATCGTCAGGATCTCCTTGCCCTCGGCGGCCCGCACGGGCGTAACGCAGGAGACCACCGGCCGTCCGTCCGCCAGCACCGTGCAGGCACGGCACTGGCCCTCGCCGCACCCGTATTTCGCTCCCGTGAGTTGGAGGTCCTCACGCAACACCTCAAGCAGCGGGCGCTCCGGTTCGGACTCGATCTCCCGCTGCCGCCCGTTGATCGTCAGGCGGAATCGCGCCATCGGCCGGCCTCCTTTCTTACTGCTCTCGAATGCAGTAGAGCGCCTCCTGGCTGCGGAGGTAGAGGCTTCCCTCGGCCACCGCCGGAGACGCAATGAACATCTGGTCCTCGAGCGTGTTGGTCGCCAGCACCTCGTATTTCTCGCCCATCCGGACCACCACCACGTCGCCCTCCTCGGTGGCCAGATACAGCTTGCCGTTGACTCCGATGGGCGACGCCTTGAAATTGTATGCCTTCGGGAGCCGCTGTTGGCGATAGTACGCTTCGCCCGTCGTCGCGTTGAAGCAGCTCAGCATCCCTGAGTCGGTCACAAAGTAGATCTTGTTATCGTGCAGCACCGGAGCCGCCGTATAGGAGTTGCCGCGATTGTTCGTCCACACGATGGCGTCGGTGCCCGTGAGGTCGCCCGTGCGGCCCAGTTTGATGGCGAGCAGGTTGGGTTCGCGGTGTCCGCTCATTACGATCACGATGTCGTTCAGCCTCACCGGCGCCGGGATCACGTTGCTGCCCAGCCCGCCGGCCTCCCAGATCAACTTGCCGGTATCCGGATCGTAGGATCGCACCTTGTTCGAGGCGCTGACCACAAGCTGCTTCCGGCCCTGGTGCGTCACCACCAGCGGCTCGGACCACGAGCTCGGTTCATCGCGCTCCACGCGCCACAGCTCCTTTCCAGTCACCTTGTCGAGCGCGAGTAGATAAGAGTCTTCCTCCTGGTCGAACTTGAGGAAGAGCTTGTTCCCATCGATCACGGGAGCGACACCTTCACCGAAGCCCAGGCGCATGCGCATCGGCGGGAACTTCTTCTCCCAAAGTAGCTTTCCGTTGAGGTCGTAGCAGTAGAGTCCGCGCGATCCGAAGAAGGCGTATAGGCGCTCGCCGTCGGTGATTGGCGTGTTGGAGGCGAAGCTGCCGTAGCGCATGTGATACCCCTCATGGGGGGTCGCCACGGTCGCGACGTGCTCCCACAGCGTTTTGCCTGACTTGCGGTCGAGCGCGAGCACGACAAATTTGTGTTCTATGCCGGCTCCTGCTCCACCGCCGGGGCCGCGCGCCGAAGCACGCGACGCCTCCGGGGATACGTCCCTGGCCGGAATCGCGGTGGTGAGAAAGATTTTGTCGCCCCAGATCACCGGCGACGAGTGCCCGCGTCCTGGAATCGGCACACGCCATGCGACGTTCTTGGTGCCGCTCCACTCGGTGGGCACGTCGCCGCGCGCCATTCCATCGTGGTTGGGGCCGCGCCACCGCGGCCAGTCGTCGGCGGCGGCGAAGAGAGTGCTGCAAGCCAGCAGCAGGAGTGCGGATCGCATCTTCAATAGACTCTCCAGCATACAAGGTTGACGCGCAGTGCGCCGTTCCTGATAAGGCGACGAAAGCGCCCCAATGGTTTCGCCCGGCTCGCGTGCGGCTCGCATTCGGATGTGTTCCAATGTGAAATAACCATGTCACTGAACGCCCGATTCCGTCGCCGCTCCCTTTTGCTGGCGGCTGCTGCTCCCGCTGTCGCCGCCGCGGCGCCCGCGCAGTCGGCGCCCTCGCACGAGGCCCTGCGCGCCCGTCTCGCCATTCCCTCGCCGAAGCACCAGGTCGTCCTCGACACCGACACCTACAACGAGATTGACGACCAGTACGCCCTCGCCTACTCGATTCTCTCGCCCGAGCACATGGAGGTCGAGGCCGTCTACGCCGCGCCTTTCCTGAACAGCCGATCCAAGAGCGCCGGCCACGGCATGGAGCAGAGCTACGAGGAGATCCTCCGCATCCTCAAGATGCTCCGGCGGGATCCCGGCGGCTTTGCCTTCAGCGGTTCGGACCGATTCATGAAATCCGCCAAGGACCCGGTGGACAGCCCCTCGGCGCGCGACCTGATCGCCAAGGCGATGAAGCCGCGCGAAAAGCTGCTCTACGTGCTCACCATCGGGGCTCCGACGAATGTCTCATCGGCGATCCTGATGGAGCCGCGCATCAAGGATAAAATCGTCGTGGTCTGGCTCGGCGGCGCCACGCACGAGTGGCCCAGCGCGCGCGAGTTCAACCTCCAGCAGGACATCCACTCCTCCCGCGTGCTCTTCGACAGCGGCGTCCCCCTGGTCCAGATCCCGACCAAGAACGTCTCCGAGCACCTTCGCACCACGCTCCCGGAACTCGCTCACTTCCTCAAGGGCCGCTCCAAGTTCTGCGACTACCTCTATGAGCAGTTCGTCGAGTATTACAACGAGCATACAAAGAATCGTCCCCAACCCTACACCTGGTCGAAAGTCATTTGGGACATCTCGGCCGTGGCCTGGCTCATCAACCCCGAGTGGGTGCCCTCGAAGCTCGTTCCAAGCCCTGTGCTCAACGACGACCTCACCTACAGCCAGAAGCCGGGCCGCCATCCGATCCGCGTCGCCACGAACTGCCGCCGCGACGAGATCTTCTACGACCTGTTCCAGAAGCTCCTGAAGGTTTAGCAGCCCGCCGACGAATCACCCGCGTCACCGAGCCCGGACCGCCGGTAGAAGGTGTGGAATACTTCGGCAACCGCTTGCTGACGTGCGCGCCTCGGTAGCGCGCGTGTTGCAGAGAAGCGAGTTACCGAGCCCCGGCCGTAAGGGAGGGGACGCACGGCTGCGATCAAGTATCGGAATGAGGCCGTGCCGCCGCGCGTGCACGTTTCGGCCGATTCGCGCGACGGCTACTGGGTGTTCAGCGTGCGTGACAACGGAATCGGCATCGCTCCGGAGGACGCCGAGGTCATCTTCCATCCTTTCCGCCGGCTGCATCAGAAAAAGCTGCCCGGCACCGGTATCGGACTGGCGATCTGCCAGCGCGTCATCGAACGCCTCGGCGGCCGGATTTGGGTGGACTCCGAACCGGGCAAAGGCTCGACCTTCCGCTTCGCCATCCCGCAGTAGCGGCTGCCCCGGCCGGCCGCGGGTGATATCATCTCGCCGATGATCGCCCTCGCCCTCGCTCTCCTTCTTGCGGCCGGCGCCTCCGCCCAGACCGCCGGCCAACGTCCCTTCTGGCGCACCGTCGTCATGGGGACAAACGGGATGGTCGCCGCCGAACATCCGCTGGAAGCGATGGCGGGCTTCCAGGTACTCCAAGGCGGCGGCAACGCCATCGACGCGGCGGTCGCCGTGTTCTACATGACCACCGTGGTCGAATCGCATCAGGCCGGCATTGGCGGCGACGCCTTCATCCTCGCCTGGCTCGCCAAAGAGAAGCGCGTGGTCTTCATCAACGGCACCGGCTTCGCTCCCCGCGCCGCCACGCGCAAATACTACGAAGAACTGAAGGGCATCCCGGCTGACGGACCGCCCTCGATCCTGGTCCCAGGCGCGGTCGCGGGCTTCGACCACGCGCTGAAGCGATACGGCACGCGCCGCTATCCCGAACTGCTGAAACCGGCGATCGAAGCCGCCGCCAACGGGCACGCCGTTTCCCACTGGTCCGCCTCCCACCACGTCTCCGGCGCGCCGAAGCTGGCGCCGTATCCCTCATCCATGCGCGTCCTGACGCGGAGCGGAGAGCCCTTCTTTGCCGGCCAACTCTTCGTCCAGCGCGACCTCGCCCGCACCTTCCAGACGATCGCGAAAGAAGGCGCCCAGAGCTTCTACCGCGGCGCCATCGCGCGCAACACCGCCCGCTTCGCCGAAGCGAACGGAATCCTGCTGCGCCTGGCCGATCTGGAGTCCGTCGAGGCCGAAGAGGCCGAGCCGATCCGCGTCTCCTACAAGGATTACGAAATTTATCAGTGCCCGCCGAACTCGCAGGGCATCGTGCTCCTGCTGGCGCTCAACATCCTCGAAGGCTATGACCTGCGCTCGATGGGAGCGCTCTCACCCGACGCGCTGCATCTGACTGCCGAATCCCTGAAGCTCGCTTTCGCCGACCGCGACCGCTACATCGCCGACCCCCGTTTTGCCAAGGACATCCCCGTCCCAGCCCTGCTCTCCAAGGACTACGCCGCCAAACGCCGCGCCCTCATCCGCATGGATCGCGCCATCGAAGGTGTCGCGCCACCCGGCGACCCCCGCCAGGGCAATGCCGTGCTTGCGGGCCATCGCCTGCGCTACGCCGAACGCACCTCCGAGGCCGCGGCCGCGCCCATTCTGCTGGGCGACCAGGGTGAGACGTCCTCGTTCTCCATTGCCGACCGCTTCGGCAACGTCGTCTCCGTCACCCATAGCGTCAACGGCACGTTCGGAAGCGGCATCGTCGTTGAGGGCGGTGGATTCGTTCTCAACAACCGCATGCCATACTTCAGCCTCGATCCGGACAACGTGAATGTGCTCGAGCCCGGCAAGCGTCCCCGCCACACCATCAATCCCGCAATCGCGCTGCGCGAGGGCAGGCCCGTCCTCGCCTGGAACACACCCGGCGGCGACAACCAACCGCAGGCGATGCTACAGGCCTTTCTGAATGTCGCCGAGTTCGGCATGAACGTCCAGCAGGCCGTCGAGGCCCCGACCGTGACGACGAAGAACATCTACGCCTCCATGTATCCTCAGAAGCCCGGCGACGCCCTCCAATTGCCCCGCGTGCTTGCCGCCGAAGTCGGCGACGCGCTGCGCGCACGGGGCCACAAACTCGATGTCACGGAGTTGCAAGGCCCCTACTTCCAGCAGCCCTCCGGCGCGGGCGCGGTCAAGATGATCTGGATCGATCCGAAGTCCGGAATCTTCCACGGAAGCGTTAGTCCGGCCAAGGACAACTACGTCATCGGCTGGTGACACTGCCCCCGCGAAAACGCCCCGAATTTGACGGACACAGGACCTTTCGTATAAAGTTTGTCTCACATTATGTCCTCTATCGACGTGCCTTACACGCGCGCCGGATTTGGTAAAACTTCCCGGCGCGACCGATGGTGGGTGACGCCGTTGCTCACCTTTCTCGGATTCGCGACCTTCATCGTCTACTCCACCTGGGCAGCCTTCCAGGGAGAGCACTATCGATTCGGCCCCTACCTCTCGCCGTTCTACGCCCCCGAGCTGTTCGGCGACCCCGATCACGCCTGGTTCGGCGGCAAGCCGGACTGGTATCCCGCCTGGCTGCCCTTCTCCGCGGCCTTCCTGATCCTGTGGGCGCCCGGCGGCTTCCGCTTCACCTGCTATTACTACCGCGGAGCCTACTACAAAGCCTTCTGGGCCGACCCGCCCTCCTGCGCCGTCGGCGAGCCCCGGAAGAGCTATCGCGGCGAGGCATCCTTCCCTCTCATCCTCCAGAACGTCCACAGATACTTCCTCTATCTGGCGCTCGTATTCCTCGTGCTGCTCGCCTATGACGCATGGCTGGCGATGTGGTTTCCCACCGCCGCCGGCGGCGTGGAGTTCGGCATCGGCGTGGGCACCCTGGTCCTGACGGTGAACGTCATCCTGCTCGGCGGCTATGCGCTCGGGTGCCACTCGCTGCGCCACCTGGTCGGCGGACGCCTGGACCTGATGTCCCGCGCCCCGGCGCGCAAGACAGCCTACGACTGCGTAAGCTGCCTCAACCGGCGCCACATGCTTTGGGCCTGGTGCAGCCTCTTCTCGGTGGGCTTTTCCGACCTGTACGTTCGTATGTGCTCGATGGGGATCTGGACAGACTGGAGAATTCTATAGAATGCCGGAGCTGACAACGCATGAACATGACGTCCTGGTGATCGGGGCCGGCGGCGCCGGTCTTCGCGCCGCCATTGAGGCCGCGGCTTCGGGCGTCTCCGTAGGACTGGTCTCGAAATCGCTCCTCGGCAAGGCTCACACGGTCATGGCCGAGGGCGGCATCGCCGCGGCGCTCGCCAACGTCGATGACCGCGACGGGTGGCGCGTCCACTTCGCCGACACCATGCGCGGCGGACAGTATCTGAACAATCCACGAATGGCCGAACTGCACGCCAAGGAGGCTCCCGATCGCGTCCGCGAACTCGAGGCCTGGGGCGCGCTGTTCGATCGCACGAAGGACGGCCGCATCCTCCAGCGCAACTTCGGCGGGCACAAGTACCCGAGACTCGCGCACGTCGGCGACCGCACCGGGCTCGAGATGATCCGCACCCTCCAGGACCACGGCATCCACCAGGGCATCGACGTCCACATGGAGTGCACGGTCGTTTCGCTCCTCAAGGACGGCGATCGCATTGCCGGCGCCGTCGCCTATGAACGCGAGCGGGGCCGATTCAAGCTCTTCCGCTGTAAGGCCGTCGTGCTCGCCACCGGCGGCATCGGCCGCGCCTTCAGCGTCACCAGCAACAGTTGGGAGTACACCGGCGACGGTCACTCGCTCGGCTACCATGCCGGCGCCACCCTATTGGATATGGAGTTCGTCCAGTTCCATCCCACCGGCATGGTCTGGCCCCCGAGCGTCCGCGGCATCCTCGTCACCGAGGGCGTCCGCGGCGAAGGCGGCGTCCTGCGTAACAAGGACGGCAAGCGCTTCATGTTCGAGGACATCCCCGCCAACTACAAGAACCAGACCGCCGACAACGAAGAGGAGGGATGGCGCTACACCCAGGGCGACAAGAACGCGCGCCGACCACCGGAGCTTCTCACCCGCGACCACGTCGCGCGCTGCATCATGCGCGAGGTCCGCGAAGGGCGCGGCAGCCCGCACGGCGGGGTCTTCCTCGATATCTCCTGGATCAAGGAGAAGCTTCCGAACGCGGCCGAACACATCCGCAAGAAGCTTCCGAGCATGTACCACCAGTTCAAGCAACTGGCCGACATCGATATTACGAAGGAACCGATGGAGGTAGGCCCCACCACCCACTACATGATGGGCGGCCTCCGTGTCGACGCCGACACCCAGATGACTGACGTGCCCGGCCTCTTCGCCGCGGGCGAGTGCGCGGCCGGTCTTCATGGGGCCAACCGCCTCGGCGGCAACTCGCTCTCGGACCTGCTGGTCTTCGGCCAGCGCGCCGGCAAGTACGCCGCCGAATTCGCCAAACAGAATGGCGCCGGCCAGATCGACTCAGGCGAGGTGGACCAAGCCGTGAAAGAGGCGCTCCTGCCCTTCGATCGCGCCTCGGCCGAGAACCCGTTCTCCATCCAGCATGATCTGCAGAAGACCATGCAGGACCTGGTCGGAATCGTCCGCCAGCAGTCGGAGATGGAGCGCGCGGTCGAGTGCCTGCAAACCCTGTGGTCGCGCGCCTCGCAGGTCGGCGTCGTCGGTAACCGCGAATACAACCCCGGCTGGCACACCGCGCTCGATCTGAAGAACCTGCTCACGGTCTCCGAGGCGGTCACGCGCGCGGCGCTGGAACGCAAGGAGAGCCGCGGCGCGCACTTCCGGGACGACTACCCGTCCAAGGACGAAGCCTACGGTACGTTCAACATCGAGATCCGCAAGGGCCCCGATGGCGACATGCAGGTTTCGCGGCAGCCTCTGCCGGAATTGAGCGACGAATTGAAAAGCATCATCGAGGAGATGAAATGAAGGACAGCGCAGTCTTTCGCATCTGGCGGGGCGATCGCGATTCCGGCCAGTTCGCCGAGTACCGGACGAGTATCTCGTCCGGCATGGTTGTCCTCGATGCCGTTCACCAGATCCAGGCCGAGCACGCCCCGGACCTCGCCGTCCGCTGGAACTGCAAGGCCGGTAAGTGCGGCTCCTGCTCGGCCGAAATCAACGGCAAGCCGGGACTCATGTGCATGACCCGGCTCAACACCCTGAACGTCGACGAACCCATCACGGTCGAGCCGATGAAGACCTTCCCTTCGTTGCGCGACCTGGTGACCGACGTCTCCTGGAACTATCGCGTCAAGGAGGGGATCCGCAAATACAAGCCCCGCAAGCCCGACGCCCCCGACGGCACCTGGCGCATCCAGCAGGACGACGTCGACCGCGTCCAGGAATTCCGTAAGTGCATCGAGTGCTATCTCTGCCAGGACGTCTGCCACGTGCTGCGCGAGCACGCCCATCATCCCAACTTCATCGGCCCGCGCTTCCTGACCTTCATCGCGGCACTCGAGATGCACCCGGCCGATACCGAAGACCGCCTCGCCGATCTCCGGCACGAGCACGGCATCGGCTACTGCAACATCACCAAGTGCTGCACCAACGTCTGTCCGGAGGGAATTACTATCACTGATAATGCCATCATTCCTCTGAAAGAACGCGTCGTGGATGAGTTCTACGATCCCGTCGCGAAACTGTTCCGGCTCTTTCGACGCTGAGCCTGCTTCCGGAAACGGAAGCAGCCGGAGGCGATATGGAACTGAATTTAAAACCAATCTCAGCGGCCGCCATTCCTGACGCGCTGCAAAAGAGCGAGCGATACCGCCTGCTCAACGAACCGATGGAGGCCCAAAGCATCTGCGAGGACATCCTGCGGATCGAGCCCGACAATCAGCAGGTCCTCGTCACGCTGCTGCTCTCCATCACGGACCAGTTTGAGCAAGGCGCATCCGTCCGCGAGGCCCGCCAGATCCTGCCGAAGCTGAAGGACCCCTACCAGCGTGCCTACTATGCCGGCATCATCTGCGAACGCTCGGCCAAGGCGATCCTCCGGGCGGCGCTGCCCGGCTGCCAGCACTCCGCCTACGAGGCGATCGAGGAGGCTATGAGCTTCTTCGACGAGGCCGAACGGCTCCGGCCGACCGACAACGACGATGCGATCCTGCGCTGGAACGCCTGCGCCCGTCTGCTCATGCGGAACCCGGCGCTCCAGCCCCGGCCGGCCGAGCGGTATACCGAAGTCCTAGGCGAGTAGCTCGCGCTGTATCAGGATCGTGTCGATCCAGCGGTTGAACTTGCAGCCGACGCCGGCCAGCGTTCCGGCCTCCCGGAACGCGAACCGCCGGTGCAGGCGGATCGAGGCCTCATTGTCTCCGCCTCCGATGACGGCGATCATCTGGCGCCACGGGCCGCGGCGGCACTCCCCGATCAGGGCGCCGAGCAGCGCGCAGCCGTAGCCCCGGCCCACCTGTTCCGGATCGACATAAACCGAATCCTCGACCGTGAATCGATAGGCCGCCCGAGGCCGGTACGGGCTGGCATAGGCATAGCCCACCACCCCGCCGCCGGACTCGGCAACCAGGTACGGCAGACCGAGCGCAACCATCCCCGACCGTCGGGCCGCCATCTCCTCGGCGCTCGGCGGCTCGATCTCGAAGGTGGCGCTGCTGTGCAGGACGTAGTGGCCGTAAATCCGCGCGATCGCCGCGACATCGGCGCCGGCTGCCGGCCGGACCTGAATTTGCGGCTGCATTTACGCCTGCGCGGCGAGTCGAAGCTGGTCTTCGATCTCGTAGATGCGGTCTTCGATGTCCCGCGTCGGCGCACCCTTGCCTTTGGCTGCATCGAGCTTCTTCTTCGCCGCCGCAAGGCTGCGCTCGAGGGCCGCGGTCTTCCGGTCGCGTTTCTTCGCAGGCGCGGGCGCCGGAGGCTCTGGCGCGGGAGCCTTCAGTGCCGCTGCCGGTTTCGTGCTCTTCTTCGGGCTCGACTTGTACCGGAACGCCGTCACAACCGGCGGCGGCGCGAGCGGAGCGCCGAAATCGGCACGATACTCCTCGGCCAGCCGGACCGCCTCGGTCAGCAGTTCCCGGAACCTCGCCTGCATCGCCTGTTTCGCCTTGGTCCGCAGCTCCGCTCCCTGGTGCTTCCAGCGCTGGTAGTCCCCAATCACGTCTTCCATAGCCTTCCATCCTACCGGGGACGGGCCCCGCCGGTCATTAATTTTTGTTCTTGATTCGCCTCCGCCGCCCCGGTTATAATCCACTCCTCATCCGTATCGGAGAAAATCTGCTGTTCGTCCGTTGCGCGCTCAGGCTCACGATGACTTTCCGACTCCTTCCTTCTCGCCGGAACTCAGGCAGTTTCGTTCGTAAGACGCTCTTGCCGGTGATGGTGTTGACCCTCCTCGGCGCCGCTGGCTTCGCCCAGACCGTCGCCACGCCTCCCACTGTCCAGACCTCCGGCCCCGCGGCCTTCGCGCTCGCCCCCGGCCAGAGCGCGTCGCTGCGCGTTCAGGTGCGCGATTCGGCCGGCGCCGCCGTCGCCGGAGCCAGCGTCATCTTTCACGGTCCGGCGGACCTCGGCGGCGGCTCCTTCGATGGCGCCGCCCCCGGCGAGCCCTTCCTCGTCGTGCAGAGCGACGCGAGCGGCATCGCCACGGCCACTTTCCGCACCGGCCCCGCGCCGGGCGTATTGAGCATCGGAGCCTCCACTGGCGACGCAATCCGCTCGGCCGTCTTCGCGATCTCGACGGTGCAAACGGCCTCTCCCCCGGCGGCCGGCGCTGAAGCGGTGCGGGCGGCGGTACAACTTCTCTACCCGGCTGGCGCTTCCGTGCTGAACGGTCCCTACCTGCTGCCCGCCGGCGCTACCGTCCTGCCGGCGCATCCGGAGCGGCGGGCGGCAACCGGCGTCCCAATGGTGACCAAAACGCCGGCCTGGTTCTTCTGGATGGACGACGCTCCGGAAAGCCGTTTCCAGCATCCGGTCCGCTTCATCCTGCTCGATGCGGAGAAACCGGCCGCCGATGCCGCCGCCTCCGCGACGATTGCACCCGTCAACTGGTGGCCGCTCGTCGTGCTGCCGGGCCAGCCGCGCCCGGTCTCGCTGCTGCCCTCCGGCGATACGCTGCTGCTGGGCGGCGCCGCCAGTGCAAGCGCGGCTTCCGGGCAGCCGAAGTTCCCTTCCCTCTTCCGCCTCGCCAAGGTCCCTCCCGAACAGGCGTGCGCGATCATCGTGCACGGGCCCGACGCGCCCGGCAGCCCGGCCGACGTCCTCCGCTTCCGCGACTACGTGCTCGGCCAGAACGTCGTTGCCCCTGGAAATATCTTGTTGAACGCGCCGCTCACAACCGTGGCGCCCGATGGGCCTCGCAAGTCGATCACCCGGGCCGACCTCCAACGCCTCATCGACGAGGCTGCCAAAAAGAATTGCAAAAAGCTCTACTTCTACTACTCCGGACACGGCACGTCGAAGGACGACGGCGCCGGAATAGTCCTGGTCAATGAAGCCGGCGACGGCACGGACGTGCTTCCTTACGAGGATCTGGCGCGCATGATGCAGCCGCTCAAAGGCGCCGAACTCTGCATGATTGTCGACGCCTGCTATTCCGGCCAGCTCATCGACTGGTTTCGCGGAAAAGGCTATCGCGGCGCGATCCTCACAGGCTCGGACGCCGACAACGTCGCCTACGGAACGCGCGGCCCGAACGGGTTCGGCTACGTCACTTACCATGTCCTCCTGGCCCTGCAGGACTCGGCGGCGGACGCCAACAAAGACGGCGAGATTTCGTTCGACGAAGCGCTCACCCATGCCAAAAACGGCGCTACCCCCTTCTTCAAGAGCCGCTTCTCCAAGGCCAATCCCCTCCACAGTGCGATCCAGGGAACCGGCGTGCGCGAGGCGCCGACGAAGGGCGACTACCAGCCGATTCCGGGTACCTACATGATTTCGGTTCTGCGGCCGAAAGATGTGCCACTCCTGGCGGCCTACCAGGCGACGGTCCGGAGCCAGGCTCCCTCGATCGTGACGTTCGGCGGAGGCCAGACCGCCTCGGTCACGATCCCGCCCGGAATGCAGTCGTTCCCGATCGTCTACCAAGCATTGGTTGAAGGCGTCGCGCCTTATGACCTGGAAGGCGAGGACGCCTCCTCCGGCCTGAAATACCGCGGTAGCAACGCCATCGAAATCGGACGCTTCGCGGTAGGGCCGCGCCGGATCATCATGTTCGTCGGTGGGAGCAAAGAACTGAAGATCACTCGGTTCGGGTATTGGCTCGGCAAACAGAAGGGCGAGTTCAAATTCACCTCGCAGAACCCATCTATTGCATCTGTTCCGGCCGCGCACGCATACGAGGCCGACACTCCCGAAGTCACCATCGTGGTGAAAGGCCTCAGTCCGGGCGAAACGAAAGTCCTGGTCTCCGACAGCAACATGGGCTGGCGGAATCTGGAAGTCGAGGTCATCGTGCTCAGCCCCGTACCGCCGCCGCCTCCTCCTGTCTGCCCGGACTCCGTCGTCACCGACATGACCTTCCAGGTCCAGCAGGACCCCGGTGGCCACCGGAACTACATCATGCTGGACAAAGCGCGCGTCAACTTCACGCGGACCGGGAATAATTTCACCCTCACCAGCAATCAGGGGCAGGTTCCCCGGATCACCGGCACGGTAAACCTGGCGACCTGCACCTTCTCCGGCTCCGGCACCGCGACCGACGAGATCGCCAACACGCCGGGCGTTCTGGCCGAGGTCATCGACGGAAAATTCCTGGGCGGCAGTCCTCCCGGCTCGCAACCCTGGGGCAGTGGACCGACGAATTCAATTCAATTCACCTACCGGCTCGGAGGCAACGGCGTCTTTTATGGCGGACACCCGACGACCTATCAGGCCTCCGGCCCGGTCATGAACCAACTTTGTGTGGTGACGCCAAGCCCCACTCAGGTAACGCTTCCAGCCTTAGGCGGCGACTTCAAAATTTCCATCGATGCACCCGACGGGTGTTCGTGGCAGGCCACGCCAGTGGTGGACTGGCTTCAGCCCCTGAGTCCGACCATCGGAACAGGGAAGGGCGAGGTCACATATCGGACCGCGCCGCTGACGACCCCCGGTACCCCGCGAACCACAACCATTACCATCGGTTTCGGCGCCAGCGCCCGCGATGTCACCGTGACCCAGACGCCGCCGGCCCCGACCCAGCCGGCCATCGCCGGAGTGGTGAATGGTGCGACCTTCGGCGGCGGCATCACGGGTTCGACGTGGGTAACGATTATGGGGAGCAATCTGTCGACGACAACCCGTTTATGGCATGAGGGCGATTTCAACGGCCCCGCGCTTCCCACCGCGATTGACGGCGTTTCGGTGCTCTTCGGCGGCACACCCGGATACCCGTCCTACATCAGCCCGTCCCAGATCAACGTGCTGCTGCCGGACACGATTCCGCCGGGGCCCGTCAACGTTACGGTCCAGACGCCGCAGGGCATGAGTCTGCCCTTCTCCACCGTGGTAAACGATGCCGCGCCCGCGCTCTTCGCTTTCGACCCCGCCGGGAGGCGCTACCCGGCCGCGGTCCACCCTGACGGAACCTACCTCGGGCCGCCGGGACTCTTTCCCGGAGTCACCACACGCCCGGCCACGCCGAACGACGTGATCATGTTCTTCGGCACCGGTTGCAGAGACACCGATCCGCCGTCACCAGCCGGACAACTCCACGCGCCGGCGCCGCTCGCCACGCCGGCCGTCGCCACCATCGGCGTCCAGTATGCGCCGGTCGAGTTCGCGGGCAAGGTTGGACCCGGGCTGTGCCAGTTCAACATTCGTATCCCCGAGGTCGGCGAGGGTGAGCACCCACTGGAGATCCGGGTGGACGGCCTGCCGACCCAGGGTGGCATTCTGCTCCCGGTGATCCAACGCTAATGACTCCAGCGGCGGAACTCCCAGGAGGCTCACCCGGCGGGCGCCTCCTGGAAACCTGGGTGGACGGCCCGTCCATCCTCCAGGGTGTATGTCTGCCGGTGGTGACGAAGTGGGGAGGAAGTTTTGGGAAGGAAGCTACCCAGGCGCCTCGACCGTGCGCCCGAATGGAATACTCGATGAGATCTCGCGGGAGTACCTCTCCGAAGGTGTTTCCCGCGTCGCCTTCCAGGACGATATCGGCGGACTCTACCTTTGCGTGGAGCGGGACGGCGAGCGCTCCGAGTGGTGGTATATTCCCGACCTCCCCGTGCGGCGTTCGCCCGAGCCCAAACCGCTCTGGCGCGAGCTCTACCCTGGACTGGCCGTCGCCGCCGTTGTGCTCGTCGCCGCACTTGTGCTTCTGCTGATCGCCCTGGGCGACCTGGTCCGGTCGATCTTCCGATCCATTCCCGGCTGGCCCTGATCGCAGTGGGAACGCGCAACCGCCTTTCCCTCTCCCCGAGGTCGTGTAACTGTCTTGCATTTCTTTTTCTCGCAATCCCTCTTGTAAAGCCTAAATTCCTTCGCATACAATGAGAGCCGGATCTTCTACTTGCAACTCAATGTCATTGATGAATGCTAATCCCGTGAGAGCGAATCGAATCTTTCCTGTTGTGCTGGTCATCTTCGCGGCGGCGGTTCCCGCTTTGGCGGACCGCGATGGAGCTGCGTCCAACGTTGTCGTGCGAGTCACGGATGCCTCTGGCGCTGTCATCCCGAACGCGCGGGTGCGGCTGCAAAGCGAGGCATTGGCCTCGGTGGAAAATTGTCGTACGGATGCAACTGGGGAGTGCGGGTTCGCCGCAGAGCCGCGGGGGCAGGTGCTGATCACGGTCAGCGCGCCGGGTTTTTCCGCCCAAACACGCTCGATGAGTTTCCGGACTAACGAGGGCAGGTCCTTCGAGTTTCGTCTTGAGACCGGGACCGTAGCGCAGGAAATGGTGGTCACGGCCAGCCAGATCGTCATCGATGAGGAGCGCCTCCGGCAGATCCCCGGAGCCGTGGACGTGATCAGTTCGGCGGAGTTGGCCCAGAGCCGCGTCTTCACCATCGACGAAGCTCTCCGGAAAGCAACCGGTGTGCATGTGCGCGGCGAAGAAGGGTTCGCGCTGCGGCCGAACATCGGAATTCGCGGATTGAACCCCACGCGCTCCACCAAAGTCCTGCTGCTCGAGGACGGCCTCCCGCTTTCCTACGCCCCCTACGGCGATAATGCAACGTACTACCATCCTCCTGTGGAGCGCTTCGACACGATCGAAGTGATCAAGGGCGCCGGGCAGGTTCTTTACGGACCCTCGACCGTCGGCGGAGTAATCAACTACGTGACGCCCCAGCCGCCGCCGCAGTCGGCGGGATACCTCAGCCTGATCGGCGGCAACCGGGACTATATGAACGGTCATGCCCACTGGGGTGGCACGTTCGGCTCCACGGGCGTCGTGCTCGACCTGATGCGGAAGCAAGGCCAGGGAGCGCGGGACAATCTGCGAACCGGGCTTAACGACGCCACCGCGAAAATCTTCACCCCGCTTACACCGTCCCAGAGCCTCACGCTGAAGGCCAACTACTTCGGGGAAGACTCCCGCCTGACTTACTCAGGGCTGCGCGAGGCCGAGTTCCGGGAGAATCCGCGCTACAATCCCTTCCGCAATGATGATGCGAATTTCAACCGCTACGGCGCCGCCGCGAGCCACTCGTGGGCGATCAACCCCAGCACGGTCCTGACGACCAACGGCTACGGGTCGTTCTTCTCGCGGGACTGGTGGCGCCAGTCGAGCAACTCCAACCAGCGCCCCAACAATGCCTCCAACCCCAATTGCGGCGGCATGGACAACCTCCATACGGCCTGCGGGATTGAAGGCCGTCTCCGCGCCTACCAGACCGGAGGCGTGGAATCGCGCGCGCGCGTATTCCATGACTGGCTCGGCGCCGGCAGCGAGGTGAACTTCGGCCTCCGCGCCCATTACGAACACCAGGACCGGCGCCAGGAGAACGGCCCGCTTCCCACATCGCGCGCCGGCAATGTCGTTGAAAACAACGAGCGCCGCACTCAGGCATACTCCGGCTTCCTGCAAAACCGTTTCAACTTCGGAAAGCTCTCTCTCACGCCCGGCGTCCGTCTCGAGCACGTACGCTATCAGCGGACCAACCGTCTGACCGGTGTGCGCGGCGAGACGAACCTGAACCAATGGATTCCCGGAATCGCGATCGCCTACACCCCAAGCCAGCGCGTGACGCTATTCACCGGGTTGCATCGCGGCTTTCAACCGCCGCGCGCCGAGGACATCATCAACAACACCACCGGCGGCACCGTGGATCTCGATCCCGAGCTGAGCTGGAATTACGAAGCCGGCGCCAGAACGCGCGTGAGCCGGTCTCTCTCGATCGAGGGCACCTTCTTCCGGATGAACTTCGGCAACCAGATCATCCCGTCCAGCGTCGCAGGCGGGGTCGGCGCCACGCTGACCAGCGCCGGCCGAACCCTGCATGAGGGTGCCGAACTCGCCGGGCGGTGGGACGTCCGAAGCGTCGCGGGAAGCCGCTACAGCTTCTCGCTGCGCAGCGCGTTCACCTATCTTCCAATCGCCGAGTTTCGCGGCACCCGGTTCAGCAGCGTCTCTGGCTTCTCCGGCGTGCGCGTGACCGGCAATCGCCTCCCGTATGCGCCGAAGTGGCTTATGAACAACCGCGTTGTGGTCTCGCACGCCAGCGGCATCAACGCCCTGATCGAGATGGTCGGCACCGGTGGACAGTTCGGCGATGACCTGAACACCGTCAATGGCACGCCCGACGGCCAGCGCGGTTGGATTCCCGGCAATGTGATCTGGAACGGAACCCTGAACTATCCGGTCGAGGCCTGGAAGACTACGTTCTTCGTCTCAACCAAAAACGCGCTCGACCGCCTCTACATCGTGGACCGCACCCGCGGCATCCTGCCCGGCATGCCAAGACTGCTCCAGGGCGGCATCCGCTACACGTTCTGATCGCGGCGGGGCGCTGCCTTGCGCCGCCCAATCCAATCGCAAATAATAGCAGGACCCATGCGCCTCACGGTTCTGCTTTTCGCCTTCGCAATCTGCTCCCCCGCGCAGCAGCCCAACGCCGAACTCATCCGCCGCCGAAACGCCCTGGAGAAAGAACTCCAGAGCATCGCCGTCGTCGAGCGCAAGATCATGGTGCCCATGCGCGACGGCAAGCGTATGGCCGCCGACATCTACCGCCCCAAGGACGAATCGAAAAAGTACGGCGCGATCTTCGTCCGCACGCCGTATAACTTCAATTTCTGGGACGTGCAGCTCGGCGCGCCGCGCGACATGACCGAACCGCTCGAAGCCGTCAAGCGCGGCTTCGCCTACATCGTCATGAATGAGCGCGGGCAGTTCTTCTCCGAGGGCGAATATGACATCCTCGGCGCGCCGCTCTCCGACGGCGAAGACGCCTTTTCCTGGATCGCAAAGCAGCCCTGGTCCAACGGCAAGGTCGGGGCGATCGGCTGCTCGTCCACCGCCGAGTGGCAGCTTGCCGTGGCCGCCCTCGATCACCCCGCCTTTACCACGATGGTCCCCCAGGGCTTCGGAGCAGGCGTCGGACGCGTCCGCCCTTACTTCGAACAAGGCAATCTCTACCGTGGCGGCGCCGTCCAGATGCTCTTCATTTCCTGGCTCTATGGAGTGCAGAATGCCATGCGCCCCGGTTTCCCGCCCAATCTCTCGCAGGCCGATCTCGTCCAGGTCTCGCGCTACTTCGATCTCGCTCCGCGAATGCCGCCCGTCGACTGGGCCAAGGCGCTCTGGCATCTCCCCGTCATGGATATCCTCAGATCCGTGCAAGGCCCTCGCGGCATCTTCGCCGACTCCACCGAAGGAACCACCGGAGGCCGCATGATCCAGCGCACGCCAAACGACCCCGTCTGGTATCGCGGCGGACTCTGGCACGACGACAAGCCCATCAACATCCCGGGCTTCTGGTTCATGTCCTGGTACGACCTCTCCACCGGCCCGAACCTCGAGGCCTACAACCACGTCCGCCGCACCGCGCGCCCGGAGATCGCCGACCAGCAGTACGCCATCATCGCTCCCGTCCTCCATTGCGCCTTCAAACGCGCCACCGAGGAGACCATCATCGGCGAGCTCAACGTCGGGGACGCCCGCCTCAACTACGACGAACTGACCTACGCCTGGTTCGATCAACACTTGAAGGGCGAACCGAACGAGACGGTCGCCAAGATGCCGAAGGTCTTGTACTACACGATGGGGCTGAACAAGTGGCAGTCGTCGGATACCTGGCCGCCCACCGGCGCGCAACCCCTCACCTTCCATCTCTCCAGCGAAGGCAAAGCCAACAGCCTCTTCGGCGACGGCGCCCTCGCCTCCGCGCCGCCGGCCCGCGACCTTCCCGACCGCTTCACCTACGATCCCGACAACCCCGTTCCCTCCCACGGCGGCAACGTCTGCTGCACCGGCAACGCCATCACCGCCGGCGCCTTCGACCAGCGCCGCATCGAGGCCCGCGCCGACGTCCTCGTGTATTCGACCGAGCCGCTCCGGGAAGGCATCGAAGTCAGCGGACCCGTCGAAGCGACCCTCTACGTCTCCTCTGACGCCAGGGACACCGACTTCACCCTCAAGCTCGTCGACGTTCACCCCGACGGCAGGGCCTACAATCTCGACGAGACCATCCAGCGCGTCCGCTACCGCGAAGGCTATGAGAAGCCGCCGGTCTGGATGGAAAAGGGCAAGGTCTACAAGGTCACGCTCGGCCCGATGCACACCAGCAACTACTTCGCTCCGGGCCACCGCATCCGCATCGAGGTGTCGAGCAGCAACTTTCCGCGCTTCGACCGCAACCTCAATACCGGCGGCAACAACTACGACGAATCCAAGGGCGTCGTTGCCCGCAACGCCGTTCATCACTCGGCCGAGTACCCGTCGAGCCTGACCCTGACGGTCGTGAAGCGGTGATACTATAATCTGCAATCCACGAGGAGGTGGCGGATGCGTATTCCGTGTCTCTCTCTGCTGCTGCTACTGGCGGCCGGCTTCTGCGCGGCCGAGGAACTGCCGCTCGTTTCCAACGTCGAGTATCAGCCGCTGGCGGCGCAGGTGACGCGCCTGCTCCAGTCGCTCGATATGATCGGCGAACCGCTGCCGTCCGCCGAAACGGCGGAACTGCAACGCCTCGTCGAACAAGGCCCGCCCAACGCCCGCAGTCTCGCCCGCATCCAGCAGTTGCTCGATCGCCACTGCCTGATCGGCGTCCATATCAATCCGGAAAGCCGCGTCAAAGTGCAGCAGGGTCCGGCCTCGCCCGAACTCCTCGAACAGGGATGGCGCACCTTCCTCGTCAAGGTTCACAACGAGGCGGGCGTCACGGCCGTCCTCGCCGCAGATAGTCCGAATGCCGGCCCGCTTCCCAATGCCTCAGCGAACGTCGTAGGCCGCCGCTGGATGGACCTCAGCATGTTCAACAAGCAGCCGATGAAGGTTCACCTCTCCGGCCTTGACCTCGAATACCGGATCCTCCAGCTCTATGCCAAGGAGGCCGGCAAGCGCGAAGCCAAGCTGGCCTTCGATGTCGGCCAGGGCTCGCAGGACCTCGGCTTTCGCAACGAGGTGGACATCCTGTTCACCATCAAGCCTTCGGCCAAGGTGACCTTCCGTGTGCTCGACTGGAACGACCAGCCGACCACCGCCGGCTTCGTCATTCGCGACGACCGCCAGCGTGTTTATCCCTCACAGGCCAAGCGTCTCGCGCCCGACTTCTTCTTCCATCCCCAGGTCTACCGCGCCGACGGCGAGGGCGTCTCCCTGCCTCCCGGCAACTACACCGTCGAATACTCGCGCGGCCCCGAGTATCTCAAGAAATCCCGGACTCTGCAGATCACCAACACCGAACCCCGCACCGAGACCTTCCGCCTCGAACGCTGGATCGACCCGGCCAAACTCGGCTGGTACTCCGGCGACCACCACATCCACGCCGCCGGATGCGCCCACTATGAGCGCCCTACCGAGGGCGTCTATCCGCAGGACATGATCCGCCACGTCATCGGCGAGGACCTGAAGGTCGGGAGCGTGCTCACCTGGGGCCCCGGCTGGTATTTCCAGAAGACCTTCTTCGAAGGCAAGGACAACGAGGTCTCCACGCCGGACCATCGCATCCGCTACGACGTCGAGGTCTCGGGCCACCCTTCCAGCCACACCGGACATCTCATGCTGCTCGGCCTCAAAGAGCAGGACTATCCCGGAACCAAGCGCATCGAGGACTGGCCAAGCTGGGGGATCCCAATCCTCCGCTGGGGCAAGCAGCAGGGCGCGGTCACCGGCTACACGCACTCCGGCTGGGGCCTCGCGCTCAAGGAGGAGAAGCTCCTCAGCTTCGAAATGCCTCCCTTCGACGGCATCGGCGCCAACGAGTACGTTGTCGCCGTGACCCACGACACCGTCGATCTCGTCTCCGTTGCCGACACGCCGTATCCCTGGGAGCTGAACGTCTGGTATCACACCCTGAACGTCGGATACCGGACGCGCATCAGCGGCGAAACCGACTTCCCGTGTATTTACGGAGACCGCGTCGGTCTCGGCCGCAGCTACGTTCGCCAGCCGAAGCTCGACTACAACGACTGGGTGCAGGGCCTCAAAGAGGGCCGCAACTACGCCTCCGACGGCAAGAGCCACCTCATCGACTTCCGCGTCAACGGAATCGAAATGGGCTCCGGCCGCGACGTCGAACTACCGGCCCGCGGCAGCGTGAAGGTCACGGCCAAGGTCGCGGCATACCTGGAACCCGGAGCGGTCGAAGCGATCCGCAAGCTGCCCTACGATCAGAAGCCCTACTGGGACGTGGAGCGCGCCCGCGCCGGCAACACGCGCAAGGTTCCGGTGGAACTCGTCGTCAACGGCCACGCGGTGGCGCGCCGCGAAATCGAGGCCGACGGCAAGCTGACCGACGTGTCCTTCGATGCGACCATCGACCGCAGCAGTTGGGTCTGCCTGCGCGTTCTGCCCTCCTCGCACACCAACCCGATCTGGGTCACGGTGGAGGGCAAGCCGGTGCGCGCCTCACGCCGCAGCGCCCAATGGCTCCGGGAAGCCGTCGATGTCTGCCAGCGCCAGAAGACCGGTCGCGTCCGACTGCTAGAGCAGGGCGAGATGCAGCAGGCCTACGACCACGCCCGCGCCGTCTATGACCGGTTCATCGCCGAGAGCCCCGTCGAATAGGCCGAAGGCAAGGCAGCTGCTTGCTGA
This sequence comes from Bryobacteraceae bacterium, assembly GCA_046289265.1. GTDB lineage: Bacteria > Acidobacteriota > Terriglobia > Bryobacterales > Bryobacteraceae > JBKBWD01. The sequence goes on along the minus strand of JBKBWD010000006.1, from coordinate 5,547 downwards.
GAACCGTGGAGAAATCGACTTTCAGCCACGGATGGACTTGCGGCCCCCTATCCTCTTGCCATAATTAAGACAGGCTCTACTTTACTGGCCGAAAATCTTAGGGCCGCGGCCTGGTAAAGTTATCCACGAGAAAACCCGATAGACGAGTACGCAACACAATGACTCGACGTCAGGCGCTTTCTCTCTTCGTGCCGGCTCCGGTGCTGCTGGCCGCCAGCCGCATTCCGGCGACCCGCGAGCTGGAAGATCAACTTCTTGCCGCCGTCAACGAAGTTCGCGAACAGCACGGTTTCGCGCGCCTGGCCTGGGACGAAGCGGCACACCAGGCGGCGTTGTTTCACAGCCTGCGGATGGCGCAGGACAACTTCTTCGCGCATGTCGATCCGCAGTACGGCAATCTTCCGCGGCGGCTTCGCAACGCGGGCCTGCGCTGGAAGGCGTGCGCCGAGAACCTCTACACCCAGAACGGCTTCCCCGATCCTGTCGAGTCGGCCGTTTCGGCGTGGCTGCGCAGCGGCGGGCACCGCGTGAACCTGCTTTCCGCGGCCTACACCCACACGGGCATCGGCGTAGCGTCGGCCGGGCGCAACACGTATTACTACACGCAAATCTTTCTTACGCCGGCGTAAGGGCCGGCTCCTCGACGGTTAAGGTTCCGTTGTCGGCGTCGAGCGCGGCCATGACGCCGAGCGGCAGCGTGAGCTGATCCGCGGTGTGTCCTATGGTGAGGCCGGAGAGCACCGGAATCTTCAAGCCGCCGAGGATGTTGTCGACCACTTCGCCGAGCGAGAAGGTCGATTCGAAGCTGGGGCGGAACTCGCGCGGGCCGCAGTCCTGGCATTCGCCGAAAACGACGCCGGCGGCCTGGTCGAATTTGCCGGCGAGGCGAAGCTGGGTCAACATGCGGTCGATACTGTAGGGCTGTTCGCCGACGTCCTCGAGGAAGAGGATTTTGCCGCGGGTGTCGATCTCGTAGGGAGTTCCCATGGTGGTCGAGATCAGGGTGAGGTTTCCGCCGACGAGGGGTCCGCGGGCCTTGCCGGGGCGCACGGTGCGGAGCAGGTGCTGGGGGCGCAGGGGGTTGGCCTCGGGGGGATTGGTGAGGCGGCCGAGCGGCTCCGTCCGGAAGAGGGCGCGCCGGAAGTGGTCCTGCGTGAAGGGCGTGAAGCGGGAGAGGGTGACGGGCCCATGAAAGGTGACGAGTCCGGTGAGCCGGTGGATGGCCAGGTGCATGGCCGTGATGTCGCTGTAGCCGACGAAGAGTTTCGGGTTGCGGCGGATGAGGTCGTAATCGATGCGGTCGAGGAGTTGGGCCGAGCCGAAGCCGCCGCGGATGGCGAAGATGCCCTTGACGGAGGGGTCGCGGAACATTTCGTGGAGGTCGGCGAGGCGTTCTTCGACGGCGCCGCCGAGGTAGCCGGCGCGTTTGCTCACGTTGCTGCCGAGCTTCATATTGAGGCCGAAGTGTTGCATGGTGCGTTCGACGAGCAACATACGATCGGGGTCGCTGACGTAGGTGGCGGGGGTGATCAGACCTACGGTATCGCCTGGTTTGAGGACCTTCGGCCGGATGAGCTGGCTGTTTGGCATCGATTTCTGTCCCGGTGCGCGGCGGGCGAGAGGCGAGGCCAGTATCCCGCCGAGGAGCCCCAATGCCGCCCGTCTATGCATCCCATTCCCTCCTGATTCGTTGATTCCTCTATTGTCTCCCGATTGGCCTCGCCGGAGGGTGAGCGGCGCGTGCGCTACTTGTCTCCGTAGGTGACGTTGACCGAGGTTTTGCCGTCCTCGACGCCGAGCATGATGAGGGCGGTGCGTTTGTCGGCGGAGTCGGCGGCGGTGAGCATGGCTCCGGAGAGGGCGCCGTCGGAGGTCATGCGGTTGGTGGACACCTTCATGTCCTGCTGCTTGAAGCGGGACTCGAAGAAGTCGATGACCTTGTCGGCAGAGTCCGAGGTGTTGAAGCTGAAATTACCGGACTGGCCTTCGCCGCTTCTGGCGGAGTAGACGCCCTGGGCCTCGACGCCGGGGTAGGCGGGTATCCAGGACGGGAGCTGGCCGCCGCGGCCGAGCGAGACGGTGCCTTCGGAAGAGCTGATTTCGACGGTGCCGTCCTCGCCATCGCCGCGGGTTTCGATGGTGAGCTCTTCGCCGTCCGAGGAGAAGGTGATGCGGCCCTGCTTGACGTCTTCGAAATTCATCGTGAAGGTCTTGCCGGTGTCCTTTTCGCGGACGGTGATGACGCCTTTGCGCTCGTCGACGTTGAGGACGTCGATATCGGGGTTCATGGTGGTGAGGAACTTGGTGACGGCGAGCGCGGGGTTCCTCTCCATGAGTTCGGGGTCGAGTCCAGCCTGTTTGACCTTGTGAAGGACGAAGTAGCCGCCGGCGACGACGACGAGTCCGATACAGACGAAGAGGCCGGCGAGACCGACGAGGATCCAGGCCAGCGGGCTGATTTTACGGGGTGTGGGGGAAATGGGGGGCGGTGTGTTTGTCATTTTGAGGCTCCTTGCCAGAGTCGATGATACCCCAGTGGGGCGCCGGCGGCGAGCGGCGCGGTGCGACGATGGTAAGGGGAGCGTTGAAAGGAGGTTATGGGACGATGCAGGAGTTTCTTTACCTGATGCAGTTTCGGGGGCGGGCCGTGCAAACGGGCCGGAATCCCGACACCTTTCACCTTCGGACGTTCGGCGAGAGCTGCACGATCACGACGACGATCGACGAGGAGGGGATCCGATGCGCGCTGCAGCCTGTGGTGAACGGGCGGGCGGTGTGCACGACGGACGTGGAGATGCGCGGCGAGGCGGCCTTCGTGGAGTCCGGCGTGATCGAGTTCGGCGCGGGGGGCCACCGGCTGCACATCCGTTCGGTGCGGGAGGGGCACATTGGCCAGAGCGCGAATCCGCGGCTGCAGAGCGGGTCGGTTACTTATGAGGTGGAGCGCGGCGAGGGGCAGTTTCAGGGGGCTACAGGGCTGATTACGTCGAATTTTCTGGTGGATGAGGCGGGCGAGGTGACGGAGTTTCACTGCGCGGTGCTGCAGGTTCGGTGAGGGCGGCGGGGCCTGGTGGGGCGGAGTTGGGTGGGGCGGGGCCGCGTGTACCGCGGTGTCCGAAAATGGGATTCGGTTTGTTTTGTAATTTTTCATTTTTTTACGCCTGCCTTCCCGCTGAATTGCTGAACTTCAAGGGGACTTTGGGACACGGGTCCTCTGTATTCAGGGTAGCGCGGCGGGTCAAGGGTTTCGGTGGGTGAGTGGGGGTATGTTGTTGGTGGGGTTGGGGGTTGGGGTGGGGGTGTGATCGGGTATTACCTGGTTTCGTGTAATCGGGACTGGCGGCGTTTCGCATAGGCGTTTGCGGCGGCTGCGGCGAATTGAGAGAATGTTGAGGGAACGGGTCATGAAGAATTTCCCCCGCATCACGGTCGATCCGGCGCAGATGGGCGGCGTCCCTTGCGTGCGTCACATGCGGATTCCTGTCGCCACAGTACTGAGATTGCTCGCGGGAGGCTTGACCGAAGGCGAGATCCTCTCCGAGTACCCGGATCTCGAGGCGGAAGACATTCGCGAGTGCCTGCGCTTCGCCGCAGCCGCGGCCATGGAGCGCGAATTGCCTCTTCCTCATTCTGCTTGAAGTTCCTGATCGACAATGCGCTGCCGCCGCGCCTGGCCGACCTCCTCCGGGCGCGGGACACGATGCAACCCACGTCCGTGCGTACGGGATGCATGCGGCCAGTGATGAGGCAATCCTCGCAAAGGCGCTGGATGAAGAGCGCGTTGTGGTTTCGGCCGACTCCGATTTTGGCGTCATCCTCGCGGATCGAGAAGCCGGGCGCCCATCTTTCATCCTGTTCCGGGAGCCGAAGTTTCTGCGCCCTGACGATTACGCCGAAGCCGTGCTTCGCGCACTGCCGCTGCTGGAACCTGAACTCTCCGCAGGGTGCGTTGCCGTGTTCCGGCATGGCCGCCTACGCGTTCGGAAGCTACCGTTCTCGGGGTAGAGTTAGCCACAAGTCGGCGTCAAGCGGGTAAGCGGCATCGTGTCAAATAATTGAGCATCTACGCGTTTATGCATGGGCGTTGTACTGTCTCGGGTAATCAGGACTGGGATGTCTGTCCAGGACGGTTGCTTTCGAGACTCGGTTGCCATTGCAGTCGCAACTGATCGTGTTAAGCGCGCTCCTACTCCGCCCGGCCGGTGGTATTCCGGTATAGGGCCGTATATCGTTGCCAATCCAGTCAATGGCTTGGAGCAAGATATGTTACAGATTGGCTGATTCCGAGGGACCTTGAGTCAAAGGTAACTTTCAGTCGGTCCGCCGCCCGATCACAATTGTCAGAGCACCCTATGATGACCTTGGCGACGGCAGGATGATGCCGACCGACATGTGGGCTTAAGAACAAACCGGCAAGCATTGAGATATGCTAATAGCAGTTGTAATATAATAATAGTTTCCGGCCCGCGTCGCCGGTTGCGGCTTCGTCTTAGGCCGACCAGGGTCGGTTTTATCCGAGTCAGCGTAAACAAGACCATCAGGGCAGCTAGGCATGTGATTGGTAGAGACGAGGTCGGCAAGAAACTGCAGTAGTACACCGCGTTTGACAGACGGGAAGAGACGATTGCGTACTCCCCTGGATGTTAGCGACGGATCATCCGCAGTTCGCACGTTCGCTTGGTCCGAAGCGCGATCGTTAGGCCGACACAACCCAGCCCGGTTGGAAGAGATCGAGAATGCCTGAAGTTTCACTTCGATTCAGCGTCGGTGACGGCGTCACTCGGGCAGCAACTTGGAAGTGCTGGACCAGCCGAGGGTCGGGGAAGAATGACGTCTACCTCGCTTGTCGCGAACTTCGTTGGGCGCTGAAAGCGAGCCTTCACGCATCGGGTCGGTGGCACATCGCCTTCGATCAAACCTTTCTTGACGCCAATGCCGTACCCGAAGAATGGCCAACTCGGTTTCTGGACAGCTGGAACCGGCCAAGTGAGCTCGTGCCGGGGTTCACCTTGGCGTGCCGAATCATCACACCGTACGCCGCCGTGAATGCTGGCGTTGCCCCGAGCGAAGCCGAGGATACAGTCTGGATCCCGCCGCCACCTGAAGGCGAAGCTGTCGAAACAGTAGTGGCTGTCACGAGATCGGAAATGCAAGTCACGAACTGGCCGGGCAAGCGGTCCATGGGGACGCAGTTCGTCGGCCGACTTGACCTCGACAACCGGGATGTCGTCTGGGTGGTGACTCGTGTCACGTCGATGCCAGCGTTAAAATTGTCGTTTAATCGCCAGCGTTTCTTTCACGGAAGGACATCGGGAGATGTGAAGGGACCGGGTCTTCGCGCTATCGTTTTCGGCTCGGAGCCCGATGGGTCGCGGGTGATCTACGAGGCTGTCGTGAGAGCGGAAGCATTCAGCGGGCCGGCGGTCATGCCAAACTATTGACGGGAATACGACGCGCAGACGGCGGTCTAGCTAGTCTCCCGTCTCAAGTAATTCTTTACAACGCCGGACCTTGTCAAGGATGACGTCGGCGGAAGTTTTCCAGACG